>NZ_JAJERH010000035.1 GCF_016919725.2 Virgibacillus sp. AGTR
TATTCATCATAGGGTCTGTATTTTCTTCTAAGTTCTTCTAATTCCTCTTTTTTGGCTAATACTACGTTTTTAAGAAAAGTTTTAGGTTGATTTTTTGCAGGTTGTAGCTTTCCAGATTTAACTAGATGACCAACTCTAGCTTTAGATATTCCTAATATTTCAGCCGTTTCAACAGTAGAAAGTAAATTCTCATTTAAAAAATCAAGAAAGTCGGCATACTGATTCAAACTGATATTTCATAAAGTCCTATCGCTCCTTTTTATGGGAGATAATTAACAAGATAACTCTAAATACATGGATTAAGATTGTTAAAGCATATAATGCAATGATAATAATGTAGGTGTAGAATGAAGTTTAAGTAATGCTAGGAGCTCGTAACATGTGAGGTTTTTATGAGGTCTCACAGGAATCTCACCAGTAATAATAAAATTTCGAAATAAAGCGCAATCCCATAACTATTTTTAGATGTTTTTTCGCTTGAAATAATTAAATAGAATGTTGATGAAATCCTGAATATTTATCTGAATTATGGGCGGCATGATGTAATTCATGCTCCAAAACTCTTGATAAATAAGGATTATTGAGTTATTTGCTAACAAAATACTAACATGAAGTAACAGAGATTTCTCAATGGGTTTCAACTCTTGAGAAGTCTCTTTTTGTCTATTCACTGCTTGAAGTAGGTTGGATTTATAATTTTCTTAGAAAAAACAGTGAAAAAATTTAGAATTTAGCCGGGAACGCTCGTGACTTTAGTCGTGGGATGAATTGGTTGCGTATATGGTGTACAGATTAGATACTGAAGGTAGATTTCTGTATATCAAGTATCCGGCATGATAAAAGTTTACTAAAAAGGTTTCTTTAATGAGGGCAACTTGCTGTTTTGGTGGTGTATTGCTGAAAAGAAAATATCAAAAAAATTGAAGATGAAAGAAAAACGATATAAAAAAGAATACATGACTTTTATAGATGACTCAAACAAAGTAAAATTAATGTGAAGTCTTGTCACTAAAGAGAACAAAATAGAAGAGGGATTCAAGTAAAAAATACACACAATTATACAGGACTTATGGTAATCCTCAGAAATTATAGAATGATAAAAAGGTGTGGATATGGTGATGGCGACAAAAAAGAATTCACAAGCTTGGGAAGGGGCAAAAACACGATGTCGTTTGAATGAGACTGATATACAAATGGCCAAGGAGTTGAGGATGACACCAAAGAGCTTAATTAAAAATATCCCAGTCCCTAATCAAAAAAGGAAAGCAACTGTTAAAGTATGGATTCGTAATCTTTATGGGGAGATGTTTGGAAGGGTCCTAACAGTTAACCCAGCTCTCAGTAAAGCATTAAGAAAATCTATGAAGCAAGAAGATGCGATTGTATCTAAACGCTGGGTGGATGAGGAGGACTTACCGTTTTGAAGAAATCTAAGATTAATCGATTATCTGAGGAAGAGATAAAAGTTATATTGAGAGCATCTGATGAAATTATTGCAAAAGGAGGAAGAACACTTCTTGCTAAAATCTTAAAGGGTTCACGGGAAAAGAAAGTATTGCAACTGGGGTTGGATAGGTGTCCTGTCTATGGTTATTTTAAGTCAGAGAAACTAGATGAAATTATGAAAAAAATTGATTGGATGATTGATTATGATTTTCTAGAAATTGAGTATGACGGAAAATTTCCAATGATTGTTTTCACAGAGCGGGGTTGGTACATAGAGTCCGATCAATATGCTGATGAACTTTTAAATGAATGGAAGGAATGGGCCAAACAGGGAAAACAAAATCCTGATATGAGCTATTTAAAGGATCGGAATAGGAAAATGATTCTATTATTGCTTGAGAAGATTAAAGAGTCCGGAGATCAAGCGTTTATTCCTTATTTAGAATTATGGGAGAAAGTTGATTATAAAAAGGTAAGAGCTGAGATTCGAACAACTATAAATGTAATAAATAGAAATGAGCCGATTGATCATTCAGTTGTAAAAGCAAGGACAGAATCTATAAATAAAGCACTAGAGGGCTTAGAGCCGCATGACCTGCTTTTAAAATGCTGGATATGTGGAGTAAGATTTACTTTTACAACGGGAGAGCAACGATTTTATGAGAAAAAAGGCTTTTCATACCCGAAAAGATGTAAAAAGTGTCGTAATGAAAAGGATATCTAATTCTCTTATTAACAAGTGAGTTTAGTAAGAAATTTTTAAATGAAGAATATTCGGATGTAATTAAAAAAGTTAACATGAATCTGTTACACCTAATTGGACAAGTTAGTTAAGGTCAGATAGACTTGGCTCAAATAAAAGCCGAGGAGATTTTAAAATGCCCAAACGAGCGAGAAAATATTTTTCCAAAAAATTCAGGTGATGTAATAACGCCTGAAACCCTATGTGAAGGAGTTTGTTTGATAACCCCTGAATAACATACCTTTTGTTATTTAATAAAAAGGATTTACTTTATATTGTAGAGAGCTTCTGATTAGTTTATTGAACTTTTGAGAAGCTCCTTTTTAATTCTATAATTCTACTTATAGTTAAATGATGGAAAGTCCTAACTGTATTGTTGACATGAGTTATCATATGAAATACTATAATATTAAATGAAAATGATTATCATTATCAAAAAAAGGGGAATACATATGCTAAATAAACAATTACATAAAAAATGGGGATTACTTTTATTTGTTGTACTTATGGTTACACTGCTTGTAGCTTGTGGATCGGAAGAAACTTCTTCAGAAAACGCTTCGTCTGAGGAAGGGGAGAAGTCTTCAAGCGAGAATTCAAAAGAGCGGGAAATTGATCACGCTATGGGGACGACAACTATCAAGGGAACCCCTGAAAAAGTTGTGACGCTGTACCAAGGAGCAACGGATACCGCTATTGCATTTGGGGTGGAGCCAATAGGAATCGTTGAGTCCTGGGTAGAGAAACCTATTTATAAGTATCTTAGAGATGATTTAGAAGGAACGAAATTAGTGGGGGAAGAGACACAGCCAAATTTAGAAGAGATTGCGAAGTTAAAACCGGATGTTATTTTTGCATCGAAACTTCGTCATGAGGGAATCTATGAAAAACTAAATAAAATTGCTCCCACTGTAGCCATTGATCAAGTCTATGAATTTAAGGAAACAGTTAAATTAATGGGAGAAACGTTGAATAAGCAAGATAAATCAGATGAAATCTTGACCAATTGGGATGAACGGATTAAAGATTTCAATAAAAAAGCTGCCGAAAAGTTAGGAGATGAGTGGCCGCTAAATGTTTCTATCTTGAACTTCCGAAGTGATCATGCTCGTATTTATTTTGATAGTTTTGCCGGAACGATTCTTAGAGAAGCAGGCTTCACTAGACCAGAGAATCAACAATCAGATGAATGGGGTATGAAGCTAACCGACAAAGAAAGTATTAATGAAATGAACGCTGATGTTTTCTATGTTTTCATGAGTGATGACCCAGCGATTAAAGATAATTATAAAGAATGGACGAACCACCCTCTTTGGCAGAATCTGGACGCTGTAAACAATGACGAGGTTCATATGGTCGATGAAGTTATATGGAACATGTCCGGTGGAATTCAAGCCGCAAACTTAATGCTGGACGATTTGTATGACAGGTTTGATTTAGAAAAATAAATGACGAAAGATAGGAGGATTTCTCCTATCTTTGTTTCTTTGGGGAGAAAAATAATGAACAAATTTATAAACAATCGACATATAAGGTGGATAACGCTTCTTGTTCTATTGCTTTTATTTGTAATTGCATCTTTTTTAAGCATATTTTTAGGAAAAACCTCTATACCTCTCTCTACAGTTTGGGACGCCTTCTTCCATTATGACCCTTCCGACACAAATCAGGTCATTATTCGTACGTCGCGCTTAACCCGAACATTAATTGCTATTACCATAGGAGCAAGTCTATCCATTGCCGGAGCGCTTATGCAAGCATTGACGCGTAACCCATTAGCAGCACCTGACATCTTTGGGGTGAATGCAGGAGCACTATTTTTTATCGTCGCTTCAGCTACCTTCTTTTCAGTAGAATCCTTAAGCGGGTATATGTGGATTGGCTTTATAGGAGCTGGACTTGCGGGGGCGATCGTATATTTACTAGGTTCAATGGGGGAAGATGGCTTGTCTCCAGTTCGCATTGTCTTAGCGGGTGCTGCAATTAGCGCGCTTTTTATCTCATTCACGCAAGGGATGCTCGTTTTGGATGAACAGCGTATACAAAGCGTGTTGTTTTGGCTAGCTGGTTCTGTGGCGGGTCGGGAATTAAGCCTTCTTCTACCGGTTCTTCCTTTTATCTTAGGAGCCATTATTATTTCGTTATTGGTTGGAAAGCCACTGAACATTCTTATGTCTGGTGACGATGTGGCTAAAAATCTTGGGCTAAACACCAGTTTGGTTAAATTGGTAATCGGAATCATTATTGTGTTTTTAGCTGGAGGCTCTGTAGCTATAGCAGGATCGATGGGGTTTATTGGCCTGGTTGTACCTCACATTGTTAAAGGAATCACAGGACCAAATTATCAATGGATTTTACCGATCAGTGGTATATTCGGGGCTACTTTGCTATTATGTGCTGATATCGCAGCACGACTCGTCATTGCCCCTCAGGAAATGCCTATAGGAGTTATGACGGCTCTTTTCGGAACGCCATTTTTCATTTATATAGCTAGAAAAGGGGTGAAGAAAAGTGGGTGACTTTTACACAATCAGAAGTGAAAATGATAAAATTTCAATGCAATTTCATAAAAAGTCGTTGTTTATTTTGATTTGCTTATTATTGCTTACGGTAGTTGTCTTTATCATAAGCCTTTCAGCAGGAAGCAGTTATATTCCTGTGGGAGCGGTTTTTCAAGAGCTCTTTAGTGAAAGCGATTATCCTTTTATACTTCATGAACTCCGAATGCCCCGTGTAATAATGGGTTTCCTTGTGGGTGCAGGGCTTGGAGTTTCCGGGTTAATTCTACAGGGGATGATTCGTAATCCTCTAGGTTCTCCGGACATTGTAGGAGTAACAGGAGGGGCGTCTGTAGGAGCGGTTTTGTTTATTGTTTTTTTACTGGGTGAGATGAGTGTCAATTGGCTTCCCTTGGCTTCGATTATTGGAGCAGCAGTTACATCAGCTATTATCTATTTATTATCATGGTCAAATGGGGTGACTCCCATGCGATTAATTCTTATTGGAATTGGCATTTCTGCATTGACCAATGCCATAGTGACCATGTTTATGGTATCAAGTGAGTCTGCCATTGCTTCTAAAGTATATCTATGGTTAACCGGAAGTTTATACGGTGCCAATTGGCAGGAAGTAATCATTCTCCTTCCCATTATCCTTACCTTGATCTTTCTCTCGCTATTTTTTACAGGGATTGTAAATGTCAAGCAATTAGGAGACGATATAGCGATCGGTATGGGTGTTCGAGTTCAATTTTTCCGCTTTCTATTACTTGCTTTGAGTGTTGCATTAGCTGGCGCTGCTGTTTCTTTTGCAGGTGGCATAGCTTTTGTTGGGCTTATCGCTCCTCATATCGCTCGGATTATATTGCATAAATCGTTTGCTAATTTAGTAGTTGGTTCTGCGCTTATCGGATCGTTAATAGTGATGGGAGCTGATATCATAGCTCGTACGGTCTTTTTGCCATCGGATATTCCTGCTGGAGTATTTACAGCTGGGATTGGGGCACCATTTTTCATTTATTTACTATACCGCAACAGAAAGGGGTTTCGTTAATGATTCCTGTTCTTGGATTAATGGAAGAGGTAAAATGTATTGAATTTTTAAATCATCAAATGCAGCGAATCTATGCTCCCAACTTAAAGGTTACTGCGTCAATGATGATGAAGAAGTACGCTCAGGTTCTTCCAGCTCAGGTATTGGATTCCATGTTATGGGAAGAACAAGCCAAAATCATTCCCCTTTCCTCTTGCACCATTAGCGAGCAGTTGGATATTAGGGTAGATGCTCTACAGGTCAAATATACTGACTCACGACAGGAGGCTTGGGAGGGGCTTTTTGCTTATCATATCTTGCCATTGTTGCAGGCGTTTCACCAGGTGACAAATATTCCTCTTTTTATTTTATGGGAAAATGTAGCGGTTCGGCTCAACTCTTTCTTTAGAAAAGCAGTGGAGAAATATCCCGATCATCGCCAAAGAATTATTGAACTTGCTAGAGAATTGAATCAATTGGATGGAAGCTATTTTGATTGTATGAATCATCCTATGAGTAGTTATCTGACTAATCCCAATTCTCTTAGTGAACAAAAAATAAGGCGTACGTGCTGCTACTTTCATAAGCTGGAAAAAAAGAAGGAAACACTCACACACTGTCTGGTGTGTCCACTTCATAATAAGAATTGTTCGTCTTAAGAAGAGTGGAGGATCGACGGCAGTAAATGTCCAATTTGTTTAACTACCATCCGTGGAGATAAACAAAAGCCCACGGATTAAAGTTTCATTTTATATAATGTTAGGCTGATTTTCATGTGATTCACCAATAGGCATACAATTTCAGCTTGTTTTTAAAAGCATAGCTAATAGGAATGACAATGGATTATATATCTTATTAATCTAAAAATTTTACAGTGTATTGACTTTGCTTGTAGAGATTACTATAATCGTGAAGTTACATGATGAGGTGTATAAATTAATAGTTGAATTTAGTGGCTTTAGAGGTTAAGAAATAGTTAATTTCTAAAGTCTTTTATTTATCCCGCATATAACTGGCAGTAAGACCCCACATCAAGCAATAAAGAGAACCTAATATTGGTGAGTAGGGATCAACTGCCAGTAAATGTCCGATTGGTTCACCTAACAATCCGTGGGGGATAATACGCCACCCCACGGATTGAAGTTTCACTTTATCCCGCATATAACTGGCAGTAAGACCCCACATCAAGCAATAAAGAGAACCTAATATTGGTGAGTAGGGATCAACTGCCAGTAAATGTCCGATTGGTTCACCTAACAATCCGTGGGGGATAATACGCCACCCCACGGATTGAAGTTTCACTTTATCCCGCATATAACTGGCAGTAAGACCCCACATCAAGCAATAAAGAGAACCTAATATTGGTGAGTAGGAATCAACTGCCAGTAAATGTCCGATTGGTTCACCTAACAATCCGTGGGGGATAATACGCCACCCCACGGATTGAAGTTTCACTTTATCCCGCATATAACTGGCAGTAAGACCCCACATCAAGCAATAAAGAGAACCTAATATTGGTGAGTAGGAATCAACTGCCAGTAAATGTCCGATTGGTTCACCTAACAATCCGTGGGGGATAATACGCCACCCCACGGATTGAAGTTTCACTTTATCCCGCATATAACTGGCAGTAAGACCCCACATCAAGCAATTAAGAGAACCTAATATTGGTGAGTAGGGATCAACTGCCAGTAATTGTCCGATTGGTTCTAGGGCCTTTAGGTCATACCCTTGTGGTACTACCAAACCATGGGGATAAACAAAGCTCCCACTGATGGAAGGTTTACATTTAATTTTTTGGCTAGGGAGGTTATTTATATGAAAAACATTATAAAAGATGTGCTTCTAATTATAGTCGGATCTTTTCTGATTGCTGCATCCGTTCAATTTTTTGTTATTCCGAATAGATTAGGTGATGGAAGTACAATTGGTATGTCTCTAATTCTATACTATTTATTTCAGATCCCAACAAGTATAAGTACGTTTATCATCAATCTTATTTTTATAGCGATCGCATATAAGTTCTTAATGAAAAGAACGATATTTTATACCATATTAGGTGTTGCCATGAGTTCTTTATTTCTTGGTATCCTAAGCTTTGTTCCGTTTGGTATTGAAGATATGGTGTTAGGCATTGTATTTGGCGCATTATTACTTGGGACTGGTTTAGGTCTGATTTTCATCGCTGATGGCTCGACCGGTGGAACAACTCTTCTTGCATATTTATTAAATTACACAAAGGGATATAGCTTTTCTAAGAGTCTATTTTATATGGATAGCATCATCATAGCAGCTTTCATATTTATTATTGGAATTAATAATATGTTATATAGCTTTATATTTGTCTATTTGTGTACAAAAATAGCGGATCAAGTAATTGAAGGTTTCCATAATAAGAAAGCGATGACGATTATGTCAGATAAATATGAAGAAATTTCTAACGTAATTACAAACGAATTTGGTAATGCTGCCACGATTTATTATGGATATGGATACTACGTCAATAAAGATAAAAGAATTATCTATACGGTTATTAAAAAGACGGAGCTTTTAAAAATCAAAAAGAAGGTGCAAACCATTGATCCAAGTTCCTTTGTTGTCATTCATGAGGTGAAAGAAGTTGTTGGTGGGAAGCTAGGATTTGTCACTAGTGGAACTCGTACAAATTAAAATAAAACAAGCTTCCACGAGGGGCTTGTTTTACTTATATAATCCTAATCAATATGGTAGGGTTAGAAACTGTGAAAAGGAATTAAACCAAAAGAGAATTTTTTGTTATTAAATGTACATCTGATTTAGTTTTCATTAACAACTATCATGTATAAAAGGGTGAACGACCCACTATCGGTAGTAAAGAAAAAGACGATGGTCTAAATCGCCTTTACATTAGTTTTTTTCTATAGCATTCCATAAGTCGTTTAATCGGATTAATATTCGTTCTATTTTATGGTCCTCATTAAGATTTGCTTGCCCATCAACAACTTCAACGTCTGATTTTTCACTGCCCTCTTTTTGGTACAGTACCTCAACTGAAAAGTTATAAATAATCTCTTTAGAATCTGTTTTTTCAAATTTGATATCTTTTACTTGCAGCGTGTATTCGTTTCGTATAGGAATGATCATTAAAACTGCACCGTAACTATTTACAAATTCCATATAGGCTGTATCATTGGCAAAATATTCTTTAAAACGCTCTTTATCATATTGGATACTGTCTTCTATAGATGTATCACGATTAAATATTTGCTTCAATTCAGCATCTGGACCATTAAGAGCATTCTGTAATACAGTTTCTATTGTCTTTATCTGTTCTTCTTGAGTTGTTACAACGTCACTAGGTGTTGGTTCCGAATTAAAAGGTAATACAGCTAACCCAAGCGGAATTAAGACGGCTACACATGCAAGCGTAGCTATATACGGAAGAACTTTTGAAGGTATTCTTCTCTTCTTACGTACAGGCTGAACCTGTGTCCACATTTCTTCTTTCAATCCTGTTGGCACTCTAATCGAATCTATCTCCTTTGTTACGTGTTCCTTTAACCTTTGTTCATTCTGATTATTCTCCAACACGATTTTCACCTCCTAACGTATACTGTTCGTATAATTTTTGTTTTGCCCGAAATATTCTTGATTTCACAGTTCCTAGTTTAATAGATAGAAGGTTTGCAATTTCTTTCTCTGTTAATTCTTCCATATATTTTAAAATCAATATTTGTTTTTGTTCAGGTGGAATGTTGTCTAAATAATTTTCTAACTCATCAATTTCAACGTTAAACTCATCTGACTTTGATAGATAGTTTTCTTCTTTAAATTCATATGCTATTTGCTTTTTGTTTTTATTATAGATATCAATAGCTGTACGTGTAGCAATAGTAGTTATCCAAGTATTAATTCTTGCATGCTGGTTGATTTTGTTCAAATGTTTGAACGCTTTTATAAAAGTATCGTGTGTGGCATCTTTTGCTAGTTCTTCGTTTTTTAAAATAAAATAAGCTGTTTTGTACACCTTTTCAAAATGGCTTTCATATATTTCCTTTTCATTTAGACGGCTGATTTCAACCACCTCCCTTTATCTCACATATAACTGGCAGTAAGACCCCGATCCCAAGCAATAAAGGGAAACTAATATGGAAGTGGGGAATCGAATGCCGGTAAATGTCCGATTGGTTCCAAAGCCTATAGGTCATACCCTTGAGGTAAGAACAATCAGTGGGGGGATAAATAACTCCCACAATGGATTGAAATTTCCCTTTATATATACAGACTGAATAACATTCCGAAAAGTTCCGCTTTTTAGGAAAAAATAAATTTTACAATGTCAATATTTCGAGCTTTTCATCCAAAGTCCAGACTAAAACAAGCGATACCTTTGAAGTATCGCTTTAGAAGATGTTCTATAGCTCATCTTCTTATCCCACATATAAGTGGCAGTAAGCCCCCCACTCCAAGCAATAAAGAGTAACCAATATGGAAAAGTGGGGATCAACTGTCAGTAAATGTTCGATTGGTTCCAAAGCCTATAAGTCATACCCTTGAGGTACGAACAATTAGTGGCGGGATAAACCAATCCCCATTCTGATTAAAGTTTCCCTTTATCATATCAATAAAATATTCACTTCAACAGCTCCGTTTAAGGGAGGGGTTTAACCATTTTTTTGTTGTAGTAAATTATAAACAGATTGTATAAGCAAAGCATTAGAAAATTTCCTTTTCCCTATTCTGACTAATTCAGAAAGCTCCTTCTTATTCAAGAATAGCTTATCCCTTTAATAGAATCGAAGAATTACCCAACATATTGAAGAATCAATTGATATAAAGCTATGGAAAGCCCTAGAATGCTTGCTTTTATTTTAGAAGGATGGTTTCTTCCTTTGCTGTGAAACAAGTACAGGAAAATTACTATAGACCCTAAGGGAATCCATAGCTCAAAGCTTCCCTGCTCGGTAGTATGAGAATAAAACGGAGCAATGTTTGTACTTATTAGAAAGTAGAAGAAAATCGTAAAACGTCGTGTTTCTAATTGCTTACTCCACCTTACTAAAAAGAAAATAATGATTATTGCCATAATGGTAATGTGTAAAGGGGGTAGAATAATAGCAGCATTCCCAAATTCGAATTCCATTTTGTATTTCCCTCCCTTTGCATATTGTATCACCATTTATCCTAAATATAACTGGCAGTAAGGCAAGAAAAGCATATAAGCGTATAGTCATTTTGAATAATTCCGTCTAATAACCCATTCCGGCAGTAAACTTTATCACCGCACTAAGCACATGTTCCATGCCCATCAGGAGAAACTGTCAAAGCGTTATGATGCATAATAATAGAGATTGCTGAATTACTTAAAAGTATGGAGAAACGATGGAGCGGATTTTATGGAGTTCGTTTTCTGCGAGAATTAATAAAAAGTTAACGTTGATTAACGAATAACTTATGAAGCAATAAATATTAATTATATAAAGAACCCCAATCTAGGTGTAAATCTCACATTGTGAAATCTGAGGTTTAGCTATAATTCAACTATTTTTTTAGGAGGGAGAAACATTAAAAGATCAGTTATAGTTCTGTTTGCAATCGTTTTACTATCGTTGTCTATAGCTATGTTTGGAAGTATGGTGGCAGCGGAGAATTCCTCTTCGGATTTGGGAGAAAAGTCTTTACAAATGAAAGTAATGACGTACAACATTCGCCATGGAGAGGGAATGGATGGTAAATTGGATTTAGAACGAATAGCGGAACAAATTCGTCAGTCTAATGCGGATATCATCGGTCTTCAGGAAGTAGATAATCATTGGTCAGAGAGAAGTGACTTTAAAAATCAGGCTAAAGAGCTCGCTGAAATGTTAGATATGCATTACGTTTTTGGTCCCAATCTTAACTATCCACCTGAAGAAGGACAGGCTCATAATCACCAATATGGAACAGCGATATTAAGCAAATATCCTATTCTTGATTCAAAAAACTACAAGTTAACGAAATTGACAGATGATGAGGAGCAAAGAGGGCTATTGGAAGCACAAGTATACGTTGCTGGGGGAGAAGTATGGTTCTATGTAACACATACCTCACATTTGAGTTCTAATGTACGTGCAAGGCAAGTAGAGGACATAGTGGATATTACTTCTAGGCATAATAATAACGTATTGGTGGGTGATTTAAATGCCACGCCTAATGCAACTGAAATGCAATCACTTTTTCAAATTTATACAGATGTCTGGTCTGTTAATCACGATGGCTTGGGATATACGTATCCGGCGGATTCCCCTACAAAAAGAATCGATTATGTTTTAACATCTCCAAGACTAAATGTCAGTTCCAGTCAGGTAATTCACTCATTGGCATCTGATCATCTTCCTTTAGTAGCAGATATTACGATTAAACCAGGAGAGAATCCGCTTCATGCAGATGGGATGACAAAACTAATAGAATACTTTGAAGAAACAGGTTTAATCACAAATAAGGGCGCAGTTCATTCTTTAATCATGCATCTGAAAACGGTCAGTCATTTTGAGGGTGAAAATTTTCCTCAAAAAGTCGTCAAGCATTTGAATGGATTTCAAACATTGATTAATCAGCAGAAAAAGAATCAATTAATTTCTGATGAGGTATATCAGAAGCTCAAAAGGGATGCGGCTTATCTTATAAACAAGTGGCAAAGGTTGGATTTAGGGGATCCATGGTTGGAAGAATCTCGTGATAAGAAGGAAATTGCACCTGGCCTATCACATACACATATTGACCGTGGAAACCCAACTGAAAATAATGGGGTTCAAAACACAGGTCCGTGGAATATTGATGTTTTAGAAGTCAATCCAGATAAATTTAAAGGTGAAATTAGGTCATTTTTATCCAATGATGTGGTTAAGGGGAAGGAACAATTGACAAGTATATCGCAACGCATGAATTCACTTGCTGCTGTGAACGGGGGATACTTTGTTGTAGGAGCAAACGATGGGACACCAGGTGATTTAGCAGGTGTTTCAATGGTGAATGGGGAAGTTGTTAGTGAATCAGTAGGGGATAGAACGAGTTTATTGTTTTCAGACTCGAGTGAAAACAAGGCCTCTATTGCAAATGTGGAAACAGATTTAAAAGCTATCTCCTCAAATGGGGAAAAATCAATTATAGATGGTCTGAATAGAAAGCCAGGGTTGATCCGTAGTTGTGGTGGTACTTCAGAGGACGAACGAAAAGAAGATCCAAAACACGATGTCACATGTACAGATGATGACGAACTAATTTTGTTTAAACCCATTTTTGGAGATGAGACGCCGGCAGGAAATGGCTTAGAGGTTGTTTTAGATGCAAAAGGGAAGGTAACGGATATTCGTCATAATAGAGGTGGCAATATCCCAGTAAATGGGGCAGTGCTTGCTGCCACTGGAGACACTATAAAATGGTTAAGCCAAAATGCTCAGATCGGTATGTCAATCGAAGTTGAAACTCATTTATTATTAGATGGGAAATCGGTGCCAGCCAAAAGGTACACTAGTATTATAAATGGAGGACCACGCATTCTGGATGACGGAAAAATAGATATTCACTCAGAAGAAGAAGGGTTTCGTTGGAGCGAAGACTTTTTCAATAGTTTTGTTAAAAGCCGTCACCCTAGAACACTTGCTGGCATTAAAGCAAATGGTAATATAATCTTTGTAACTGTAGATGGTAGGGATCCAATGAATAGTGTTGGAGTAACCTTTGAAGAGTCGGCAAAGCTTATGAAAAGCTTGGGTGCTTATGAAGCAATGAATCTTGATGGTGGAGGATCCACAACAATGACAGTTGGAAGTCAATTAATTAATCATCCTTCCGATAATTCAGGTGAAAGAGATATTGGTGATGCTATTCTATTCCTGCCAAAATAATTGATGTCACCATACAGGGTAAAAAGAAATATTACAAAAGGGAAACATGATCATGAAAATATTTTAGAATTATTTTTTGCTGTCGATCGCATTGTTACATGCGGCTTTTCTTTGTTGAAAGAATGATAGAATTAAAAAAACTTCGTAATTTCCAGCAAGGACATTCTCTAAAATGTAATAATTTTTAAGTATGTTATTGGTACTAAAGGGAAGTAATGTACAGCTCCTTTCCCCAACCTGTAATGGAGTAGAATGGGTAACTTAAAGGGCAGATGCCCTTTAAGTGTCCTTTCAGCCTGACGTGCAATTTCAACTGAGGTGTATGCATTAATTATATTGATCCCGAGAGATACTTGCGGAAGAATTACACCGATGATGAGTATGCTGAATACATTGGTTGAAAACCAAGCAGGATGTGAAATCACGTTTATCCACGCAGTACAGAATCGTGAAGTTCACGCGATGAGGGAACATGTAGATAATTTACGCAGGAACACCAAAACGTTACTTCTTTTGTATGTTATTTAAATACTATCGAGGAATCATAAGTTTGAAACGCTCGCTTTGTTGAATTAGACGCGATAAAATGGAGGAATGCAAATAAAAGAAGATGAAAAGGCGCTGCGCTTTCAAGGAATACTTCAAGAAGTATTGAAACCTATAGCAGAAAAATTGAAAACGATAAAAGAAATTGAATCTTTTAGAAACGGACAAGAAGAATTAAAAAAGATGGTGGAAGAAAGACAAAGGACTAGTTAAACCTTCTTTTACAAGTCAATGTTTATTGTTTTCTTGATAGTAAATGGGCCCTTTGTGGAAAAATCCAGGCACTCATTTTTTTGAAAGATTTGTTAATCAAACGTTCCTTCTTCCACCTTTTCAAGGGGATGGGCAGAAACTCCCTATTTTTAAAAGGATAGGTGAATTACAATGAAAAAGCTATATTATGGTGGAGAAATTATCACGATGGAAAAAGACAAGGAATCAGTCGAAGCTGTATTGGTAGAGAAAGGTGTCATTCAAGACCTTGGTTCGTTAGCTAAGTTTGAATCCCTATTACACAATGGCAACATTGAAAAACATAATTTACAAGGTCATACGTTGTTACCTTCCTTTATTGATCCTCATAGCCATGTTTCGATGGTTGGTCCTGTTGCAGCTTTGTGTGATTTAAGTACATGTAACAATTTCGATGAGATTGTGACCGCATTAAAGTCTTATATAGAAGAGAAGCAATTGAGAGATACCGATCCAGTTATTGGTTTTGGTTACGACCATAATGTATTACAAGAAAAGCAGCATCCAACCAAAGAAATACTTAATCAAGTGTCGATGGATAGAATGGTTATCGTCATGCATACATCTGCTCATATGGGTTGTGTCAATGACATGGCCTTACAGTTTGCTGGAATTGATGAAAATACGAAAGATCATGAAGGCGGTAAGATTGGTAGAGTAAGAGGATCACTAGAGCCCAATGGATATTTAGAAGAAGCAAGTATGATGGCTATCCGAGAAGAGGTAGTAAGTGATATTGGGACAAATTTTGCAGCGATGATGCAGCAAGGTCAAGAAATATATATTAAAAATGGGATTACGACTTGCCAGGAAGGTGCTACAAGTAAAGAAATGATGCAGCTTTTCCATACCTTAGCAGATCAGAACAAGCTCATGATAGATATCGTTGCCTATCCATTAGTAATGGAAGCACCAACAGAATTGCTACAACAATACGAAAGGTATGCTAAAAAGTACAGCAATCGGTTTAAACTTGGAGGATATAAGCTTTTTTTGGACGGTTCTCCACAAGGAAAAACAGCTTGGTTAACGGAACCATATGAAGGAGAAACGGATTACAGAGGGTATGCGTGGTTCCAAGATGAAGAGGTAAAGAAATTTGTTTTAACTGCGCTTAATGATGATGTTCAATTACTGACACACTGTAATGGAGATGCCGCATCGGATCAGTTACTACGAAGCTATGAGGAATCCTTAAAAGACGCAGCTAATCCGAATAAACACAAGCTGCGTCCAGTAATGATTCATTGTCAAACTGTACGTAGTGATCAATTGGACAAAATGGTTGAATTAAATATGATTCCGTCGATTTTCAATGTGCACACCTTCTACTGGGGAGATGTACACCTCAAAAACTTAGGGGAAGAACGAGGTAGCAGAATTAGTCCAGCAAAAACAGCCTTCGATAAAGGATTGGCTGTTAATTTTCATCAGGACTCCCCTGTTGTTAAACCTGACATGCTTCATGCCATTTGGTGTGCTGTGAATCGTAAAACTAGAAGTGGTCGGCGAATTGGAGAAGAGGAATGTGTTACTGTTTACGAAGCGTTACAAGCCGTTACCATCAATGCGGCGTATCAATATTTTGAGGAGGATACAAAAGGGAGCATTGCCGTCGGAAAATATGCAGATTTAGTAATATTGGATCAGAACCCGCTCACGATAGATAAAGAGGCGATTCATAACATTAACGTAGTAGAGACTATTAAGGAAGGAAACACGATTTATCAAAATACTGAGGCAAGCGCCTAACATGTAGGCACTATTTAATATGAGTATTAAATCTCGCAGATAGTTGGCAGTAAGACTCTCACTTCAATATAAGAAAGTGAAACCAATATGGTTAAGTGGGGGCGACTGCTGACTTCATTACTAAACAAAGATATTACCTTTCTATTTTAATATTTTAACTTTGTAGCTATTATAACAAGGTAATCAATATATTCTTTCAGCCATAAGCAGTATACAACAGAATAAGCATTATTAAGTAGTCAAACGGCTAGTCCACACGGGCAAGCCGTTTTTTTAATATAAAAATATTAAGGAGGAGATTTCTTATGCCAAAAATTATTAAAGACTTTATACCTGCCTCTCAAAAGGAACAACGTCCTGGATATGCTATGGTTCCGCTCTATTTAACAATTCACAATACTGCTAATACCAGCGAAGGCGCAGATGCAGAAATGCATAATCAATACTTGCATAATGGTGCAGGTGGTCGAACTGTTGGCTGGCATTACACCGTAGATGATAAAGAAATATACCAGCATCTTCCAACGAATGAAAACGGCTGGCATGCTGGTGATGGTGAAAATGGAACTGGTAATAGACGATCCATTGCTATTGAGATTTGTGAAAATAGCGATGGCGACTTCCGTAAAGCAACAAAAAATGCACAGTGGCTAATTAAAAAATTGATGAAAGAGCATAAAATACCGATTTCAAGAATTGTTACCCATAAGCACTGGAGTGGAAAGAACTGCCCTAGAAAATTACTTGATGATTGGAAGGGGTTCATCGATGAAATTAATGGTGTATCTAACCAAGAAGTAGACAACTACTACGGTCATTCCATTGTGGATTACCTTAATAGTATTGGCAAGAACGCCAGTTTTCGCGCACGCCGGCGATATGCTGCTCAATATGGCATCCGAGGTTATAGGGGAACAGCCAGTCAGAATCTTACATTGCTTCATAGCATGCGTGGCGATTCACAAAAAGCAAGCTATATCGGCAAACGAGTAGAGTCTAAACATGCAGGTCAATTAAGATTTTATAACAAGCCCAGTTGGTCGGATAAATATGTTGTTGGCTATCTTAAAAAGGGATATGGTTTTCCGACGATTGTAGCTAAGCTCAAAGTAGGCAATGGTTATCAATACAAGGTTAAAAATAGTAAAGGAAACGTTTATTATGTGACAGCAAGTAATCAGTATGTCAGAGTCGAGTAAAGAAATAGTGCCTCATTCGCTAAGGAGTGGGGCACGTTCATATTAAAGTAGATATAAAAAGGTTGTTTATCCAAGATTGTTAATGGAATACTTTTCTTTTTTAGGAAGAGGTGTCATAAATCGTTTATACTGCGCTACAATCATGATGCTTATTACTACTAGTAAGTACCAGGAACTAATTTTTCCGATATGCACAAAACTCCATGAAAATTGTTGATTAGGATATTGCCATGCCCCAAAGAAAGTAGCAATATTCTCGGCAACCCAAATGAAGAAGCCGATAAGGATAAATGAGATAGACAACGGCATTTTATATGTTGTGTTCCGTACAATAAATTGTACATGAGTCTGTAAAAAGACAATAAATAATAGCAGTGTTAAAATCTAACGAAAATCTAAAATAAAATGATGCGTAAAAAAGTTTAAATAAATCATCAATCCAAGTGGTATTGTCCATATATTTTTGGGCCATTTATTCATTTTTAAATGAAATCTACGCCATGCCTGACAAATATAACTAGCGACACTTGCATACATAAAACCACTATAAAGTGGTACCCCAAGAACTTTTGACCACGCTTTTTCAGGATAAGACCACGAACCCAAATATACTTTATATACTTCTAGTAGTAATCCGATAACGTGGAAAATACATATCACTTTCCACTCTTTAAATGATTCCAAATTGGTTTTTAACATCAGATATTGCGTAATAAGACAGATTAGTAGAATAAAATCGTAGCGTGGTATGCCAGGTATAGAAATTATCTTGGACAAAGCAAGTGTCGCGAAAATAACCACTGGAAAAATGCATGATAAAGCCTGATGGTAACCGAAATAAAAAAGGTCTATGATATATTTCATGTTCTCCCCTCTTCGTATTCATAAGGGTTATAATAGCCCTTACTTACATTAACCATAAGGACTATTTGTTTTATAACGTAATGCTAGTTGCTAATTCGCTTAATGAAGGAAACGATAGAAATAAGAAATATGGTGAGTACACCACTAAAAACAAATAGATAAGATAAATTAATTAAGAAGAACGGTTCAATTAAAGTACCATCAGGTTCCACACTTGAACCAATTAAGCTATAGATAACGAAACATATAGCACCCAACAAGATTGGTGTAGAAGCTAACAGATATTTCTTTTTCATCAAACATTCTCCTTTGTTATTATTTATTACAAACTAATTTTAAATCAAAAATATATGTAAATCAATTAAAATTTATTGATTTACAATAAAATTTATTATTTAAATAGATTTCTTTCTGATTGCTTAAACATAAAGAAAGGCACCTCTTTTATATTTGGAGATGCCTTTCTTATTTACAGCTTTTTATGGAAAATAGCTCGATTTTGGATGGTAAGTTAGCTAGGAGTCTAAAATAATTTACCCTATTATTATTGAACTTTTGTTGGGGGATTTGTTGTCACATACGTTTGTCCGATAAAGTCGTGAATGGCACGTCTATCTTCTCTCACTCCTACCATGAAGGCGCTTACGATTAATCCTATTCCAAACGTAAGAATGTAAATAATTCCTGCTACAATATTTCTTAATATCATTGTTCCTATGCCAATTTTTCTGCCATCAATTCTTACAATACGGTTTCCCGCCATTCTCCTCCCTAGCGTGTACCCATACCAAACAATAGGTGTTATCAGGCTATATATAAGCCCTAAATAATCAATAGGACGGATGGTTTCATTATCATAGAATACACCGTATAGAAATTGCGAAATAATTCCTGTCACTAAAAAAATAATAATAACATCTAAAACTCTTGCCAAGAATCTGTTTTGAAAACCTGCTGGATTGGTAATGTCGATAAAAACCTCTCCTCTCTATACAATAATCATATGCTTTTTTTCATTAGGATGTTATGGAGAATGACAGTTTTCGTTAAAGCTTTATCGCGCATATAACTGGTAGTAAGACCCTCATTTCAAGCAATAGAGTGAAACCAATATAGAGAAGGGGGAGGTAAATAAGCTCCTCACTGATTGAGGTTTCACTTTATTGCTGCTTTTTTGTTTGAACTTTCTTTACCAGTTAAACCTAATGAATCTGCACTTTCTCCATTTTCAAATTGTAATGTAGCACACCCATGTTTTTGTGTTCATATCCCAGCATTATAAACCGCGGTTATCACAGATAAAATAAAATGTCCCTTTATAGATGTAATCATATGATTACACCCTTTATGCATGTTAGCTGAAGAATGAATCAAAGTCTTATCGCAGAAGTCCATACTTAGCCGTCTGTGTAAAATTTAGACCTTTAGCGAGCCACGGAATCCTCTAGCAGCATAGTAAGAGGATGCACCGTTGTGATACAGAAAGACATGCCCATAGCGATAATCACAAAAAAGGGCACCGCCGAGTTCTCTAATATCTGAGGGTGTTTGCACCCAACTTGACGTTTTCTTATCGAAATGTTCCAGCTGCTGTAACGCTCGATACTGTTCTTCTGTTAAAAGTTCAATGCCCATGGCAGTTGCCATATCAATTGCATTATTCTCTGGTTGATGTTTTTTTCTTGCCTCTAGTGCTTCACGGTCATAGCAAACGCTTCTGCGGCCCTTAGGGCTTTCGGCTGAACAATCATAAAAAATGTATTGGCCCTGCTCATGACCAACAACATCGGGTTCACCGCCAGTGCTTTCCATTTCTTGAAGCGACCACAGTTTTTCCGCATTAGCTTCCAGCCTTGCTTGGACGTTAGCCCATTCGACACCTTGGTGACGGTGCATGTTTTTCTCAAACCGTGTTTTCAATGCTTTGAGTAATCCTTCACGTTGTTCTACTGATAACTCTTTTTCATTGCTTTTTGTCATGTTCATTTCCTCCTAACTAAAACGGTTAAGATATGTATATTTGTTTTACAATAAACTGTTTAAAGGATTGTGTAAAGTCAGTTTACATTAAATTATAAGACTAAGTAAATGTATTTCCCTACAATCTGGAATTTTTCTTGAATGACTTTAATTTTCCTACACAAATTTTATCGCACATATAACTGGCAGTGAGGTGCCGACTTCAAGTGAAAAATGAAACCAATGTTGGGGGATGGACTGCCAGTAAGTGTCCGAATGGTTCAAAGTCCTTTAGGTCATACCCTTGTGGTAAAAACAATCAGTGGAGAATAAACAAATCTCCACTGATTGATGATTCACCTTATTTGTAGCCCTCGATAACGAAAGTACTATTCCGAATACTTATAAACATCTGGTCTCAGGTTTTCAAAAATAGGAATGTTTTGCTGTTGTTCTGTTACCTTCTGTATATCGATTTCTATTGTTAAGATTGTCTCTTGATTGCCTGCTTCTTGAATAATATTTCCATTTGGATCGATGACGATGGAATGTCCTGCGTATGTGTTGCCAACATGTTTTTCGTTATTCACGACACCTACACTATTACATGCAACGACATAGACGCAATTTTCTATAGCTCTTGCTTTCAATAATGTTCGCCAATGGTTTAAGTTTTTGGTGGTCCACTGGGCGACATAGAAAATGATTTTTGCTCCTTGAGACGCTGGGTAACGTGTGATTTCTGGGAAACGTAAGTCGTAACATATAATTTGAGTTGCCTTGATATCGTTAATTTCAAATACTTCTGGTGCTTCATTTCCACCTGTTAAATAAAGCTGTTCATCTAACATTGGCACGAGATGTATTTTATCTTTTTGATAAATTAGCTTACCCGTTTTTGATACCACAAAGGCGGTATTATATATATTCTTATTGCGTTTGTTTGAAACGGAACCTGCAATAATATTTACATGATGATTAGTCGCAAAATGTTGGATAAAAGGGAAACTTCTTGTTAAATCGACATCTGCATTTTCTGTTAAATGTTGTAAATCATACCCGTTATTCCACATTTCAGGTAGTATAACAACCTCTGTATCTGTTTCGAGTTTTTCTTCAAATAAGGCTTTGATACGATTTTCATTTTGTTCTACGTTGCCTTCTATAATCTCTAATTGAAATAATTGTATTTTCATTTTTATATCTCCTATTCATATGTAAATTTATAAATGGTATATAACTTGTCATTATATTTAACATCCTCACCATGTGAAGAAGATAGGATAGATGGTTTGATATCATCTATTACGCGCCCGCTATTAATATTTTCTTCCATATTAATTGTGAACTTTTTAATCGGTGGATGTAGGGTCTTAGCATCAGAAATAAATAAGTCTCCAGTTATCAACACATTGTCATCTTTATGATGGTAAATGACATGGCCTGGAGCATGACCAGGTGTTTCATATACATCGAGGGGTAACGTGTTAATGACACTATCTTGAAAAGCCTCAACCTGATGTTCAACACCTGTTGTTTCCTTTTCTACTTTATTTGGATAGGGTATTTTTCCATTAATAAACGGAAGTTCATTCTTGTGTGAGTAAATAGGAATGTTTAATTCAGCTCGTAGATACTTAGCTCCATTGATATGATCCAGATGACCATGTGTTAGTAAAATACTTTTGGGAGCACCTAAGGATTTTGCTGCTTTTAGCTGTATATGTGCGTATTCTTCCATCCCGGTATCAATGATGTAAACATCTTCACCATCCACTACGTACCATGTATTAATCTTGACTGGAATACCGACAACGGTTTCGTAGGTAAGTCTATAAATATGTTTAGAAATTTGGACGAATTTCAATTCATACACCTTCTCTTATTTATTTGATATCATAAATTTAACAAGATAAAAAGGTAGTAACAAGAAGGCACAATTTTGTAACTACCCATTGAGGTGAGAAAATGTCAGACTTTAAAAGCAGTCAATATGGTACTTGTACGTTAACTGTAAAGCATGCATGTCCAATTGAATTAACGATGCATATTATTGGTGGTAAATGGAAAGGTATCATTCTATTTTTACTGTCTCAATCACCAATGAATTACAATGCGATACGCCGTGAAATACCAGGTGTTACTCAACGCATTCTTACACTACAGCTTAGAGATATGGAGAAAGATGGTATTATTGAAAGAGAAGAAACAAGCGATTACCCTAAGAAGGTAATATATTATCTAACAGCTCTTGGTGAGGATCTTATTCCAATAATAAAATCCATAGAGAAGTGGGGGAATGCTTATATGAGGAAGGGATTTGAATAAGGTTAAAAAAACGGGGAGTTGTTATGAATTTACAAAAGTCTCATTCTTATGTACAACTCTGAGAAGATACCACACCCTAAATTTAGTGATATGCTCTCTGTCAAGTAAACAATAGATAAAACTAATATTTAGGGTGTTTTTTATGGAGTATATGAAAATTCGTCAATAACTATTTAACATCTTCGTGCGATTTGGAAACGAATAAAGATATCTATCTCGTTTAGCTTCGATTAATTTGTATGAAAAGGTCCATCTTTTCATAACGTGTATGCATAAAGCCATTAGTTGAAGTAATTTAAAATTTGGCTTTTTTATTTGACTTGATTTTTAAGGTTACAATAATACTAGCTATACTAACTAAAACTCCTAAAATGGCAATAGCGCTTAACCCAAGATTATTAGGAGAAAGAAATCCGACTGGTATAATTCCTAAAAATGAGATCACTATAAATGCTTGATACATTGCCGATATGTTTCGTACAACACGATTACTAAATAGTGATAAAAGCAAAGGCGGTAAAAAGAGTACAATGATTATACCAATAGATATCCACTAACCAGCTGGTTCATCGTATGAAACAGTATTAGGACCTGTTGGATATCTAGCAGCCAATAAAACCGCTCCAACAGCTATTAATAAAGTTAAAAAAACCATATAAAATTTTTTGAGCATAGATAGAGAACTCCTTCTCCCTTAACTAATTTTGGAATAGTAATATATTTAGCAATATGAAAAATGACTAGTTTTAGTTGAAGTCTGCCCTATGAGATAATAGGAAACCAAGGTTATATCTAAGTGAAAGAAAGTGAACCAAATCCTGATTTAATTGCTTATCCCGCATATAATTGGCAGTAAAAACTTTTGCATGATACAAGCCCACATAGCAAACGTCCCACTGCGTACTATTGCACAATAAGATAGTTAGCAGAGGATTTTTTGCCCCCACTTCAAGCGGTGATTCCTGTACCATAAATTTGGTCATTATATCTATCTAATGGAAGTCCATTGACATTTTTCTAAGTGTTAAAATGAACTAAAATCAATTCCATTCAGCATATATGTAAGTACGGTCAGTACCAGCAAATATCCCGCCATGGTCCAATACAAATCAAACTTTGGTTTGTTGATATGTACAAGGAAAAGATAAATATGGATGACTCCATACAACATTAGTGCAAAAACGTAGGTAATTACAAACAAGTCTATCATTAGAAATCCAAAAAAGCAGATAACCAAGCAGAAAATAGCAGCAAATGGAATGTTTACGACAGCGTACTTTGTAAGTAATTCGCGGTGAGAGAATTTTGCATTCCCCAGAAACTTCAATAACATAAATAGAGAGACATAGCCTGCTGCAAAAGTAATAATCCAGGAAAGAGTCCCAGTTATTAAAAACATAATTCCAATCTCTGTAAACATACTCAATAAGCCATCGAATCCAAACTTAAAGAATAAAAAGTTACATAAACCTATGATAATTGAAAGTATTAACAGTATGAGGATACTCGTTTCAATTCCAATGATATGATTCGACTTCACTACAGAATGTGGTCTTATAATGGCATCCTTTAGTATACCTTTCGTTTCATTTAAACTCTTACCAAAATCAAAGTTTATTTTGCTTTTTTGCTCCTCAGGTTCGTCAAAATTTTTGTCATTATCCATCGTTTCACTCCTTCTATTAATTTACATACATTCATATTAAATCAAATTTATAAAACTACCTATCTATGCTCCGCCTCCTTTGCTGCTCATTCTTATATTACGATAATTTATATGAAAGTTTCAATTTATCCCGCATGGGTTTTATGCTGAAAGGCTACTTGGCAACTACCTGTTTGCGGAAGCGCTTTTCTATTATAAATTTCGGATAATCCTTGGGCTGGTGATTAGTGTCTACGCCTCCATTAACGTAAGTTTTCCACCATGATAACAATAGTAATGTTCAGCTTGAAGACTTTTAATTTTATTCAAAGATTGTTCCGCTTTCTCAATATGTAAACAGAAGTGTGGATTAGCGATAACTAATTCTTGATTTTCTTTAACAGCTGCATCACCTGTAATGACACTTTTTAAACTCGGAATATATAATGAAATGTGACCCGAAGTATGCCCTGGCGTTGCTATTATTCGACATTTGTTATCTAAAATCATATCTCCATCCTGGACTTTTTCATCAATTGGAACATGCTTTAAATTCTTTAATTGCTGTATAAACCATTTGCCAAATTCCATCTCTTCTTCTGGCATATTTTCTAGCTTTTGTTCTGCTTGAATCAATCTCTCTGACTTCATTTCACCACTAATATATTTTGCTTCAAGGTCACTAGCTATAATGTTAATCCAAGGATATTTTTCCTTGAAATCGTATAAGGACCCTATATGATCATCATCATAATGTGTAATGATGATACGCTTTAAATGCTTCATTTCATATCCATGTTTTAAAATTTCATTTTCTATTAAACGTAAAAAGCCTGTATACCCTGTATCAATCAAGGTTAATTCATTATTTGATATAAGTAAGCTGGGATAAATATAATTGTTTTGTCCATTAAATTCAAATTTAATTGGTAATTCTTTTATCTTCATCTTTCTACCTCCGTTTGTCTTAAAAATCTAGTGAATGATTATGTTACCAAACGATTTATCCATGCTTTCTTGTTTCAAATGCTTCGGTTACTTGCACGACTGGTTCATCCCAAGGATGATTAGGGTAAATGCCTTCTTCAATTACTTTTAATAATAAATGCTTATCTCTAGGAATAGAAAATTCTAACTTAAACGACGTTACTTGCTTCCTTTCTCCTATATCTCCCTCTGTTGGCATAGAATTTTTTGAAGGGACAAATTGCTCTATACCATCATTTGAATGCCAAGCTACGTTTTTATAGTTTCCATAAATTAAATCATCAACATGTAACACACCTACTAATACTCTATCCAAAGATTCTGGAACCACATAAGTATGTATTCTATATATTGGCACTAATTTCACAAATTTCTTCCTCCCAATACCTTTTTTAAAAGTTAAGAAAGTATAAAATTAGTGCAATGACTGCGTTAAGCGAAGTAGTTATTTTGAAATGTTTGATGTATATTGGCAATGCTCCGACTAATTACTTCGCTTTCGGCGGGCACGGCCTCAACTAACTTTGCAAAGAAGAACACGTTGCAAAGTGGATTTTCGGCTCGCGCTAATCCCGCAGGAGTCTACGTAATTAGTCTCCGCTATGCGAAGGTGCAACAATTCTTGTCATAAGTAATAGGTTGACTTTTTTTACAATGGGTAAAGTGAAAATCGCTATCCGTGAGTATAAAAGCAGCTGTGTTACTTCATGCTAGCGTTGTAGAGCCTGATAATAGCGAAGGCCGGCCACTTCAACTCCTGTGGGAAATGTTTGACCTAAAGATCCACTTTTTTGAGCGGGTTTTGCTAAAAAAGTTAGCTGAGGGACAAACCCCACGGAAAGGGAAGTGGGCAGCCGGAGTGGTGGTCAAGCAAGCAGTAGCTATTATTACATAATAGCTACTAGAGGAAGCGTAAATCTGAGCATGTAGTGATAAGGACTGAGCGAATTTTGCTCAGTTATTCTAAATAATACCCTTTTTATCCCATATATAACTGGCGGTAATACTCCCACTTCAAGTAACCAATAGGGATAGGGGTGGGATCGACTGCCAGTAAATGTTCGATTAGTTCTAGGGACTTTAGGTCATACCCTTGTGGTACTAACCAACCCTGGGGGATGAACCAAACCTCCACGGATTGAAGTTTTACTTTATCATATTCTTTCTCTCCATATAGCTAGTCATGCATAGGTTAATTCTATAAGTATTATTATGCTCTTACAAGATTTCCTTTTTTAAAATAGGAAGCTGCGATAATCAATACGCAAATTCATCATTTCTATAATCTGTGTGTATGTTTTGAAACTTTGCTTCTTTTTAGAAATAATCTAAGTCCTGTATAAGAAAAGGGCTGCTAATTACCAGCCCATTACGTCATTTAATATGAAAAATATAGTGGGTTATAGCCACTCTTTACACTCGTCAGCTAATCGCTGTAATTCGTTAAAGAATTGACTAGCGTGATATCCATCGCAAACAGCATGATGGACTTGTATTGAAATAGGTAAAAATAATTTATCTCCCTGATTAAAATACTTACCTCCTGTAATGATTGGTAGTAAGAATGTACCATCATTAAAGATATTTAAGTTAAAACCTGTAAAACTAGTCCAAGGGATGCAAGAAATAGGAATTGCGTTTTTAGGCGTTTGTTTTTTTGCGCTTATCTCCTTTACATTGCCATAAAGCTTCATATCCTGTTGATAGTTTTTATAAAAGGGATAGAAGTTTACTTCGTATGCTGTCCATATAGTAGAAAACGTTTTATCCTCGTTATGAAATATAGTATAGCTTGGTATCATCTGATCCCAAAATCCCAGTCTTCCTTTTTCATCCAAACAGGTTCTAAATTCAACTTGACAATTAACGACCTTAGTAACCATATAGATAAAAACAGGATAAAACTTAATATTCATTTCATGAGTTTTTGCTAATAACCTTGTAATATCTATATTTGCAGTCATGCTGAACGTACATCTAGTATGATTTAAAAAATGTTCAAAATAAGGTTTTCTTTCCCAAGTATTTATATCAATTACATTAAATGTCATAGTTTATATGCCTCCTAAATTTTTTGAATAAATTTAAGAGGCAATCTTCACGGTTCGCTTCATTACTCACTCACCCTTATATAATGTTATTTATTATTGGTAATATATAACAAAATTAAATAAATGTACACCCTCTAAATAAAATAGATTTATACTTTATCATTTGATGGTAGAAAAAATTAAAATAGTGTAGCGTTTGAAGCTGTACGGATACCTAATTTTGTTATATCAGTAAATATTCTATTGGTTTGGTATTAACTCATTCTAATTATGTTTGCTTCGTATAGTAAGTAAGTGTGATCTAACGTTCTTCAACGAATAATCTATTTGTAGAGTAGTTTTTTATTCTGAAATATACACTTAATATAATCTGTATTACTAAATATCGATCAGTTTACATTAAACCCTAAGAGGTCTATGGAAGAAATTAACGGTTAGTAGCTGTTTTTTCTTGTAATAGGCTGCTTTTTTAAAAAAGTTAAATTGATGTAAAATTAACAAAAAATTGCAGGAAAATAAGGATACGTATAGAAGTAGTATGTATATTGAAAAAAAAGGAGGTAACAAGATGTATAAAATTTTATTTTCCCTGCTGCTAGTAACTGTTATATCCGTTGTGGCTTTTGGAAACACGTCACATGCCTCTGAAGCTATTACTAAGGATGATGTAACTCTCTTGAAAACATTCGGACCATACAAGTTTAAAACAAAAGATGGTAAGTGGGACGGAAAAGTAGTAGTACCCTCTGGTGGTGCAGACGTTACGGTAACTGTAAGGAATTTGAATTTTTATGGAGAACCATTGGTGCGTTTATGTAATGCTTCATCGGGAAACTGTACAGGTTTTGGTCCATTAAGGCAGCCACTGCTAACTAGAACTTTTACTAATATGTTACCCGGAACCTATTATGGAGATGTAGTTACTGGTGTGGTAACATCTAGTGGTACCATAAGCTTTGATGTTAGATAAAAGGTGCTTGGATAGATTAAAACAAATGAAAGTTGCATACGGATTTATATGATTGATGTGCATTGAATATAGTGCCCTTTCCTTGGTTGGAGGGGGTGTCCTTTTTATCTTGGAATACTTTTTTCATCGTGATGGTAACACTGATATTGAGGTCAACATCTTCCTAAGATCACCAGCTGGTAACGCTCATAAATAAAAAACCCTCCATAAAAAGGAGGATGAAAGGGAAGGAAATAATAAAATGTGGAATAAATAATCTTGTACATTAGTCTACGTAAAAAGCTGAGATTGTGTTTGGGATATATTAATCATTTTTTGCAAAAAAGAATGGATGGTTGAAATGTACCAATAGCATGGAAGCTTCTACTTTGTCTTGCATATAACTGGCAGTAAGACCCCACTTCCAGCAAAAAAGTGAAACCAATATGGATAAGAGGGGATCAACTGCCAGTAAATGTCCGATTGGTTCAAAGGCCTTTAGGTCATACCCTTGTGGCACGAACAATCAGTGGGTTATAAACAAAACTCCCACGGATTGAAGTTTTACTTTATTTCTTCGTTCACCGCTATATCTCTCCAATATGTGTATGGTCCATTACTTGTTAAAATTGCATTTTTCGGTACTTGTTTAAGTATGAGTAAAAGATTAAGAATGTCGACGGACGATGCCATTGCATTTAGGATTATCAGAAATTTTAATGCTGGTGTTAGGAGTCCTAGCATACCTAATAGCAGTGGCGCAATTATGGAAATAGTGATGAACGGAGCAATGGTGATTAGGATATATCTTGATTTTACGATCTCTTCCTCTGTTATTACAAACCCCCCGAATAACGTTAAACCTAGATATGTTTTATCTGATGTAATAAAATGTGGTATGAATATCAAATGAAAGATTTCGTGAAGTATTAAAAGAAGGATTAGTATAAAAATAATAGGAACGTTAATAGTTAGTGAGATTTTGTCTGCTGTCAGTCCAAACTCATGAAAGGATATAGTGGAAAAGATATGTATGACCCCAATAGAGAGAATTGCAGCTACCATCATCAACGGAATAGATAACAAAATAGCATGGCATAAATGTTTAGGTTCTCTCATTGGAACCCATCCCTTTTTTATTAAATCTATGTGTAAATGTGGGTTGCTTTTTGGCAAGTTGTTTCTTATTTTCATTTGATTCCCTCATTTAGAATTCTTTTAATATAATAGAAGGTAAGCTTTTATGTAGCAGGTTTGCAGGAGAGATGACAGTGCTTGTCTAAGAAATATCTTTATCCCGCATATAACAGGCAGTAAGCCCTCACTTCAAGCAATAAAGTGAAACCAATATGGATAAGTGGGGGATCGCCTGCCAGTAATGTCCGATTGGTTCAAAGCCTTTAGGTCATACTCTTGTGGTACGAACAAGCGGTGGGGGATAAACAAAACCCCCACTGCCTGAAGTTTTACTTTATGCTGTATTACGATTCCGCGGGTAGAGGTGAAGCTTCCTCCTAAGAAAAACGCTCAAAGCAGGACCTACCTTTTCTCCAGCAAGGAGTGTATAGTTCAGTTTCAGTAGCTAGATAACCTTCTAGGACAGCCCTATTGGTTTTACATGGAATCTGATTTTAGTTTAGAGTATAAATGAAGGTCGATGTACCTTTCATCATACTTTTCATATTGTCTAAGGGTACCCTCTAACGTAAAGTGAAGCTTTTCTACTAGTTTAATAGAATTATGGTTATCAGGTTCAATCTTAGCTTCGATGCGATTAAGATTAAACGAATCAAATCCAACCGTAAGCAATTTAGAGATTGCCTCTGTGGCGTAGCCCTTCCCCCAAGATTCCTTTGCTAATTCGTAGCCAATCTCCGCCTTTTCATTTTCCTGATCTAACGAATTAAAACCACATGAGCCAATAATTTGATTTGTTGCTAATTCAATAATTGTATAGCGAATAGCTTTATTATCCTCATACAGCTTATTTAGAAAATGAATCATATCTTGTGCTTGGCTTTCATCAGTAAAACTAGTTATATTCATGAATTTAGTCACTTCAGGATCGGACCAAATGTTGAATAAACTGGCTGCATCATTTGTTTCCATTTTTCGTAAACATAGTCTATCCGTGATTAAGTTGGTAATCAATACTTACCCCTCCAATTTATTTATACTATGGGCTATAAATATTGATAGCTGCGCATCATTCAGTCCCTTCTTGCGTTGAAATTAATTCGATTATACAAGGTTTAAAAAAGTAAGTAAATAGCAACATTAATATGTTGCTGCTAGATAAAACCTATTCTAGATATTTAAGCTATCGTGAGAAAAGTAAGCGAGGTCGCTTTAGAATGTTGAGGAAGTAGGCAATGGAATTAATGAAAAAAGTAAAAATAGAGTACAGTGCACATCACAACCTTGGCTTGTAAGAACAGAACAATATCCTTCACCTAACTAGGAAAGCTAGGTGAAAGACATTTTTTTCTAATTGCTACAGAAGGCCATTGACTCCTTAGGAGTTTTGTTGTGTCCTTAGCATACACTAAGATTTTCTCATTAGGTCAAGCGAATGAATTAATTGAATTGGAACTCAATTGCTTCATCATCCATGATGGAGTGGTAAAATAATTCATCCTTATCAAGTAGCCATTTTTTTTCTTTTTCATCATAAATGACAGTTAGCTTTCTCGTTCTAGTATAGTTTTTCTTATCTTCATCTCTGGATAACCAGCCTAAATCACCATTAGGTTCGTGATAGGTGAGCACAGCGTTTATTTGAAATATATATTGGTTTAATTGTTTATCATATTCGGTGTGTAGCAGTGACTTTTTATTGTATACTGCTTTTAATAATTCGCCTGTATACTTTGGTTCCTTGGCCTTTATTTCTTTTATTCTATCGGCTAATTGCTCTTTAAGCTTCTTCGTAGCTCCAGTTTTTAATAGGGATGCATCTTTTTTAGATAACGCTTGTCGATATTGAATCAATGTATCATTTAACTGTTTGAATAATGCTTCTTCATTCTGTTCTGATAATGGATAGATAGTGTCGAACTGAACATAATCTCCATTGATATAATGCTCTTCACTTTTTGCAGTTCCCCATGGAAATTCTTTTTCAGCGTATAAGGAAACTGATTCATTTGTTGGGAACATACCAATTGACGTCTTGTCTGAACCGACGGTAATATCTGTTTTTTCTCCATTAATATAGAGGGTAGAATCATCATAGATGGAGGAAACTTCCACTTCAGTTGCATCAAGCTCTAATGTATGAATGAGTGTCGAATCATTGGAGTTAAACAATTCCACTTCCTCATCAATACTTGATGATATATAAGAATTCTCGAAGGTAGCAGTTACCTTATGCATACCAGGCATGTATGGTCCAAATTCTTTATGATAGCCTTCTCCAGAAGATGTCCCTACTTTCTCATCGTCAACATACAGGTCAATACCTTCCGTATCCATATATAGGTCGAGATGCATCGGAGAAACCATGATTTTATAATCATCGAAGAACATCCACTTTTTACCATCTTTTACTATATTAACAGTAGCATATGTATTATTTAAAGAAGCTTTGGCCATAGTGCCTGATGATACCGTTTCAACTTGCTCGTTTAAACGATTAATCAGCGTTTCGTGTTTTTTAGGGTGGTTTGCTAGATATTCCAAAAACTGTGAAGCATTCTCCTCTGTTACATTGAATGAGTCATTTACGGGATGAAGAATGCCTTTTAAAGCGTCGACATCTTTCTCGTTGACTGCTGTTTCAAAAGCTTGAATCTCTTTCTCTGGTGTGAATTTACTGTTTCCAACTAAGAAAAATGAAATGATAGCAGCAATCAGGATGATGGTGGAGCATATGATGGCAAGTAATTTTTTGCTATTTGTTTTATTCTTCCCAACTTTCTTCGTTGGTTCTGACAATGGATTGCCACATTCTGGACAAAAATTTTTATTCTGATTCGTTTTATAGCCACAATTTTTACATTTCATGCATGCTTTCCCTACCTTTCTAAACTTATTGCGTGGACGATTACCACAGTATACTAATCGTACCATAATGAATAAAATTGATAATGCCACTTTTTCCCTGTTTTTACCACGAAATTGATAGGACTTTTTGATAGAGGAATGAAATATGAACTATAAACGATAGAAAAATGGATGAATAGTTCCGTCTATAAATGAAGAAAAGTGGCTGTTTTAATATTACAATTTGATTACAATCCGGAAATTCTGCTTCGTCATCATTATTGATTAAGTAAAATTACCTAGTTAAAAAGAAACTTATATATGGGAAAAAATTCCAAAGTTATAATATATGGATAATAAAGAATATTTAAATTACGATAGTTTTTTCAGATTATGTTTGAAAAATAGCCATAATTGTTTAATTAGGCGTATTTTATTAAGAATTTATCTATGTAACGTACGGAAAAATATCTTGAATTAAAGCTTTCGACAAAAAATACTTCGAATTTAAAGTAATTCCTGAATAACAATAGGTAAAAATAACCATTTTATGGTTTACATCTTATTTTTATAATCGGTTTTTAGTAATATTTAGGGAGGATAAATAAAGTGGTATTAAATCATTAAGTAAAGGTGATTCCAATGAATAAGATTAGTCTGGTTTTATTAACAAAGGATAGTGATTATGCTAATTATTTCTCGAACTTTCTTATTAGTTCAAATCTTAAAGAGAAATTTTCCTCCAAAATTTTCACGGAAATAGATACGTTTAAAGAGAGTACACGTAACAAGAAACAGCACATATTACTAACAGATATGATTATTGATCATGAAAGCTCGGTTACTTTTGATAAAATAATCACGCTTTCTGAAGAACAGATAAGTAAAAAACATGATTCCATTGCATCTATATATAAGTATCAGCCTTTTCATGAGCTTATGTCACAGGTGTTAGCCATGTATTATGAAATGAACGGAAAGCTTGGTTCGGTAATGAACGGGAAAGAAACGGATAGCGTTATTAGCTTCTATAGTGGAAATGGCGGAGTTGGTAAGACGATCTTATCCCTTTGTTTAGCAAAGCATTTAAGTTTTAAAGAGAAGCGCGTCTTCTATCTTAGCCTAGAAGAATTACATAATACATATTTATACTTCAAACAGGATAAACCATCCTCCGCCGAGGTGTTTTATTTTTTAAAAAAAGATAAAGATCAGCTTATTGCTAATATCGAATCGTTAAAGTCAAGAGATGCTTTAACAAACATAGACTACTTCTCATTTCCAGTACTTCCAGAAGAAATGCAATTAGCAACAGAAGAAGATATTGAAACGCTTATACAGGCAATTAGAGATACACAAAATTATGATTATATTATTGTTGATCTTGATAGCTCCATTCATGCGCGAAATCGTACTGCTCTCAAGAATAGTGATGAAGTATTCTGGGTCTTGTCTTCGAACGAGACTAGCTTTTCAAGTGCTAATAATGTCATGGAACATGATTTAGTTGGAATTGGGAATGATCGGTCCAATATCCACTTTATTGTAAACAATGTGGGTGAGGAATTGTTTGACGGTTTTGATGCATTTAATTTTAGTATCGAAGCGCATATCCCATTTCATGTCCATTGGCTTAACAAAAGTGAAGAAACAAAGTTACAGGAAGATATCGTTGTCGGTGAACAGCTTTTCAAATTACTAAAAGAAAATACGATTCAATCATCGGAGGTGTCTCCGCAGTGGCAATAAGTGAAACTAAGGATAAGGAGTCAGCTCATCAACAGCCCACGAGCAAGGTACCAAAAACGGAGGATGAAATTACGAAGCTGTTAATCGATAAATTAAGGGAAACACTAGACTTCATGCATTCAACTACAAATGACGAGCTACTGGAACTCGTTGAAGAGACAGTGATTGAGTATGCAAGAGAGTCAAAGATTTCCTCAGTTATGATTAAACGAATCGTTGATCGAATGTATCATGCATTTAGAGGACTTGGCGTATTACAGCCGATATTGGATGATCCATCTATAACGGAGATTATGATAAATAATTATGATGAAATTTATATCGAACGAGATGGTCAAGTATCGAATGCAAATGTGAAATTTGAGAATCAACAAAAGCTTGAAGATACGATTCAAGCAATTGTTTCTAAGGTTAACCGAGTTGTTAATGAATCCAGTCCTATTGTAGATGCTAGATTAGAAGATGGCTCTAGGGTAAATGTTGTATTACCACCAGTAGCCTTAAAAGGTCCAGCTATGACAATTCGTAAATTTCCAGAAAAGCCTTTAATGATTGGAGACTTGATCCAGTTTGGTGCATTGGATGAAGACGTTGCTTGTTTTCTCGAACAGTTAGTAGAAGCGAAATATAATATTTTCATTAGCGGTGGAACGGGTTCTGGTAAGACGACATTTTTAAATGTATTGTCCAATTTTATACCAACCGAGGAAAGAATTCTTACTATCGAGGATTCGGCAGAGTTACAAATACGCAAAGTTCCAAATCTAGTTAGTCTCGAAACAAGAAATGCCAATACAGAGGGTAAAGGCGAAATTACAATCAGAGATTTAATCAAGGCTTCCTTACGTATGCGACCGAACAGGATTATTGTTGGTGAGGTACGTGGCCAAGAGGCATTAGATATGCTGCAGGCGATGAACACTGGTCATGATGGGTCTCTTTCTACAGGGCACGCGAACTCCGTTTATGATATGCTAAGCCGTTTAGAAACGATGGTTTTAAGTGGTGCTGAATTACCAATTGAAGTTATCCGTAAACAAATAGGATCGGCAATTGATATCATGGTCCATTTATCGAGGCTTAGAGACCATTCGCGTCGAGTAATGGAGATTTCTGAGGTGTGTGGAGTAGAGAATGGTGAAATTATTATTAAACCATTATATGTTTTTGAAGAAACCGGAGAGGACTACAGAGGAAAAATTATCGGTAAGCTTCAAAAGACGGATCATAAGCTGGAAAATACATCAAAGCTAAAACTTACAGGAAAGAACGATGTATTGGAGCAGTTTGCCTAATAGTAGGTGTGCCTGAAGAGGAGGATGATAAATGGACACAAGAGAAATCCTTTCACTTACCGCTATTATTGTTTGTGTAGGAATATTTATTTTCCGTAGAGTCCGAAAGAAAAAGTTGGCAAACATAGAAAAAAAACTGGCAGAAAAGCATGGTGCTGAGGTCAGAAGAAGAAGTATAGAAGCAATTAAAAGAAGGACCATAGGTGGAGAAAATCTTATTGACTATGGAACCTATAAATTGTCGAAAACAGAACGAGTGAAGTATACATTATTAGCAGCTAGTATTATATTTTGTGTAGGAATAATATTTTATGACAGTATCATTGTATCAAGTATCGCTGCATGTCTTGGAATTATTTATCCTAAATTTAAGCGTAAAGATTTAATAAAAATGCGAAAAGATGAATTGGCTTTACAATTTAAGGAAGCAATTAGCTCACTTGCATCATCTCTTGCAGCAGGGCAGTCAATTGAGAATGCATTTCGTGAAACTCAAAAGGACTTAAAATTGCTTTATCCCGATAATGACACGTACATTTTGAAGGAATTAAACTTGATTAACCGGAGAGTTGAAAATGGTGAAATAATTGAACGTGCTATAGATGACTTTGCCAAGCGTTCCGATGTAGATGATATCCGTAATTTTTCAGATGTATTTATTACATGTAAACGAACTGGTGGAGACTTAGTAGAAGTAATCAAACGTACAGCTGATATTATTACAGATAAAATCGAAATACAACAGGATATTAGGGTACTAGTTTCCCAAAAGAAATTTGAGTCTAAGATTATGGCGGTGGCTCCGGTGGGAATTACGGTCATGCTGAAAGTGACTTCCCCTGATTTTGTAGCACCATTATATGAGTTTGGCACATTGGGGCCAATTGTTATGACAGTTGCGCTCGCGTGTATCATTTGTGGACTTTTAATTAGTCAAAAGATTATGGACATAGAGGTATAGGAAGGGTTAATCTATGATACTAAAAAGTATATTGATGGTGATTCTATTAATTATCATTGGCATGAACTTGAAATATAAGAAGGTATATGAATCATTTATTTCTAGTTATAAAGAAGACATTACATTACCTATCATTGCTCCTTACGCATTAGCTATCATTGATAAATTAAACTTGTATAAACGAATGCCGAAATTGATTAATTCTATTCATCAGAAAATGATCATTTTAAAAGGAAGTAAACTATCAGCCGATCATACCAAAATATATTTGGCAAAAATCATCACAACCATAACATTAGCAGTATTCTTTACAATGGTATATGTGGAATTGGACGGTGGAGGTTATACAAATTTAATATATGGATTAATATTGACGGGCATTTTAGGCTTTTATTTAGTGAAGGATTTGGATAAAAAAGTGAGGCAACGAAAGGATTCTATTGTTATTGAATTGCCCGAATTCGTTAATAAAGTCATTCTATTAGTAAATGCAGGAGATACGGTTCAAGGTGCCATAAAAAAATGTGTGGATCAGAATAAACAAAAGGTTTTTGATTCCCCATTATATTTTGAACTAAACGAAGCGGTAAATAAAATGTCAGCAAACACACCCTTTCAGGAGGTGATGAAGGACCTAAATTACAGATGTGGGATTCAGGAGGTTTCCATATTTACGACAACCGTTATGATGAATTATCGCAAAGGTGGAGCTCTCTTAGTTCAATCACTGAAAGAATTATCGGTATCATTATGGGATAAGCGAAAAACGATTACCAGAATTAAAGGGGAAGAAGCATCATCAAAATTGGTATTCCCGATAATCTTTATATTTGGTGCCGTGTTATTAATTGTTATTTACCCAGCAATAGCTATATTTTAATTATTAAATTTATATGCATAGAGGAGAGAGTTTACATGGAAAAAATCACAAATTTTTGGAAGGATTTTTGGAATGATGAAGAGGGATTAGAAACAATTGAAGTGCTTTTAATATTAGCTGTTTTAGTAGCAATTGCCCTCTTATTCAAGGAAAGGATTACAAAATGGGCAAATAATCTATTTGACAATATAGATGAACAGCTTCCAGGTGAGTGATCATGACTATACGTTTTTTGAGGAGGATTAACAATCTATCATGAAAAAAAACAGTTTATTATCCATGTTCTTAGTATTAATAATTTGTCTAATCTTAGCTGCCTGTTCTGATGATAAACCAAATGAGGAAACGGAACAGACGGGGGAAGAGCAAACAGAAACAGATAGCAATAATACTGATACTTCTAATGAGAATACACAACAAGAATCGGAAGATGGAACAGCTACAGAAGAGAAAGACGAAGAAACTAGTAATGATGAGTATGTAGAGCATCAACTTGGCTTGAAAATAGGAGAGACAGGAATCGTTGTAAGCTCACCTGATAAATTAAAATACGAAGTGACATTAAATGAAGTAAGCTATCGTGATGAACTTGAAAATGTATCCTTATATGGAGACACATTTGTATTAGTAGATGTTACTGTAAAGAATGTCGATGATAGGGCGTTTGATGCTACTGATATCTTTGAACCTGGTTTAGGAGGGCTTGATTCCAATGAATACGTACCACCTATTGGGTCTCAGTATCTTCAGGATGCTTCAGAAATACAGTTGATAGAGGGAGAATTAGATCCTGGAGATTCTATTAATGGAACTTATGTGTTTGATATAGAGAAAACAGATAATTACAATTTTGTATTTGGTCATGCTGCAGATCAAATTACGACCCGAGCTGAATGGGAATTCAGTGAAGGGGAAGTAAAGTAAGAGAATGAATGTTAATTAATAATTAACAGTTGAAAATGAAGGGAGTAATTAATATGAAGCCCTTTATGAAGGAAGAACGGGGAAGCTTTACAATTGAAGCTACCCTTGTCTTCCCTGCTCTTCTAATGTTTACTCTAATTGGCGTCTTCTTTTGTATTATTATTTTTCAAATGGGCACGGCAAGCTATATGGCGCATAAAGTATCAAGTGAGCTCGCCTATACATGGAATAGTACACATAAAGACATAAAAACGGGTGATTTTGAAAAAACAGAATATACAGGTCTAGCTGGTGGAGATGGATTATATTGGCGGGTCACAGATAATGATGTTTTAGGTTTTTTTAACTTAAGTGGTTTTGCTGGAGACAATATAGTGGTAGATAAGAAAAGAAAAGCAGATATATACAATGGTGCAATTACATTAAAAGTGGACTATAATAATACGCTGATATATAGCGAAGTTGAGGTGGAGGCTGAATCTGGCTTGTATATCCCCACCTTTTTCAAAAATATGATTGGAAGCAAGGTGAAAGGAACATCTAGCCATGTGGTTACTGAAACTCCTGAATTAATTAGAACTGCCAACTTCGGTAAATATTTATGGAGTGAATTTGGCATGAATGGAGCATTAAGTGATGCAGTTAGCTCCATAAGGAAGTTTTTTGGTGGTGAATAACTTGAAAAGAAAAGTAAAACGATTTTTTTTAAAGGATAATGGTTCTGTCTCGATCTATGCTATTATGATTATCCTGCCAATCTTCTTATTAAATGCATTATTGATCGATACGTTGCGTATTCTAAGTGCAGAACGCCAAATAGATAGTGCAATGGAGACTGCATTACGTTCTACCATGTCGCAGTTTAGTTCAGATTTGGCAGGTGTAGGCTTATTTGCATATGATGGAAATGATGCAGGTGGGGATTTTACTACATATATGAATGATCAGTTCTATTCTGGCTCTGAATTGAGTGGTACACAAAACCTTGTAAGACCATCGATTACAAGTGCAACGGCAAGCTTTGATAATTCACGTAACTTAGTTGACTATGATGTTTTTCGACATCAAGTTATAGAAAGTATGAAATATCAAGCACCGGTACAAATGGGGAAAGATTTATTTGAATTACTGACAGGAAATGATATATCAGTAGAAGATGTAGAAGAAGCAGAGGATCTAGTTGAAAACTATGAAGAAATTCTTGACTTAATGAAAAAGAGGAATGCTGAAATTGATGAATCTATTAAACAATTAAATCCTTATAACAAACTGATTAACGAAGATATTAAGAATCGTGTCATTGGTAATCCAGTTTCATCTGATAATGAGAAAATCCCTAAAGGAATAAAAACTTTCAATCAGTTAGTCTTTTATCTTGATAGGTATCAAGAGTTAAAAGAAAAAGAAGCAGATGGAGAGGAAGAATTGAGTTCCAGTGAAGAAAAGGAAATCGATAATTACATAGCAGGAATTAACGCTGAAATATATAAAAGTGTTATCGATATCGAGATATACCATAATGATATACCTACCCATTTAGTTGGTTCTGGTGGTGAATTCACTAATCCCAAAAGTGGATCAGCAAAGGATTATAATGACCAGATTAATGAATTGATGGATGGTAGTGATTTATTATCAGAATTAGAGAAATTTACACTAACGGATGATTTTTTTAAAGATATTTTAGATGGTACGGATGCAATTTATGAAAAAGTTCGAATTGACAAATCCTTAGGTGATAATCCAAACCTAAGTGATCCAGGACAGTATAGTATAGGTCAGTTATTTGCACTGTTTTATATAGCTATTGATAGCAATAATAAAACAGCAGCAGAAATTATTATTCAATCTATCGAGACTAAGTTAAATAACTTAAAAGAAAATCAAGTGAAAAAAATAGAAGATCAAATGCAAAAATATGATGATCTGAAAAAAGCATTGGAAAATGTGGATACGCAAGCAGAAGAAGAAAAAGCAGATGAAAGTTTTGGCAGTTTATGGGCAGAATTGAATAAATATAATGATATCAAAAATCAAATATCAAGTGATAATCAGCTTTATGCTGAGCTTGATAATATTATCGCAGAATATGATGGAGTAACAGGAACTGTAGGCGATACAGAAGAACCGAGTCGTCTACAATTTATCAAAGATGCATTCGATAGATTTAAAGAATTTGTGGTATTTATGCAAGGTTTTCCAACTTCTGTTCGGAATGAACTATATATTAATGAGTACATTATGGCGAATTACGGATCAAAAGAACCATATGAAATTGGAGCTTCAGAATCCTATGCTTTTGCTACAAAAAAAGCACAATATATTACTTATGGATATAATGTTGCTGGAATGAATTACTTTATGTTTTTAAAAGACATAGCTTTAATTTTATTTGTAGGTAACTTAATTTCCCAAGGTATACAGGGGGGATTTGCAGGACCATTAGGCTTTTTTAAGGCACTGGCAGGAGCGATAATAACTACAGCTGATCAGTTGGAAGATCTTACGGAAAAACCTTATAAAATGGATTGGAATCCTTTTAAAATGTTTGGAGGAACAGGTGTGCCGATGAACATGCCGATGTTTCTTAGAATTATAATGGCAATGAAATCTACCAGTGAACCGTATAATAATGAAAAGATGAGAAGAGTACAGGCAGTTGTAACGAAGGAGACGGGTGTTAATTTAAATGACAAACCATCGTATATCGAAGGAAATGTACAAGGTAAATTAAAGCTATGGTTTATTCCACAATTAGCAGAAGTATTACCTGGAAATGTAGAGGGGAACTATTATATTTTTGAAAAACGGAAAGTATACTCATATTAATCAGGAGGGAATAATTGATGAAAAAACTATTGATTATGTTATTTGCAAGTTTGCTATTAGTAGCATGTAGTGACGAAGGTGATACTACGAAAGATACTGGAGAAGAAAATAATGAAAAGGCAACTGATACCGATACTTCGAAAAAGGAAGAACAGAAAAAAGTGTATCAAATCGGAGAAACAGCTGTGATCACCAGTGATTTATATGAGTTCGACTATGAGGTAACCGTAGACGATTTTAAGCTAACTAGAGAAGTAGATGGAACCCCTTTAGATGACATTATTTCAGGTGCAGAAGAAGATGGTAGATTTGCCGTCGTCGAGGTTACCATTAAAAATATTAGTGATCGATCCTATGTACCAAACGAAATGTTTTCAGCGAATTTTGCGAGAATGGACGCAAAAGGCGGTGAAACATCTTATGACCAATTCTTTACGATAGGAGATGAGGAATTAGCACCTGGAGAAGAAATACAAGGCCATTTAGTATATACCACTAGAGTTGATTATGCAGATACATTTGTATTAAAGTATGAATTTATGTCTGATGAAGAAACACACTTTGAGTTACCGAACCCAGAACAATAAGCAGTGAATCTAAAAGGTGAGGAGAGGTTATACTACTCCTCACCCGAAACTTTCGAGAAGTATAAAGTATTTATTAATGGCTAAGGAGTTGTTGTGCGTAATGAAAAAACTATCATTCCTACTTATTTTTATCACTTTCTTAGTAGCTGGCTGTTCAAATTCTTCAGGTGGTGATGGTGGCACTTTAGAAGAATTAGATAAAGATAAAGCAAGAGAAGCCATAGCTGAAGGGGCTTTAGAGAGCCATATCCTACATGATAAAGGCTATAGCCCATCCGATATTGTAAATATCGAGGTTTGTGAATCATACCATATTGACAATGAAGAAGCTGGATTTATCGATATGTATAAAGTGGAGTGGGAGACAAGTGATGGTAAATTTGCGTACGATTTCTCGCTAACTACTGATTATGAGATAGAAATAATTTCTGGCTATAGAAAAATTGAAGACCGCTGCATCTATATTGATTAATAGGAAGGTCCTTTTAGTGAGAAAGTACAAGAATATTAAGTTGTGATTTTAGATAAAAATTAGGAGTTGCTAGAAATGAAGAAATTATTAATGGCGTTAGGGGCCTCATTTCTATCTTGCCGGATGTGGGAATAATGAAACGGATACTGAAAGTGCCCCAAGTATACGTATTGAAGATTTAGATCAAGCAAAAGCAAAAAGTGCGATTGTAGAAGGAGCACTAGACATGAACTTTCCAGGCAGAGATTATCAAGAAGCTGATATTATCAATATTGAAGTTTGTGAATCACTACATATAGACCATAAAAGTGATGGATTTACCGGTAAATTTATTACATTTTGGGAAACAAGTGATGGTGAACAAAGGAACCATTTCTTAATAAATGATAATTATGAAGTAGAAAAAATAGCTAATTACGACAAGATTCCTGATCGTTGTGTGAACATTGATTAAACCGTATTAAATCATAAGGAAAAGGGGTGTGTTATGTTGAATTTTCTAAAAAAAAATAGTGGAAGTATAACGTTGGAAGCAGCATTAATCATCCCTCTTTTGTTAACTTTTATTTTGTTTCTCACCTCATTAGTGAAAATTTCGATAGCTGAGATGGCATTACAGGAAGCGGTAAATGAAACAGCTCAGTCTGTAGCTCATTATTCATATTTAGCAATGGTAGGGCAAGGTCTGATCCAAGAACAAACAGATGGGTTTGTTGATTCTTTGACAGAGGGTGCTGCAGGTAAGTTAGGAAATCATGAGGTGGCTAATTATATACTTGATAAATTAGGAGCAGTAGGTAAGGATGTTATTCCAACATCAGGGCAAGGACTTAATTACTTCTCCAATGAAATTTATCAAGGAATAGTTCAAAAAAAATACGAAGAAAATGTATTTAGCTCAACTTTTTTTAGTCCAGAAAGTGTTCGAGTAATAGATTCCTCCTTTCCACATGGAGCTAGCGAAGATGCGGCAAATGTAAAGATTGAAGCTGAAAATACCATGCAAATTGTGCTCCCTTTTTTTGAAAAAGAGATCAAAATTAAAAAGATTGTAGTTGAGCGTGGATGGGTTGGAAATTAATAGGGGTAAAACATTGTAAGGATATTAATTTATTAATTATTTTTAATTGCGCTAGCTTATTTTAATATTCGCAAGCAGAGAATTCCTAAATTCAAATAGAGTTTGGAAGTATTATGTCTAGCCTTGTATATTTTTAAAAAGCTATAGGTGCTTGTGATGAGGAGAAACAGTTATTGAGTGATAATAGGCGTATTATTTACACTTTGTGATTTTATATATCTATTATATTCGTAGGGTTATTGAAGTTATAGTTTTATATTTACGAAAACCGTTTTTATTAAGTTGACGTTAGTTTTTTTACATATTAAAGAAAGTATACAAAAAAGGTCATTAACACCAGTTAAAAAATAATGTATTAAACCCGTACATATGCTTTATTTCTGGGAAGTTATATATCGTATAAGACTAGGGGCGGTGTAGGAAGGAGATTTTCTTGAAAAAATCATTAACTTTGTTATTAGCAATTTTGTTATTAGTAGCATGTAGTGATAAAGGTGATACTACCAAAGATACTGGAGAAGAAAATAATAAAACGGCGATTCAGCAGGATGAATCGAAAACCAATACTACAGAAACGGAAGAACAGAAAAAAGTTTATCAGATGAGAGAAACAGCAACAGTTACCAGTGATTTATATGATTTTGATTATGAGGTAACGGTGAATGATTTTAATATCCAAAATGAAGTAGACAGTGTGAAAATACAAGATTATATTACTGGTGCAGATGAAGGTTATGGATTTGCTGTAGTAGATGTAACGATTAAAAATATAAGTGACGAGTCGTACGTTCCAAATGAAATGTTTTCAGCGAATTTAGCAAAAGAGGGTGACACTGCGGGAGATATTTCAAATGACGAATTTTTTGAAGTTGGTGATAAAGAGTTGGCTCCCGGAGATGAATTGAAAGGTCATCTAGTTTACGATATACCACTAGATGATTCAAGAAAATACACATTAAAATATGAAATATCATCTGATGAAGAAATACACTTTGTATTACCTAACCCTAAAAAGTAAGTTATTTAGAGATTATTATGAAAAAGATCTGTCTAATTTTTCTTGCTATTATTATGCTTGTAGCAGGTTGTAGTGATAGTGATAATACAAGAGAAAAAAATAAAAATCCTGAGCTTGCAGAAACAGCAAATAATAATCGAGAAGATATTGAACTACACAATGTTGGTGAAACAGTACAGGTGAAAAGTAATAAATATGATTTCACTTATGAAGTTACCTTGAATAGTTATAAAGAGAAGGATGAATATGAAGGGAAATCCGTTGCTGATTTTAATGCAGATGGTGGAGACTTTACTGGAGTTAAATTTGCTGTAGTAAATCTTACAATTAAAAATACGAGTACTGAGCTTTTTATACCTTTTGATAAAATTGAACCCATTTTCTTAAACTCAGCTCCCTTAGGTTTCTTTAATGAATTAACTCCGGAATTAGGAGATAGTTTAAATTCTGGTGAATAAATAACAACTAACTTGATATCAATCACAAATTTTAAAGAAAATAATAGCTTTTTAGTTTTTGAATTTATGATGGATGAAGAAGTATGATTTACATTAAAGAACGTTGAATAATAATCTTGCATAATACTTAGGGTAGCATTGCTGCCCTTAGGAATGAGATATTTTGATATATTTTATTCCTAAGCATAGCAATGAGGTAGTGGGGAAATATCTTGGTAGATTGTTTGTTAAACGAAATAGGGGGATACCAATGAAAAAATTATTAGCATTATTAGTACTACTAGCAGTAATTATAGTAGCAGGTTGTAGCGATAACGATGAAGGTGATAACAAAGAGGAGAAAGATGATAACAAGGAACAAGCGACAGAAACAAACGATGATAATAATAAACGTAAAGATGCTGAGGATAAAAAAGTTTATCAGATAGGGGAAACGGCGACAATTACGAGTGATTTATATGACTTCCCATACGAAGTTACGGTTAATGATTTTGAATTAACTTCAAAACCAATTAATGGAATTGATCTAGAACAATTCGGCTATACTTCTGAAGAAGGTGGACAATTTGCTGTAATTAATGCAACTATTAAAAATATTAGCGATCAACCATTTGTACCAAATAAAATGATTTCTGCCCAACTTGTATCAGAATCTATTGGTTTAAACTCTGAAGATGAAGATTTCTTTCTAGAAAGAAACGAAGAATTAAAACCAGGAGAAGAAATTACAGGTGATTTAGTATATATAAGTAGTGATTTTAACAAAGATAATGTTCTTTATCTGGTTTATGAATATATGGCATCCAATGAGGAAACTAAATTCGAACTACCTGTTTCATCATAAGCGTTGTCAATATGGGGTAGCTTACTACTCTTAGAATGAAGATATTAAATTTAAATATCTTCATTCTAAGGGAGATAAGAAAATCTGATATAAGAAGGGGTTATTACTGATGAAAAAACTATTAGTATTATTGTTTATCATAATAATTGTATCAGGTTGTAGTAACACACCTTTCATGTATTTGAAAAGAACCGCATGCTTGAAAGTGAAATGTAAAAATAAAGAAAAAAGCAGCAGAGCATGGCTGGGTAGGGAATTAATTTAGGAAGGAGGGAGAAGAATGCCAACACATTTCTAT
>NZ_JAJERH010000036.1 GCF_016919725.2 Virgibacillus sp. AGTR
GCAGTAGCTATTATTCCATAATAGCTACTAGAGGAAGCGTAAATCTGAGCATTTAGTGATACGGACTGAGCGAATTTTGCTCAGTTTTTCTAGTGTGTTGCGATCTTTTATCATGACAACCTGATATAAACGGAGGATTTTATGATGTAGTTGTTCTTAACTAATGATTATTTTCATAAATATGTATGAGAGAGGGGGCTGCATTGTGAAGAAATGGCATCAAGGTATCCTACCGTGGTTAACAAAATATTTTGCACTTCCTTCAGATGTAGTACTTGAACTACCTAGGATTACAGTTATTGGTCAACTACATGTATACATTGAGAACCATAAAGGATTGGCAACATATTCTGATACGGAACTTAAATTAAAGGCAAACAAAGGATATATTCAAATTACGGGATCATCATTCGTACTAAAAATGATGCTACCCGAGGAAATATTGCTAGAAGGAACTATTCGAGATATTAAATTCATTTCAGATCATTAAAGGAGGAGGACATGAAGCATATACAAGAATCCGTAGTAACTGGTTATGTTACCATCTCAGTTATTGGTAAAAGGCCTGAACTTTTCTTTCAACAATGTACAAGTTCTGGAATACGTGTCTGGAATGTAAGAAAGACTGAAAGTGATGTATGTGAGGGCAATATAAAGTTAAGCGATATTAAACAAGTAAAACAATTAAGAAGCAGAACAGTTTATAAAATTAGATTTACGAATAGAAAAGGTTACCCATTCTTCATTCGACGTTTCTTACGTAAAAAAGAATTATTACTAGGATTTATATGTAGTGTGTTACTTATTCTATTTCTCTCCAATATTCTCTGGGAGGTTAAGATAACTGGTGTTCCAAAAGATATTGAGGAAAAGATCAGTAAGCAATTAGAACAATATGGAATACATGCTGGTACGTGGATATTTTCATTGGATTCGCCAAAAGAAATACAACAACAATTATTAGATGACGTACCTGAGTTATTATGGGTAGGTATAAACCAAAAAGGGACAACCTTTTTCTTAGAAGGTGTCGAAAAAGTAGTAGTGAAAGAAGAAGAAAACCCAGGTCCTCGAAATCTAGTTGCTTCGAAAAAAGGAATTATAAAGAAAATGTATGTGTCAAGTGGTGTACCAAAAGTGCAGGTGAATGACTATGTCCATCCGGGGGATATTCTTGTTTCTGGGAAGATGAGTGACAAAAGTACAGAAGAGGATGATGCAAAGAAGGAAGAGAAAAAGGTCGATTATGTCGCAGCTGATGGAGAAATCACAGCAACTACTTGGTATGAAGTAAAAGTGACAGTTCCATTAAACGCAAGTTCAGAGCAGCTTACTGGAAATAAAGAAAAGAAGTTTTATTTAGGTTTTGGCAACTTTCAATTACCAATCTGGGGTTTTAAAACACCTGAATACACGTATGATCAACGTGAAATAACAGAAAATCCGATTCGTTTTTTAAAATGGGAGTTACCTGTTAAAATGATTGAAACTTTAATCAGCGAAAAAACGTATAAAAAAGAGGAAAGGACGAAAAACCAAGCCATTAAAACAGGGATTAAACAAGCTAAAGAAGAGTTAAGATTACAGTTGGGACCAGAGGCACAAATACTGTCAGAAAAAGTTTTGCATGAATCTGTAGAGCGTGGTAAAGTTAAACTAAACTTATATATGAGTGTAGAAGAGAATATTGTCGAAACACAACCTTTACGTCAAGGAGATTAAGTATGCCAGAAAACCTTACAGAAATTGATTTACAACTAACAAGTCCAAATGAAGCTTTAGGATTATTTGGCACTAACGATAAATTTCTTATTCAGTTGGAGGAACTTCTTAATATTTCTATCGTAACAAGGGGAGAGCAGGTTCTTGTTTCTGGAGATCAACAATCTGTTTCCCTTGCTCAAGACATTTTATTAACCATGTTATCGGTTATACGTAAAGGCTTAAAAATAGCCGAAAGAGATGTAGTCTATGCTGTAGATCTAGCACAAAAAGGGAAGTTGAACCAATTCGAAACGCTCTTTGAAGATGAGATTACTAAAAATGCGAAGGGCAAGGCTATTCGCGTGAAAACTTTGGGACAGAGAAGTTACATTTCAGCCATTAAAGCAAATGATCTTGTTTTCGGCATTGGGCCAGCAGGGACAGGAAAAACCTATTTAGCAGTAGTTATGGCAGTTCATGCTTTAAAAAATGGATTGGTGAAAAAGATTATTCTTACTAGACCTGCTGTTGAAGCAGGAGAGAGCTTAGGCTTCTTACCAGGTGATTTAAAAGAGAAGGTAGATCCATATTTAAGACCTTTATATGATGCCTTGCATGATGTATTGGGGGCTGAGCATACAATTAGACTGATTGAGCGCGAGACTATTGAAATAGCTCCATTAGCCTATATGAGGGGAAGAACATTGGATGATGCTTTTGTTATTTTAGACGAGGCTCAAAATACGACGCCTGAACAAATGAAAATGTTTTTAACCCGCTTAGGATTTGGTTCAAAAATGGTAATCACTGGAGATATTACACAAATTGACTTGCCCAAAGGTGTTCAATCTGGATTATTTACAGCTAGTAAGCTGCTAAATGGTGTAAAAGGAATAGGGTTTGTATATTTAGAACAGACAGATGTAGTAAGACACCCATTAGTTCAGCGAATTATCAATGCGTACGAAAAAGATAAGTGAATGATTGGATAGGTAAGACCCCTTTACTGGGTCTTATTTCTGTATTTTCCTAGTTAAAGGGGGGGGAAAGCACTTGTTTAAGAATCGTTTTAAGTTCGATGATAACTGGTTAATTAAACGATACAATAAATGGTTCATGATTATAATAGCAGCTATTTTATTAGGTTTATTTATTTTTGCGTTAACGATTAAAAACGTACATACAGAAACATATGATATTGAAAGATTTAGTAGAGCTAAAGAAACAATTCGTTCACCCGTAACTATTGAAAATGAACAAGAGACAGAACGTAAAACAAGAGAGACTGTTCAAGCGGTAGAAGATAGATATAATATTAATCAAGAAATTACGAAAGAGCGCATTGCTTATACAAATGAGATATTTGATGCAATTTCTAAGATTGAGGAAGAATCAAAAAAGGAAGATAGTAAAGATGATAGTCATAAGCAGCCACTGTCGAATCAGGAGAAAGTTCAACGCTTGAAACAGATATTATCTCCTGAAATTACAGAGCGAGTAAGTGATAATTCGCTTTCTCAATTAGTAGAAATTCCTAAGGAAGAACGTAATAAGGGAAGAAAGTTATTTGTTGAGTCATTAACAAAGGTAATGAATAACGGAGTTCGGACGGAGAATACGCAAAGCGCGATCACATCCATAAAACAGAATATAAAGTATACGGAGTTAGACGCGGATCTTAAAGACGTTTTAACAAAATTAAGTGAGTTCGCTGTTGTTGAGAACTCATTCTTTGATGTAGATAAAACATCTACTGCTAGAAAGGAAGCGGCAAGTAGCGTAGAGCCAGTAGTTATTAGGGCAGGGGAAATTATTGTTCGAGAGGAACAAATTATAACAAATGAAATATATGAGAAGTTAAAACTTGTTGGTGTGCTTGATAAAGAGAGGAATTTATTCCCTGGCATTGGATTGGCGTTATTAATTTTGTTACTTTGTACGATTGTCGTACATGAAATGAATTGGGTTGCGAAAAACTATCGTTTAGATCGAGGTAAAATCATCTCGATACTATTAATAAGTGTAATCGTCATCGCTTTAATGAAAATTGTTAGCATGTTTACGACGCAAGTGAACCAGCTGTTTTATGTAATGCCAATTGCAACAGGTTCATTACTACTCAAACAATTGATTCATGAACGTACTGCCATTGTTTTTAGTGGATTGTATGCGATATTAGGTAGTGTTATTTTTAATAGCCAAATACCTGGATCCTTAAATGTAGAGGCTGGTATATATTTCTTTCTATCTCAATTAGCAGCAGTTTTTTTTCTTATGAATGTCAAGGATCGTCTAGCTATATTAAAAGCTGGTATTGGGATGGGTATTGTAAATATAATGATTGTAGTACTATTTATATTTCTATCATTTGAAAAATATGTCTTAACAGATATATTTATTCAATCGTCTTTTGCTGCGGCATCTGCCTTTTTATCGGCAGTTCTTACGATGGGCTTATTACCATTTTTTGAGACATCATTGGGAATATTATCAGACATAAAGCTATTACAGCTTTCAAGTCCCAATCATCCGCTTTTGAAGAAGCTTTTAACGGAAGCACCGGGAACATATCATCATTCCATCATGGTTGCTAATCTAAGTGAAACAGCGTGCGAGGCAATTGGCGCTAATGGGTTACTAGCTAGAGTTGGAGCATATTATCATGATCTTGGGAAGACAGTACGCCCGCATTATTTTATTGAAAATCAATTGGCAATAAAAAATCCTCATGATGTTATCGCACCGGAGGAGAGCGCGGAGATCATCATTAGTCATCCATACGATGGTGCACAGATGTTAAAACAACATCGTTTACCAAAGGAGATTATAGATATAGCGAAACAACATCACGGTACATCCCTGTTAACATACTTTTATTATAAAGCAAAAGATGCAGGGAAGCAGGTAACAGAAGAGCAGTTTCGTTATCCAGGTCCAAAACCACAGACAAAAGAAGCTGCAATTATTAGTATTTGTGATTCAGTAGAAGCAGCAGTTCGCTCATTAAAAGAGCCAACAGAAGAAAAAATAGAAGAAATAGTAGCGTCTATAATAAATAATAAAATGACAGATGGTCAGCTTGATGAATGTCCACTTACGTTAAAGGAACTTCATACAATCCAACGTATAACGTGCAATACCTTGAAAGGAATTTTTCACTCTCGTATTCAATATCCGGTAAAGGAGGAAAAATAGATGTATATTGATTTTCATGATCAGACAAATTCTGTTCCAAGTGATTATATTGATATGATACAGCGGTTAATTACCTACGCAGCTAAAAAAGAAGGCGTTAGTCAAGAAGCGGAGCTTTCCATTAATTTTGTAAGTAATAAAGAAATTCAAGAAATAAATCGTAATTACCGGCAAAAAAATGTACCAACAGATGTAATATCTTTTGCCATGCAGGAGGCTGGAGAAGGCGAAATAGATATTATCGATGAGGACCTTCCGTTATTACTTGGTGATATTGTTATTTCGATCGACAAAGCAAGAGAGCAAGCTGATGAGTATAACCATTCCCTTGAAAGAGAATTAGGCTTCTTGTCCGTTCATGGCTTTCTTCACCTGTTAGGCTATGATCATATGACTAAACAGGATGAAAAAAACATGTTTGCCAAACAAGATCTCATACTAGGTGAGTTTGGAATTGAAAGATAATAAGAAATCGATAGGCTTCTCTTATGCCTGGAACGGAATAATGCATGTTATTAAGCATGAACGCAATTTTCGACTGCATCTCGTTTCTGCATCTCTTGTTATAGTAGCAGGCTTTATTTGTCGGCTTTCTTCGTTCGAATGGATGTTCATACTTTTAGCTATAGGCTTGGTGTTAACTGCTGAATTGATAAATAGTGCAATGGAAAGTATGATGGATTATCTGAAACCCGATATCCATCCAATTGCTAAGCAAATAAAGGATATGGCTGCTGGTGCCGTTCTTATTTCTGCTATTACAGCTGCAGGAATAGGATTGATTATTTTTGCACCAAAATTAGGATTATTTTAGAGAGTCGCGTGGCTCTCTTTTTTTTATTTGTTTCCATTCTCATAGCTCATCCAGACTTCCGTTTCTGTTAAGGTAAAAATTTTGTCTGGAGATATGCAGGATTATATAGAACAACCAAAAGTTTTTAAAGCTTTTGTCGATTACATGAAACTAGAGCCAATTTGTAGTATGATATGAATAAAACATATTGAATACGTCGCGGAGGCAACAGCATGGAGAATAAATTTAAATCTGGATTTATAGCAATTATTGGTAGACCAAATGTAGGGAAATCCACATTTATGAATAGGGTAATAGGCCAAAAAATCGCCATTATGAGTGATAAACCACAAACTACTAGAAACAAGATCCAAGGAGTTTTAACACAACAAGACGCACAAATGATATTTATTGATACACCAGGTATTCATAAACCAAAACATCGATTAGGAGATTTTATGGTTCAAACGGCAGAGAATACGTTAAATGAAGTGGATGCTGTCTTATTTATGATTAATGCGAGTGAAGGCTATGGAAAAGGTGATCAATACATCCTAGATCGTTTACAGAAAATAAAAAGGCCAGTATATTTGATCATAAATAAGATTGATCTTGTTCATCCAGATGACCTGTTTCCTTTAATTGATCAATATAAGGAGAAGCTTGATTTTTCTGAAATTATTCCGATCTCAGCATTGCAAGGAAACAATGTTGATCATATGCTAAACGTATTGAAAGAGCATTTACCTGAAGGTCCACAGTATTATCCAGAAGATCAAGTTACAGATCATCCTGAACGGTTTATCATTGGCGAATTAATTAGAGAGAAAGTATTACAATTGACCAGAGAAGAGGTTCCACATTCCATCGCCGTTATGTTAGAAAATATAGAGAAAAGAGATTCTGACTCCATATTTATACAGGCTACAATTGTGACTGAAAGAAAGACACAAAAGGGTATATTAATTGGCAAGCAAGGGAATATGTTAAAAAATATCGGAAAATCGGCTCGACAAGATATAGAAGCGTTATTAGGATCTAAGGTGTATTTAGAGCTGTGGGTAAAGGTTAAAAAAGATTGGCGAAACAAACAAAGTCAGCTTCATGAATACGGTTTTCGAAGTGATGAATATTAAACATGGTAAATTTTTATACTAATTGTTTTGAGTTTAGTGGTCATTCTAATTAATAAGTTACATTTTCAAACATTAAAGAAAGGTGGGGTTTCTTGTGATCGAATTTACGTGGAAAGTATTCAGTCAAACGGGAAACATTGAAACCTATTTATTAATGAAAGAGATGGAAAATGAACAGTATCCAGATGATCGAGCTCAGCATGATGAACAAACGGTTACTCCATTAGATACCAATTTATAAAGTAATTTTATGAAGAAAATCGTAGGGTCAAGCTATTCCCTTTGTTAGGTAAGAAAGGTGAAGCTACGTGTTGGAAAAAATAAAAGGACTTGTTTTAAAAACACAGGATTATGGGGAAACACATAAAATAGTTACGATATATAGTAAAAAGATAGGGAAGTTTTCTGCAATTGCGAGAGGTGCAAAGAAAACCAAAAGTAGAATGGCTGCAGTTACGCAGCCATTCATTTATGCGGAGTTTTTTGTTTATATTCAAACTGGGTTGAGCACGATTCAACAAGGAGAAATCATACACTCTTTTCGATCGATACGTGAGGATATTATAAAAACAGCATATGCTGCGTATATTGTGGAATTAACAGACAAATTATCAGACGACAAGGATCCTGATACATTTATCTTTGAACAGCTTTTTGAGACAATGAAATGGATAGAAAAGAATGATGATGTAAATATACCAACAATGATGTATGAATTAAAGCTTTACGGTAAAGGTGGTTTTGCGCCTACATTAGATCGTTGCAGTAATTGTGGTGGTAACACACCACCTTTTGTATTTTCGATTGCGGAGGGCGGGATATTATGTCACCATTGTAGAAGTATGGACCGCGAGGCAATTCAATTATCGGAATTGTTAGCAAAGCTATTACGTATATTCGCAACGGTTAATTTACAGCGAGTTGGAAATATTTCTGTAAAAAAGGAAAATCAACAATTATTGCGCCAACTATTAGATGCATATTATGATTATTATGGAGGGTATTATATCAAATCAAAGAAATTTTTGAAGCAGATTGATTTATTAAAATAAGTTGACATGAACCAGTAATGTAGCGTATTATTTGTACATAAATTATAATAAGTATTGCTGTGATGAAGAGGAGTACTTTTTGTATTTATGTAAAGCGAATCCAGAATAGTGAAAGCTGGATCATAAAGCAAATTGGAAGGGCGCTTCTGAGCGATTATAATAAAGTGGCTCATTTTCGTGATGAGCAAATAGGGTGGAACCGCGGCCTATCCCCGTCCCTATGTCTAATAAAAAAGACATAGGGACGGGGATTTTGTCTTTTACTTAACTAATATCAAGATGGAGGATATGTGAAGATGAATATTCAGGAAATGATATTAACATTACAAAAGCATTGGTCTGAACAAAACTGTATTATTATGCAAGCTTATGATGTTGAAAAAGGTGCAGGTACCATGTCGCCAATGACACTGCTGCGTAGTCTCGGTCCTGAACCATGGAATGTTGCTTATGTAGAACCGTCAAGAAGACCTGCGGACGGTCGTTATGGGGATAACCCAAATCGACTTTATCAGCATCATCAATTTCAAGTAATCATGAAGCCTTCTCCAAACAATGTTCAAGAGCTATATCTTGAATCTTTAAAGAAACTAGGAATTAATCCTCTAGAACATGATATTCGTTTCGTGGAGGATAATTGGGAGAATCCAACACTTGGAGCAGCTGGATTGGGTTGGGAAGTTTGGTTAGATGGCATGGAAATTACTCAATTCACTTATTTTCAACAGATCGGTGGTTTAGAAGCAAACCCAGTGGCTGTTGAGCTTACCTATGGTATAGAGCGGTTAGCATCCTATATTCAAGATGAAGAAAATGTGTTCGATTTAGAATGGACATCTGGTGTTACTGTAAGGGATATCTTTTATCAACCAGAATATGAGCATTCTAAATATACTTTTGAGGCATCTAATACGGAAATGTTATTTGATCTATTTACTAAGTATGAAAAGGAAGCAAAGGAGACAATGGAAAAAGGCTTAGTTTTTCCAGCATATGATTATGTATTAAAATGCTCGCATACATTTAATTTATTGGATGCAAAAGGTGTTATCTCTGTAACAGAGCGAACTGGCTATATAGGTAGAATCCGTAATCTAGCTAGAAATATTGCAAAAGCATATGTAGAAGAAAGAGAAAGACTTGGTTTTCCTATGCTGAAAAAGGAGGAACAGTAAATGGCAAAAAATGCTTTATTCGAAATAGGTGTGGAGGAACTTCCGGCTCGGTTTGTTGACGATGCAGAGTTACAGCTTAAAGAAAAAACCGAATCCTGGCTACAAGAATTACGCATTACATTTGAAAGTGTTGTTTCCTATTCTACTCCTAGACGTCTTGCTGTACTAATTAAAGGCATAGCGGAAGAGCAAACAACAATAGAAGAGGAAGTAAAAGGACCAGCTGAAAAGATTGCAAAAGCTGCAGACGGTAATTGGTCAAAAGCTGCAATTGGCTTTACAAAAGGTCAGGGGAAAACTGTAGACGACATTTATAGTAAAGAAATTAACGGTACAAACTATATTTTTGTAGAAAAGCATATTGAAGGTAAGCAAACCATTACACTATTACCTGAATTTCACAAAATTGTTGAATCCATTACATTCGGGAAAAACATGCGTTGGGGTACACAATCTATGAGATATGCGCGTCCCATTCGTTGGCTTGTGGCTTTACTTGGCGGCACGGTGATCCCTTTTGAGGTTGCTGGTGTGAAAAGTGGTAAAACAACTTACGGGCATCGGTTTCTTGGTGATAAAATTGATTTGAATAATCCTTTGAACTATGAGGATACGTTATTGGATCAATTTGTAATTGTTAATCCAAAACGGCGTGAAGATTTAATTTTAGAGGGGATTCATACGTTAGAGAAAAGTCATAGTATTCAAATACCGGTGGATAAACAATTACTTGATGAGGTGCGTAATTTAGTTGAATACCCACAAGCTTTTCTGGGCGCTTATGAAAAACAATTTTTGAAACTCCCAGAAGAAGTATTAATTACTTCCATGAAAGAGCATCAGCGTTATTTTCCAGTAAAATCAAATACAGGTGAGCTACTTCCTTACTTTGTCGGGATTAGAAATGGAAATGACGATGCATTAAATACCGTAATAAAAGGAAATGAGAAGGTACTACGTGCTCGTTTGTCCGATGCCGAGTTCTTCTATAATGAGGATTTAAAGCATTCTATAGATTTTTATAATGAAAAATTAAATCGAGTTGTCTTTCAGGAAAAACTAGGAACAATTACAGACAAAGTGAAACGTGTTGTCGTAATAGCAAACCATATTTCAGATCTACTGCACATAGAAGAAAAGGAAAATATTCTGCGAGCTGCATCGATCTGTAAATTTGACCTTTCAACAAATATGGTAAATGAGTTTACAGAATTACAAGGGGTAATTGGTGAAAAGTACGCTCAATATTTTGGTGAAACTAGGACTGTAGCACAAGCGGTGCGTGAACACTACTTACCTAAGCAGGCAAATGGTGAATTACCGAATACTATAGAGGGTTCGATTATTAGCATTGCCGATAAATTAGATACGGTGGCTGGTTGTATTGGTGTTGGACTAATTCCTTCTGGTTCACAGGATCCATATGGCTTACGTCGTCAAGCAACGGGCATTTTACGTATTATAGAAGCTAATAAGTGGAATATTCCTATGGAAACATTAATAAATCTTGCACTGGAAGTGATGGAACAATCACACATACAAATATTGGATAAGGATAAAGCATTTAGTAACCTTCATGATTTCTTGACGAATCGAGCAGCATATTTATTTAAAGAAGAATCTATTGAACAAGATATAATTCAAGCGATACTTCACAAAGAAATAGGTGTGTATACGTATGCATTAGCAAAGGCACATAACTTATCAAATAAAAGGTTAGACGCTTCGTTTAAGACGATTCAAGAAGCACTTGTACGCGTATTAAACTTAGCTCAAAAAGCTAATTCTAATCATATAGATACAAATTTATTTGATACGGAATCGGAAAAGGCATTGTATAAAGAATTTTGCTCGATAGAGCAGTCTTACCAACAATCAGAACGTGATGCAGAACGGGATTTATTGTTATTAGGTCAACTAGCAGAACCAATTCACAATTTCTTTGATCATAATATGGTAATGGATGATAATGAAAGGATTCGTAATAATCGCTTAGCACTATTAGCAAGTATCGCTTCACTTATACAGAAATATGCGGACTTAACTAAAGTAGAATGGAAACAAAGCTTTTAATCCATAAACGCGTGCGAGACAATTCTCTTTTCTCTATTTTTAGTCTATAATATGAAGAAATAGTATAAGTCACATGGTTTTTAGGTGGTGAAGGGATGGAATTATCGAGTAGGCAGGAAGAAATTATTGAAATTGTCAAGGAGAATGGTCCAATAACGGGTGAAAATATAGCTGAACGATTAAATTTAACTAGAGCAACGCTACGCCCAGACTTGGCCATTTTGACCATGGCAGGATTTCTTGATGCGCGTCCTCGTGTTGGGTACTTTTTCACAGGAAAGACCGGAAGTGAACTACTTACGGAACAAATTAAAAAATTTAAAGTATATGAGTATCAACATGTTCCGATTGTTGTGAAAGAAAGTGTATCGGTATACGATGCCATATCTACTATGTTTCTAGAGGATGTTGGAACACTCTTTGTAGTTGATGATAAAGCTTGCTTAACGGGAGTATTATCGCGAAAAGATTTATTACGTGCAAGTATTGGCAAACAGGATTTAAACGCCGTACCGGTTCATATAATTATGACAAGAATGCCAAACATTACGGTGTGCAGAAAAGAAGATTTACTTTTAGATGTAGCCCAAAATTTGATTAATAAGCAAATAGATGGTATTCCGGTTGTAAAAGATACGGCTTCCGGTTTAGAGGTGGTAGGAAGAATAACAAAGACGACTATTACGAAGGCTTTCGTAGAATTAATTACAGATGAACATATTTAGCTACGTTTGTGGGAAGGAGTAGATGAATGAGCATGCAGCCTATTGTCTATGTTCTATCTGATTCGGTTGGTGAAACAGCTGAGTTAGTTATTAAAGCAGGTTTAAGTCAGTTTAATAATGGGGATTATAAGATACAACGGATTCCATATGTGGAAGATAAGGATACAATTGATGAAGTACTTCAAATTGCTAAAGAAAATAATGGGCTAATTGGCTTCACCCTTGTCGATCCAATTCTAAGAAACTATGTAAATGAACGATCAAAGCAACTAAATTTAGAAGCAATCGATATTATGGGACCGATGTTAAAAGCAATGGAAAGAGTATTTGAACGAACACCCCGGTTTGAAGCTGGATTAGTCCATAAATTAGATGAAGACTACTTTAAACGTGTAGAAGCCATTGAATTTGCTGTGAAATATGATGATGGTCGTGACACCAGGGGAATATCACGTGCAGATATCATACTAATCGGTGTTTCTCGGACATCGAAAACGCCACTTTCTCAATTTCTAGCCCACAAACGCTTGAAAGTGGCTAATGTTCCCATTGTTCCTGAGGTGGATCCGCCTGAAGAGTTGTTTGATGTCGATCCTGCTAAGTGTATTGGTTTGCGTATTAGTCCTGAGAAACTTAATGAAATCCGGAAAGAAAGATTAAAGGCATTAGGCCTTGGCGATCAAGCTACTTACGCAAATATGGAACGGATTTATAAAGAATTAGACTATTTTGATAAAGTGGTTAATAAGATTGGATGTAATGTAATTGATGTTTCTAACAAGGCCGTAGAAGAAACGGCTAATAGTATCATGCAGATTATTCAAAACTAGTAAGTGGCCAATCTAATCGAATAGAAAAACATTCTATATGAATATGTAGAATGTTTTTTCACGGTTAGGAAGAAAAACTACTGGGAATAATATAAAACTAGAGACGATTTGATAGCATTTTTTGTGAAAGTATATTATAATGTCTCTTTGTGTAATGATATAGCATACAGAAGATATATTTCTATCATTGTTATTTAATAAACCTTACATTTTAAGAAGGAATTTAAGTGACAAATGTAGAAGTATGTATACTGTGAGCTTGTGTTATTGAATGAATGTCTTTGCTTTTTGAATTTTTGTGACCTGCTTTTTATATAAATGAAGTAAATCAGCTTTTAGATATCCTTCACAGATTATTTTTATAAAAAGAAGGAATTTTTTTCGGTATTTCAAAAAAATATTGTCGAAAAATGAAGGATTTTTTTAATGAAAGACGAATATTAACTTAGCATGGTGATTTTATGTCCAATCAAATTCCTGAACATGTAATTGAAGAAATTCGTAAAGCAAATGATATTGTAGACATTATCGGGGAATATATTCAATTAAAAAAACAAGGTAGAAACTATTTTGGTCTTTGTCCGTTTCATGGAGAGAAAACACCTTCCTTTTCTGTTACACAGGAAAAGCAAATTTTCCACTGTTTTGGATGTGGAAAAGGTGGCAATGTGATAACATTTCTAATGGAAATGGAAAACTATTCATTTTATGAAGCATTACAATTTTTGGCGGATAGAAGTGGAATTCAATTACCAGAAACAAACAAATCAGTAAGCACTTTGTCACAAGAGACCCAAGATATACTATCTGCACACGAATGGTTAACTAAGCTTTATCATCATTTGTTGCGATTTACAAAAGATGGTAAGGAAGGCTATAGCTATTTAAAGAATCGGGGTGTCAATGATGAGGCTATTGATGAATTTCAACTTGGATTTGCTCCTAATGTAAAGAATTTTACAGCTGAATTCCTTCATAAAAAAGGATATCATCAGCAGTTACTGGTCAAAGCTGGTTTAATTACCCAACAGGATGACAATCAAGTAAGTGACCGTTTTAGAGGAAGAGTTATTTTTCCAATCCGGAATCATTTAGGGAAGACGGTTGCTTTTGGTGGTCGAGCTCTTGGAGATCAGAAGCCTAAGTATATGAATAGCCCTGAAAGTGAATTATTTCATAAAGGGAAGATTCTTTATAATTTTGACTTAGCCAAAAAGCATATTCGAAAAAAAAATGCAGCCATTTTATTTGAAGGGCAAATGGACATAATTGCTGCATATCAGGCGGGTATCAAAAATGTAATAGCTACACTTGGTACAGCATTGACGGAGTATCAAGCAAAACTTTTGAACCGCTATGTAGATACAGTTGTTATTTGTTATGATGGGGATCGTGCAGGGTTAGATGCTGCTTATAAAGCAGCCGTTTTATTACGCGATGTCGGTTGTGAAGTAAAAATAGCACATCTACAACATAATATGGACCCTGACAATTTTATTGAGAAGTATGGTGGAGAAAAATTTGAAAATGAGGTTATTAAAGCAAGTGATACCTTTATAAGCTTTTATATGCGGTATTTAATGAAAGATTATAATATGAATAATGAAGGAGATCGACTTCATTATATAGAAGAAGTATTAAAACAACTTGCTATGATTGATAGCTCAATTGAACGGGAATATTATCTAAAAGAGTTAAGTAATGAATATAATATATCGATGGATACCCTGTCAAATGAAATTTCAGGCTACCGAGAAAAGTTTGGGTCAAATAAGGATAATCGTCAGAAGAACAGATATACTACTAGTAGTAGAGAATGGAATGTTCGGAAATCCAAATTATTACCAGCTTTCCATAATGCAGAAAGACAGCTTCTATCATATATGCTCCAAGATGTCGTCATAACTGATAAGGTTCAAACAGAAATAGGAGCAGGCTTTAATATAGATTCCCATAAGATTATCGCTACTTATTTATATGCTTTTTACGAAGAAGGAAATGACCCAGATGTTAGCTTGTTTTTAGAGAAAATCACTGAACCAAAGCTTCAGCAAGAGATTACTGAAATAGCTATGATCCCGTTACAGGATGATATTAGTGATAAGGAAATAAATGATTACATTCGAATAATACAAACAAAAAAAAGTGATATGGATGCGATAAAAACGCTTAAAGATCAACAAAAGCGAGCAGAACAACAACAGGATCCAATAAAAGCTGCACAAATAGCAATGCAGATTATTGAAATAAATAAGCAGTCAAAAAATATGAATTGAATTTACGTAGTCTGGAAGGAGGGGGACTCATGGCCGATAACAAGCCTTCACAAACAAAAGAAAATGAACCTGAACTAACATTAGAACAAGCTAAAGATCAGCTGTTAGAAATGGGTAAAAAGCGCGGTGTACTTGCTTACGAAGAGATAGCTGATCGTCTATCTAATTTTGTTATAGAATCAGACCAAATGGATGAATTTTATGAGTACCTAGGAGAACAAGGTGTCGAGGTAATTGGAGAATCGGAAGAAGATCCTAATATGCAACAAATTGCAAAAGAAGAAGAATTTAATTTAAATGATCTAAGTGTCCCGCTTGGTATCAAAATAAATGACCCTGTTCGTATGTACCTTAAAGAAATAGGTCGAGTTGATTTATTATCTGCAGCAGAAGAAATCGATCTTGCTACTCGTATTGAGAAAGGTGATGAGGAGGCTAAGCGAAGACTTGCTGAAGCAAACCTTCGACTAGTCGTAAGTATTGCGAAACGGTATGTAGGAAGAGGAATGCTATTTCTCGATCTAATCCAAGAAGGTAACATGGGATTAATTAAAGCAGTCGAAAAATTTGATTACCGAAAAGGTTTTAAATTTAGTACGTATGCTACTTGGTGGATTCGTCAAGCAATAACTCGTGCAATTGCGGATCAAGCAAGAACAATTCGAATACCAGTTCATATGGTAGAGACAATTAATAAATTGATTCGCGTACAAAGACAATTGCTTCAAGATTTAGGTAGAGAGCCCACACCAGAAGAAATTGGAGAAGAAATGGAGCTTTCTCCTGACAAGGTACGTGATATATTAAAAATCGCGCAAGAGCCTGTTTCGTTGGAAACACCTATAGGTGAAGAAGATGATTCCCATTTAGGGGATTTCATTGAAGACCAAGAGGCTGTCTCTCCTTCAGATCATGCTGCATATGAACTTTTAAAGGAACAATTAGAGGATGTTTTAGATACACTGACAGATCGTGAAGAAAATGTGCTACGTTTGCGCTTCGGTCTAGATGATGGGCGAACAAGAACCTTAGAAGAAGTTGGAAAAGTGTTTGGTGTGACACGGGAAAGAATTCGTCAAATAGAAGCTAAGGCACTTCGTAAGTTAAGACATCCGAGTAGAAGCAAACGATTAAAGGACTTTCTTGATTAATAAATGTTTTGTCATTGGACAACAATGTTGTCCAATGACTTTTCCTATTCAAGTACTACAAGACTAATATAGTGATGTCGATATCGGAGTGACCGATTTTGGAAGAACGAAAACAAATTATTATGGATGAAATTCATTATTGGAAGCAGCATAAAATGCTGCCAGTCGTTTATTGCGACTTTCTGTTAGCACTATATTCAAATGGTGACGAGCAAATAGAGCCTTCAGTTATAGGCCAAAATCGATTTATCGATACCATTCAAACATTACTTCTGTCGATGATGATACCGTTTTCATTGCTTGTTATTTATTTTACGCAATTTCAAATTATTTTGCAACTGAGTATGTTAATTCTTTTTTTGGGTTATTCTATTTGGATGTACGTTTACTTGAAACCTAAATGGACGTTAAAGTATCATTTAGCCTTAATGAATAGTCTCTTGATAGCATTATTTATATCTGTTTTAGTTAGTAAAGCTTACCTGCATGATTTCGGATTGATAATTATCGTTTTTATAAATTTCCTGTTTTGGGTTGTAATAGGTTTCTATAAAAAGATAAATTATTTACTTATTACTGGTATTTTAGCTCTAGTATTTACATGTATTTATATAGTTTTATAAAATTTTCACACCTAAACTCTTTAAAGAAATCGCTTTTTCAAGTAAAATAAATATAGTCTTTTACAGCGAATAAGAATTATGGGGATTACATAAGGAGGAAACGCAATGAAAAGAAACCCGGTTATCCCATATGCACTAATTGCTCTTGTCGGGATACTTGCCGTAATAGTTATTGCATTTATTGGATTAGATCAACGTAAAGACATTCAACAAGCCGAAGAAGGCGGCGGAGAACAAGCTGAAGAGGCACAAGAGGGCGAAACTACTGATGATCCTGAAGCTATTTTTGAAACAAACTGTGCTAGCTGTCACGGTGCCGATTTATCAGGTGGAATGGGGCCTGATCTGACTAAAGTTGGAAGTGAATTGTCACAAGAGGAAATACAAAATGTGATAAAAAATGGTCAGGGACAAATGCCTCCTGGAATGGCTACAGATGCTGAAGCAGAGGTTTTAGCAAAGTGGCTGGCTGAGAAAAAGTAATAGAAAAACAATGATATACGTAAAAAGCGAAGCTTTCTGCTGTTAAACAGAAAGCTTTTCTTTTTAACCGATAAAACGAATGAAAGTGGCGATACGATGACGCAGTTTAATATATCGAAACGATTAAAACGAGTAGCCTCGTTTCTTCCAAAGCGTGCATACTTTGCAGATATCGGTTCAGATCACGCTTATTTACCGTGCTTTGTATGTCAAAAAGATAAAACAGCCAAAGCAATAGCTGGCGAGGTAAACGAAGGCCCCTTTCAAAGTGCGAAAGATACGGTTAGACACTTTGAACTTGGTGATAGGGTGGATGTACGTCTAGGCAATGGCTTGGAAGTATTAGAAGCAAAAGAAGCAAAGCAGATTGTAATAGCTGGGATGGGTGGAACATTAATAACAACTATTTTAAATGAAGGAAAAGCAAAACTTGAATATACTGAGCAAATCATTGCACAACCAAATGTGGATGCACGCTCAGTTAGAAAATGGCTAATAAACAATGGTTATGGTATAGCCGATGAGGATTTAATCGAGGAAAATGATCATTTCTATGAAATTATATCTGCTACCCGATCATCGAATGATACTTCGATACATGATAAACTGGATACAAAGCAGCTTTTATTTGGACCAATTCTTTTGCAGAAGAAACCGGAAGCATTTTATCGAAAATGGAGGTTTGAGGCAAATAAGCTAGAACGGATTATTAAACAAATGAAGTTAGCTAAAGATAGTAATAATCGTAAAAAAATTAGTTTGTTTGAAAAAGAAAAAGACTGGATGGAGGAGGTCACTAATGAAACAACAGATCATGATGAATGATGTTTTTAAAATAATAGAAGATCTAGCACCTAAGTCTTTAGCTTATGAGTGGGATAATGTTGGCCTACAGATAGGATCTGCGAATAAACCAGTAAAAAAAATAATGATAACATTAGACGTGCTAGAGCGCGTTGTAGATGAAGCGATAGAAAAGGATGTCAATTTAATTATTGCGCATCATCCTTTATTATTTAAGCCGTTAAAACAAGTTAACTACGATTCCCCTTCTGGACGTATCTTACAAAAACTAATTAAATATGATATTACCGTTTACGCTGCACATACAAATTTAGACGTTGCCAGCGGTGGAGTTAATGATATGTTATGCAGTGTGCTTGATTTACAATCGCGTAGGGTACTACTTGATGAAAAAGCCAAAAAATTACTTAAACTCGCTATTTATGTACCCAATACACATGAAGAACAAGTTAGAGAAGCTATTTCAGAAGCTGGTGCTGGACATATCGGCGAGTATAGCCACTGTACATTTAAAACACAAGGACAAGGAACGTTCAAGCCTTTAGACGGAACAAATCCATTCATTGGTACAAAAGGGAAACTAGAATATGTTGACGAAGTAAAACTAGAAACGATTGTTCCAGAAGGGATATTGTCAGCTGTTTTAAAAGAAATGGAAAAGGCACATCCTTATGAAGAAGTAGCCTATGATATTTTTCCATTAGAAAATGAGGGTGACAGGATTGGTATTGGTCGTATTGGGGAATTAGATCGTACGATGACGTTAGAGGAATTTTGTAAGATGATAAAAGTAAAATTAGAGGTATCTCAGCTCCGAGTAACTGGAGATTTATCAAAACCAGTAAAGACAGTGGCAGTGCTTGGAGGTAGTGGTGAAAAATACATTCATCAAGCCAAGAAAAAAGGAGCTGATGTTTATATCACTGGTGATATGACTTTTCATACTGCGCAGGATGCATGGCAAATGGGCTTAGCAGTGATTGATCCAGGACATTATATGGAAAAAGTCATGAAGCAATCTGTAAAAGCGTACCTAGAGGAAAAACTGCATGACGTTAATATTATTCTATCCAACACGAATACAGACCCATTTCAGTTTATCTAAATTTGGAATGGTTAAAGGAGTACGTTAGAAATGAGCAAACAATTTCAAGAATTTAAATTTAGTCCAATTATGGAACAGGTTATTAATAAATTAAAGTTTAAAGTCCCTACGGAAATTCAACAACAGGTTATTCCTAAAGTGCTTCAAGGAAATAGTGTGGTTGGACAATCGCGTACTGGCTCAGGAAAGTCGCACGCTTTTTTACTTCCATTACTAAATGGGTTGCAGGAAGAGAAAAAGGAGGTGCAGATGGTAATTACTGCGCCTACTAGAGAATTGGCTACACAGCTTTATGAAGAAGTAAGGAAGATAATTCATTATGCAGAGAAGGAAAATGTATGGACAGCTAAGCTGCTTGTAGGTGGTACGGATAAGCAAAAAATGATGGAAAAATTGAAAGAACCACCTCATATTGTAGTCGGGACACCTGGCCGAATTCTTGATCTGGTAAAAGAAGAGGCTCTTTCCATCTATTCAGCAACATCCTTTGTTATTGATGAAGCAGATCTGATGCTTGATTTAGGATTTATTCATGAAGTAGACCAGCTATTAATCCGATGCCATCCAAGGATCCAGTTACTGGTCTTTTCTGCGACTATTCCTCAACGATTACAGCATTTTTTCAAAAAGTATTTGGATAATCCAGTGTATGTGAAAATTGAGGATGATTTTTCCCCAGAAACCATGGAGCATCGATTAATTTATTTGAAGCATCGGGACGAAGCATCGATTATCCATGAAATTTCTAAAACCATCCATCCGTATTTGGCAATTATATTTACGAATGGAAAAGAAAAAGCAAATGACTTAGCTGCGGCACTACAAGAAAAAGGCTTGGCTGTCGGGCTTATTCATGGTGGTCTACCTCCAAGGGAGAGAAAGCGTGTATTAAAGGAAATTCAAAATCTAAGATATCAGTATATTGTCGCTACGGATCTGGCTTCAAGAGGGATTGACATAAAAGGAGTTAGTCATGTTATCAATGCACAGCTACCTAAAGAAGAAGAATTTTATGTTCATCGGGTTGGAAGAACAGCAAGAGCAGGATTGGAAGGAACTGCAATCAGTATTTATACAGAAGAAGATCTCAAACTTATCGATAAATTAGAACAGAAGGGCCTACCCTTTACGTACATGGATGTTCGAGATGGTGAATGGCATGAAGCGAAGTCTTGGAATCAACGTTCGTTACGAACCAAAAGTTCAACGGAAGTAGATAAGCAAGCATGGAGAAGAGTTAAAAAGTCGAAGAAAGTCAAACCGGGCTATAAGAAAAAAATGAAAAAGCAACAAGAAACCATTAAAAAACAATTGACTAAGAAGAAATATAAAAAGTAGGATTTTGTAAAGAGGTGTAAGGGATGTTGAAAATAGGATCACACGTATCGATGAGTGGTAAGAAAATGTTATTAGGCTCTTCTGAAGAAGCTGCCTCCTATGGTGCTAATACGTTTATGATTTATACCGGTGCTCCTCAAAATACGCGAAGGAAACCAATTGAGGAATTAAATATTGCTGCGGGTAAAGACCATATGGATCATCATGGTATGAAAGATATTGTAGTACATGCTCCATACATCATCAATATTGGAAATTCTGTCAAGAATGAAACGTTTGATTTAGGCGTGAATTTCCTTAGGAATGAAATGGAGCGAACAGAAGCGTTAGGAGCCAAACAGATAGTATTACATCCAGGTGCACATGTTGGTGCAGGTGCAGAGGTGGGAATTAAACAAATCATTAAAGGGTTGAACGAAGTACTTAACAACAATCAAGAGGTACAAATAGCTTTGGAAACTATGGCAGGAAAAGGTTCGGAAGTTGGGAGAACATTTGATGAATTAGCCAAAATAATTGATGGTGTTACCCATAATGAGAAGCTTTCAATATGCATGGATACATGTCATATTCATGATGGTGGTTACGATGTTGTTCATGATTTTGATGGTGTTCTAAACGAGTTTGATAAGATTATTGGAATTGACCGAATAAAGGTAGTACATGTAAATGACAGTAAAAATCCAGTAGGAGCTCATAAAGACCGTCATGAAAACATTGGCTTCGGACATATCGGTTTCGATGCATTGTTGCATGTCATTAAACACCCCCAATTAGAACAATTACCAAAAATTTTAGAGACTCCATATGTGGGTGAAGATAAAAAGAATAAGAAAGCACCATACAAATTTGAAATTGACATGATAAGAGCGGGTAAATTTGATGAAGGATTAAAAGACAAGCTCCTCCAATCTTGAAGTTGTTGTTATAAATGAAGCCATTAGCGTGTTTGCAGAAAAAGTAAAAGAGTAAGGAATAGTACGAAAGTATTATTCCTTACTCAAATAAATGACCGAGCCCGTAAGATTTAATTAATTCATTAAATAACTTTTGGGCTTTTTTTGCAGTTGCTTGATCCGTAATAAGAGCTAGATCTCGAAGCATCTTTTCTCTTCCATGTGAAGAAAATGGATCTACATTATTTTTCTTCAAATACGTAATAATTTGCTGAGCTTCATTATTTGATAATGAAAAACCATATTGATTACTATAATGAAGTAATTCCGGAGCTGTTAATTGTGCTAACTTCCTACGAATCATTTCTTTTATAAAATTGGACATTTTAAAAATACTCCCCTTTTTATATACTCTTTTACTGTATGCGCAAAAATAAAAAAATCAACTTGTCTCCCATAAATTCTCCCTTCCATTAAATAACACCATTAATTTATGTGAAATTCCATATCCTAAAGATGCACCTCATTATTTAGAAAAAGGAGGTCTCGGACTATGGATCAGTATCCAAATAATGGAATGAAGGATGTAGAAAGAGCTCCGAATTATGGTGAGCAGAGAAAAAATGAAGATTTCGTTGGAATTGAACCTGACAGTTCTAGAGACGAAGAATTTGCTGCAGAAATGACTGCAGATGATTACGATCCAGATGTTACAGATAATGATACGGATATAAATTCAACATTCGGTTGGGTTGGGATCGCATTATCCGTTATTTCGTTCTTTATTTGGCCGGTAATTTTTGGCGCTGCCGGTATCATTCTCGGGTTCATGTCGAGAAGTCGTGGAGCGGATACATTAGGGAATATTGCCATTGCAGGTGGGGCAATCTCTATCTTAATTACCCTTTTTGTATTACCGTTTGTGTAGACAAAGGGCTATCTCAGCCCTTTCAGGCTGTCGAGAAAGTATCTCGGCAGCCCATCTTTATTTAGAATATAGCTCTTCTTATCCGCTGTATTTTATAGTAGGAGATTGGAGTAAATTGTTCGAAACGCAAGCAAGGGTGAGTTATTGTCGCTTATTCAGAAAAACGTACTAGTTGCATTCGTAATATTGACAGGAAAGACTTGCAAAAAAGCACAGGAGATTCTCTAGAAGAGAAAAGCGTTATTTCGGCTCCTTGACTTTTATTATGTTTTAATCGTAAATGGGAAAGTAATAAAAATTCCCAATTTCAAGTTGATATGGATCTGTCTTTGGATTAATAACTTGAAAATCAATTAAAACTTTTTCAATATTCAACCTATTTAACTGATGTTTATTTATTTCTTCAACTATACTTAGAACAGTATCCCCTGTTTGGACTTTTATCGGTGTGACATGGTAATCTGTATGTAACACTTCAGATTCTTTTTCTTGGAACGGTGTTGTCTGTACATTTGAAATATCCTTATAAACGCTTGAAAGAAACAAGAAAATAATAAACCAAATGGCTGCTTTTTTTAGGAAATTCATCAGATCTACTCCTTATTATGAAACAAATCATTGCTGTTTTACGTATATACGTACTATAGGAGAGAGGGGGAGTTTTTTTGAGTGTTTTTGATTTGGAATGGATTGGAATCATTATTACTGGTTTTGCTACCTTGTTTTTAATTGGCGAAGTGCTTGTTAATATGCGTGGAATTTTTGCGTTATTAGGTATAGGTTTTATTACGGTATATTTTGGTGCCTATGTTGAAACAGGCTCGTTCATTATTATGCTTATTATTTATTTTGTAGGATTATTACTTATCATTATTGATGGAAAATTATTAAATGATGGAACACTTGCTACGATTGGATTAGCTTGTATGTTAACAGCAGTAGCGTTGCCTGCGCCTAATTTAGCTTCTGGTTTATATGCTGTGCTTGGTGTACTGCTAGGTGGCGGAGCTTCATTCTTTTTCTTAAAGGTATTTAAAAGAAGAGATATGTGGAATAAATTAACCTTAACAGATCAACTTACGCAGGAAGCAGGCTATAATTCCATGAATCAAAGCTATGAACAACTTTTAAATAAAGTGGGAGTAACACTAAACGATTTACGACCGGTAGGAACGATTCGCATTGAACAAAAGGACTATAGTGCTGTGTCAAATGGTCAGTGGATTAGTAAAGATACAAAAGTAAAAGTAGTTCAAGTCGACGGAACGAAAATTTTAGTTGAAATAATAAATGGTTAGTTGCTGAACGTGAAGATAATCGACAAGATTTTAGATAATCTTAGAAAGATTATCTTTTTTATTTGTGCGCCAGGCATGGCGACTATCTAGGTGGTGAAAGTCCGCTGTGAGGGTACACATCAACCAACCACTAGAGAACCGCAAAGGTGTTTATCGTGAGGTGAAGGCTGAAGGAAGCGTGTATCAAAATCTTGGCTCGACGAACAGAAATCTGATACCAAGGCTCTGTAGACGGACAAGGCTCCCAAACAAGCCAAAGTCCAAAAGATGTGCGTGATGAGCCGCGTCGAGCTCCAGCGCCCAGAAACGAGGCGAATTCACGAATCGCCCTAAGCTAAGTCATCATCGACTCGCAAGCTCACCGTGATTTCTTTATCTCCATTAACTCGCTCCAGTCGCTACGTTTCTAATCGGGCGCTAGCGCTTGTGTTCTTTTTGTTTATTTGTTCATCGCATGGAAAGCATGAAGTAGTAAATACTAAAAAGATCTATTAAATGTAGCTGAATGTAAATTTAATGTTAAATATACCTTTTAAACCTTTACAAAAAGTTTATATATAATTAATATTGGTATGGTGTGACAAGATTCAACATGAATGGAAGGGTAGGTATAAATTTTGGAAATTGATGTTCAAAAACTGATATTTGAATTTATCGGCGGACTGGGTATTTTCCTTCTTGGTATAAAGTTTATGGGAGAAGGGTTACAAAAGTCAGCAGGGGATCGTCTTAGAGATATACTGGATCGCTTTACAAGTAACCCATTTATGGGGGTATTAGCTGGTATTATCGTTACGGTTTTAATTCAAAGTAGCTCTGGTACTACTGTCTTAACAGTCGGTCTAGTAAACGCAGGCTTTATGACGTTAAGACAAGCAATTGGTGTAATTATGGGTGCTAATATAGGTACAACAGTTACTGCATTTATAATAGGTATTGATATTGGTGCTTATGCGCTACCGATCATTGCTGTAGGGTGTTTTCTATTATTTTTCTTTAAAAGTCAGAAAGTTAATGCAGTTGGACAAGCAATCTTTGGATTTGGTGCATTATTCTTTGGATTAGAATTAATGAGTAGTGGTATGAAGCCATTGCGTACACTAGAAGCATTTCATGAATTAACCGTTAATATGAGTGAAAACCCAGTTCTTGGTGTAGTTATCGGTACTGTCTTTACCGTTGTTGTACAGAGTTCAAGTGCCACAATAGGTATTTTACAAGGTCTATTTGCTGAAGGAGCAATAGAACTAAAGGCAGCCATACCCGTTCTTTTTGGAGATAACTTAGGAACGACAATAACTGCAGTGCTAGCATCTCTAGGTGCAACTGTTGCTGCAAAACGAGCAGCGTATACTCATGTAATCTTTAATTTAGTTGGAGCTACCATCTTTTTACTCCTACTTGGAGTTTTTACGCAAATTGTTACGTTTTTACAAGGACAGTTTAACTTGAACCCGGAGATGACAATTGCGTTTGCTCATGGGACCTTTAATATTACAAATACGATCATTCAATTTCCATTTATAGGCGCTTTAGCTTGGTTAGTTACTAGGATTATTCCAGGTGAAGATACAATTGTAGAGTATAAACCACAACACTTAGATCCGATATTTATTCAGCAATCATCGACCTTGGCATTAGATCAGGCGAAAGCAGAAGTGATTCGCATGGGTGAATATGCTTATAAAGGCTTAGAAGAAACAAATAAATATTTAAATACACAACTTTCTAAGCATTCCGAAATGGCTATGCAAATAGAAGGGGCTTTAAATAATCTGGACCGAAAAATAACAGATTATCTTGTAGAACTATCGGCAGAATCACTTACGGAAATAGAAAGTGCGAAACATTCCGCACTCCTTGACTCCGTTCGAGATATCGAAAGAATAGGCGATCATTTTGAAAATATTGTCGAATTAATTGATTATAAAATGTCTAATAAAGTTCAATTAACCAATCATGCTCAGGAAGATCTAAATGAAATGTTTGAATTAACAACGTCAACAGTAAAACAAGCCGTTGAATCTCTCCAAAGTATGGACAGAGAAGAGGCACTAGCTGTGATTCAAAAAGAAGATAAAATTGATAAAATGGAAAGGAATTTCCGAAAGAAACATATCATTCGTATGAATGAAGGTAAATGTACTGGATCAGCTGGAATTGTTTTTGTTGATATCATTAGCAATTTAGAGCGAATTGGAGACCATGCGGTTAACATTGCTGAAGAAGTATTAGGTGAATAATAATAACGTATGTTTAGTTTAACAACTGTCGGAAATGCTTTCTGACAGTTGTTTTTTATACTAAGTAGAAGTTAGCTATCTCAAATTCAAATGAACTGCAAGAGCTACGTCATTGTCGTTTGCGGAAAAGAAAATCTGTGTGAACAAGCATTATTCAACCGGAACTTGAAGAAAGCCGTTCACTTATCCATGGTGAGTTAAGTGAAGGGGAGTTATTTCGTGAAGTTCTGTTAGGAAAATTCTGTAGAAAAACGGGTGACTTCCGGCCCCTGTAGTATGGTTTTCAAGAGGTGACTCAGCGTTACGTCTGCTCACACAAACACAGGAGTTACTTTACAAGTTATAAGGTAGTATTTACTAATTAATAAAGGAATTAAAATTAAAATTTTCTAACTTTAAATTTTGTATTGAAAAACCTTTGATAAGATGCTATAGTAAATATTGTCGTTTTAACAGCGATACATACATAAGAAATTGCGATTATGATTTTTTGAAAAAAATATTGACAGATGTTGTTGAACATGGTAAATTATATCTTGTCGCTATAATTCGTTGAAAGTAGTCACGATAACATTCCACAGTAGCTCAGTGGTAGAGCTATCGGCTGTTAACCGATCGGTCGTAGGTTCGAATCCTACCTGTGGAGCCAATTTGGCGGTGTAGCTCAGCTGGCGAGAGCGTACGGTTCATACCCGTGAGGTCGGGGGTTCGATCCCCTCCGCCGCCACCATAATATAACAATTAATCTGAAGCATGGCGGTCGTGGCGAAGTGGTTAACGCACCGGATTGTGGCTCCGGCATTCGTGGGTTCGATCCCCACCGGTCGCCCCATAAACAATTTTAAAATGAGAAGGACCCTTAGCTCAGTTGGTCAGAGCTATCGGCTCATAACCGATCGGTCGCAGGTTCGAGTCCTGCAGGGTCCACCATAAAATTATTTGGAGGTATACCCAAGTCTGGCTGAAGGGAGCGGTCTTGAAAACCGCCAGGGGTGTAACAGCCCGCGGGGGTTCGAATCCCTCTACCTCCTCCATACATATTTAGAGTAGATTTAGGCTCGGTAGCTCAGTCGGTAGAGCAAGGGACTGAAAATCCCTGTGTCGGCGGTTCGATTCCGTCCCGAGCCACCATTCAAACAAGCGGTGGCTTGTTTTTTTATTTTCTCAAGAAAATAACGCTTTTTATAATTTGGTAAAAAAATGCATGCATATAATTTGCATCAGTATAGTAGCTTTGATAATCTTGCTTTAAAAGGGTGAATATTCGATCCTTTTTAATAAAATAATTTTATTAGGAGGAAGTTATAATGGCAAAATTTGAATTACCTGAACTACCTTATGCTTACGATGCACTAGAACCTACTATTGATAAAGAAACCATGAACATTCACCATACAAAGCATCATAATACGTATGTAACGAAACTAAACGGTGCTTTAGAAGGACATGCTGATCTTCAGAATAAATCTGTTGAAGAGCTAATAAGTAATCTAGATGCTGTTCCGGAAAGCGCGCGGACCGCCGTACGTAATAATGGTGGCGGCCATGCAAACCATAGTCTATTCTGGAAAGTATTATCACCTAATGGTGGTGGCGAGCCAACTGGTGAGCTTGCTGATAAAATTAATGAAAAGTTTGGCAGCTTTGACAAATTCAAAGAAGAATTTGCTAATGCTGCAGCAGGACGCTTCGGATCAGGTTGGGCATGGTTAGTTTTAAATAATGAAGAATTAGAAATAATGAGTACACCTAATCAAGACTCGCCGATAATGGAAGGAAAAAAACCTTTATTAGGTCTTGATGTTTGGGAGCATGCTTACTATCTTAAATATCAAAATAAACGCCCAGATTACATTTCAGCTTTCTGGAATGTTGTTAATTGGGATCAAGTAACGAAAAACTATAATGAAGCGAAATAACAAAAATAATTGAATAGAAAAGGCATGTGGGGGGATTCGATTCCTTCATATGCCTTTTTTTATCTATAATTGTCAAGAAATGATGAATGTAAGCTTAATGAATAGATTGTTATATCCTTATCTTTAATTAAGGCTTCTTTGCATATCTGTTACTCATTTGTTCAAACTATTAATGACTTGAAAAGGAGTATGGAATATGCGAAAAAGCCTATCACTTTATCAGGGGAAATTAGACATTGATAAGGATTTATTGTTTTTACTTGTTATTGGTGGACTATATTCTTTAGGGATATTTTTATCCAATACATTTGTAAATATATACTTGTGGAAGCAATCAGGGGATTATATAACCATTGCTGTATATAATTTAGCCATTTATATTTTTCAACCATTGACGTTTATTGTGGCTGGAAAATTAGCTAAGAAAGTGGATCGAGTTATTGTATTACGTTTAGGGGTAATTTTTTTATCTCTCTTTTTTTTGAGTGTATTAATTATTGCTGAAAAAGCATCGTACTATAATTTTATGCTAGGTAGTCTTCTTGGTATTGGTTATGGTTTCTATTGGCTAGCATTTAATGTACTTACATTCGAGATTACTGAGCCAGAGACTAGGGACTTTTTTAATGGATTTTTAGGAGTGCTTCAATCCTTTGGTGGAATGATTGGACCGTTATTAGCTGGGACTATTATTGCTAATTTGGAAGCAAATATCGGATATACAACAATTTTTACGATTTCTTTTATTTTGTTCATTTGCGCAGTTATCTGTAGTTTCTTTTTGGCAAGGAGAAAGGCAGAAGGAAGCTTTTATTTTCGACGGGTATTAGCTGAACGATCACATAACAAAAATTGGAATCGTATATTAAATGCACATATTTTTCAAGGATTAAGAGAAGGGATATTTGCCTTTGTTATCTCCATATGGGTGTTTTTGATTACACAAAGTGAATTTTCATTAGGGATGTTCAATCTAGTGTTCTCTGGTTTATCCTTTGTTTTTTATTTTATTGGGACGAAAGTTATCAAGCCTTCCATGAGAAAAAAAGCTATCCTTATCGGGAGTCTTATCCTGTATTTCTCTATTACAATTATTATTTTTGAGATTAGCTATGCACAGCTAATTATATATGCAATTTGCATTGGGATCGCTTACCCAATCATTACTATACCATATGTCTCTTTAACCTATGATGTAATAGGAAAAGCATGGAAGGCAAAAGAGTTACGTGTGGAGTATATCGTTGTCAGAGAAATGTTTGTCAATATCGGAAGAATTACTTCCATTTCTGTTTTTTTAATTGCTGTTTCTATTTTTCCAGCTGAAAAGGCAATCCCATATATATTAGCCGTTTTTGGTGCTGGGCATATTTTTATCTATTTATTCGTCAAGAACATCTACTTAGGAAGTAAGCCAAAAAAAGAAGTATTAATTAAAGAGCAATTAACAGACGAAAAAAATAGATAAATGGATGAAAATAAAGAGGGATAAATGGTATAATGAATAAGGTTTAAAATAAATCTAATTTCGTATGGGGGAGAGATAATGGGGAATAAGAAAAAAAAGAAAAAAACGCAACTTCCCTTCCGAATTAACATATTATTTTTTGTTGTGTTTCTAATGTTTACAGTGCTTATTTTACAATTAGGAGTTGTACAGATTTTAAACGGTGAAGCATTTCAGGAAGAAATTGATCGAACGGTAAAGGATACAACAAAGATACCCGTTCCTAGAGGTAAAATATATGATAGTAACCATAATGTTATTGTAGATAATAAACCATTGTATTCGATCACGTATACACCTGCAAAAGGAACGCAGGCAGAAGATCGATTAGAAGTTGCTGAAAAATTGTCGAAGTATATTTCTATGGATGATGAAAAAAAATACCTTGATAAATTAACAGAGCGCAATAAAAAAGAGTATTGGTACTTAAAAAATAAGGAAGAAGCTGACAATCGCTTATCTGAAAAAGAAGTAGCAGATTTAGATAATGCTGAACAGTATAATACCATTCTAGATCGAATTACAAAAGATGAAATCTCCGGTTTTTCGAAACAGGAGCTTGAAGTAATTGCAATTAAAAAAGAATTAGATAAAGCATATTCGCTTACGCCGCAAATAGTTAAAAATGACGATGTCACCGCAGAGGAATATGCTAAAGTTTCTGAGCACTTGGATGTTCTACCTGGAGTTAATGCAACGACTGACTGGAATAGGGACTACCCTTTCGGTGAGACGATCAACAGCTTACTAGGTACTATTACAACACAAGAGCAAGGGATCTTGGCGGAAAAAGAGCAATATTACCTAACAAGAGGTTATAGCCGTAATGATCGGGTTGGAAAGAGCGGACTTGAGGAATATTATGAGGACGTATTACGAGGAACAAAGGAACAAATTCAGTACACGACCACTAAATCAGGTGAAGTTGTTGGAACAGAAACGGTCGTTGAGGGTAGCCGAGGTAAGGATTTAGTTTTATCTATCGACATGGAATTTCAGGAAGAAGTGGATAAAATAGTACGAGAGGAATTAAAAGCAGCCGTTCAGAGCCATCCCTATGACAATAAATATTTAAAGGATGCACTTGCCGTTGTTATGAATCCACAAACAGGTGAATTATTAGCGGTTAGTGGACAAACCAGAGATGGAAATGAATACAGTAACGCTGCATACAAGACGTTGTATGATGCCCATCGCCCTGGTTCTATTGTAAAGGGTGCAACTGTACTTGCAGGCTTAGAATCAGGCGTGATCTCACCTGGACAAAGATTTAATGACAGTCCGATAAAAATTTCAGGTACCCCGAAAAAAGGTTCCCACAGCAACTATATTGGGGTAGTCGATGATCAGGATGCGTTGAAACGCTCGTCCAACGTCTACATGTTTTATATCGCATTAAAAATGGGGGGAGAGAATCGCTATCCCTTCCCAAATGGAAGTAAAGCGTCGTTTAATACGGAAGCTTGGCAGAAAATGCGTAACTATTTCCAGCAATTTGGTTTAGGTGTGAAGACTGGTATTGATTTTCCTTATGAAAGTGTTGGCTTTGAAGGGGATTCGATGAATCGAGCAGGACTTTTGATGGACTTTGCTATTGGGCAGTATGATACGTATACCACGATGCAATTAGCTCAATATGTATCGACGATTGCCAATGATGGCTATCGAGTTCGTCCGCATTTTCTAAAGGAAATTCGTGAACCAAGTAAATCAGGTAAGGATCTTGGATCCATCTATCGTAGTGAGAACACGGATATCTTGAACCGTGTTCAAATGGATCAATCCTATATAGATCGTGTGCAGGAAGGTTTTCGGAGAGTGTTTCAGGAGCCAGGAGGAACTGGTTATGGGTATTACCATAAAGATTATAATGCTGTAGGAAAGACTGGTACGGCGCAAAATGAAGTGTATAAAGATGGCAAAAAGTTAGCGGAGACAGAAAATCTATCTCTTGTCGGTTATGCACCATATGACGAGCCAGAGATCGCATTTGCAATTATAGCTCCAGATACAGGCAAGGGTAACTCCTATAAGATTAATCATATGATTGGAACCCGGATTTTAGATGCATATTTTGATTTGAAGGAAGAGCGAGACAAAGAAAAGAATGAAGAAAAAGAATAAAGTATTACGTAAAGTACAAGTCTACGAAGACTTGTACTTTTTTATACTCTAGGAAATTAGAGGAAATTAACAGTCCATATGTATAAATGTGGGCATGTTGTGCGGTGTCCAGCTCCAGCGCTGAGAAACGGTGGCGACTTCACGAATCGCCTTACGATATAAAGTCATCATCTGTTCGTAAGCTTACTGTGATTCCTTTATCTCCGTTGAATCGCTCCATTCGCTACGTTTTTAAATGGGCGCTTGCGTTTTGTTCTCCCGCATATAACTGTCAGTAAGCCCCTAGTTTAAGCAATAAAGTAAACCCAATATGGATAAGTCGTGGATCTATTGCTAGTACATGTCCGATTGGTTCAAAGGCCATTAGGTCAGACCCTTGTGGTACTAGCAATCAGTGGGGGATAAAACAAAAATCCCAAACTGATTGAAGTTTCACTTTATAAAATTTTACATGTAATTAACATTAAATCAATAGCCATTTCATACCTGTCTGTTAAAGTATAGATAAGCAATAGCTAGATTAGATAGGAGGGAAAAGCCAGATGAATACACGTGGACAATTTCATCATGAAATAGAGGAGATTAATCAAGATATCATACAAGTGGCTAAATTAACAGAAAAAGCGTTGAATAATGCCCTGAATTCCTTATATGAACAAGATATAACCTTAGCAAACCAAGTAATTGAAGATGATAAAGAAATAGATAAAAAGGAAATAGATATTAATGATAAAGTTATCTTACTTATCGCCAAACAACAGCCAGTAGCAACGGATCTTAGAAGATTAATTACCGCATTAAAAATTGTGACGGATTTAGAACGAATGGCTGATAACGCGAAAAATATTGCCCGTTCAGCAATTCGTTTAGGAGAAAACGGGGAGACATTATTACCACACGGTTTAGCAAACATGCAAACATATATCATAGAAATGTTGCAGATAGCAATGGAGTCATTTTCCAATGAAGATATCATCTTAGCGGCACAATTATCAGAAATGGATGATAGGGTAGATAAACAGAACAAATTAATCATTAGTGAGCTTCTAGGAGAAACTGCTACAAAACCAGATAAAATTCAATATATTATGCAAGTTGCCTTTTGTGCACGATATTTAGAAAGGTATGCTGATCATATTACCAACATTGGTGAAAGCATTTTATATTTAGTTAAAGGAGAGAATTTTAATTTAAATTAAAAGAGGCTGGTACAAAACATAACTTCTTTACTCAAAATACGAATAATCATATTATCAATAGGAGTATCATCGCCGCACCGTGAAACTATACTCGTTTTCCGCGGGCACGGCCTCAGCTAACTTGGTAAAGAAAAACACGTTACCAAGTGGATCTTCGGACTCGTGCTGTTCTCGCCGGAGTCTCGCTGATTTCAGGTGCTAAATGAATGATTCTGATCAATAAACGAACGATAATTAGTTTCCAACCAATCATCGTTCGTTTTTAATTGCTTCTTCATTCTTTTGTCTCAGCCTCTTTTTAAATACGTTAGTGGCTAATCGAGAATGTTAGTTAGCCACTTATTTAATCGTGCATTCCTTACTATTATTTAGTGATTGCCTCAGCTATTTGATGTTGATCCATATCTGTATTTAATTTAAACTTACCGATTTGCACGCGTTGACTATAGTCATTTTTTTCTAAGTAATCGCTAAATTTTGAAGCATCTTTAATTAATTTGTTCTCTTCTAATAAGGAACTTATTTCAGATGAGGCCATCCCTTCTTTTATATGTAAGGTATACGTTTTGGGACCTTCCTCTTTTTCCGGTGATTCCTTTGCTTGTTCTTTCTTCTGTTCTTGATTTTCTTCTTTGGTGTTTTCTTTTTCAGCTTTCTCCGTATTATTGGAATCTTGTTTTTTAGCTGCATCTTCTTGCTCTGTAGTCTTAGCAGATTGATCATTTTGTGTAGTAGTAGAAGTATTTTCATTCGGTGGAGTTTTCGCAGCTTTTTCTGGATTATCATTGACAGATAAAGCAACGTACTCTGAATTGGATAAGACATGATATCCTTTATCTTTGACTAGAGAAATCAATTCTTTCTCAGAAATACCTTCAACAGTCTTTGTATCGCCCTTAAATAATAGATAAGTGGCTAACATAATAATCCCTGCTGTAAGAAGACCAATTGCAAATACTCGTACAGGTTGTTTCATTGTTTTCTCCTTTAATCCCTTTATTTATTTTCCAAATCTTGTGCGAACTCTTCTGTAAGCAATTCCTCTTCCAGGATTTTTATTTTCTTTTTCATTTGATATGTATCCTGCAACGTAGTAATGGAGAACTGCTCTAATTGACTCTCTACTTCTTCCATACGATCATTTAAGAAATAGGACAATGTTAGTAGAACTAGTCCAATCACAATGATGGTAATGATTGCATAGACCATGTAAATACCTCCTTCTTATTCATTATTAGTTATAACATAAATGAGTAGCTAAAAGCCATTACCAATTAAATTTTTTCGACAAAATTAATAGAATAGTCCCGATTTTTGCTGAATTAAAGCAGATTAACAGGTCCTAAGAAATGAAAATAGAAATGGAAATGTGAGTAAAACGACCTGGTGTATAATTTGCTGTTTAAACGATTACACTACTTATTACGTGATAATAAAGAATTTTGGAAGGAGTTACAGCAATGGGTGAATTCAGTCATTTTCGATTTGGCCAAAAAGCACCAAATAATGGTGTATATATCGAAATCGGTGAAACGGGGAGCAGTGTCACCGATCCCAAAATAATAAAATTAAAAGCGGGAGAAAAATTCCCGCAAACAACAAATCATAATCGAGTTTGGACATATGATAAAAACTAGAAGAAATAAGTGAGATACCTCCTGATTTTGGATTTCGGGAGGTATTTTTACATGAATAAAAGCATTTCATTAAGTGCATCTATGAAAAAAGAAGAAAGAAATGAATTTTTAATATAAAGAAAATCCGAATATATAAAGTAATATTCGGGAAGTCATTCGAAATTTCTTCGTTCACTTTTTGGAGAAATAGAATGGGACGGATTGCTCGTTTATCTTTGCAGTAAAGCCTGCGGAAACAGCTCAATTCGAAAATCTTCGCTTCTAAGCGTATTGTGGTTAGCAGCATTCGTTGAGGCTGTGTCCGCAGTAAGAGTCCATATGGAAAGATGAACTTATTATTAGTTGATTTTAGATATACTACGTTTAATAATCCAGTCGATAGCTAGATTAGCTTGCCATATTAAATAGCTCTAGCAATTGATTCGATGCCTCTGAGTAAGCTGAGTCCATAATGTTTTCTTTAATTCCTTCAATTAGCTCTACAGCTCCTGGTTGTGTAACGGTAAGAATTTTTACATCACCATTGAACATCTCATTCATCTTATTTTTGGCTTGCTGCAAGTTATCATTAGGATTCTTTTCATTATTATTTTCTACTTCTTCGGTTTCTCCTTTTGAGGATAAGCCTTCTGTACCACTTAAAAGGTCTTTTTGCATATCATCATATTGATGACTAGTCGTTTGTTCGTTATTTCTAGCTAGGATAACTGAATCATCAACAACAAATACCTTAATTCCAGTTATTCCTTCGCTCTTTAAAATAGATTCAAAAAATGAAGAAACACCACCTTCATGAATACCAGAGCTTCCGATCGAACTATATAAATTTTGCCCCATGCCGCTATAGGTAGTTCCTTTTTTATTCGTGGTCCGTGTTTTATCACTTGTCTCACTAGGTATTATATTTGGATTATTTAAGTTTTCCTGATTGGCATGATCGGATACGTTGGCCATATTCATGTCATTCGTATGTTCATCTTCCATCGCACTGTTATCGTTTGCAGTACAAGCAGTAAGTAATGCTGTGATTAGAACTGTGATCAGCAATATTGATAGTTTCCATTTTCTTAACATAAAAGCTTCCCTCCATAATAAATGATTTATAAGTATTATGTCCTGAAATTTTTTATGTATGAGTGGTTATTTTTGGTGACATAATAAGGTCAACTTATAAGGAGGTGAGTCTTTTGGCAGAAGATAATAATAAGGAAAAGATTGATCAAGAGAGTTTATCTCGTAGAAAGTTTCTTAGAAACTCAGGTTTTGCCGTCGGGGGTCTAGCTGTTGGTGGTGTATTAGGCAGTGTTATCCCATGGGGAACCGATGAAAAAGAGCCACAACAGGCTGCTAATGAAACAAAAAATTACAATCATGCGTTAATGAATTTTAATCAAGTAGAATTTCAAACTGTTGAAGCGGCAACAGAACGCATTTTTCCAGAAGATGAAAATGGCCCAGGAGCTCAAGCGTTAGGAGTGGCATTTTATATTGATCATCAATTGGCAGGCTCTTATGGCTTCAACGCAAGGGATTATATGAATCCTCCTTTCTTTCATGGTGAAAAAACCCAAGGTTATCAAGGTAGATTGAAAAGAAGAGAAATTTTCAAGATTGGTATTCGTGAAATGCAAAACTATAGTCATTCGAAATATAAAAAGGGCTTCACGGATTTAACTGCTGATGAACAGGATACGGTGCTAGCAGATTTTGCCGATGATAAGGTGAATATTACGACTGTTTCAGCAAGTGGGTTCTTCAATCTTCTAAGGAGTATGACGTTAGAAGGAGTGTATAGTGATCCTTTATATGGTGGAAATAAAGATATGCAAGGTTGGAAATTAAGAGATTATCCTGGCGATCAAATGAACTATACCCAGGTAATCGAGAGTGAAGAATTTCAGCAAATTGAACCTAGGAGTCTTCGAGACCATATGTAGTAATTAAAATGGTATGAGGTGATATGATGGCTAAAAAACTACCAAAGACAGATGTAGTAATTGTTGGTGTCGGTTGGGGTGGAGGTATTATTGCTTCAGAACTGACAAAACAAGGATTGAAAGTGGTTGGGTTGGAGAAAGGACAGGAAAGAGAAACCGAAGACTATTATATGGCTCATGATGAATTGCGCTATGCAGTTCGTTATGAGTTGATGCAGGATCTTTCTAAAGAAACGATAACATTTAGAGGTAATGAGAAAATGCGAGCATTACCAATGCGTCAGTATGGCTCATTTTTATTCGGAGATGGTGTTGGTGGTGCTGGTGTTCATTGGAATGGACAAACTTTTCGATTTTTGCCGTATGACTTCGAAATACGAAGTAAAACAATTGAACGATATGGGAAAGGTAAGATACCAGCTGATATGACGATTCAGGATTGGGGAATTACCTATGATGAAATCGAGCCATACTATGACAAGTTTGAAAAAATGGCTGGTATTTCAGGAGAGGAAAATCCGTTAGGGGGTAAACGCTCGGATAAGTATCCTACCGGGCCAATGCTACATTCTCCGCAAATGAAAATGTTTAAAGAAGCAACAGAAAAGCTAAAATATCATCCGTATACGATCCCTTCTGCCAATTTATCAGAACCGTATAAAAATCCAGATGGTATAAGTAGAGCCGCTTGTCAGTATTGCGCATTTTGTGAACGCTTTGGTTGTGAATATGGAGCAAAAGCTGATCCGGTTGTTACGGTTATACCGGTAGCTAAAAATACGGGTAAATTTGACTTAAGAACCCATTCTTGGGTGAGAAGAGTTTTACATAAGGATGGGAAGGCAACTGGTGTACTATATACAGATTTAACTACCGGTGAAGAAATAGAACAACCAGCTGATATGGTAGTATTAACAAGCTACGTATTTAATAATGTAAAACTCTTACTGAATTCAAAAATTGGTCGCCCGTATGATCCTGCTAGTGGTAAAGGAGTTATCGGAAAAAATTATGCTTATCAGATCATTAAAGGTGCAGCAACAGGGTTTTTCGAAAACAAGAAATTTAATAATTTCGCTGGAGCAGGCGCCTTAGGAATGGTTATCGACGACTTTAATGGGGATAATTTCGACCATTCAAATGTGAATTTTTTACATGGTGGTTATTTGTCTCTAACACAGACTGGAAAAAGACCGATTCAGACCAATCCAATTCCTTCTGATTCAGCAACATGGGGTAAGGAATTTAAGCAAAACTCATTAAAATATATTAATAGGACGTTGTCCATTGGTGCCATGGGTGCCAGCTTACCATATAAACAGCATTATTTGGACTTAGATCCAATGTATAAAGATGCTTTTGGTGACCCCTTAATTCGCATGACTTATGGATTTAGAGACCAAGATAAAGAACTTGCTAAGTTTACCGCAACAAAAGCAAAGGAAATTCTGCAAGAGATGGGTGCTGATAAAATCGATGCGATGGATGAATTGGGACCCTATGATATTACTACCTATCAGTCAACGCATAATACCGGAGGTGCAATTATGGGAGCAGATCCGGAAACATCAGCGGTTAATAATTATTCGCAGATGTGGGATATGGAGAATCTGTTCGTTGTAGGAGCTTCCTCTTTTCCACATAATAGCGGTTATAATCCTACTGATACCGTTGGTGCGTTAGCATATCGTGCTGCAGAAGGAGTGGTTAAATACAGTAAGGATGGTGGACTTCTTACATCTTAATGGGTTGGTTTGATTAGGAAAGAAGGTGCTGTAATTGCTTACAAATATAGGTATACCAGGTTTGATTATTATTCTAATCATTACATTAATTATATTTGGTCCAAGAAAGTTACCTGAGATTGGATCGGCATTAGGAAAGACGTTATCGGAATTTAAAAAGACTACCAGTGACATTATGAGTGATGATGAACAAGCTGAAACCACAAGGCCAAAAGATGTGACAGCAGCAAAAATGAAGAGATCTGACTAAATTGCAAAACGCCCAATAAACAACTATCTTGCTTGCATTTGAAAAAGGATATGAAATTTTTCAATAAGAAAAGGTTGACTATTCAGAGTAATGGACAACCTTTTTCTTGTTGTCTAGGAAATTAGCCCATGTGATTAAATATGGGAGTGTTGAGCTAGCATCCAGCTCCAGCACCAAGAAGTTCCACTTCACGAATAGTCCTAATCTAAGTCATCATCGGCTCATAAGCTCACCGTGATTTCTATATCTCCGTTGACTCGCCCTAGGCAACGTTTCTAATCGGGGGCTTGCGCTCTTGTTTTATATATAATACCTCTTGTTATACTTCGTCTAGTTGTGGTCTATTATAGCTATTAGAATAGGCGAATTGATTTTCCAAAACTGATCAAATTCTTAAGGATTTCTAGCTTACTTCTTGATAGTTTCATCAACATCTGATATTATGAATAAGTCTGAAATGAATTAATCGCTCGTTTTGAAGCAATTAGGTAAAGTTTGGAGGGAAAATCATGCGCGTTAACATTACTTTAGCTTGTACTGAAACAGGAGATCGTAATTATATTACTACGAAAAACAAACGTACTAATCCTGAACGTATTGAGCTTATGAAATATTGTCCACGTCTTAAAAAACACACTCTACATCGTGAAACAAAATAAATGATTAAAAATAAAACCTTTATCAGCTGATAAGGGTTTTATTTTTAATCATTTGCTGTACTTATTAACTCAAACGGGGGTAATTGATTTGAATAAAGCTCACATTCGGTCAGCAAAGCTTCAGATGCTTAAAGAAATAAATCCAGTAAAGAAACGCGAAATTGAGAATAGCTTATATGCACGACTTATAGCTTCATCGCTTTGGAAAAACGCCAGGGTAATTGGAATAACGGTATCGCAAGCGTTTGAATGGGATACGAGAAACATTATTGAAACAGCCTGGAGGCAGCAGAAACAAGTTTGTGTACCGAAGTGTTCTTCTGTTGATAAAACGTTAACTTTTTATCAAATTAGTTCCTTTGATCAGTTAGAGGTTGTCTATTATGGATTGTTTGAACCTAAGCCAGATGAAACGAAACAAATAGATATAACTGCAATTGAATTGCTATTTGTACCAGGGCTTGTCTTTGATAGGAAAGGTTACCGAATTGGTTTTGGCGGAGGTTACTATGATCGATTTTTAATGAACTATTCCAATCATACGGTTGCACTGTTACATAGTAGTCAATTAGTAGACGCTATACCTAAGGAATCATTTGATATTCCGGTAGACCACTTAATTACAGAAGATACATGGATAAGCAGTTATGACAGAAGAAGGATCGATGAATGAGAGCAGATACATTTGTCAACAATTATTTCGTCCAATACATGAAAATGGACAGAGGTGAATAGAGAATTATACCGTACTTGTTGCTGGGTTAGGGGTGCTTGGTAGTAAACTTTGCAATCATTTGATAGGGTAGGTGCTATCTCATCTGCAGTAGAACAAGTAGCCGCTTTTCAACTTGTTGGTCTATGAAGCATGTTACTGGTAATCACAACTCATTACGAAAAATATCTGGGATAATCTACAACATGATGTGAAATTAGCTTTCAGATCAAATTGTCCAACCTGTCAAAAAAGATTATCCAGCTCTAAAATCAGAAGCGATTGTAAATGAAACGGTTCTCTGCGGTATAAATATGATTCAAATTAGCTTCATGATTTCATACTGGAAGCTTTAGAAAAAAAGCTAGATCATTTTAATGTTACAAGAACGCCCTTTTTTTACGCGTAGCTATACAGGATGATATTCTTTTCACTATTTTCCCAGATGCCCGTATTCTGATAAAAGGGAGTTGCAACAAGCGTCAGGAACATACGTGGTTTGAACAATATATAGTATCGTACATGCATAAAAATAATCAGGTAGATGAAAACTAGAAGTACCATGATAAAAAGAGGTGTATTTATGCGTATTCTGTTTTTATTTGCCGGAATGATAACTGCGGCGAGCTTGCTTTATAAATGGCGCTATCGGATTATGAATACATTATTGGCTATTGGATTTTTAAGAAAAGTTGTGGTAAGTTTATCCATGAACGTGCCAGCAGTTCGTTCGAAAATTATACCGACAATGTTCCAGAAAAATACATCAAATTCTTAATCGGTGAAGAAGTTGTGAATTTTGCAGCTTCTTTTATCATGATAAAAGAAAAATGATGAGGGATTTGGTATGATGGAAGTCTAAGGGGAGGTCGAGGATGTACATAGATAACCAATATAATATATATCAAATCGCTTATCATTACGTAAAGACTTATCAATATGACGTGCTATTTGTAAGTGATCAGGAAGATGAAATATGGCTAGAGAAAAAAGAAGGGAAAAAATCTACAGTCATTCGCTTCCTAGGTCGTGGGTTTGATTGGAAGAACTATTTAAAAAAGGATATTGCAGTTGTTTTTCAAAAAGTTAAAGCAATGAAACGATTGTTGCGAGGTAAAGTTATTCAAATTTATAATGTTTACATATCCGAGCACGAGCCTGTCGATGATTGGGAAATGCTAAAGAAGCCAATGCAGCTAAATGAGAAGCACCCTATTTCCATGAATGTTTATTATTTGTCAGATGAACAGTTTGTGGAAGAGAAAATACGTTTGGAAAAAGATACAGATATAACAATAAATACCGCTGATTCTCAAGAACCTATAGATAAGGAAAGTCAGCTACACAATTATAAAAAGTATTTAAAGAAAAATGTTTTGGATCAAAAAGAGCAAACTCAGGCGGTATTCTCCTTTGGTAAGCCGCTATTTACCTATCTTATTCTTGCAATTTGCATTGGGATGTTTGTATTAGTAGAACTGAACGGTGGAAGTAGTTCCATGCAGCCGTTAATTGATTTTGGTGCAAAGTACAATCCTGCTATCATAGAACAAGGAGAATGGTGGCGCATCATTAGCTCTATGTTTCTTCATATTGGGTTCCTTCATTTACTCATGAATATGCTTGCTGTTTATTATTTAGGAACTTTAGTTGAACGTATATATGGCTCATTTCGATTTTTATGTATCTACTTTCTTGCCGGTATTGGTGGTGGGATAGCGAGTTTTGCCTTTTCTCCAAGTATTGCGGCTGGTGCCTCAGGTGCATTGTTTGGATTGTTCGGAGCATTATTATTCTTTGGATTACATAATCGGAAAATTTTCTTTCAAACAATGGGAACGAATGTTTTAGTTTTAATCGGAATTAATATCGTATTTGGTCTCTTCGTACCGCAAATTGATAATGGGGCGCATTTGGGAGGTTTAGTAGCTGGATTTATTGCATCTGGAATAGTCCATTTACCAAAGCGTAAAGAAACGTTTAAACAAATGATAGCAATTGTGCTATATTGCATTATTGCATATGGTCTTATTCAATTCGGTTATTACAATAATATGAATAATCAAGTGTATCATGTAATGCAAATAGAAGAATTGCTAAAACAAGAAAAGTACGAGGCTATCATTTCCCAAGCTAATCAGGCCTTAGAAAGTGAAGGGAATCTAGAAGCTGCCATCCTGTTTCATAGGTCTTATGCGTATATTGAATTAAATCAAGATCAAAAAGCGATTGAAGATTTAGAGCGAAGTATAGAAATTGATCATAGTTTTCCGGAGGCATATTATAATTTAGCAATTTTATATAAGAATAACGGGAAAGTAGAAAAAGCTAAATCAGCTATTGAAAGCGCGTATCAATTAAACCCTGACAATGATGATTTTATAAGGTTATATGAACAACTTACTGGTAAATCAGCTAACTAATAGTGTATGGGTGCTTTCGAGTAGAGGATTCCTTTTTTCAAGAGGGTCATTAACGAGTATCTAAAACTACATAAAGCCTACTCTCACCTCGTTTCTTACATTAGATAATAGGACCTTTGTGAAACTTCAATTCGTGGGGGGAAAACAAAACCCCCACGAATTGAAGTTTCACTTTATTTTCATATTTTATTGAAAAGAATAGTTTTGTATCAGTTTTTCTTTTTTTCCGTTGATTTCATATAGTACAAGTAGATGCTTTTGTTCTTTATCAAATAAAATAATTGGTATATAGCTATTCAGCTCTTCATTGGTGGTATTTACTACGGGTATAACATAATTTTTATACAGTCCCTCCCAAAGTTGTCCAATAATTTTATTCGTTTGCGCTTGTGTCAATGATGGTAATGGCTTTGTGTTGTAATGGACTAAATCCGTAAGCGGTACGCTAAGATAGTTATCTGGATCAATATGGAAATAATGAAATAATTGATGCCAATGATAAAGAAGCTGTTGCTTCGTTGTTCGATCAAGTAAATCTTTCCATTCTTTTTCATAATTGTTATGAGGCTTTTTAAATGAATCAAGTGCTGTTGTCGGTGAATCTATGACATATAAGTAATCGCTAGACATGCGATGAATGCTTTTTATATCATTACTTGAGCGATGTATCTCACCATGATGAAATGAGATAGATTGAAATAAACTGCTATCTTCATGAAATAGTTTTTCCCGTAACTGAATGGTATCTGTATCCTGCGTCCATTTTGTCTTTGCCCCCTTTAATCTTCCGTTATCATATAGCAATGATACATCTTGTCGTAAATAGATCGGCATATTTGTGATAGAATCAGACTCCCATGTAATTTCATAATTATCCTTGCCTTTTTCCGAGAATAGTTGGAGCTGTGTCTCCGATTTAGAGAAGGTTGTATTATTATCAATTGGAAAGTATGTAATGGCAGGAGTAGAGTTCAGTCTGATTAGATATACAACTGCTATTACACATGCTGCTGTGATAATCATAATAACTAAATGCCATTTGTTCATATGCTTCCCGCCTTTAAACTGCTTGTCTTAGTCCAATATATGAGTATAAGTTTTAATATATGATGGAATTGATGAACTCTTTAACTGGTTTATGCATAGTTATCCTTCCAGTGCTCAAACTATTAGTAATCTAACATGTTGGATAGGTGAGTTTATGGAGAAAGAAAAACAGCCATTATTTAAAGAGTTTAAAAAAAATCGAGCGTATTTAAACGAACGATTAGCGGTTGATAAAAGTTTTGATATGATTCAACGAGATTTAGAATATGTTGGCGTTGAAATGTCACTATTTTTAATTGATGGATTTGCTAAAGACGACATTTTACTATACATCATGAAGTTATTTGCTAAGTTAAGTCCTGAAGATTTGCAACCTGATACGCTTACAAAATTAATAAAAACGTATATCCCCTATGTGGAAGTTGACGAGGTACTTGATTTAAACGAAGCTGCGGATTTGGTTTTAGGTGGGCCAGCGGCGCTAATTGTTGAAGGAATCAATAAAGTAATCATGATTGACGCTAGAACCTATCCAGCACGCTCCCCGCAAGAACCAGATTTGGAGCGAGTTGTAAGAGGATCTAGAGATGGGTATGTTGAAACGATTGTCTTTAACACTGCTCTGACTCGTAGAAGAGTTCGTGATAGATCGCTACGGATGGAATATTTACAATTAGGAAGAAGATCAAAAACAGATATTTGTATTTGTTATCTGGAGGATATTGCTGATAATCGTCGTGTAGAAAATCTAAAGAAAAAGCTAATGAAGATTGATACGGATGGCTTGCCTATGGCTGAAAAGACGATTGAAGAATATATTAGTGGAAGGCATTGGAATCCATATCCTACGATTCGTTATACAGAGCGACCAGATACAGCAGCAGCACATCTATATGAAGGTCATGTCATGGTCATTATAGATGGATCGCCAAGTGTAATGATTACTCCCGCTACGTATTGGCATCATCTACAGCATGCAGAAGAATATAGACAAAAACCTTTAGTGGGCGCATATTTACGATTAGTTCGTTTTATTGCGGTCATAGCATCGATATTCATCTTACCATTATATTATTTGTTTGCGAAGAACTCTGAATTTCTACCAGAGACTCTCCAATATATTGGCCCTGATGAGATAGGCGTTGTACCATTATTAGTACAATTTCTGATAGCTGAGATCGGGATTGATATTTTAAGGATGGCAGCAATCCATACTCCATCCTCCTTAGCAACGGCACTTGGCTTAGTAGCTGCTATTATGATCGGAGAGGTTTCTGTAGAGGTTGGTTGGTTTTCGCACGAAGTCGTACTATATCTAGCTGTAGCTGCGATTGGAACATATGCCACTCCAAGCTATGAATTAAGCTTAGCTAATCGGTTGGTACGCATATTCCTGCTACTATCTTCTGCTTTATTAGGAGGTATTGGATATATTTTAGGAGTTACGTTATGGCTATTATATCTAACAAGGATGAAGGCTTTCCATGTGGCTTATTTTTGGCCATTTATCCCTTTCTCTTACCGTCCATTTCGTGATATATTTCTACGATCACCCATTCCGCTTAAAAATAGGCGACCTGCATTTTTACACCCCAAAGATCCAGATCGTTAAACGTCTGGATCTTTTTTTATAAGTTAAGAAAGTATAAAATCAGTGCAATGACTGCGTTAAGCCAAGTAGTTATTTTGAAATGTTTGATGTATATTGGGCAATGCTCCGACTAATTACTTCGCTTTCCGCG
>NZ_JAJERH010000037.1 GCF_016919725.2 Virgibacillus sp. AGTR
ATACTCGGTGACAACCTTCACTTTAAATTCTTCACTATATTTAGCCACAAAAACACCCCCTGAAATTAGATTTTTTACTCTAACTTCAGGGGGTCGGTACCTAATTAGTTAAAATTAATTATCGTTCGTTTTTGATGAAAATTATAATTTAGCACCTGAAATAGGCGAGACTCCGGCGGGAACAGCACGAGTCCGCAGATCCACTTGGTAACGTGTTTTTCTTTACCAGGTTAGCTGTGGCCGTGCCCACGGAAAGAGCGTATAGTTTCACAGTGCGGCGATGATAATCCTATTGATAACATGATTATTCGTATTTTGAGTAAAGAAGTTGTGTTTTGTCTCAGCTTCCTTAATATCAATTCATATCTATTTCCATATAAATCGTATTCGTTGGAGTCATTACAGCCTGATCACTTGTTAAATCTACGATCGTTTCTTTAAATTCCTCTTCTTGACCAATTTCAACGAAGACTACAAACTCTACTTTGTCTGAATAGTTTATCCCCTCTAATCGATATTTGGAACGACGAATTTCATGTTCTAGCTTCCCTGATTGCGTATAATCAACCGTAACCGAAAAACCTTGCATCCGTTGACGTTTTACTACACCAGTAGTCTTAATCGCTTGTGAAGTAGTACTTCCGTAGGCGCGGATTAAACCACCAGCACCTAATTTTATACCACCAAAATAACGGGTAACAACCACAACCGTATCCTTTAGGTGTTGTTTTTTTAATACTTCTAGTATTGGAACACCAGCAGTCCCGCTTGGTTCACCATCGTCGTTTGCCTTTTGAATTTGATCATGTTCACCTACTAGATAGGCTGAGCAATTGTGTGTGGCATCATGATGCTTCTTTTTTATTTCTTGGATAAATGACTGTGCAGCTTCTTCTGTCTCTACACGCTTAACGTAGCCGATAAAACGAGATTTTTGGATGGTTAGCTCATCTCGACCTTCAAGTTTTACTGTTAAATAACTATCTAGCACCTGTGTTCACTCCTCCTATTCAAGCATGATAGAATAAGGGATATAAAAATTAACATACCATAAGAAAAAAGTTTCACAATAAATAATCACTAAGTATGCAAAAAGACCCTATAAAAAATATTAATATGTGCGTATAATTATAACATAGGTTGGTGGATAATGATGGCGCAGAAAATCAGTGATAGAGCATTAGATTATATTATCAATGAAATGATTGAAGTGGTTGAGAACAGCAAAGATGAAATTTTTAACATTAGTGAAGAAGCTAGAAATGAACATGAACATCTCGTTAAGGAATTGAAGGAAACAAAGGTCAAGGTAATGCAACATATCGAAGACGGGGATCAGCTCGAGCAAAAAGTCCGATTTTCTCGACAACGGTTAGCTGAAGTTAGCAAATATTTTGATCGTTATTCTGAAAATGAGATACGAGAAGTGTACGAAATGACACATGCCATGCAAACAAAGCTAGCTGTTCTGCGTCAGGAAGAAAGTGTTTTACGTGAAAAGCGAGACGATCTGGAGCGAAGGTTGATTTCTTTAAATCAGACGATAGAGCGAGCAGAAGGATTGGCTGGGAAAATCTCTGTCGTACTAAATTATTTACATGATGATTTTCGACAAGTGAACGAAATGATTGAAGAAGCAAAGGAAAAACAAGAATTTGGTCTGAAAATTATTGAAGCACAGGAAGAAGAACGAAGAAAGATTTCTAGAGAAATACATGACGGCCCAGCACAAATGCTTGCGAATATCCTCTTGCGTTCTGAATTGGTAGAAAGAAATTTCCGTAAGCAGGATATCGATCAAGGACTTATTGAGATTAAGAGTGTTAGGAAGATGATCCGCTCTTCTTTATATGAAGTACGTAGAATTATATATGACCTTAGACCAATGGCGCTTGATGATTTAGGACTAATACCTACGATAAAAAAATATGTCGCTACTATTTCTGACTATAACGATTTGAAAATTGAGTTTACATCTATGGGAGAAGAAAAGCGATTAAATCAGAAATATGAGATTGCTTTTTTTCGGCTCGTACAGGAAGCGCTACAAAATGCGGTAAAACACGCTGAAGCATCGTTAATTCAGGTTAAGCTTGAAATAGCAAAAAATAATTTAACGATGATTATTAAAGATAATGGAAAGGGATTTGACCCATCCATGAAGCGAGATAAGTCGTTTGGATTAATTGGAATGCGTGAACGCGTAGAGATGCTAGAAGGAAAAATGGATATTAAATCCATGATAGGAAAAGGTACAACTATCTCCATTAAGGTTCCCTATGTACCCTCATAGCGGTATAATAGGTTAAATAGAGTTTTATCTCACCTTACTTAAAATAAAGAGAGAACATAGTTCTATCATAGTAAACTACTAGGGTAAATGAATAGAATAAGATGTAGGAGGAACATAACGATGAACACAGAAAGAAAAATACGTATTGTATTAATTGATGATCATAAGCTATTTCGTGAAGGAGTAAAGAGAATATTAGACTTTGAGCCTTCTTTTGAAGTTGTAGCAGAGGGCGACGATGGATCAATCGCAGCTAAGCTGGTTAAGGAAAATAATCCTGATGTCGTATTAATGGATATAAATATGCCAAATATGAATGGGGTACAGGCAACATCTGATTTAGTTCGTTATTTTCCAAATACAAACGTTATTATTCTATCGATACATGATGACGAAAGCTATGTGACCCATGCTTTAAAAACAGGGGCGCAAGGATACTTACTAAAAGAAATGGATTCAGATGCATTAATTGATGCGATAAAGGTTGTTAGTGACGGTGGTTCCTACCTTCATCCAAAAGTTACACATAATTTAGTTATGGAATATCGGAGACTTGCTAAAGAAAATGCCTCTAATATTTCAGAAAATGGTATTGAATATCGCAAGCCATTACATTTATTAACAAAAAGAGAATGTCAAGTATTACAGCTGTTAGCAGATGGAAAAAGCAACCGTGCAGTAGCAGAAACGCTGTATATTAGTGAAAAAACGGTTAAGAACCATGTTAGTAACATTTTACAGAAAATGAATGTAAATGACCGTACACAAGCTGTTGTTTCAGCGATACGAAAAGGTTGGGTTGAAGTAGTCTAGCCATTCACATGATGTTCTGCTACATTTCCTTTTTAATATATGATAGATGTTTACTCTGATACTACGTAAGAAGGTATCAGAGTTATTTTTTTATCGTATATTTTTGCTTGCTAATACGAAGTCCTGTATATTATAATTCATTCGCTCTATGAATATGAATCCATTTGGTGATAGTTTCCAGCATAGTATCTGTATCAGCTTTAAAGGAACCATAGAAATGCTCCAATTACCTTCGTTTTAACTTGAAGTATGCACGTGCTTTTTTCACTTTACTGATGCATTTTTTAATAGGTTCATGTAAAATAAATGAGTGTAATATAACATTAGTGCTAGTTAACGTGCAGCAGTTAGTAGCGACGTTTTTTTGTGAATAGAGTATGGAAACAGGGCAGATGACAGAAACTATTGAAACGCTATTTTTTAGCTACGAAATATATAAAATAGAATTAATACCAATGTCGGATTTATCCCGCATATAACTGGCAGTAAGATCCGCACTTTAAGCAATCAAGTGAAACCAATATGGATAAGTGTGGATCAACTGCCAGTAAATGTCCGATTGGTTTAACTAACCATCCGTGGGGAAAAACAAAACCCCCCACGGATGGAAGGTTCACTTTATATAACAGTTACTACAAACACATGAAAATTATTCAAATAGTACTAATTTGATGACCGTAAAACATTAGTAAAGAGGAGAAGGTGTCATGAAAATCGCTGTAATGACAGATAGTACAGCTTACATAACCAAAGATGTTCGTGAAGAAAAACAGATACATATGGTTCCTTTAAGCGTTCAGTTTGAAGAAGCATCCTTTCAAGAAGAAATAGATATTACAACCGATCAATTTTACGAGAAATTAAGAGAGGTAAAGGAACTTCCAAAAACATCACAGCCATCTATAGGGTTAATCACGTCCAAATTAGAAGAATTAGCCAAGGATTATGATGCGGTCATATCTATTCATCTTTCTAGTGGTATTAGTGGTACGTATCAAGCAGTTGCAAGTGCAGGAGAAATGGTTGAAGGTATAGAAGTGTATCCCTATGACTCTGAAATAAGCTGTATGGCACAGGGGTTTTATGTATTAGAGGCAGTTGAAATGATACAAGAAGGTAAACAACCAACGAAAATTATGGAACGCCTTGATGAAATAAAGTCATCACTACGGGCCTATTTCATGGTAGATGACCTAAGTAATTTACAACGTGGTGGAAGGTTAAATGGTGCCCAAGCAATCGTAGGGAGCTTATTACAGGTTAAGCCAATCTTACATTTTGTTAATAAAATAATTGTTCCTTTTGAAAAAATCCGTACAAAGAAAAAAGCAATTAATCGGATCCTAGGATTATTGGATGAGGATGCAGGTGAAGGCAAGCAATTAAAAGTTGTTTTTATCCATGCAAACGCTGAATCAGATGCCATTGCGTTGCAAAAAAGCTTTTTGGAGAAGTATCCAGAGATGGATACTTCGATTAGCTACTTTGGTCCTGTTATTGGAACACACCTCGGTGAAGGTGCACTCGGTGTAGGCTGGTATAAGAAATAAGCTTCAACTTATGGAGCTGCCTAATATGCAGCTCCTGTCTACTCATTGGAAGGATAGCTCTATCGTAAAGCCTCAATTTCTCCATAAAAACTATCATTCATTTTTTACTGAATTACCCTCTACCACTTCTTTATCCTCGCATATAACTGGCAGTAAGCCCCCACCTTAAGCAATAAAGTGAACCACTATGGATAAGAGTGGGATCAACTGCCAGTAAATGTCCGATTGGTTCACCTAACAATCCAAAACCCCCCCACGGATTGAAGCTTCACTTTATCTATAATTAGATAACCATACTTTTTAGAGAAAGGAAGTGATTTTATTTGCAGCAAATGAAGGCTCTCCATTTAGATACCATCGCCTTATTACTCTCCGGAAAGTTACTATTAAGAAAAGAGATACCTCTAGATGATAGACAATTTCACACACTCCTAAATCATCGCCTTATTACTCCAGTACCATCAATAGTACGTGAGCGTTTTACTTGGAAATGCCAGCGTTGTGGTAATCGACATAGATTTTTATTTTCTAGCCTTGATAAAGCTTCTATCTATTGTAGAAAATGTATTGAGATGGGAAAAGTTATTAAATCTGAATGCCTTTATATATGGAGTGGAGCCATACCAACTTGGAAAAAATATGAAGCTGCTTGTTCTTGGAACGGAGAATTAACACTTGCGCAGGCTAAAGCAGCAGAACGCATTGTACAGACTATACAGAAACGGGAAAGCACCTTGCTCATTTGGGCTGTTTGTGGAGCTGGAAAAACTGAGATGCTTTTTCCAGGAATGGAGGAAGCTCTCCGGTATGGAATGAGAATTTGTATAGCAACCCCCCGAACAGATGTTGTTCTAGAATTAAAACCTCGTATTAAAAAAGCATTTTCAACTGTACCTATAGATGCATTATATGGGGGGAGTAAAGTTAAATTAGCAACTGCTCAAGTGGTTATCTGTACTACTCATCAGCTCTTACGTTTTCAACATGCCTTTGACTTAATAATTATCGATGAAATTGATGCATTCCCTTATCATAAGGATCCATCCCTTGCTTTTGCCGCTAAGCGAGCAAAGAAGCTAAACAGCACTACCATCTATTTAACCGCTACACCCAGATTGAAATTCCGATTACAAATGGCAACAAAGCAATTGTCGTATACTTTTGTCCCAATAAGATTTCATGGATATCCACTACCAATTCCAAAATTAAAACTATGTAGATCATTAAGAAAAAACCTTCAATATTCAACTCCACCACCAGCACTACTTCACTGGATACAACAGAGGGAAAATAAAGGTAGACAGCTACTCATTTTTTTACCAACGGTAGAAATCACGAGAAAATTTGAAAAATCGCTTACGACGTTTTTTCTAAAGCATGGGATTATTATAATGCCCTCGGCATTAAGTTGCGTACATGCTCAAGATGAAGATAGGAATTGGAAGATCAAACAATTTCGTGAAAAAGAAATCCAAGTATTATTGACAACTACTATTTTAGAACGTGGTGTTACGTTTCCAGCTGTTGATGTTGCTGTGCTTGATGCAGGACATGAAGTATTCGATGAAGCGGCCCTTGTCCAAATCGCAGGGCGGGCTGGAAGAAGTTTTGATGATCCTACCGGTGAAATTATTTTCTTTCATGACGGTAAAACAATAGCTATGATCAAAGCAGTTGAAATGATAAAAGAAATGAATAAACAGGGAGGGTTTTAAAAAATTGTATTGTTTATGGTGCTCCGAACCAATCATACAGCAGCTGACCTGGCAAAATTTCTTTTTTCCAGATATAAAAAAACTATGTGTGTATTGTGACTCACTGTTAGAAAAAATTGATGGGGATCGTTGCCACAAATGTAGTCGACAATGTGATCAAGCAATATGCTTCGATTGCCAAAGGTGGGAAAAGGAGAAGGAACGTGATACACTCGTTTTTAATTATTCTATTTTTCAATATAATATATTTATGCAAGAACTTATTGCGAAATGGAAATATCGTGGAGACGTTGAACTGGGCAATATATTCCGCGACGCAGTGAGAAAGGGGTTTACTCCTACATTTGCTGCCATGAAAAAACATGCGATAGCCGTACCTATTCCATTAAGCAAAGATAGGGAAAAAGAGCGTGGTTTTAATCAAGCAAAAATTTTAGCAGATTTTCTACCAATTAAATCTGAACTCGTATTGCATCGTATGGAAGGTGAAAAGCAATCGAAAAAATCGAGAAAAGAAAGAATTCAGTCGATAAATCCATTTACCATTACTAAAAGTATTAACAAACCAGTCATACTTGTCGATGATATATATACAACCGGAACGACGCTAAGACATGCAGGAAAAGTGCTAAAGGAGAATGGTTGTCCGGAGGTTTTTGGTTTTACCTTAATTAGGGGTTAAAGTACGAAAAAATATATATGTAAATGAAAAGAGGGAATTTTCAATGGCTGAATTGGCAAATTGTTCTCGTTGTGACAACTTATTTGTAAAAGGAGTTCGTGATATTTGTCAAAATTGCTACAAACGGGAGGAAGAGGCATTTCAAAAGGTTTATCAATTTTTACGACAGCGCAAGAATCGAGAGGCGACATTAAGTGAAATTGTTCAACAAACAGGAGTTGATGAAGAGCTAATCATCAAGTTTGTGAAGGAAAAAAGGCTTCGACCCACCGAATTTCCGAACGTGGGATATCCGTGTGAAAAATGTGGGGAAGTCATTACATCAGGAAAACTATGTCAACGTTGTTCAGAGAAGTTAAAACAAGAGCTACAGCGATATGAGGAACATGAGCAGCGGATGAAACAAGAACAAAAAAAAGACAAGGTTAAAACATACTATATGTTTGATAAATAATATTTTTTCTTAAACTTTCCGGTATAACAACCGATATTAATAATGATAAAATGGATACCGGTTATAGCTTTCAAAAGAGGTGAGTGGAAGTGAAAATTAATGGATTGAATCAACCTAATTATAATCCGTATAAACAACAAATAAACAAACAAGTGGAAGTAAAACACGATATGAAAAAAGATCAAATTGAAATTTCTAATCAGGCAAAGCAATTACAAGAAGACGAAAAACCGAATCCTGCTCGTTCAGCACGTGTTGAGAAATTAAAAGAAGCGGTTGAAGCGGGAGAATATAAAGTGAATTATGACAAAACAGCTGAAAAAATGATTGATTTTTGGTCAGGAAAATAAAGCACTACCAAATGTAGTAAAAAGGTATGGGCAGGGAGAATGATGATTGAATCGAGCATTTATCTGTTACGAAGAGAATTCACTGCCTACTAATCTGTCAAAAAATAAATGAAGTTCTGAATAGGGAGGATTGTCATTGACTTTGCAAAAAATAAAAGAAGCCATGGATGTATTGGTTGACCTTCACCATAAGCTGATTGAGCTTTCAGAACTAAAAACTGATCTATTAAAAAAAGGATCTTTAGAGGAACTACAGGGATTGTTAGTTAAAGAAAGGAAGCTTATTCGGAAAACGGAACAAGCAGAAGCGGACCGAATTCAGGCTGTAAATTCATGGTTTCAAGCTATGGATGTAGCCAGTGAAGATAAAACAATATCCACCATACTTGAAATTGCTAAAGATGGTCATGAGAAAAACGAGTTAGCGACAGTGACAACAGTATTAACACAGGCGATTACGAAATTAAAACAGCTAGAGCAGCTTAATCACGCTTTAATAAATCAGTCTATGCAATTTGTACAACTATCACTGGATGTTATGAGTCCAACCATACGCAATATTAATTACGGAAATAAGAATGAAAAAAACACGGATACAGCAAAACGTTCCGTATTTGACTCGAAAGCGTAAACGAATTCGTTAGGAGGTAGCACATGAGTACATTTCACGGATTAGAAATGGCAAAACAGGCACTTTTTGCTCAACAATCTGCACTTTATACAACAGGCCACAATATATCAAATGCAAATACAGAGGGATATACAAGACAACGGGTTAATTTTGAGACCATGAACCCGTATCCTTCAGGTTCTAGAAATAGACCTCAAATACCAGGGCAAATGGGGACTGGCGTACAGGCAGGATCTGTTCAGCGTGTTCGTGATCAATTTTTAGATTATCAATACCGTGCTGAGAGTAGTAAATCTGGCTATTGGGCAGCAAGAGCAGATGCACTAAGTCGTATGGAAGGAGTTTTAAATGAGCCTTCAGATAGTGGACTCTCTCATACGATTGATCAGTTCTGGAATGGCTTACAAGATTTAGCTGTCAATCCAGATAACTCAGGTGCTAGATCAGTAGTAGCTAACCGTGGTCTTGCAGTAGCTGAGACATTCAATTATCTATCCGAATCATTATCATCGATTCGCTCCGATTTGAAGAACCAGATTGATACATCTGTAAAAGAAACAAACGCATTATTAAGGCAAATTCATAATATTAACGAACAAATTAAAGAGCTTGAGCCACATGGTTACTTACCAAATGACTTATACGATGAAAGAGATCGTTTAATTGATGAGCTTTCTAATAAAATGAATATTAAAGTTACTTACTCCAAAAGTGGCGAAGGCTCTCCAGAAATTGCTGATGGTATGGCAACGATAGAAGTTGTAAATGAAAAAGGGGAACCATTTAACCCAAGTGTTGTGTTAGTCAATGGTCAAACTGGTCAAGAGCAAGTAAATGAAATAGAGGTAACATATGGTAATGATTCTTATGCTGCCGTGAGTGGAATTTCAGTCAATGGTCAGCAATTAGATGTAATGAATACGAATGGCTCACTAAAAGGATTCATAGATTCATATGGTCATGATTTTGATGGTGATGGGGATGTAACTGGTACATATACCGACATGCTAGCTGATCTTGATAAACTAGCTAATACGTTAAAAGAAGAATTTAATAAGGTTCACCATAACGGAAAAGCGCTTGATGGGTCTGATGGAATTGACTTCTTTGTGTTTAAAGATGGAAAAGATGGAGCGGCAGGAATTACGGTCAATAAAGACATTTTGGATGACCCAGATTTAATTGCTGCAAGTACAAATGATACGGATGGAGAAGGTGCAAATGCACTGAATTTAGCTGAAGTATTTAATAATAAGAATTTGAATGGAAACCCATTGGGAGAGAGTACTTCGATCAACAGTTTCTATCAGTCATTAATTGGCGAAATGGGTGTTAAAGCTCAAGAGGCAAATCGAATGACGAACAACACAGCCATTCTTCGTTCCCAAGTGGAAGATCAACGTATGGCGGTGAGTAGTGTTTCGTTAGATGAAGAAATGTCAAATATGATTAGGTTTCAGCACGCTTATAATGCTGCAGCAAGAAGCATGACTACAATGGACGAGATGTTAGACAAAATCATAAATAGTATGGGACTTGTTGGAAGGTAGGGGAAAATAATGCGAATTACGCAAAGTATGCTTTCAAATAATATGCTCCGTAATTTATCAAATAGCTATACGAAGCTTGACCAATATATGGATCAGGTAAGTACAGGGAAAAAAATAAATCGCCCTTCTGATAATCCAGTAATAGCGATGAAAGGGATAAATTTTCGCAGCCAAGTAAATGAAGCTGAGCAATATATGCGAAATACAGGTGAAGTTCATAACTGGATGGACAATTCTGATGCTGCTTTAGATAAAGCAACACAAACAATGCAAAAGTTAAGAGAATTAGCTGTTCAGGCTAGCACTGGTACTTACGATGAAGAAGAACGAGAAAATATAAAAAAAGAGGCTGAACAGTTAAAGGAACATTTAATTAATATAGCCAATACGCAAGTAAATGGGAAGTATATATTTAACGGTACGAATACAACAGAGCCCCCATACGACGCAACAAATGGATTTAATGCTAATACGGATCCAATAAAAATACCGGTTGCAGCTGGTACTGAACTTCAAGCAAACGTAAATGGAGAAGAAGTATTTGGTAACGAACTTTTTGATAAAATAGATACCTTCATAGAAAATCTTGGGAACGATAACCAAGCTGGTATTGGAGCAAGTATTGAAGATCTTGATACTGGTATTAATCAAATAGTTAACGCCCGTGCAGATTTAGGTGCAAGGATGAATCGCTTGGAGCTTGTTGAAAATCGACTAAGTGAACAAGAGATCATTGCAAAGAAAACAATGGCTGAAAATGAAAGTGTAGATTATGAAGAGGCAATAACCAATTTAATTACACAGGAAAGCTTACATCGTGCAGCATTGTCTGCAGGTTCAAGAATTATTCAGCCTTCACTTATTGATTTTCTTCGTTAACATTTTATAAGCCCTGCCCCTTTTGGGTGACAGGGCTTTTGTACATAATGAAAGGAAGTAGTTAGTAATGAAATTTCCTCAGCTACGCATGCATTCACAAATGGCTAAAATTCAAATCGAACAGATTCCTGGCGATCAAACTATTCGACAGCCGAAAGCAGATTTGTCAATACAACAGCCAAGAGCAGAAGTTACCATTACAAAGACTCCTTCCAAGCTGGAAATTGACCAAACTAAAGCTTTTGCTGATATGAACCGTATGTCTATTATAAAAAGGAATGAGCAATTCGCCGAAAAAGGAAAAAGCGCAGTTCTGGAAGGAATGGGACGACGTGCTCAGCAGGGAACGGAATTAATGAAGATAGAACGTGACGGGGATTCCATAGTTAATCAAGCTGTACAAAATTCACAATCACCACAAAAATCTTTAGGGATAGCCTTTATTCCTTCCCTTTTTTCTGTAAAAGTCAATTATCAACCATCAAAGGTACATATTGATGTAAAAACCAATAAACCGATCATTGAAGCAAAACAGAATAAAGTGGAGCACCACTATAAACAGGGAGAAGTAGCGGTAAGTATGAAGCAGTACCAGGATTTAACCATTGAAGTTGTTAATCTTTATGCTTAGGAGAGGGGAAGTAATATGCGTATTGAAACGAAGTACTTTGGAGAGGTAGCTATAGAATCAACAAGTGTTCTTGACTTTCCATCAGGAATACCAGGATTTAATCATGAAACACAATTTGTTTTGCTTGATTTTCCCGATAATCCATTATTTCAAATTCTTCAGTCTACTACTAGTAAAGAAACTGCTTTTATTGTAGTAAACCCTTATCATCTTTATGAAGAATATACGTTGAATTTGGATGAAAGTATAATAGAGATACTTCAATTATCTAGTGAAGAGGAAGTAGTTGTCCTTTCGATTGTTACATTAAAAGCACCTTTTACTTCTAGTACCATTAATTTAAAAGCACCAATCATTATAAATTCTGTTAAGAATAAAGGAAAGCAATTAATTATAAATACAGATGAATATCCGACAAGAGCACCGATTTCACCAAAGCACTCTTCGAAAGTGAAAGGGGAATAAAAGATGCTTGTATTAACTCGCAAAGTAAATGAGTCCATCCAAATAGGGGAAGATATTGAAGTTAAACTACTCGCTGTTGATGGAGATCAAATAAAAATTGGAATTGGTGCTCCAAAATCAATCGATATTTATCGCAAAGAGCTTTATTTAGACATAAAAGAAGAAAATAATCAGGCTGCTAACATCTCTAATGAGTTAGTACAATTATTAAAAAATAAGTAGTTGTTTCACTCTATTTAATAAATTTTGCTAATGTACCGATATAAAAAGAAAAGAAAAGGGTTGGAAGTAATATGGGTATGCGGTTAGATCAAATAGTGACCGGATCACATCCACGGCTTCATGATCAGAGTAACAACCAAGTAAGAATGTCGGAAAGATCCGAAGGTAACAAAGGGTACAGCTCACAACAAAATCAAACAGAGGAAGTAATAGGTAAGCAATTAGAGACAGCTATTTCTAAGCTGAATAACTTCATTGAGCCATTGCGAACAGATTTACGATTTAAGTACCATGAAAAATTAAATGAGTACTATGTCACTGTTGTGAATCCATTAACAGATGAAATTATAAAAGAGATACCTCCTAAGAAGATGCTAGATATGTATGCTGAAATGGCTGAATTCATGGGAATATTAATCGATGAGAAAATATAGGACATATTTTAAAAGGAGAGATAATCATGCGTATTGGCGGATTGGCTAGTGGAATGGATATTGATTCACTCGTAAACAAACTAATGAGTGCTGAACGAATACCATTAGATAAAATGGAACAAGAAAGAACGACGCTTGAATGGAAAAGAGATGCATTTCGAGAAATTAATAAGAAATTAACCGAGCTTGATAACCTCATGTACGATATGAAAATGAGTTATACGTATAATTCGAAATCAGTAAGCTCATCGATAGACGATGCCGTTACAGCAACAGCTACACCGAGTACATCTAATGGAACTTATCAAGTCAAAGTAAGTCAGTTGGCTAGCTCTGCAATTAATGTAAGTTCAGGAGAACTTGCGATTGATCCAACAGAGGAATTAGACGCTTCCTATCATGGAACCAAGGTTGAATTTTCCACATTTGATGAAAATGGTGATGAACAGAAGTACTCCTATACGATAAAGGAAGGAGATACACTGAATGATGTACTGAAGCGTATATCGAATGATGATAATAATGTTCGAATGTTTTATGACAATCAATCGAATAAAGTGATTATGGAGACAACTAGAACAGGTGATTACAATCAAGGAACAGCCCCTGATGGTGCTGAGATTCAATTTGCTAATGGATCATTTTTACAATCTGTACTAAAAATGGATGTAGCGAATGAAAAAGGCGGAGAAAATGCTAAGTTTGAGTATAATAACAGTGGATTAGTAATGGAATCTAAAACCAATTCTTATTCTTTGAACGGAATTGACTTTGAATTTAAAAATACTACGGATGGTAAAAACGCTAAATTAACTGTCACCAATGACGTAGAAGCTTCCTATGAAGCTATTATGAAGTTTGTAGATAAATACAATGAAGTGGTCGAGGCGCTAAATTCTTCTCAACAAGAGGAAAAATTCAGAGATTACCAACCGTTAACAGATGAACAAAAGAAAGAAATGTCTGATAAAGAAATCGAACTGTGGGAAGAACGAGCAAAAAGTGGATTGCTTCGTGGAGAATCTACTATTTCAGGAGGATTATTTAATTTAAGGCAGAGCTGGTACTCCAAGGTTGAAACAGGCGGAGAATATACTTCTTTGACACAAATAGGAATTGAAACATCCAAGAATTACTTAGATGGTGGTAAGCTAGTCGTAGACCCAAAAGAATTGAGGAAAGCACTTCAAGATAATCCAGCAGATGTGAAAAAGCTATTTACTAACAACGATGAAGGTGCATCACGTGGATTGGTAAATCGTTTAGAAGATGCATTAAGTTCAACAATGTCTAAGATTGGTGAAAAAGCTGGTGGCGGTACAGATACATTAGAAAACTATACATTAGGAAAAAGAATGAAAGATCTGGATAAAAGAATATCAGCTTTTGAGGATCGTTTGGTTAAAGTAGAAACACGTTACTGGAATCAATTCACAGCTATGGAAAAGGCAATTTCACGGATGAATCAGCAGTCAGCACAGCTAATGTCGCAGTTTGGCGCTTAAATGTAAAATGTAAGTTAAGGAGTGAACCAAATGTCACCGAATAAGCAACATCAAGCATATAAAAATAATGCTGTCAATACAGCCTCTGGTGCGGAACTAACTTTAATGTTATACAATGGATGTATTAAATTTATAAAACAAGCAATGAAGGATTTGGATTGTAAAAACTATGAAGCCAAAAATACGAATATACAAAAGGCACAAAAAATAATTCAAGAATTAATGATCACTTTGGATCCAAAAATTGAAATATCTAATCAATTCTTGCCACTTTATGAGTATATGTTATTTCAGTTAAAGGAAGCGAATATAAAAAATGATACATCCTTATTAGAAGAAGTACTTGGTTATACTATCGAATTCCGAGATACATGGAAACAAGTTATATTAGAGACGCGCAAAAAACAATATGCACAAGGTGCTCATGTCTAATGAATCGATTAACTCCTTTATATGAAACTACAATAAAACTAAAAGAATTATTAGAGCAAAAAATCGATGCAAAGGATCGTGAATCTGTCATATCACAAATAAATTCCCTGATTGAAAAAAGGGGAGAACAGATGAAAGCATTGACTCCACCCTATTCAGATATGGAGAAGGAAACGGGACGAGCATTAGTGGATTTAAATGATGGGATTCAACATAAGATGCAGCAACTATTTCATGAATTAAAGCTAGAAATGAAGCAAATAAAGAAACAAAAACAATCCAATAGAAAGTATAGTGATCCGTATAAAAATGTTCAGTCCAAAGATGGTATGTTTTTGGATAGTAAAAATTAAGTATATTTTCCCCGCATATAACTGGCAGTAAGCCCCTACCTCAAGCAATGAAGAAAAACCAATATGGTGAAGTGAGGGATCAACTGCCAGTAAATGTCCGATTGGTTCGGGCCTACATGGAAGTAGGTCACAAAGGCGTTGCCACAGGACGTGGCGAATGAAGCCTTTGTACGTATTTCTTTCAGTAAAAAGCGGATGGAAGCTTCACTTTATAGAATAGTGAATAGGAAAAAGAGAAAATTTCTACAACTGTAGTTATTTTCTCTTTTTAAGATTTATTTACATTTCTAACTATGTTGAGAAATAAGTATGAAGTAGTTGTAAATTTTTTAAGGAAATTGTAAACCGTCAATTCTAGCAATAGCAAGGCATAGACCAATATTCCCCCTGTTTTATTTGCTGTTTGAATAGTTTAGAAAGGAATTTCCTTGGGAAACGTTGTATAATATATATATAAGCTGAAAGGAGGACACTTTAATGAAATTTAACATTCGTGGTGAAAATCTTGAGGTGACAGGATCAATAAGAGATTATGTGGAGAAGAAAATAAGTAAACTAGAAAGATATTTTGATACACCACCAACATCTGAGGTACATGTTAATTTAAGTGTCTATAATGATGAGCAGAGAATAGAGGTTACTATCCCAATGACCAATCTGTTACTACGCGGAGAGGTTCAACACGTAGATCTTTACGCTGCCATCGATTTAGTTGTCGATAAGCTTGAAAGACAAATCCGAAAGCATAAAACGAAAGTAAATCGTAAATTTAAACAAAACGGTGCAGCGAAACATGTGTTTGCTGAATTAGAAAAAGAAGCAGCAAGTGTTGCTTTAGAAGAAGAATCTGATGAAATTGAAATTGTAAGAACGAAACGATTTGACTTGAAACCAATGGATTCTGAAGAAGCTGTTCTGCAAATGGACATGTTAGGACATGCATTCTATGTTTTTGAAAATGCAGCAAATGGAGATACAAATGTTGTTTACCGTCGTAATGATGGGAAATATGGATTAATTGAACCGAATGCATAAAACCGAATCGAAAATATAAAAGATGTTATCGAAAAATACAATTAACCGAAAAGCCCACGGAGAGATATAAATTTTCTTCGTGGGCTTTTTCGTAGTCTTGGGAATTATAAAGATAAATCTGGGTGTGTTGAGCCTCGTCCTGCTTCAGTACCCGGAACTAGGCGACTTTACGTATCGCTCTACGATAGTCATCATCGGCTCGCAAGCACACCATAATTCCTTTATCTCCGTTGAATCGCTCCAGTAGCAACATGTCTAATCGGGCGCTTGCGTTTTTGTTCCTCTAAACAACAGCTACTATACTTCCTTCTAGTTTGTAAGTTTAGTTGAGAATAATAATCAATAAATATTCTTACATATACATAGAATGTTGATATAAAACCTTTAAAGGCTCTTTAATGTGACATAATTCGAACATATACAGTGTTTTTCTTGACAAAAAACGACATCCACTTAATAATAAGTACGTGATTAGAATTATTTTAGGAAATGAAAGCATAAGCTTCATTTCTTTTCAGAACACATTTTAGGAGGAAGATTATTTATGTCACTTATTGGTACTGAAGTACAACCATTCACAGCAAATGCTTATAAAAATGGTGAGTTTATTGAGGTAACGGAAGAAAACTTTAAAGGCAAGTGGAGTGTTATCTGCTTTTATCCTGCCGATTTTAGTTTTGTATGCCCAACGGAACTTGAAGATTTACAAAATCAATACGCCACGTTAAAGGAGCTTGGAGCTGAAGTATATTCTGTTTCTACAGATACACATTTTGTACACAAAGGCTGGCATGATAGCTCTGAAAAAATTGGAAAAATTACATATGCGATGATTGGTGATCCTTCGCAAACTATTTCTCGTAATTTCCAAGTGCTAAATGAACAATCAGGTCTTGCAGATCGTGGTACATTCATTATTGATCCAGATGGTATTATCCAAACAGTGGAAATTAATGCAGATGGTATAGGACGTGATGCAAGCACGCTAGTAAACAAAATTAAAGCTGCTCAATATGTTCGTAACAACCCAGGCGAAGTTTGCCCAGCTAATTGGGAAGAAGGCTCTGAAACGCTTAAACCAAGCCTTGATCTTGTAGGTAAAATCTAAGGAGTGCACGAAATGGTACTTGAAGCAGATATCAAAGCACAATTAAATCAATATATGCAGCTATTAGAAAACGATATTGTTATTAAAGTAAGTGTGGGTTCGGATGCTATTTCTAATGAAATGCTGGCTCTACTTGAAGAACTAGCTACTATGTCTACTAAAATAACTGTTGAAAAAGCTCCTTTAGAAAGAACCCCTAGCTTTAGTGTGAATCGAGTTGGAGAGGATACAGGAGTTGTATTTGCAGGTGTTCCTTTAGGTCATGAGTTCACATCATTAGTGTTAGCGTTGCTGCAGGTTAGTGGTAGGCCACCAAAGGTAGACCAAAGCGTTATAGATAAGATTCAAACTATTAATGGAGAATATCATTTTGAATCTTACATTAGTCTTACTTGTCATAATTGCCCGGATGTTGTTCAAGCACTAAATATAATGACCGTGCTTAACCCTAATATTACGCATACGATGATTGATGGCGCAGCATATAAAGAAGAAGTAGAAGATAAAAATGTCATGGCAGTGCCGACGGTTTATTTAAATGGGGAATCTTTTGGCAGTGGCCGTATGACAATGGAAGAAATTCTTGCTAAGTTAGGTAGTGGATTGGATGCCTCTGAGCTTGCTAACAAAGATCCCTATGATGTCCTTGTTATTGGCGGTGGGCCAGCTGGTGCAAGTGCAGCAATTTACGCAGCGCGTAAAGGAATCCGAACAGGTATTGTTACGGAGCGTTTTGGCGGTCAAGTTCTTGATACACTGAGCATCGAGAACTTTATTAGTGTAAAACATACAGAAGGTCCGAAGCTTGTAGCAAGTCTTGAAGAACATGTGAAAGAATATGACATAGATGTAATGAATTTACAGCGATCTAGTAGCTTAAAAAAGAAAGACCTCTTTGAGCTTACGCTTGAAAATGGAGCAGTCCTTAACAGCAAAACGATCATCCTTGCAACAGGTGCTCGTTGGCGTAATGTCGGCGTTCCTGGAGAACAGGAATTCAAAAATAAAGGCGTTGCCTATTGTCCACATTGTGACGGTCCTTTGTTTGAAGGAAAAGATGTAGCGGTTATCGGTGGTGGCAACTCGGGAATTGAAGCTGCAATAGATCTTGCTGGCATAGTAAGACATGTAACTGTTCTTGAGTATAATCAAGAATTAAAAGCAGATGATGTTTTGCAAAAGCGCCTTAATAGTCTAGCTAATGTCACAGTCTTGACAAATGCTCAAACAACTGAAATTACAGGAACCGACAATGTAAATGGGATTACGTATAAAGAACGTCACACAGGTATGGAAAAACATATCGATTTACAAGGTGTGTTCGTACAAATAGGTTTAGTACCAAATACGGAGTGGCTAGATGGTAAGGTTGAGTGTAATCACATCGGTGAGGTCATTGTTGATAAGCATGGAGCTACGAATGTTCCGGGATTGTTTGCAGCAGGAGACTGTACGGATGGACCGTATAACCAGATCATTATTTCTATGGGATCAGGAGCGAACGCATCTTTAGGTGCATTTGACTATCTTATCCGGAATTAGTAAATAAATAGCCAATAATAAAAGGACCTCTATACTACCAATCGGCAGTAAGAGGTTCTTTTAATTGATAGTACAAATGGATCAATGTCGAAAATTGTAATTAAAATTGCTGAAATCTTAAAATGGATTAGATTATCTAAGGCATTCTTGGAAAATGTCATTAAAATCTTATCCGAACAGCTTATTTCGTTTGAATTATTTGTCGAATTTAACTCTAAAATTTAAAAATGGTGATTAGTCATGATACCCAGTGTTGTGATATAAATAAGGCAAATGATTTAGGAGGTGAATGATCTAACACGTACATTTTACAGCAATGTCAGTCTAAAAAAGGAATGTTTATATCGCTTTGTCTCTCCGACAGTCTTTTATAAACATTCCTAAGCATACTTCGCTAGAAAAGCGACTGTCTTTTCTCACAGAATCCTCTATAATCCCTTTCCTTAGAAGAGTGGTTTATCCTCAAACCACTCTTTTTACATTGATTTGTACTGATACATACTTGAAGTGGAACATATTCCCTTGATAATTCATTTGAAAAACAGAAGAGATACAAGAATTTTCATCTAAGAACTGTGCAATGTCAGTAGTTGTCATCTTTCTTTAGAAAGTGTTATTATTGATAAAAGACGCTAATTCTTTACGTACGATAATTATAGTATAAAATCAGATAGAAAATCTTATTTAAGATAGATATTGAGGTGCATGTATAATGGCTGGAATATTAAAGAAAATTTTTGGTGATGGAACGCAAAGACAATTGAATCGGCTGCAAAAAACAGTGGATAAAATAGAGGCTTTAGAACCAGAAATGGAAAAGTTAACTGATCAGGAGCTACAAGAAAAAACAGAAGCGTTTAAAGAAAGGTATCAAAATGGAGAAACTTTAGACGATATGCTTGTAGAAGCATATGCAGTGGTTCGTGAAGGATCTAAACGTGTACTAGGAATGCGACCTTTCCAAACGCAGTTAATGGGTGCTATTGCTTTGCATGAAGGTAACATTGCTGAGATGAAAACCGGGGAAGGAAAAACATTAGCTTCTACCATGCCTGCATACTTAAATGCACTTTCTGGTAAAGGTGTTCATATAATTACAGTCAATGATTATTTGGCAAGTCGTGACGCGCAGGAGATGGGAGAGCTCTATCAATTTTTAGGACTAACAGTTGGGCTTAATGGAAATGGGTTATCAAAAGAACAAAAAAGGGAAGCGTATAATCAGGATATTACCTATGGTACGAACAATGAATATGGTTTTGATTACTTGAGAGATAATATGGTCCTTTACAAGGAGCAAATGGTACAACGTCCTTTGAATTTTGCAATTATTGATGAGGTTGACTCGATATTAATAGATGAAGCACGAACACCTTTAATTATTTCCGGTTCAGCTAAGAAGTCTGCGTCACTTTATCAGCAAGCGAATAGCTTTGTAAGTACACTTTCCAAGGAAGGTGATTATACCTACGATGAAAAAACAAAAGGGGTACAACTTACAGAGGAAGGGATAAATAAAGCGGAAAGCTATTTTTCGATTGAGAACTTGTTTGATTTAAACAATGTATCATTAACGCATCATATTAATCAGGCTCTGAAGGCTCATGTTTCGATGCATCGTGATGATGACTATGTGGTAGAAGAAGGAGAAGTAGTTATTGTAGACCAATTCACAGGTCGATTAATGAAAGGTCGTCGTTATAGTGATGGCTTACATCAAGCAATAGAAGCGAAAGAAGGATTACAAATTCAAAATGAGAGTATGACGCTTGCGTCTATTACCTTTCAAAACTTCTTCCGAATGTATAATAAATTGGCAGGTATGACTGGTACGGCGAAAACGGAGGAGGAAGAGTTCAGAAACATCTATAATATGGATGTTATTGCTATTCCGACAAATAAACCGATTATCCGTGACGATCGAGCTGATTTGATTTATAAATCCATGCAAGGTAAGTTTCAAGCAGTTGTAGAGGAAATAAAAGAACGTCACTTAACAGGACAGCCAGTATTAGTTGGTACTGTTGCTGTTGAAACTTCTGAGTTAATATCCAAATTATTGAAGAAGGCTGGCGTGAAACATGATGTATTAAATGCTAAAAATCACTTTCGCGAAGCAGAGATAATAGAGAATGCTGGACAAAAGGGAGCCGTAACCATTGCTACTAATATGGCTGGACGCGGAACCGATATTAAGTTAGGTGAAGGTGTTGTTGATCTTGGAGGACTTGCTGTTATTGGTACGGAACGTCATGAATCACGTCGTATCGATAATCAGTTACGTGGACGTTCTGGACGACAAGGTGATCCAGGGATGTCTCAATTCTACCTATCCATGGAAGATGAGTTAATGCGTCGATTTGGCTCTGATAATTTGAAATCGATGATGGAGCGACTCGGAATGGAAGATTCACAGCCAATTGAAAGTAAAATGGTATCTCGTGCTGTTGAATCAGCTCAGAAACGAGTGGAAGGGAATAACTTTGATGCACGTAAAACAGTCCTATCTTATGACGATGTTTTACGAGAACAAAGAGAAATTATTTATAAGCAACGCTTTGATGTTATTGAATCTGAAACAGAATTACGAGAGATTATTGAGAACATGATTATTTCAACACTTGAACGTGTTGTAGCAACACATACGCAGGATGATGATGAGGATAATTGGGATTATAAGGCGATTGTTGAATATGTACAAGGTAGCCTCCTAGATCAAGATCAAATTGCTGTAGATGATTTAAAAGGAAAAGATCCAGAGGAAATCAATGAATGGATTATGGAGAGAGTGAGAGCTCGCTATGATCAAAAAGAACAAGAACTAACAGAAGAACAAATGCGCGAGTTTGAAAAAGTAATTCTCTTAAGAACGGTTGATACGAAATGGATGGATCATATTGATCAAATGGATCAATTACGTCAAGGAATTCATTTACGTGCATATGGACAGAATGATCCGTTACGTGAATATCAACTTGAAGGCTTCTCAATGTTTGAAGCAATGATCGAAAATATTAACGAAGAAGTTGCCAAGTACATTATGAAAGCTGAAATTAGAGATAATCTGCAACGGCAGGAAGTTGTGAAAAATACACAGGCAGTTTCCGGCAGTCAGGAAGAGAAAAAGAAAACACGTAAGCCATTTGTAAAACAACAGGATATTGGTCGTAATGACCCTTGTCCGTGCGGCAGTGGTAAAAAATATAAAAATTGCCATGGGAAATAGTGAAATGGATAAAGCACTCCGCTGAAACCAGTGGAGTGTTTTATTGCCAAATACAAATTGAGGTGATTAGGATGGAATTAGTTGAAATAAGAAATGAATTAGACCAAATGAGTAAGCGAATTAATGATTTTAGGGGGTCTCTTTGACTTAGACGAAAAAACTCAACGTATTAAAGAGTTAGAATTAAAAATGGCTGCTCCATCATTCTGGGATGACCAAGAAACAGCACAAAAAGTCATTAGTGAGGTTAATGGTTTAAAGGAATATGTGAATAAATTTGAGGAATTAGAAGAGTTTCTTGACAATTTAGAGGTATCCTATGAGTTAGTAAAGGAAGAAAATGATGCAGAGTTATTTGAGGATCTTACAAAGGATCTCCATGAACTGCGCATACAAATGAATAATTTTGAGCTACAACTTCTTTTAAGTGAGCCGTATGATGCTAATAATGCGATTCTGGAGCTACACCCAGGCGCTGGTGGAACAGAGTCTCAGGATTGGGCGAGCATGCTATTAAGAATGTATCAACGCTGGGCAGAAACAAAAAACTTCAAAGTAGAAATGTTAGATTACTTAGCCGGTGAGGAAGCGGGATTGAAAAGCGTTACGTTATTAATTAAAGGTCACAATGCTTACGGTTATTTAAAGCCTGAAAAAGGTGTACACCGATTGGTACGAATATCACCATTTGATTCTTCAGGGCGCCGCCACACATCCTTTGTGTCCTGTGATGTAACGCCAGAAATGACCGAGGATGTAGATATTGAAATGAAATCAGAAGATATTAAGGTAGATACGTATCGAGCGAGTGGTGCAGGAGGGCAGCATGTTAATACTACTGATTCAGCTGTGCGTATTACCCATTTACCTACAAATGTAATCGTGACGTGTCAAAATGAGCGCTCACAGATAAAAAACAGAGAAGCTGCGATGAAAATGTTAAAATCGAAATTATATCAATTGGAAATTGAAAAACAACAGCAGGAATTAGCCGAAATTCGTGGCGAGCAAATGGAAATTGGCTGGGGAAGTCAAATTCGCTCCTATGTTTTTCATCCGTATTCTATGGTAAAGGATCACCGTACAAATGTAGAAGTAGGAAATACACAAGGTGTAATGGACGGAGAGATTGATCCATTTATTGATGCTTATTTAAGATATCAGATGAAATAAAATAAGTAAGAAATCACCTGTAGATAATTAGAGCTTAGAAAAATGCTGCAAATAGCTGTTATTAGCAATAATTTCATGAAATGGACACAAATGGTCTTAGTCCGTATGGCAATTGCTTTCTAGCCTTTTTCGTGTTATTTAATGTTGGTATAAAGGGTTTTAAAACCCACATAATGGGTTATAATAAAACTGTTAAGCCATTACAATATTTTTGATAGGGGGATTTAGGCTATGAAAAAGTGGTTATTAACAATGCTTTTCGGTACTGCACTTGTGCTCGGTGCATGTGGCGGTGGGGACGATAATGCTTCTGAAGAGCCAGCTGATAACGGGGATACTGGCACAGAAGAGCCATCAGATTCAGAAGGTGGAGCTGTAGATACCGCTGCTGCTGAAGATGTATTCAAAAGTAATTGTGCTTCCTGCCACGGCGCTGATTTATCAGGTGGGAATGGCCCTGATCTAACACAGGTTGGTTCGAAGCTTTCCTCAGATGAAATTGCCGACATAATTAAAAATGGTAAAGGATCTATGCCTGCTGGCATGGCATCTGGAGATGACGTACAATTACTTGCAGATTGGTTAGCTCAAAAAAAATAATGTATGATTAAAAGGCTTGTCTGATTGAAGATATTCAGTAGACAAGCTTTTTATTTTGACTTCAATAACTATCCTTCGACAAAAAAAGCTTTAAAAACAGAATCCTTCTCGAAACCACCCCCTGCTTCTCAAAACAATTAACGTATATATATAGATAGCGCAACCGTTAAATGATACTAGGTCTGAAGTGAGTTGAAATTCAGTTTAATTTATGAAAATAGGTATTTTTCCTCATATTTCCACTTGATTTTCGCCTGAAAACCCACTTATTTATTTAAAATATGACAAAATATTTCAATAAACTACGACTTTTGAAATATAAATGTAATAATTTTATGTCTAAAAATCCTGGCGAAAGATGTTATAATGATGGAGTATCACTTACATATGATTAATTAAAAATGGAAGCGTGTATTGTTATGAATTCTAAAAAAAAGAGGCACACATCTAAGAATGACAACTAAAAGATAAAGGTGATTGCATTATGATATTAATGAAAGACGTATATAAAACATATGCCAATGGTGTAACAGCACTTAATGGTATAAATGTCGATATTAAGCAAGGCGAATTCGTCTATATTGTAGGACCAAGCGGTGCTGGGAAATCAACATTTATAAGATTAATGTACCGGGAAGTCAGGCCAACTAAAGGTTCCATCTACATAAACGATGTTAACGTAAATGAAATAAAAGAAAAAAGAGTTCCCCTGTTACGTAGGGATATTGGAGTTGTATTCCAAGACTTTAAATTACTCCCAAAACTAACAGTCTATGAAAATATTGCTTTTGCATTAGAAGTAATAGAGCAGCCCCCAAGTTTGATTCGAAAACGAGTGATGGATGTTCTAGAGCTTGTTGGTCTTAAAAATAAGGCTCGGTTCATTCCTGATGAACTTTCAGGTGGTGAACAGCAGCGCGTTTCTATAGCTAGAGCTATTGTAAACCATCCCAAAATTGTGATTGCTGACGAACCAACAGGGAATTTAGATCCAGATACGTCCTGGGGCATCATGAAAATTTTAGAAGAAATCAATGATCGTGGAACAACGGTAATTATGGCTACACATAGTAAGGAAATTGTTAATACTTTCAAAAACCGTGTAATTGCCATTGAAGATGGATTAATCGCAAGAGATGAACACCGAGGTGATTACGGCTATGAAAATTAGAACATTAATGCGTCATATACGTGAAGGGTTTAAAAATATTGGACGAAATGGTTGGATGACGATCGCATCAGTTGGTGCTGTAACAACTACGTTGATTTTAGTTGGTGCTTTTTTAGCGCTAATGATGAACTTAAATCAGATGGCTGACAATATTGAGGACGATGTTGAGATTAATGCCCTGATAGATTTGACTATAAACCAACAAGAGATACAGCAACTAGGTAACGAGATTAAGCAGATTGATGGTGTAGATTCGGTTGTTTTCTCATCTAAGGATGATGAGTTAAATAAATTAATTGACAGCATGGGTGAAAATGGTCAAACGTGGCAAATGTTTGAACAGGATAATCCTTTAAACCATGTTTACATTGTACGAACAGCAGATCCTCAGGATACTGCTCCGGTCGCAAAGAAGATTTCAGAGCTTAAAGGCGTTCAAGAGGTTAATTATGGTCAAGGTGTTGTAGAAAAGCTTTTTGAATTTAATAAATACGCACGATCAATCGGATTGGTCTTAATTGTAGGCTTGTTATTTACAGCTATTTTTCTTATTTCCAACACGATTAAAATTACAATTATGGCACGTAGTAAGGAAATTGGCATTATGAAACTAGTTGGTGCAACCAACGGCTTTATCAGATGGCCGTTTTTTATCGAAGGGATGTTGCTCGGAATATTAGGATCAATTATACCAATTGCCATTGTGCTTTCAGGCTATTATTACTTAGCTAATACAGTGAGCCAGCGTATTCACTACAGCTTCGTTGAAATTTTGCCATATAATCCATTCGCGATACAGCTATCGTTGATTATTTTAGCCATTGGTGCAGTCATTGGTGTATGGGGAAGTGTTATGAGTGTACGTAAATTCTTAAAGGTTTAGTTTGTGCGTTTGTCATTTGTGAGGAGCCATTTTGGAGCATTGTTTGAAATTTATACAGAGGGAAAGGGGAATATTTGAATGAAGAAAGTAATACCATCTTTGCTGACGGTCATTTTAGTAAGCACATCACTATCCTTCTATACTAGCCCAGTGTCAGCTGAGTCAACAGACGAGCTCGATAAAAAGATAAGTGACTTGGAAAAGGAACAAAAGGAACTCGAAAAAGAGCAAAGCGAATTAAATCGTGATAAAAAAGAAACGGAAGAAAAAATTGATAAAAATTTAAACAAGCAGGATTCGGTAGAAGCTGATATAAATTCAATTGACCAAAAGCTTTCCAATACTAGGAATAAAATTGAAAATAAAGAAAATGAGATTTCTACGACAAATAAAAAGATTGAGGATTTAAAGAGCCAAATTGAAAAGTTAAAAGAAGAAATTGTACTATTGAAAGAACGCATAAAAAAACGTGAACAGTTACTGAAAGACCGCCTACGTAATATACAAAAGAATGGCGGTAACATGAAATACATAGAGGTTATTCTTGGTTCGCAAAGCTTCGGTGATTTTATTAGTCGCTCTTCAGCGGTAAACACAATTATGGATCAAGACAAAACAATAATGGAAGCACAAACTGCTGATAAATTGGCCTTAGAAAAAAACAAGGCGGACATTGAGAATAAGAAAAGTGAAGTAGAAGATCGTAAGTTAGCATTAGAGGCTCAGAAATCAGAGCTAGTTGCTTTGAAATCGCAACTTAACAAGCAAATGTCTGAGAAAGAAACGATGATGGCTTCACTAGAAAAAGAGCATGAAGATTTAGAAGAATATAAAGTGAGTGTGCAAGAAGAAAAAGAGATACTTGCTGCACAAGCGTCAGCTGTGGAAAAAGCGAAGCAGGTAGCGGAGAACGAAAAGAGTAAGTTAGCACAATTAGCTAAGGAGAAGGAAAAACAAAAAAAGGCAACCACTAATTCTTCTTCTGGTAATTCTCAGTCTTCTGTTAGCTCAGGCTCTGGTGGATCAGGTGGAGGAAGCGGTATCTTTATTTGGCCAGCAGCTGGTTATAAAACCTCTGATTATGGATATAGAGTCCACCCTATAACAGGTAAGAAAAAGTTACATGCTGGTATGGATATTGGAGCATCTATAGGCACACCATTAAAAGCTGCTGCTTCAGGTGTCGTTATTAGAGCGGGTGTTATGAGTGGATATGGTAATACCATTATGCTTACCCATAACATTGACGGTACAACCTATACAACATTATATGCACATTTAAGCAGTATATCCGTTTCAGCTGGACAGGTTGTTAGCCAAGGTCAGCAAATTGGGGCAACAGGGAACTCTGGTGCATCGACTGGACCACATTTACATTTTGAGGTACATGTTGGTGGCTGGAATGCTGCAAAAAGTAATTCTGTAAACCCATTAAATTACTTAAATTAATTGCAAAGGCTGTTTTCTAAAGATTGTTAGTGTATACGAAAATAATAGCAGTGGATTGAAATGAGCAATTGTAAGTATTAGAAAAAGGCATCATCCTTTATGGTATGATGTCTTTTTCTGCTCTTTCGTTGTATAATTACATAAAAAGCGTAGTAAAACCATAGTCATAAGAGAAAGATAGTGGTATGCTTTTTAATATTACATGTTATTTTGATTAAAATAGTTGGGGTGAAATAATGAATTTAAGAAAGATACATATAGTACTACTTCTCGTTTGTGCATTACTTTTAGGACTTGGAGGCGGCTATGCTGGTGTAAAGCTTGCTCAGTCTAATAATAATGACGCACAAGATAATAAAGCGATAACTGAAAATATAGAGGGGGCTAAAGAGACAAATACCCCAAAGGAAATGAACAAAGTAGGTCAAGCGTTTAATCTTATAAAAGAAAATTATTTAGAGGTTGTAGATGATCAGCAATTAATTGAAGGAGCAATTCAAGGGATGCTGACATCATTAGAGGATCCGTATAGTTCGTATATGGACGTGGAGACAATGAAGCAATTTAATGAGCAAATTGAGTCTTCGTTTGAAGGTATTGGTGCGGAAGTAAGTATGGTGAATGATACAGTAACCATTGTGGCCCCAATTAAAGATTCACCAGCGGAAAAAGCTGGCCTACGACCTAACGACCAAGTGCTTCAAGTAGATGGGGAAAGTTTAGATGGGTTAAATCTTAATGAAGCGGTGGCTAAGATTCGCGGTGAAAAAGGGTCTAAAGTTGAGCTAGAAATACAGCGTGCTGGAGTTTCTGAACCATTTAATGTGACAATTACACGAGACACTATTCCAGTTGAAACCGTTTATAGCAAAACGGAAACAGTAGATGGAAAGAAAACGGGTATTATCGAAATAACCAATTTTTCTGAGCGTACAGCTGATGAATTTACAGAACAGCTAGATAAGATGGAAAAGGATGGAATTAAAGGGCTGGTTATTGATGTCCGAGGAAATCCAGGCGGTTTATTAGATGTCGTGGAGGATATATTAAAACAATTCGTCCCAAATGATATGCCTTACGTTCAAGTAGAAGATCAAAATGGAGAAAAATCTCCTTCATATTCTGAACTTGAGGAGAGAAAAGAGTATCCAATTAGTGTATTAATTGATGAGGGAAGTGCATCAGCATCTGAAATTTTGGCAGTTGCTATGAAAGAAATGGGCTATGATGTAGTTGGTCAAACAAGTTTTGGTAAAGGTACCGTTCAGCAAGCAGTTCCATTGGGCGATGGAAGTACCATCAAATTAACATTTTTTAAATGGCTCTCCCCTGAAGGCAATTGGATTCATGAAAAAGGGGTAAAACCTACCATTGAAGCAAAGCAAGCAGATTATTATTATACAAATCCCGTACAGATTGAAGAACCACTGACTCTTGATCATACAGGAGATAATATTAAGAATGTGCAGATTATGTTAAAAGGATTAGGTTATGATCCTGGAAGAATAGATGGCTATTTTAGTGAAAAAACGGAAGAAGCTGTTAAAGATTTTCAATCTGCCAATGATGTGAGTTCAACTGGTAAGGTAGATGAAAAAACGGCAGGATTAATCGAAACAGCGGTTGTTGATAAAATAAGAAATGGTGAAGACGATAAGCAGTTAGAAAAAGCTTTAGCAGAAATATACGAATAATAGTAATCCGCGGGTATTACTCGCGGATTTTCCAATCGAGCAGGAAGTCATTCCCTTGATGTCGAATAAATGAAATAGTACATCGTTGCATAGAGAAGGTGAGTATATTGTTGGAAGCTTGGTTCATTGAAATCGTTAAGGGGATTGGAAGGGTCCTTCTAAATCCATTATTATATTGGGCCATATTATTAGTTTTTCTTGCAGGGAAAAAGAGAATTAGAAGAGAGAGAATGGATTTTGGGATAAAGATATTTGATATGTTCTCTGAGTGGAAGGGCACATGGCTTTATTCTATTCTATTAGGACTAATTGTGTCAGCTATAACTATTGGGCTAGGGGTTGTTTTTTCATATACAACGATCCTGCTATTTTGTATCATAACAATTCTTGTCAGTATTACTGGGAGATTCACATTACTTTCTGCAAGCTATACACTGGGAATTTCCTATTTCGTAATCCTATTCCTTCCAACTGTAATGGAGAAGCAAAAGATAGTCTCAGCCGAATTATTTTCTACTATTAATTACCAAGGATTAGTTATCTTAATAGGTATATTCCTTGTTGCTGAAAGCATTCTCTTATTAAAGGCACGCAAAGGCAAAACCTATCCAGAACTTGTTCAAGGTAGCCGAGGGGGGTGGATGGGACAGCATCATATAAAAAAGCTGGCTGTGATTCCTTTTTTCATACTTATACCAACAGGCTTAATAACCTCTTTTGCTCCATATTGGCCCTATTTTACAATAGGGGAGCAGTCCTTTAGCTTAATATTGATTCCTTTTATCATTGGATTTGATCATATTGTTCGAGGTAACGATCCCATGGTTTCGGCTGGTAAATTGGCGAAATCCATGATGATTCTCAGTTTCCTTGTGCTTCTAACTGCATGGGGAAGTAGCTATTATTCATGGCTTTCCTTGGCAGGAGTAATTGTAGGAATAGCTGGAAGAGAGTATCTAAATTATCGACATCGTACGAAAGATCATGAACGATCAGGCTTTTTTCAACCTACTGATAAGGGGCTAAAAGTTTTGTCTGTTATTCCTAATTCTCCAGCAGATCGTTTAGATATATTAGCTGGAGAATCAATTGCGAGAGTAAATGGAAATAAAGTTGTCAGTATTACGGAGTTCTATGAGGCGCTACAGAAAAGCGGTGCTTTCTTTAAATTAGAAATAATTGATCGAGCCGGTGAGAAGCGTTTTCTGCAAGGCGCTTTATATGAAGGGGATCATCATGAATTAGGGATTATCTTTACCTCCAGCCCGCATCGTAGAATTAAACAAAACAAAATAGGATATGGAAGTTAGAAGGACAAACTGCTTGAAGATGGCTATCCCATCCCAAGGCAGTTTTTTTAATAAGTTAAGAAAGTATAAAATCAGTGCAATGACTGCGTTAAGCGAAGTAGTTATTTTGAAATGTTTGATGTATATTGGCAATGCTCCGACTAATTACTTCGCTTTCCGTGGGCACGGCCTCAACTAACTTTGCAAAGAAGAACACGTTGCAAAGTGGATTTTCAGCTCGCGCTAATCCCGCAGGAGTCTACGTAATTAGTCTCCGCTTTGAGAAGGTGCAACAATTCTTGTCATAAGTAATAGGTTGACTTTTTTTACAATGGGTAAAGTGAAAATCGCTATCCGTGAGTATAAAAGCAGCTGTGTTACTTCATGCTAGCGTTGTAGAGCCTGATAATAGCGAAGGCCGGCCACTTCAACTCCTGTGGGAAATGTTTGACCTAAAGATCCACTTTTTTGAGCGGGTTTTGCTAAAAAAGTTAGCTGAAGGACAAACCCCACGGAAAGGGAAGTGGGCAGCCGGAGTGGTGGTCAAGTAGTAGCTATTATTCCATAATAGCTACTAGAGGAAGCGTAAATCTGAGCATTTAGTGATAAGGACTGAGCGAATTTTGCTCAGTTTTTCTTATGTATTCAAGTAAAAAAGAAAAGCCGTGTTAACTTTCTGTTACAGTGCTCAGCTACTAATAGACTTCCCTGTTTTCGTCGCGAAAGTTAACACCAACCCGCTCATCTCATGCGAAGTGGTTCAGTACTTAGTCGCTTACCGAGTGTTTCTGTCTTTGTGCTTAAGCTAAAATCTATAAAAAGTTCGTCGTACGGGTTTGTACTAAACGAAATAAGGTGTTATATTAAATATACGATTAATTCAGAAAACTATAATAATTCACGTTGTCTGAGTAATCTGCAAATCGGGTAAGGAATGCTAGGAATGAAAAACTGGTTTCGCCGTTCAATTAAGAATCAACTTATACTTTTTATTTTAATCGTAGTATTAGTACCAATATGTGTTTTAGGATTAGTTTCGTATTATACGACAGTAAAGGTATCAAAGGAACGAGCAGCCATTTCAGGTGAAAGTTCCTTGGAGCAGATTCAGGATTCTATTGAATTTATTGTAAATGATGTTGAAAATATGTCAGTATTTTTAATTGGTAATCAAGCAGTGCAAGCGTATTTACAAGTGGAAGGAGATCCAATATATCCACAACGTGATATTTATGGGTTCTTATCGAATTTGGCTTTTTCGAAAAGATATATTAATGATATTATCATTTACCCGATAAATGGTAATTCACCAATATCCACAAATCTGGTGATGGATACGAATGCAGGTATTGATATTAAACAAATTCCTAATGGTAAATGGTGGTCCTATCGTAAGGTTAACAAAACGGTAGACGGCAATAAGGACATGATAACGTTGACTCGCCCTATTCGTAGTACAGGAGATTTCGAACGGATTGGTTATTTATCGATTAGTCTCAATCAACGGGTAGTTGAGGAATATTTAAGCTCAGGAGATTCAGAGTGGAGTACATCGGTCTTTATTCTAAATGATGGAAATGTATTAGCGCAAAGTCAAACAAATATAAAAGAAAAAATTAATCTAGATAAACTTACTTTATTATTGGATCAAAATAATAAAGAACGCTTTTCTTTCCTTGCAGAAGAGGAAGAGGTAACTGTATTTACGGAAGAGATTGGGAAGGTGGGATGGCACATAATTAGCCTCGTCCCATCAAGAGAATACAGTTCTCAGAATCGGTATTTTTTATGGTTAACCATCTATTCCGTTGTGATTGCCATCCTTCTTGTAGCAGGTCTCGTTATATTTTTTGTATCAAAAGTATTTAAACCGTTAACTACACTAACTAATTCCATTCAAACAGTGAACCCGGGTGAAACAATTAAAACAATTAATAATGACGCAAATAATGAGATTGGTGAATTAATAGGTAGTTATAATCAATTAAATCAGCGGATTGCCAAGTTAATGAATCAGGTTCAGAAAAGCGAAGCACTAAAGCGGGAATTGGATATGAAGGCTTTGCAATCTCAGGTTAATCCTCATTTTCTATACAATACATTAGCTGCAATTCATTGGATTGCGTTAAGTTCCAAGGCGCATGATATCTCAAAGATGGTTTCTTCATTAAGTACATTGTTACGGTTTAGTTTAAATAAGGGAAATGAGTATTGTACCGTTGAACAAGAAATCGGTCACTTGCTCCATTACATAGAAATTAAAAAGATCCGTTTTCCAAATAGGTTTTCCATAGACTTAGAAATTTCCAACGACTTGAAACAGCATAAAATGCTAAAACTTGTTCTGCAGCCATTAATTGAAAATAGTATTAAACATGGATTTTTTCCACTTCCTAATCACTTTGGTAAAATATCTGTTCATGTACAAATACAAGGGAATTTTATCCACTTTTCAATTATTGACAATGGTGCTGGAATGACAAGTGCAAAACTGCAAGAAATTAAACATCAGTTTTTACATGATCAAGAGACAGAAGCTCTTATTGGCACTAATTATGGAATTCGTAATGTGAATTTGCGACTCCTGTTACATTATGGAAAAGAAAGTGGCTTACGAATAGATAGTAAAGAAATGCAAGGAACAATCGTTGAGTTTGTTATTCCGATAAAGGAGGGGGGAATGCTATGAGAGTACTAATCGCAGATGATGAGATTATTATAAGAGAAGGAATGGCAAATGTCATCCCATGGAATGACTATGGTTTAACCCTATTAAGACCAGCCGCATCAGCTGAAGAGGTAATTGAACGCTTGGACGATGAAAAACCAGATATTCTAATTACAGATATTCAGATGAATGACATGAATGGTTTGGAGCTTGTAGCTTATTTAGGTGAAAATGAATATCAAATAGAGAGTATTTTACTCACTGGATACGATGATTTTCATTTCATTCAGGAAGCGATTCGTCAAGATGTTTGTGATTATTTATTAAAAACCAGTAGTCCAGAAGAGATCATAACAGCAGTTAAACGAGCAAAGAAAAGATTGGAGAAGGATAAAGAATATAGTCAATGGAAAGAGTCAGAACAAGAGCAATTAAATCGTATGAAACTTGAAAAATTAATAGCCGAGGGATTGGACTATCACGAGTTAATGGATGTAGTTGATGTTATTCCTGAGCTGGCTCATCCACCTTTTCAGCTTTTATATATGGATATAGAGCTAGAACTAGAAACGTTAAGGAAATATGAGGCCTTGTGGAATAGTTATTTATTTGGAAAGTGGTTCACACATGAAAATGCATTACTGATAGTGGTAAAGCGAGATCCCTATTTGGCAGATGATTATTTATTACAGATGGCAATAAAGAAAGTGAATGCATTGTTCCATAAACCGATATTGGCAAGTGAGGTAGTAACAACCTTATCAAGCATACGAGAACTATATAGTGAGATAACATCTCTACAACTGTTCCAATGGATTCTAGTGGACTGTAAGCTTATTCAAGTGGAACACATTCGTCAAAGAAAAGGAATCGTATGTGATGATACGATGGAGGAGAATTTGCAACATGTTATTTCACTTATAAAGATGGGAGACAAGAGTAAATTAGAAGAATGGATTAGAGAAATAGTACATGGGTTATTTTCACATCCGCAAGCAACACCGGATTCCATTCAGTTTTATGTACAAAATCTCTATATGGAAGTTATAAAGTATGTAGATCAGATGGCTGGACGTATGGAAAATTATCGAGCGATACCTTCAGCATCAGAATGGTTCAAACAACCTATTCCGATTTTATTTGCATTGTTCCAAATATTACTAACGGACTTTCAAACCCATTACCAAAAACATGCAAACTATGTAGAGGAAACCATTTATTATATAGATAAACACTTAGGTCAAGCTATTTCCCTGAATGATGTCGCAAATCACATTCAAATTCACCCAAATTACTTAAGTGAGTTAATTAGAAAAAGAACTGGAAGATCCTATATTGGACTTTTAACGGAGCTTCGTATGAAAAAGGCTACGGAATTTTTACAACATTCTTCCATAGCTATTAATCATATAGCAAAACGTGTGGGATATAATGATCGAAAATATTTTACAAAACAATTTAAAAAGAAGTATGGCTACACCCCTACCCAGTATCGGCGCAAACATGATAGATAAGCTTATTATCTCTAGATAGTAGTTTCTTTGACCAATCCATATCGAAATGATTAAGGAAGATCGGTTAATTATTAGAGTAAATTTAAAACACTTTGATTTTTCACCCCTAATCTGGTATTCATCCCCCTTATCTATATGAAAGCGCTATTTTAAACTATACATAATAATCAAAAGGGGGGATAAGATGAGAAAAATAAAGATTGCCTTTCTAGGAATCATCATGATGTTCATTTTAACAGCTTGTATAGGGAATGGAGATAGTAAAGCGACAAAACGTTCTGCAGCTGATGGAAAGATTTCTATTTCCATATGGCATAACTTTGCTGGAGATGATTTACGAGCCCGAAAAGTGCGAAATATGATTGCTAATTTTGAAGAAGAGAATCCCACGATTGAAGTTGATGAGCAAGCAATCCCAGTAGATGGGTATCGCCAACGAATAAGCACAGTTGCTGCTGCGAATGAACTTCCAGATATATTCTTGACATATGCAGGTAGTTTTACCGATGAATTTTATAATGGTGAGCTTATTCAGCCTATTACATCCTTATTTGAGGAAAATCCAGAATGGAAAAATTCATTTTTAGAAGGCGCGTTAGAACCTTACAAGTATGATGGAGAATTATATTCTGCGCCAATTGCAATGTCTGCTACATCCTTTTTGTATTATAACAAAGATTTGTTCACAGCGAATAATTTAGAGGTTCCAGAAACATGGGCAGAATTTGTTCAAGTAATAAAAGTGTTTAACGATAAAGGTATCACACCAATTGCTATGGGGAATAAGGCTCCTTGGGTAGCTCAATCAACTACCTTTGGTGCTATAGCTGATCGTGTTACAGGAACAAATTGGTTTTTAGATGCGGTGGAGCAGGAAGATGCCTCATTTACAGATCCGATATTCATCGATGCGTTACATCGTTTTAAGGAGCTAGTTGATAATGGAGCTTATTCAGATGGAGCAAATAGTATGGATAATACGCAGGCTGAACAGTATTTTGCGCAAGGAAAAGCAGCTATGATGATTAATGGCGCTTGGACATTAAGTAGTCTAGGTGCTTCTCAATCTGAACAAGTTTTAACTAATATTGGTGTATCCGTTGTCCCAGGCATTGAGGGTGGTAAAGGATCAGGAAATACAATTACTGGTGGACCTGGTGGTGGTTTCTTACTTAGCAGTGAGACAAAAGGAGAAGATAAGCAAGCTGCATTAAAGCTTATTTATAAATTGAGTAATGCAGATGCCCAGAAAGAAATAGCTGAAAGTAATTCAATGGTTATGTATGATGTAGACATTGATAAAGAGAATGTTAACCCGTTATTTTTTGAAGCATTTAATTTAATTCGTGAAGTTGAATTTGCCCCTGTATATGATCTGTACCTAACTTCAGAGGCTGGAGAAGCCGTTAATAATGGATTACAAGAAATTATGTTAGGAGGAGATCCAGAGAAGGTAGCTGAATCAATACAAAAAGCACAGTCTTCTAATTAATGAATCGAGCAAAGGGGGGACAGTTATGCAATCTAATTTAAAGTTAAAGGGTTTGTTGGTAATTACTTTACTTCCAGCCCTTTTACTTTATTCTTTTTTTGTTATTATTCCAATATTTTGGTCATCCTACTACGGGTTTTTTGAATGGTCTGGATTAGGGGATGCCACGTATATTGGCTTGCAAAACTATATTGATGTGATGCAAAGCCCTGTATTTTGGCGTTCTCTCAAGAATAATCTGATAATTGTTGCCGCATCTGTTTTTGGCCAAGTACCGATTGCATTAGCTTTAGCGTTAATGCTTCGTAAAAGTAACTGGTTTCAAATATTTGTACGGTCAGCTGTTTTTTTACCAATGGTTATCTCCACAGTAGTAGTAGGTCTGATTTGGGGATATATTTATGATCCAGAAATAGGTGTTATTAATACCGTATTACGTGCCGTTGGTTTAGAGTCGTGGACAAAAGCTTGGCTAGCAGATCCTTCTGTAAATATGTATGCAGTTGCTGTTCCTATCATTTGGAATTATATTGGACCCTATTTAATTATTTTTATTGCAGCTATTCAGAATATACCTTCTGAGATGGAGGAGGCTGCTATGATTGACGGAGCATCTGGATGGAAAAAACTGATCTACATTATCTTACCCAATATGTGGACAACAATTAAAGTAGCTGTCGTCTTGTGTATTTCAGGTAGTTTAAAGGCATTCGATCAAGTATTTGTCATGACAGGTGGTGGACCAGCAGAATCCACAGAAATATTAGCAACGTATATGTATAATAATACATTCCTTGTGTACCGCTACGGATACGGTTCTGCAGTAAGTACGATGATAATTCTATTAAGCCTTATCTTAATTGGTATAAGTCAGGTGTTAATGAAGAGAAAGAATGAGGGGATGACTATTCGATGAAATTCCATCTTTTTAAAGGAATAAGAATTTTATTTTTAGCAGTTTTTTCCTTAATGATGATTTACCCTTTATATTGGCTAATCACTAGTGCTTTCAAGACAAACAAAGAATTTTTTGCCCGACCTCACTCTTTTCCTACCAATTTCTCCTTTGAAAACTTTACGAGAGCTTGGGAAGTTGCTGATTTAGGAACAGCAATGATGAATTCAACTATTGTTACAATTACTGCAACGGCATTAACTGTTTTTCTTGGCGCACTAACTGCCTATGTTTTATCCAGATTCACGTTCAAATTAAAAGCATTTTTAATGGTTTTCTTTTTACTGGGAATGTTAATACCTATTCATAGTACGCTAGTCCCGTTGTTTACTATGATGGATCAAATAGGATTACTGGATACGTATTGGGCATTAATTTTGCCGTATACTGCCTTTGAATTACCTATTGCCATCTTTTTAACAGTTGCATACATGAGTTCAATACCAAAGGAATTAGAGGAGGCAGCTGTTATCGATGGAAACGGTTATTGGGGGGTTTTCTTTCGAATTATGCTTCCTTTGAGTGTTCCTGCACTTTCAACCGTAGCTATTCTATCGTTTTTAAGATATTGGAATGAATTTGTTTTTGCTCTAGTATTTATTAATGATAGTACATTAAAAACATTGCCATTAAGCTTATCCATTTTTTCAGATGGATTCAGTACGGATTATGCATTGACAATGGCCGCAATGACAATTGCAGTCATCCCTACAATTGTCATGTATCTCATTTTCCAAGAGCAAATTATGAAAGGAATGGTTGCTGGATCAGTAAAAGGTTAGATATAGAATGGTGGTGTTAGATGTGAATATCATGATAGAAAGGTATGCTTTATTTATACAAAAATTATACTGGTTTGCGTATTTACAGCTATTATGGCTTTTATTTACTACTTGTGGGTTAATCATTTTTGGAATATTTCCTGCTACCTATGCATTATTCTCTGTATGGAAGATGCAAAACAATGTTTCAACTGGGGAAGTGTTTCGATCATTTCGTAACGAGTATTTTTCTTCATTTATTCTTTTAAATAAAGCGGGACTGATTTGGCAAGCCATGTTGGTAATAATAAGTTCTAACCTTTTGATTGTGGATAGGGAATATAGTCTTGTAAAGCTGGCAGTGCTTGGAATGTTAGGATTAATCACTTTAAGTATTATTCATTTCTTTCAATATGCAGATCTGGAACGACAAGCGATTCTACAAATAAAACGGTCGTTTTCTCTTCTGTTTTTACATCCAAGAGAAAATGTAATTTATATGATGATTTTTATAGGGATGATAGTAACAATTCGTTTCCTCCCAGGACTTTCTTTCTTTTTTGGAATCAGCTTCCCCGTTTATTTAACCGTAAAGCTAGGTAAAGTTAAATCAAGTATAGTGTAATAAGACGTATGCTACGCTTAAATACATTGCTTTTTTGTTGTCTAGGAAATTATAACATTTGCCCATGTGGTTAAATAGGGGCGTGTTGAGCCATGTCTAGCTCCAGTGCCCAGAAACGAGGTAACTTCACAATCGCCCTAATCTAAGTCATGACGACTCGCAAGCTCACTGTGATTCCTTTATCTCCGTTGACTCGCTCCAGTCGCTACGTTTCTAATCGAGCGCTTCTTTTGTTCCTAAAGCTGAATCGTTGAACATGAGAAGGAAGTATACTTCTATACAAAGAGAGCTGTCTTTCGGGGCAGCTCCATTTTCATATGGCTGCCTTTTTATTGGGGATGTATATTAATCTTGTAGTTGTTTACATTAAAATTAGCTTCGGTTATTAATACGAATTTTGGGATGTGGTGGAAATCGATAATCATGTTGTATCAATACCTAAACCTGTCATATTATTAAATATTGATTCATTAATGCCTCAGCCATTAGAAATTGCCATGCAGACTGGACGTGCACCAGCTTTAAAATTTTTAATGGAGCAAGGTCGTTATATTGCTAATATGGTAACATCGTTTCCGACCATGTCAGTAACCATTGATAGCAGCCTTTTAACCGGAACATATGCAGATAAGCATCATATTCCAGGTTTGAATTGGTTTGATACGGAACAGAATCAATTTGTCAACTATGGTACAGGGTTTAGAGAAACGTTTCGTATGGGAATGAAAAAGTCCATTCATCATATGCTTTATAATTTAAATAATGTACATTTGAGTGAAAAGGTCTCAACTATTTATGAAGAATTAGCTCGAATCGGTTTATCTTCAGCGTCTATCAATTCTTTTGTGTATCGAGGAAATAAATTACAGCAATTAAAAATCCCAAAATTTCTTCGTACATTCACTTATTTTGAGGATGGAAAATGGACCATGAAAGTACCTTCAATCTTTTCATTAGGACTCTTTTCGAAACTTCGCCCTGTGGGGTTCACAGCACAACTAGCAGCTGGAAATTATAAATATATGGCACGAGAGCTTCGGTACCTTATTCATAAACAGAAACTTCCAGCATTTACTTTTTGTATATTTCAAGATATGGATGCGCGTATTCATTTTAAAGGACCTATGGATATAAAAGGTATTATTAAAATTGATCGTCAAATTCAAAAAATGTTGAATATGTTTGATAGTTGGGAAGAAGCAGTAAATAGCAATATTTGGATGATTATTGGAGATAATGGTCATTCCGCAACAGGAACGAAGTACCGTGACTATATTATTGATTTGCGTAAGCTTTTAAATAACTATCGAATAGTTCGAATTCAACGTGCAGTTCATAAAAAAGATGAACTAGCGATTTGTGTTAACCAGCGAATGGCTTATGTATATATGTTGGATCATGTAAACATCGGGACAATTGTTGAAAAACTTAAACACGATAAGCGAATTGATATCATTGCATGGAAGGAAAATGATTGTATTCGTGTGGAATCTGGGATGAAAGAAGGGACATTATACTTTAGACCTAATGGGAAATATGTAGATGAGTTTAATCAATCATGGTGGATAGTAGGAAATCATGAATTATTGGATTTGAAATGGATAGAAAATCATATCGTTTATAATGATTTTCCAGATGCATTAGCTCGATTGCATGGGGCTTTATATTCTCATCCTGGACAATTCCTTGTTGTAAATGCAAAACCAGGATGTGAATTTAAAGCTCAGTCTACTCCTTTTCACTTAAGCGGAGCTGCTCATGGATCCTTACATAAGCAGGAGTCAATTGTCCCCTTAATAATAGCTGGGACGAATGAACAGCCCATTACACCGCGGATAATAGATCTAAAGGAATTTATATTTAGGGTTATTCAAGAACAATTAAATGAATAAAATACCAATTCGTTCTGTAGATTTCACCAAAAAATTCCGTTTATAATATTTCTTTATAGCTACAAAATAAGTAGGAGAAATTTTATGGAGTGGAAAGAATATGACAATGAGAAGCTATCTATTAGGTGTCTGGGACAGTATTGATCCAATTTATTTTGCTTGTTCCCGATTATCCTATATATCAGATAATAATCAGCGTAGAACGATGCTTCGGGTTCGGCTCACTAGATATAAAGGTGGAAAAGTCGTGCTCGAAGATGGAACAGTTCTACGAAAAAATGACTTATTACTAAAGATTCACCTTCACAATGTAAAACTAATAAAGGAATTAAATGCATTTCCTAATGATATTAAACGTGCAGTATTTATTTATCACAGTATTAAACAAGCCATGCCAAACTTAGCAATGTATGTTCATGCACACCCAAAAGCAGCGGATATAAAGGCAGTTATAGGAATCACAAGTTTGTATCGAGGAGCAGAACGATTGGGGTTTGAAAAAAGCGCATTAAAAAATAGATTTTATCGTTACTTTAAAAGGATAACTTTAATGCCAATTAATATGTTGACAACAAAAAAAGATGCTGAGCCTGTTTATCTATTCATGTCAAAAAACAAGATAATGGATAAATACTATCTTGAGGGTTAACACAATATTGTTTTTTTGAAATTAAGGACGGGGCTAAAAACATGGATAAACCTAAACAATCAGATGCGTTATTTCTACCTTTTCTGCAAATGCCAAGTGGCCATCATCATGTTGCAGATACGCTCATAACGGATTTATTACATTATAATAATAACAAGCGAACGAACAAAGTTGAATTATTATCTTATAGTTATGGGAGTTTAGAAAAGATAGTAACCTCAACGTATATTAGCTGGATAAAACGATTTCCAGGCGTATATGATCGACTATATACATTACTTGCCTGTAGAAATATGTCGAAAAGGAAAAGGCACCGCCATTATGAATTACTATTCCGCCCTTTTTTAAACAAACTTGTGAAAGAGGAAAATCCAGAAATTGTCTTTTTAACCCATGCCCTGCCTTCGAGTATCGTAAGTGTCCTAAAACAAGAAAATAAGCTACAAGCAGTTACGGTTAATGCGTATACAGATTTTTTTGTGAATCGATTATGGGGGATAAAAGGTATTGATTATCATTTCGTACCTACCGCCTCTGTAAAGAAATTCTTACTTAAATTAGGTGTGAAAGCAGAGCGTATATTTATCACTGGGATACCCGTTCATCCTGTATTTCGAGAGGAATTTTCTTTAAAGGAGAAAAAACAAGCATTACTCATTACAGGCGGAAGTTTAGGGAGTTGTGGTATGGATGAACTATTATCAGATAAGCATTTGCCGAAAAAGATGCATCTCTATGTACTTTGTGGAACGAACGAACAATTGTATCAAACGTTAAGCAAGCAAAATAATTCAAATATTACACCTATCCCTTATATCGAATCTAAAGCGCAGATGAACAAATTGTATAATGAGGTTGACGCTGTTTTAACAAAGCCAGGCGGTGTAACAATTAGTGAATGCTTGATGAAACGGAAGCCAATTTTTGTTTATCATGCTTTACCAGGTCAGGAACAAATCAATTTGCAGGAGCTCATACAGCTTGGATTGGTAAATCCTATCGACTTAAATAAAGAACCATTGGAGGAACAAATAAATCAATTTTTTCTGGATACGCAAAAGAAAAATCGGTATACAGAAAATGTAAATCGATATCATCAAAATTTATCGACGCAATCAATTGGAGCACTTATTCAACAAGTGATGAATCAAAGTCAATAGCCAAATAAAGGCTGTTGACTTTTTTATAAGTTAAGAAAGTATAAAATCAGTGCAATGACTGCGTTAAGCGAAGTAGTTATTTTGAAATGTTTGATGTATATTGGCAATGCTCCGACTAATTACTTCGCTTTCCG
>NZ_JAJERH010000038.1 GCF_016919725.2 Virgibacillus sp. AGTR
GCGCAGTCATTGCACTGATTTTATACTTTCTTAACTTAGAAACAAAAACTGTCCATGAGATAAAATCGCCATGGACAGTTTTTTGATATTACTTATTCACAAATTGTTTGCTTAACTGATCTACTGCAAGTATAGCTGAGGCAACATCACCAGCCTGAATACTTGGTGATAAGTTTTTCATCGTCTCTCCTTCTTGCGTAGCTGCCTCGCCTACTTTTAGCAGCTCCTCATAAGAAACATCGTCTAAATGCATGTCTCGTAATGTAGTTGGAAGACCAAGTTCGCGATAAAATTGAATATATTTTATCATTTCATCCTCGCTATGGAGCTCTAATAGCAACTGCACCAATGTACCATATGCAACCTTTTCGCCATGAGTAAGGTGGTGAATATCACCTTCGAGTACGGTGAATCCATTATGAATGGCATGTGCTCCTGCTAAGCCACCACTTTCAAAACCTAATCCTGATAATAATGTATTAGCTTCCACTACAGCTTCTACATGATTCGTAACCAATCCTTTTTTTACTGCTTGATATGCAGCTATTCCATATGCAAATAATGTTTTTTCACACTCTTTAGCAATTGCCTTAGCTGCAATACTTGTTTTTCCGCCTGCCATCGTATCACCATTGCGCTTCAGTGTAGCTCGAGCCTCTACCCATGTAGCCATCGCATCAGCAATACCAGACGCAAATAATCTAGCTGGAGCTTTGGCGACAACTGCAGTATCAACAAGTACTAAGTCAGGGTTTTTATGATAAAACTTATAACTTTCAAACACTCCTTCATCACTATATATCACAGATAATGCGCTCGTAGGTGCATCTGTTGAAGCAGTAGTTGGAACGATAACAACACGAGCATGCAATTCATTTGCTATCGCTTTAGCTGTATCCAATGTCTTCCCTCCGCCTACACCAACTACTACATCTACCTGATGATCCTTCCCTTCATTTACCACTCTTTTTATTTCACTTAATGAGGCCTCTCCATTAAACGGAACATAATGATAGTCCAAATTTTCTTCCCTCATGCTTGCTTCAATTGTCTCTTTAGTTATGTCCCAAACCACATCATCAGAAAGAATAAGTGGCTTTTCTGCGATTGATTTCACATGTTTTCCAATAAGATGTAAGGCATCTTTTCCTTGAATATATTTACCAGGTGATACAAAAACAATATTTGACATTTTCTTCACCCTTTCTAATTTTTACATCTATAGTATACCAATTCTACGAATTTTCATCCATATTTTGTGAAGTATTTCACATTATATTCATAATCAAAGATTTTCATTTACGCGCATTCAATTTTATGACACCTCCTTGAGACATACGAACCCTTTGTATTATGTCTGCTTATAACCATAAGAAAAACTGAGCAAAATTCGCTCATTCCTTATCACTAAATGCTCAGATTTACGCTTCCTCTAGTAGCTATTATGGAATAATAGCTACTGCTTGCTTGACCACCACTCCAGCTGCCCACTTCCCTTTCCGTGGGGTTTGTCCTTCAGCTAACTTTTTTAGCAAAACCCGCTCAAAAAAGTGGATCTTCAGGTCAAACATTTCCCACAGGAGTTGAAGTGGCCGCCCTTCGCTATTATCAGGCTCTACAACGCTAGCATGAAGTAACACAGCTGCTATTATACTCACGAATAGCGATTTTCACTTTACCCATTGTAAAAAAAGTCAACCTATTTCTTATGACAAGAATTGTTGCACCTTCTCATAGCGGAGACTAATTACGTAGACTCCTGCGGGATTAGCGCGAGCCGAAAATCCACTTTGCAACGTGTTCTTCTTTGCAAAGTTAGTTGAGGCCGTGCCCGCGGGAAGCGAAGTAATTAGTCGGAGCATTGCCAATATACATCAAACATTTCAAAATAACTACTTGGCTTAACGCAATCATTGCACTGATTTTATACTTTCTTAACTTATAAAAAAATCCCTAATCGCCAATTTTTAATGATTAGGGACTGATGATTAATTATAAATCTTCCTCAAAACGATAAACTAACTTGTAATTTTCCTCATTAAGTAGATCCGCCACATGTACACGTACTCCATGCCCGAACACAACCTCATCTTCTGTCATAGCGACAATCATTGCTTTTGTTTCATTAGCAATATCAATATATATATCACCAACGACTGGCTTTAAGCTACCGTCACTTTCAGCAAGGTAGCTAATCGATTCATCTTGAATTTGCTGTTCTTCTGGCACGAGGCTTTTATCATAATAAGCTATTTCTTGACTTGCATCAGCCTTACCTGGGACCATTACAACATATTCACTATGCTTCACTCCATTATCTCTAGTGGTAACAACATTCCCGTCTTCCACACTATCTACTTTTTCAATAGCATTTAAGGAATAATGGTCAAGGAAATCTGGAGCTGGCTTAATAATTAGAATATAGTCCCCTGGTTCTGGCATCTTATTCTTATCAATCGTATACCTTTTCCCGTAAAAAATAAATGTATCATTATGTTGTGGTCTATAGAGTTCTATTTCGCTTGCTTTCGTTAGAATTTGCTGCATATCCTTTAGGCGATATAAATGAACCGATTTTTTAAACATCGGTTTTACCGAATATACTTTATGCAATTCATTCTTGTAAAAAACGAATTGGCCCTTCCTTACCTGAAAAAGCTTCATTAGATTACCTCCTACCTTCATATTCCATTTGAGTATAATATAACTGGAACTCATAAATAAAGTAAAACTTCATTCAAATAAATAAATCCTTTTATTCTGAATGATCATGCATGTAATCCATGTTTCTTGAGCTGTAATAAACTCCTATTCTGTTGAGCAAGTACTTGTACAGATAATGTCAGTCTAAATTTATTTTCCCTTAAACCTCAACACTTTAAACATTGAATTCCTAAATAATAGTATTTATCGAACATTTTCTTCCATATGAACAAATGGCAAGTCCGTATCAACCATTCCAATTACTCGTTTCATGGCTATATTCTCCCCTTTTAACCATCGTTTAAAGTCAAAGATTTCTGGCTTTCGATCTCCACCTAAAGCAAACCACACCTTTAATTCTTTAGGAAAATAACCAGAGGTATGAATGGTTCCCGACCAGTTTTTATATTTAGTAGAGAATACACCTCTTGTTGAATTATTCATCATTTCAAATGCTTGATAAGCATTATTTAATGACCCCTTTTGCTCATCTATTGCCCGCTTCCTTCGATAGGAATCATCCAAATGGTAACGGTTTTCAGCTGTTAATGTTTCAAAATGATTGGTACATACATGTGACTGACGTACCTTAACAGCTCGCGGTGATGCTTCTACTACAATAGAATCCCCGCTCCTATCTAACAATACATAACTAAATGAGTGCCGATGAGGAATATCTTTCAATAAATGTATTGCCTCTTCTGTATTTCTACAGCTTTCCAAAATTATTCTTCCGATCATATTACAAATAAAGCCATCACCCGGCTTTCGACGATGAATGAAATTATAGCCCAATGCAAGACCATGTTCGTTCATACCATCCATTCTGCCAGTAATGCGCTGTGACGGTCCAATGGTCGCGAAACCTTGATCATTTGGTTGAAAAATGGTATAGCGCCCTTCATAAGTTTTCGGATGATAGTCATAATTACGTATCATATAATTGGACCCTGTAAAAATAGAACAACCACTTTTGGTATACGCTAAACGATAGCCACCGAACTCTTGAAGTACATCATTGATATCCCACTTTAACGCATGCATGAGTCCTTGAAGTTCTTCCCATATTCCTGGAGCAAACGTCGTGATAGCCGCCTTTGCCTCACTTTCATTAATAGTGAAACGCGGTCTTCTAATTCCCCATTGCTTCTTTCTGTTTTCAAGAATAAATGAATTTCTTAACCATTCACCCTGCCTAATCCCATATTCATAATGACTACCACGAAATTGAATAACATCACTATAAATTTGTTTCATCCGCTCCCCCCTTTGCATTCGTATCCCCCTATTTTAATGAATTTATATTTATTTGAAAATAAATGTGCCTAAACTGAAACTTTTTATTCATTTTCAACGTATACATTCATAAAGGTAATAATCACATCATTACTTGTAGGGTTCACATATTGTTTTTGTGTATATAAAGCTACTATTTTTTCCGGACTCTCAAAGTTCCCTCTTGTAAAGAAGATAGGAGATGAAAGCATGACAGGAATATTAACAACAACGATTCTATCCTTTATCCTGTATTTTGTTATTGCTGGATATTTTGTACTTAAAAACAAGAAATATCGAGGAACAACTTTTAAGGCAGTTGCTATTATATTTGCGACTTTATTTATCATAGGGGCTATAATCGTCTATATTTTTATGCCACCTATTACGATTCCAAATATGACGATTGCCAATATCATCATTGGAGTAGCTGGTATGACTGGTTTGTATATGCTTACGTCAAGCCAGCCTTTTAGCAAATCAAGTCAACAGTTTGATGTGATCACAGGGGCCATCATTGTATTTACTGTTATAGCTATTCCTGGATTTTTTGTATTAGGAATATTCACCTTAGATGATACGTATGAATCCATTGCTAAAGAAGAAGTAGCTGAAGCCAAACCTTTAGATAAAGATGCTACACCAATTGTTGTTTCGCCTGAGTTTGCTCGAAATAAAGTACAGAAGGCGATGAGTGTAGTACCAAACACACAATATTATGACTTAGGTAAGTTGCAGGTGCAAAAAATTAAAGATGACATTGTGTTCGTTGCACCGGTAGAGTTCACTGATTTCTGGAGGTACTTTAGAGGCAAAGAGACAGAAGGTTATTTCACTATCTCTGCTACTGATGTTAATGCCCAGCCAAAATTTATTAAAAATAATATGAAGTATACAAATTCGAGCTACTTTCATCATAACATTGATCGTACCATTTATAATGCGCATCCAGATTATATTCGAAGTGGTGAGGCACAAATTGAAGTAGACGAAAATGGAAAGCCTTGGTATGTTCAAACGCTCTTTAAACCAATCGGACTAACGAACAAGCCAGATATGGAAAAATTACATGTTGCCGTAGTCGATCCTGTTACAGGTGATGTTAAACTATATTATGCTGCTGATGCACCTGAATTTATTGATGGATCCATTAGTTCAGAAATGGCCTCAAATGAGAATGAATATTTCGGGAAATATATTCATGGGTGGCTGAACTCCCTTTTTGGCAAAAAGGATGTAAAGATTCCGAATGAATCTGGTACGGAATCAAGCGTTACACCAATTTTTGATGAGAATGGAGAGATGCATTATTTTACTGATATGTCTTCCCCAAAAGAGAATATTGACTCCGCACTTGGTTACACCTTAATTAATGCAAGAACAGGTGAACTAACATATTATAACGGGGAAAAGAATAACGGCATAATGGATAGTAAGGGTGCAAAGGAAATTGTAAATAAAGAGTTCCCTGAAAAGAAATGGACTGGTTCCATGCCAATTCTTTACAACATTGATGGGAATCCAACATGGGTTGTAAATGTCCTTGATCCAAACGGATTATTTAAACATTATGCATATATTAAAGCGTCTGATTCCGATTTTGTTGTTTTTGGTGATACTGCCAGAAGTACACTTGAGGCTTATCGTTTAGCTTTGGCGCAAGATCCTAGTAATGTGGAATCAACTGGAGAAGCAGCATTAGAAAAGAGAAATGGTATTGTTGAACGGGTTGTTGTAACAACGCAAGATAAAAAACAAATTGTTCAATTCTTACTTAAAGATGATGCGACTATTTATACCGTAAATTCTGGAAAAGCACCAAGATCCATTTTCTTGCAAATAGGCGATAAAGTTCAATTAGAAGCAAATATGCGTGACAATCAAACCGGAATAGTAGAAACAATCTCCATTGAGGGACTAACAGAATAAAAGGAAAAACAGGCTAGGAGGATTTACTCCTTAGCCTGTTTTTTTAGGTCCATGATTTTTTAACCACCAGAACAATTTGGTTAGCCAAAAAGCAAGATACGAAATAGCAACATCCAATAAGAATATATAGGTTAACTTCATTCCTCCATGCAAAATTAACATATCCAAAGCAATAAAAATAGAGGCTAATCCATATCCAAATCCAGCAGAAAGCACGATAGCATATAAATAAAAATTTTTCCCTTTATTCGTACAATATTGGTAGAGCAACATAAATCCAATCGGCAGCACAACTGTTGTCACTGTAAGACTTGTTGGAAATAAGTAGGAAATACTATGTGGTGTAATAAGATAATTATACATCGATAATACATTATCAAGATTAGACCACATGACATGTATGGCAAAACCATAAAAACCGATTTCAAATACTCTCCCTCGATCCAAGAAAAAGTATAAAAGAACGAAAGGAATGATTACACTCACAATATTGAACCAAAAATACCATGTATCTGGACCAGAAGTTTGATGCCAATACTCTTCCTGTAGAATGCCAAGTCTTTCTTTTAATTCATAAATTTGATAATATAGTTCATCTACACTCATACGCTTTAACCACCTGAATAAACGATCGTTGAGGTTAGTTTAAGCTTATCTTCGTAATTCTATACAGATAAACAATTAAGCGCTTTTATCCAATACAAAACGCTGTTTTCATGTATGGATTTACAATAAAGAACAAGAGCGCAAGCGCCCGATTAGAAACGATGATTGGCGAGTCAACGGTGATAAAGGAATCACAGTGAGATTGCGAGCCGATGTTGACTTAGATTAGGGCGATTCGTGAAGTCGCATCGTTTCTGGGCGCTAGAGCTGGGCGCAGCTCAACACGCCCCTATTTATCCACATGGGCATATTTTATAATTTTCCTAGACAACAAAAAACACCCCTAGCAATTAGATATTTGGTCTAACTTTAGGGATGCACCTCATTGCAGGTAGGTTCTATTCACCAATTAATAATGATAACTCTTCCCAACGTTCCATCTTTGCCTCTAATTTGGCTTCTATCTCTTGCTGTTCGTTAAATAATACTTGGACTCTTTCTGAATCACTTCCAGCATTTACAATGTTATCCTGGATCTTTTCCAGTTCTTCTTCCAATGCTGTAATAACATCTTCAATTTCATTCCATTCTTTTTGCTCATTATAGGAAAGTTTTTTCCTCTGTTTCTTCGGCTTTACTTTTTCTGTTTTTTCAACAGGCTTTTGGGTCATCGGTATTTCCTTCTGTTTCTCTAGATAGTCCGTGTAGTTTCCATAGTAAGGTATTATACGATTATTTTCCGTAAAAACTAATAAACGGTCAATCACTCGATCTAAAAAGTATCGATCATGTGAAACTGTTATAACGACGCCAGGAAATTGATCGAGATACTCTTCTAATACACTTAATGTTTGCGTATCTAAATCATTGGTAGGCTCATCTAAAAATAAAACATTTGGTTCTTCCATTAATATTTTCAATAAATAGAGACGACGTTTTTCTCCACCTGATAGCTTCCGAATATACGTCCACTGTTGTGTTCGAGAAAATAAAAAATGTTCGAGCATTTGCTCAGCTGTAATAATCGCCCCGTCTTTTGTGTGGATAACTTCAGCTACTTCTTTTATATAATCAATGATTCTCATTTCACCGTTAAGCTCTTCATCACCCTGTGTATAATAGCCGATTTTCACTGTTTCACCAATAATAACTTCTCCATTATCTGGTGTAATACGCTGTGCCATTAAGTCGAGCAACGTCGTTTTCCCAGACCCATTTGGACCTACAATACCTAATCTGTCTCCAGGAACAATTAATTGATTCAATTTGGTTACGATTTGTTTATTGGCAAAGGACTTATCTACTTCCTTCAGCTCTATTACTTTTTTCCCTAATCGGACAGATCCTACGGGTACATCAATGGCTTGCTCATTCGTGTCAAATGTTTTTTCCTTCATCTCATGAACACGATCAATTCTTGCTTTTTGCTTTGTCGAACGAGCTTTAGCTCCACGCTTTAACCACGCTAACTCCCTGCGTAGCGTATTTTTATGCTTCATCTCATTACTTCTCTCCAGCGCTTCACGCTCTGCCTTTTTTTCTAAAAAAATCTCATAATTCCCTTCATACGAATAAAGCTTTCCTTTGTCTAATTCGAAAATTCGATTCGTCACACGATTTAAAAAGTATCGATCGTGTGTAACTACTAATAGGGAGCCACGATATGATTGTAAATACCTCTCAAGCCACTCAATCGTCTCATTATCCAAATGGTTCGTCGGCTCATCTAAAATGAGGAGATCAGCAGGCTGAATTAAGGCTTTGGCAATAGCCACTCGCTTTTTTTGTCCCCCAGATAACGCATTTATTTTTCTATTAAATTCTGTAATGCCTAGCTTCGTTAGGACCGTTTTGGCTGCTGTATTTGCTTCCCACGCACTTGCCTCATCCATCTTCTGCTGCATCACAAGCAAATTTGATTGCGCTTTTTCACTTGTTGGATCACGTTGTAAATCCAGCAATGCTCGCTCATAATCGCGCATCACACGCATAATTAACGAATTACCATAATAAATCTGCTCCATCACTGTCAAATCCCCATCTAAATCTGGATCTTGGGCTAAGTATTCAATTTGATAATCTTTTGCGTGCTGAATCGTACCCTGTTCTGGTGACTCAAGTTTTGCGATTGTTTTAAGGAATGTAGACTTCCCGGTACCATTTACTCCAATTAACCCTATTCGTTCATGCGCAGCAATGATACAGGAAACAGATTGAAATAATATTTTATCACCAAATGATTTCGTTATATTTTCAACGGTTAGCATTCTCGATCATCCTTCAACTCTTTCGATTCTTTAACCATGTTTTAATAATAATAACAATTAACAATAGCATCCAAGAAGTTACAAGGTAGAAAATAACTTTACTTGGCTCAGCCATCTCTGAAAAGAAAAAAGCCATTCCCGTCCATACAACAGCAATGATTACTAATTGTCCTAATAATAGCTTAATAATAATCTCCCCCATATCTGTGAACACAAGATCTTTTATCATTCATATTTTTTATATATAAAGTGAAACTTCCATCCGTGGGGGGTTTTGTTTTTCCCCACGGATGGTTAGGTGAACCGATCGGACATTTACTGGCAGTTGTTCCACACTTACCCATATTGGGTTCACTTTATTGCTTAAAGTGCGGATCTTACTGCCAGTTATATGCGGGATAAAGTGAAACTTCCATCCGTGGGGGGTTTTGTTTTTCCCCACGGATGGTTAGTACCACAAGGGTATGACCTAAAGGCCCTTAAACCGATCGGACATTTATTGAAAGTTGTTCCACACTTACCCATATTGGGTTCACTTCATTGCTTAAAGTGCGGATCTTACTGCCAGTTATATGCGGGATAAATTAAAAAAATCCTCTACGGACAAGTTTATCCTATCCCTATGGATTTTTCCAACGTTAGAAGGATATTATTTTAGATAAAGTGAAACTTCAATCAGTTGGTGGTTTTGTTTATCCACCACTGATTGTTAGGTGAACCAATCGGACATTTACTGGCAGTTGAACACCTTCTTATCCATATTGCTTTCACTTTATTCCTTGAGGTGGGGGGCTTACTGCCAGTTATGTGGAATAAAGTAAGAAAGAGAAATAGCAAAATAAGCAAAGCAACTCCTCTTATTTCTGAGAAGTTGCTTACTTGCTTTGATATATCGTTTTATAATGATCGAAGTAAATTTGCCATTTCTATAGCTGATAACGCTGCTTCCGCTCCTTTATTACCTGCTTTTGTACCAGCACGTTCAATTGCCTGCTCAATGGACTCCGTTGTTAAGACACCAAAAATAACTGGCTTCTCGGATTGTAAGGATGCTTGAGATATCCCCTTTGCTGCTTCATTACAAACATAATCAAAATGAGGTGTCGAGCCTCGAATAACTGTTCCTAAAGTAATAATGGCATCATAGTCTGCTTTCAGAGCCATTTTCTTAGCAATTAATGGAAGCTCGTATGCTCCAGGAACCCAAACAATCGTAATATTTTCCTTTGCTACACCATGTCTAATTAAGGCATCCTCAGCCCCCTCGAGAAGTTTACTAGTAATAAAGTCATTAAACCTACTTACAACAATACCGATTCTTAAATCGGTTCCTACAAGATTACCTTCCAATATATGTCCCATTTTGCTTACACTCCTCTTCTATCATTAATCGATAATTGATTAAATCTTCAATAGAAATCATACATAAGTTAAACTTGGCAGCCATTCTTTCTAAATCTGGCACTCTCGCCATCATGCCGTTTTCTTTAATTATTTCACAGATAACTCCTGATGGGGCTGCTCCACAAAGTTTTGCTAAATCCACGGAAGCTTCTGTATGTCCAGGACGTGTTAAAACACCTCCACCCTTAGCAATTAAAGGAAATACGTGACCTGGCTGTTTAAAATCCTCTTTCATTGCAAATTTATTAACTAAGGCACGAATTGTCGTTGAGCGTTCATGTGCGCTTATCCCAGTAGTTGTATCCTTATAATCTATACTGACTGTAAAGGCTGTTGATAGCGGATCGTTATTGTTTGATGTCATTAAAGAAAGTCCAACTCGCTCTGCTACTTCTGACTCAATCGATGTACAAACCAGGCCTTTACCGTGGGTGATCATAAAGTTTATCGTATCAGGAGTGATCAGTTCAGATAGTGCTACTAAATCTCCTTCATTTTCTCTCTGTTCATCATCCACAACGATGATAGGTCTCCCTGTCTTTAATTGATCGATAGCCTCTTCAATTGTGTTCATTTATGGCACCTCCTAGATAATACCTTTTTGTTTAAGAAAATTATGATCAAGCTCCCTTGAATCAGTAGAATGGGAAAGCAATTGCTCTACATGTTTCACGAGCATATCACACTCTATATTCATCAAGCTCCCCTTGCCTTTATCTCCTAAAATAGTCACGGAAGCTGTATGAGGAATTAATGATATCGTAAAGACATTCCCACGAACTTGAAATAGTGTTAAGCTTACACCATCGACTGCAATCGAACCCTTTTTTAGTAAATATCTTTCTAGTTCCTTATCCACTTCAATGTCATAATAAATGGCATTCTCCTTTTGATATTTCTGAATAATCGTTCCAGTACCGTCAACATGGCCAGAAACAAAATGTCCACCAAATCGACTGTTAACTCCCATCGCCCTCTCTAGGTTCACTTCAGACCCTTTCGTCAGTTCCTTTAGAGAGGTAGCTTTCATTGTCTCTGGCATCACCTCCGCAGAGAAGCCAATATCATCAAATGCAGCAACTGTTAGACAAGTCCCATTAACAGCAACACTATCACCAACGTGCATATCCATGATCACCTTTTTGGCAGTAATTGTTAAAAAGATTGCCTGTTTAGATGGTTGCTTTATGGAGCGAATGACACCTTTCTCTTCAATAATTCCAGTAAACATAAATTTCACTCCTTTTTCCTAAAATTGAAGCGTACTAGATCGAACTTATACTGGTTTTATCTTTCCAACCAGTAGAACAAAAGCGCAAGCGCACGATTAGAAACGTAGCGACTAGAGCCAGTCAACGGAGATAAAGGAATCACGTTGTGCTTGCGAACCGATGATGACTTATCGCAGGGCGATTCGTGAAGTCGCATCGTTTCTTGGCGCTGGAGCTGGACGCGGTTCAACACGCCCAAATTTATCCATATGGACAAATTTACTAGACTACGAAAAAAGCCTCTGAATTTCGCTTCAGAGGCTTTGAGGACAGAATTTCGTCACCACATGTATACGTAAATAAGCCATTGAAAATATGAATGGCAAAAAAACGTTGGCAAATAGCATACGTATCCTATTTGCTAACATGCTGCGTCAAAAATTCCTTCTCCCATCCAGACTTTAACTGTCGGCTCTGGAGTCACACCAGATCCACCGTTTGGCATTATGCCGCACGGGTCACGGACTAAGAAGTAAATAACTTCATCACCGCCGATTGGGAATTTCACCCGACCCCGAAGGAAATAACTACTATATTATATTTTCCTTATTACGGTAGTAACTTTTTATTATTATAGGGGCATTTATTGGTTCCTATAAACCACCGCCAAGTTCCTACCAAAATCCTTCCACTTTCCTTAAGGATTATTGCTTAAATATTATCAATACTTATATAAAAATGCAAGGAGATATTTTTCTCCCCCATCATCTTTATAGCTTCCTAAAGTTGTGTAAGCATTCATTTAACTATAGATATTCGTACTTCTGTAATCAAATCAAGTGAAGCTTCCATCTGTTTTTAAAACATATACGTACAAAGGCTTCATTCGCCACATCCTGTGGCAACGCCTTTGTGACCTACTTCCATTTAGGCCCGAACCAATCGGACATTTACTGGCAGTTGATCCACACTTATCCATATTGGTTTCACTTGATTGCTTGAAGTGGGGACTTACTGCCAGTTATATGCGGGATAAAGTGAAACTTCCATCCGTGGGGGGTTTGTTATCCTCACGGATGGTTAGGTGAACCAATCGGACATTTACTGGCAGTTGATCCACACTTATCCATATTGGTTTCACTTGATTGCTTGAAGTGGGGACTTACTGCCAGTTATATGCGGGATAAAGTGAAACTTCCATCCGTGGGGGGTTTGTTATCCTCACGGATGGTTAGGTGAACCAATCGGACATTTACTGGCAGTCGATCCCACACTTATCCATATTGGTTTCACTTGATTGCTTGAAGTGGGGACTTACTGCCAGTTATATGCGGGATAAAAAATAAATATATGGTTATATAATAAATGGGTCACACCATAAAATAGTAATTATTACAGTACCTTCCTTGCTATTGCATTTCACTAGTAATCATCGTAAGATTATCTGCTGAAGAAGCCACTTCGTCCATTGCTTTACCTAATTCATCCAATACGTTCACAAATGAAATAAACTCTTTTTCAATCTTATTATTTTGAATCCTGGTTTTTTTCATCGTATTAACAATCTCTGCAAAATGCGTTTCCGATTCTTTTAACGTATCGTTTCCATTTTCGATTTCTTCGCTAATTTTATATAATGATCCAGTTAATTTTTCTACTTGTTGATCTGTATTCGAGATAAGGGTTGACACATTTGTGACTGATCTTTTTGTTTCATCTGCAAGTTTCCTAACTTCTTCTGCCACGACTGCAAATCCACGACCGTGCTCACCAGCTCGTGCAGCCTCAATTGAAGCATTAAGAGAAAGCAGGCTTGTTTGATCAGCGATCCCCGTTACAATATCAATAATTCCTTGCATTTTTTTTGATATATCTGCTAAAGCCTTCACCTCACTAGCAAGCTTATGTATAGAATAATGAATTGTCGACATGTTTTCCTTCTGTTCGTTTACTTGCTGCTTACCATTTGTCGCTCGCTTCTCTGCTAAATGTGAAAGCTCTGACCCAGCATTCGCAATTAATACAATTTCATCTGATTGTGAACTCAGTTGTTGGAACGCAGCATTTGTTTCTTCCGATATGGCCGCAAGATTCTCCGATGCATGTGCTACATTTTCTCGTATTAATTGCTTTTGTTCCTCTGCTTGTTTTTTTATCCGCTCTGTTTCCGCATCATATGCTTCCAATACCAGCTGTTGCTCTAAATTTACTATTTTTGAAATGGATCGAATTGCTAGGAAACATTCGTCTTTTGAGTTAATGTTCTTCTCTATTATTGTCACCAATGACAAGAACAGGTCTTGAAAGGCACACATGTACCACTTTGTATCAAGTCCGATATGTACATGTATTAAAGCGATTCGTTGTCGTTTGGAGAAATATTCCTCATTGATTACCCCTGTAAACATTTCCGAGATATGTCTTATTAAAGTTTGCTTTAGTTTTTCTATAGAACTATGTTGATTAATAATTTGTAGTAAAGCAGGTTCATTTTCTAGATTTTGATAAAATCTATCAACCATAAAATCCAGATTTTCTACGACATATTCTTGCGTACAATGAATTATTCGTAAATCGGCCTCCGTAAGTCCAATCATCTGAAATTGTCTCTCTACTTCACTACCAGCTTCTATTTGAAGCTTGGCTTGTCCACCTTCTAATTGACGTGTGGTAGTTTTTTTGGTATTTCTTAACATCAATTGTTTCCCCCTATCTGTATAGGGTTAATATCGGCAAAATAGTTACTTATTTTCAGTCTAGTGAACGATCCCTTCGATCGACTTGTAGTTTTTATGGTTAATTCAGCCCTAATTTACTAGATAGTCTATTTTCACGCGAGTATAAATGTTTATAAAGTGAAAATTCAATGAGTTAGGGGTGTTGTTTTATCCTCCACCGAAAGTTAGTTCCAGAGCAAAAGCGAAAGCGCCTGATTAGAACCGTAGGGACTGGAGCGAGTCAACGGAGATAAAGAAATTACGATGAGCTTGCAAGCCGATGATGACTTAGATTAGGGAGATTCGTGAAGTCACCTCGTTTCTGGGTGCTGGAGCTGGATGTGGCTCAACACGCCCATATTTATCCACATGGGCAAATTTTATACTTCTTATCTTTCAAGGATATGACCTAAGGCCTTTGAACCAATCGGACATTGACTGGCAGTCCATCCCCTACTTAAACATATTGGTTTCCTTTATTGCTTGAATTTATATGCGGGATAAACGAAACACATATGATGCCCTATTTTCATTAATAAAGAAATAATTGCATGAAATCAAATTGCGAAACTAATACCAATGGTTTATTTATCAATAACCGTTTAAAAACCTGGTAAATGTTAGTGACCTAAGATTATTAATGTATTCACGTTTACACGCTGTTCACTACAATGAAGCAGGAGAAAAGAACTACGAAAAATTTTGGAAAAATAGCTACAAAACTATCATTTTTAAAATTAAGACAAATATTGACAAAGTTCTACACTACTCTCCATATATAGTTAGAGACAACTACCAATGGAACTAGGGGGAATTTATACCAAAAAAAGGAGGAGAAAAAATGCAGCAATTTCCCATGAGGAAATATATTGCCGTTCTGCTAATCTGTATCTTACTTATCACATTAGCTACGCCATATCTATCACATGTTTTTGCCCAACAAGATAAGCGCGAGTCTGCTAGTCAAGTAATACAAAGTAAGCTAGTAAAAACATTTGATAAAACTGATTATGTGCGTTATCTAGTTATTCTTAAGGATCAGGTCAATACTGTACAGCTAGCAGAAAGTGCAAAAAAAGAAGCAATACAAGCAAAACTTTCTACCGCTAAGGCAAAACAACTCAAACAAAGGACCGTTGTGTCTGCATTACAAGAAAATGCCGAAAAAACGCAACAGGATCTAAAGTCCTTACTAAAAAAACAAAAACAATCGGGGAACATCAAGCAATTTCACAGCTATTTCATTGTTAATGCCTTTTCTGTTACCGGAAATGAGAAATCAGTGGAAAGAATCGCTAAATCTAAGCAGGTAAAATCGATCATACTGGATGAACAACAGCAACTTCTTCCTATTGAAGAGGATAATACGTTCGCCGTAAAACAAACAGACAACCAGTCAGAGGATACCGAATGGAATATTGAGCGAGTAGGAGCACCGGAAGTTTGGGAAAGAAATATAACTGGAGAGGGTACCGTCGTTGCAAATATTGATAGTGGAGTAGAAGGTAATCATCCAGCTTTAACCAGACAATACAGAGGTTATCAAGAAGATGATCCCGATCAACCAGTTCATGAATTCAATTGGCATGACGCTGTTTTTGATCGCTCACGTCCAATGGATTCAGATGGCCACGGAACGCATACCATGGGCACGATGGTTGGTCAAGAGGAAGGTGGACAAAATAAAATCGGTGTCGCTCCAGGTGCAAAGTGGATTGCTACCAGAGCATTCTATCAAGGAACAGGCTATGACTCTTATATTTTGGAAGCCGCAGAATGGATACTTGCCCCAACAGATGAGAACGGTGAGCCTCATCCGGAAAAAGCTCCAGATGTGGTAAATAACTCTTGGGGTGGTAGCCCAATAAACAATGACTGGTTTCGACCAATGGTACAGGCATGGCGCAGTGCTGGAATCGTTCCTATATTCTCTGTAGGAAATGCAGGGTTCTTGAATCCATCAGAGCCTGGTACAGCTTCAGCACCAGCGAACTATCCAGAATCCATTGCTGTCGGTGCTACTGATGCAAATGATGATTTAGCATCGTTCTCTCTTCAAGGACCGTCAGAGAGAGGTGAAATAAAACCAGATATCTCTGCTCCCGGAGTTACCATTCGTTCTTCTCTACCTGGTGCATCATGGGATACATTTGACTATGGGGAGTCTAGCGGTACTTCTATGGCCGCCCCACATGTTGCAGCTGCAATATTATTAATGAAGCAAGTCGATGCTTCTTTAACCGTTGATGAGATAGAAAATATCTTAAAGCTAACTGCTACGGAAAAAACGAATGAGGAGTATACAAATGCCCCAAATAATGGTTATGGGTACGGTATTCTAAATGTAGACGATGCAGTAGAAGCTGTTGAACAAGGAATAGGCACAATTACAGGACAGGTTCAGACGTATGGACAAGATGATCAAGCTCCAACAGTAGAATCAGAACTCAGAGAAGCTGTGTTTTTAAATGAAAATGCTTCTTTTTCGGTACATGCGGAAGATAATACAAGTGTTAATGATGTTACACTACATGTACAGTATGACAATAATACAGAACGTAGCTATCCAGCTGCTATAATTGAAGGAAACCATCAAAGTGGTTCGTATACTTCTGTTGTGCCACTAGAAGATATTTCAGGTACGTCACTACATTATTGGTGGAGAGTCGAAGATTTCAGTGGAAATGTAACAGAAAGTGAACCTCAATTGGTTCGTATAGAGGAAGGTATAACGGATGGCTACTCAGAAGACTTTGAATCTTATCCAGACGGCTGGTATTCCTTTGGTACTAATAATTCCTGGGAATGGGGACTACCAAGCTACGGACCAGAAGAAGCGGCCTCTGGTAGAAAATTACTGGGCACAAATCTTCGTGGACAATATGAAATGCATTCAGATATGACGATGGTTATGCCACCAATTCTTCCAGAGAACGGAACACAACTGCGCTTTAAACAATGGTACGAGTTAAGCTATTTCGGCTGGGATACAGGAACAATATATGTTTCTACTGACAAGGAAAATTGGGAAGAATTGTATCATATTACAGAATCGAATGACAACTGGCACGAAACAGGAATTGATTTATCTGACTATGCAGGAGAAAAGATTTATATTGGGTTTAATTTAAAGTCACAGGATAATCAATTTGCTGGATGGTATCTTGACGATGTTCGTCTAACAAACGATCGTGCACAAAAAAACGAGAAGCAAAACATGAAAACATCTGGAACGATGAAAACGACTATGCAGGATATGCAGGAACATTTATCCTATCCAATATCTACTTTACAAGCAACCAATGATTCAGATCTCTTACCCGTAGGTGAAGCTACCATTGGAGTAGAAGAAACTGGATGGGAAACAAAATCCAATCCTAAAAATGGAGAATTTATCATTCATCACCCACCCGGTGATTACACACTATCCGTTAATGCCTATGGATATAGCCCGGTAACAGAGACTGTGACGTTATCTGAGAATGGGGATATTTCTCCGACAATTTCCTTAGAGCCGCTACCTAAGCAGGAAATCTCGGGAACAATTACAGATAAAAACGGTAATAAAATTGAAAATGCAACCATTTTTCTATTGGAAGACGAGCATGCGGAACCTGTTAAATCTAGCGAAAATGGTACCTATACTTTGCAAGCCTATGAGGGTGCTTATACAGTAAAAGTATTTGCAGAAGGATATGATGGTGAAGCTAAGTCTGTACTGGTGAAGGAAAATGAGGCAAACCAGCTAGACTTTGAATTAACAACGTTCTCCAGCAATGAGACGTCAGAAATTTATTATGACAATGGAGACTATGGTAAAAATCTAGCCATGCTCTTAGAAGGCAATGGCTTTGCTGTAAAAATGGCTTTAGATGAAGGAAAGGAATCCGCTATGCTAACAGGTGCAAAGCTCCAATTTTGGGCATCTCACGTCCCTGTACCTGGTGGAGATGATATTTTGATCGCAATTTATGATGCCACGGGTGAAAATGGAGCTCCTGGAAATCGATTAGCGGGACCAATTGAAGCAAAAGCAAAACGAGATTTAAATCAATGGACAGAAGTAGACCTTTCGCAACATGGCATTGTCGTTGAGGATGATTTCTATGTCGTTTACCTTCAAGCAAATGACTATCCGTTTATTCCTGGATTTGTTTCAGATGGTGACATTGAAAATGCTGCGGGAAAAAGCTGGGACTACATTGGCGGAAAATGGTTCAAAGCAAACGATAATATAGGTAACTATATGATACGTGCTGTGGTTGATTATGGAAAAGACACTCCTGATTTTGCAACACCTGTAATCACATCACCGGAAGCGGATTACGATACCAATGAGCAACAGCTCACAATCGAGGGTACCGCCTCTCCAGGAACCATTGCACAGCTTATGAATAACGATGAAGAACGTGAATCAGTGGAGGTTGCTGAAGACGGATCCTTTACAATAGATACAGTGCTTACGGAAGGAGAAAATGAGCTTACTATCGTCTCTTTATACAACGGTCAGCCCGTAGGTGAATCAGAATCGGTTACTGTTACGTTCAGCAAAGAACCTTCCCTAACAATTGATTCTCCTAAGGATGGAGAAAAAACAAATCGAGAAGTTATAACTGTTGAAGGTACAGTATCCGTTGGTAATCTTGATGTTGTCACAGTTAATGGACAACAAGCAACGGTTTCGGACGATGGTAATTACACAAAACGGGTTATGGTAAACAATGGTGAAAATCTAATCGAAGTCATTGCAAAAGATAGAAGCGGAAATCAGGTCAAGAAAACCATTACAGTTGACGTAAACCATACCATTCCATCTATTAATCACCTTAATCCGGAGGATGACGTATTTCTTGAAACAGGAGAATCCGTTCATATCGAGTTTGATAGTGTTCCAGGTCTTAAAGCTTCTTTTCTTATTCATATGCCACTGGTTAATGAACCCTTAGGACTTGCAAATGTAACCGAATTGCCCATGATAGAAACATCAGATGGCCATTATCAAGGCTTTTGGACAGCAATCAATAACCTACGTGCACAAGGAGCTGTTATTGAAGTTAAGGTTGAAGATGAATATGGAAATACTAATCGTCAACAGGCAAACGGAAAACTCTTTATAAATTGAGACTTCTTTCAGTGGGGGTTTTGTTTATCCCCCACTTACCAATAATGGTTTCCCTTTATTGCTTGAAGCGGGTGGAGTACTGCCAGTTATATAGGAGATAAATGACGACGGAATCATCTCCTTTGGAGCAAACGAATGGAAAGGAGATTAATCCAAAGCCATGTATAGTGGAAATGACGGAAAATGCTAATATTCTATGATATTCTATGAGATGAAAAATAGTATAAAGAAGATGTAGTAAAAGGTCTAACTCTTTCCCACGGAATATTGCATATTTCCGTGATTAGAAAAAGGAGCTGTCTTTTTGAAGTGACAGCTCCTTTTTTGTAGTCTAGGAGATATTTTATCTCCTTTAGCTCGCTCCAGTCATTACGTTTCTAATTTGGCGCTAGCACTTTTGTTCTTATGTCTGCATAGCTAAAAATTGTTGATTACTTGATTCGTTTGTAGCATTCGCATTCTCATATGCTTCAAGTAGTAAATCAACGATATGCACAGCTTGCATTTCATCAGATAATCCTTCACGCTCAATCCCAAGCTTCATCTGCAATAAACAACCTGGGTTAGCAGTAACAATCATTTTTGCCTCTGTTTTCTGTACCTGCTCCATTTTGTAATCTAAAATTTGCATAGACATTTCCGATTGTACAATATTGTAGATACCTGCTGAACCGCAGCATCGGCTTGCATCCTTCATTTCTACATACCGAACACCTTCGATAGACTCAAGTAATTGTCTAGGCTCCATAAACGTCTTTTGTCCATTTTTCAGATGGCAAGAGTCTTGATAGGTAATAATTTTTTTCTCAAGCGCAAGCGGTTGTTCATGAAAATCTAATTCAATTAATATACTTGTTATATCTTTAATCTTAGCACAAAAACTTTTCGCACGTTCACTCCATACAGGATCATCCTTTAGGAGATGATCATATTCTACTAAAAAGGCACCACAGCCTCCCGCATTGGTAATAATAAAATCAACACCCGCTACTTCAAATGCCTGAATATTACGTTTTGCCATTTCTTTTGCTTGTTTCAATTCCCCACTATGACCATGTAGAGCACCACAGCATGCTTGCGTATCAGGAACGACAATTTCACAACCTGCATACTGTAACAATTTTACGGTGGCATCATTTGTGCGCATAAACATTGTATCCATTAAACAACCAGAGAAAAAGGCAACTTTCTTCTTTCGTTCCTTTACTAGTGGCTGTAAGTGGCGTGGTCGAGCCTTCATTTCACTTTTTTTCGGAACTTTTGGCAACACCTTTTCCATTGTACGCATGCTTTCAGGAAATAGCTTCATTATACCTGTTGCCTGTGCTAGCTTCTGCGCACCTGACCTCTGATAAAAACTCAATAATCCCGTTAGCCCTACCATTCGATTTTGATGTGGAAAAATACCTTTAAAAAAGATACCCTTCATAACTTTTTCAGGTACGGTTTGTTTTTTATTTTGATAAATCGCATCCCTAGCTTGCTCTAACAATCTACCAAAATTCACACCAGAAGGACAAACTGGTTCACATGCCCTACAACCAAGACACATATCAATGGATTGCTTTACTTCTTCACTCGGCTCAATAACACCATCTACAAGCCCCTTCATTAATGCAATCCTACCTCTAGGTGAATGGACCTCATTTCTTCCCGTTTCAATATACGTTGGACAAGTTGGTAAACAGAAACCACACCTGGTACAATTCATTAATTCATCGTAATCCATTTTTTCTTTGAATGCTGACTGAATTTGCTTTTTTTCCTGTTTATCCATCATTGTTCAACCACCACTCTTTTTCTTTCAGTGGTCTCAAACATTTTACCCGGATTCATAATCATATTTGGATCAATCGCTTTTTTAATGCTACGCATCGCTTCCACTCCATGCTCACCAGCCTTCAAATGTAAATATGGAAGCTTCATCATACCTACTCCATGCTCGCCAGTAATTGTCCCACCAAGATCCACTGCTTGTTGAAAGATTTCCGCAAATGCTTTTTCAACTAATTCGATTTCTTCTTCATTTCGAGCATCCGTTAAGCACGTCGGGTGTAAATTCCCATCTCCTGCGTGACCGAATGTACAGATGTTTAATTGATATTTTTCTGCTATTTCACCGATTGCTTTTACCATTTCTGCAATTTCTGAACGCGGGACTGTTGCATCCTCTAATATGGTGGTTGGCTTTAATCGTGACAAAGCTGATAAAGCTGATCTCCTTGCTGCAGTTAATTGATCTGCTTCCTCATTAGTCCTTGCTACCTGAACATCAAACGCTCGATTTTCCTTACATAACGCTTCTATTTTCTCCATGTCGCGAGCAACTACTTCTGCTGCACCATCTTGTTCAATTAACAAAACGGCTTTTGCTTCTGTTGGTAACCCGATTTTTGCAAAATCCTCAACTACCTGAACCGTTGCTTGATCAAGAAATTCCAACGTTGCAGGAATAATTCGGTTAGCAATAATCGCGGAAACCGTTTCTGCAGCAGCTTCTAAATCCTCATAAAGTGCAAGCATTGTCTTTTTTGTCTCGGGTTGTGGTATTAATTTCAGGATCGCTTCCGTAATGACACCAAGCGTTCCTTCAGCACCTATATATAATCTGGTTAAGTCATAGCCAGCAACATCCTTAGCTAGCTTTCCACCTGTTCGAATGATTTCACCGTTAGGGAGCACAACCTCTAGACCAAGAACATAATCTCTCGTTACCCCATATTTGAGTCCACGAAGACCACCGGAATTCTCACTAATATTGCCACCAATCTGAGAAATATGCATCGAACCAGGATCGGGTGGATAAAACAATCCAACTTCTATGGCTGCCTCCAAAATTTCTTTTGTATAGACACCTGGTTGAACGGTCATCGTTAAATTTTCTTGATCAATCTCTAAGATCTGATTCATGTGCTTGAATATCAAAACGATTCCCCCCTCTGTTGGGGTTGTACCTGCACATAAATTCGTTCCTGAACCACGTGGTACAATTGGGATTTTATACTCGTTACAGAGCTTGACAACTGCCGCTACCTCCTGTTTATTACGCGGAGCGACCATAGCATCAGGAAGTGCTTGATATCTTGCAGTAGAATCGTAGGAATAAGCTAATAAGCTAGCATTATTATCTTCCACATTTTCCACTCCAACAATGGAAACCAGTTTTTCTTTTACATTCATATGTAACATATACATTCTCCTAATTTGTCATCATACTTCTATTTTATGAAATAATAAAAGAAAAATATATGTGCGATTGCACAAATATTTTTCTTAGTAAGCGAATTCCTTTATACATATGAACAAAAAGTTTAACACATTTTAGTTATGTTTTCCTTTTTTCATTATAAAATCGATGACTTATATATAAAAGCATTAAATCGTCTACATTTCTCACATTTAATTTTGTTACATCCGCAATTCGATTTAAACGATAGTGCAGTGTATTTTTATGAATATGTAATTTATCTGCTGTTAATTGCACTGCCATATTATTCTCGAACCAACTTGATAGTGTTTGCATTAATTCTTCCTCTTGAATTAACGCTCCTATTGAACGTAGGACAAACTGATCTTTTGTCTCTGCGGATAATTCATGTGTCAACATCTCAAAACGTAGATCTGCTTCAAAAACAACGGGATGTTTAGAATTAGCATATTCACTAGATTTATTCGCCTGCTGGAACGAGTAAGATAATCTTTTTGAATCGTTTTTATTGCCAACGCCTGCATATAGCTGAATATCCATTTCCTTTTTTATATGAGTAATAAATGAGAGCAGCTTTTCAGTTAGCCTATCCTTTTCTACCGCTTCCAGCAGCATAACAATTTTTTCTTGTCCCCAGCGAATAAATAATGCGTTTATCGTTGAACTCCATAATTTCTTTACCATTTCAAGTTGGTTATACGTCAGATTTATTTTTAGATAATCACACTTAAAAACAACAACCTGATCATAGGAAAACATATCAATATGAAGAAAGTCGCTTCGCTCTAATAATTGTGAAAAATCCCCTGTATGGTTAAGCCAATCAAAAATAAAAAATTCCAAATCACGTGTTTTACTTTCCTGATTAATTCGAGCAACGGAGTCATGAATAAATAATTCAGTAACCTTTTGTACGAGCATTGCATATGGTTCTACAACACTAGGTTCGCCAGTTATTCCTAAAACTCCCATCGGTTTATCTTCAATAATAATAGGTAGTACAACACCAGGGCGGACTCCTCGTAGTCGCTTAACATCGTCATCTGTCATAATCATCTTTTCCTTGTTTTTCATAGCAAGATAGGAGCCCTCATGAAAACTACCAATACGATCCGAGTTTGTACTTGCAACGATTACACCTTGCTCATTTATCAATATAACCTGTTCATCTATTAAACGATTAATTTCTCGTACGATCGCATTATATATTTGATCTGTATGAAATAGAACATTGTCCAATAGCTTCACCTACTAATTCGCTTAGTTATTTCATCTATTCTATCACTATTATGATCGCATAGAAAAGAAATACTCATTTACGAGACGGTGACAAAAGTGTTTAAATCAACCAAAAACAGAACAACGATAAATGTTGGTTTTCACCGGTATGGCATGTAAACGGATTGGATTATAGAACACCAAATGTTATTCTAACTTCTGAAATTCCTGAATCATTAACTCATAGCTCATTGCTCCGAAGGCTTTATATTGAATATGCCCTTTGGAATCAATTAAGTACGTAGTCGGTATTGGTTTGATTTGATATCTGTCACTGACTTCTGCTGCTTCATCCAATAAGATTGGAAACGTCAGCTTATATTGCTTTATAAAGTTAGTAACATCACTTTTTTTCCGCTCTGTACTTGTTAAATTAACAGCAAGTAATACGACATCTTTGTCTTGATAGAAGCGTTGCATTGCTGGCATTTCATCACGACATGGTGGACACCATGATGCCCAGAAATTTAACATTACTTTTTTTCCACGAAAATCTGATAAACGATATTTCTTACCATCTAGACCTTTTAACGTAAAATCTGGTGCTAGTTTCCCTACTTGAAGCCCTTCATCGATATCACTTGGACTGTTATCACTACTAACAGACACACTTTCCTGCTTTGTATCGTTGGTAGTAGATGGTTGTTCTACGATAATATACAGCATATAAATAATGGTAATTATAGCTACCAACAATGGTAGGTATAGCGTCACTCGCTTCATAAATGCCCTCCTTGACATACTATTTAGGACTATTATTCCACATACGCTAGGAGAACATACTTTGCTATAATACTTTAAAAAAGGAGTAATTATTCATGAAACTACAAAAAGGGATAAACAACTGTATTACCGATGTACATGATGTTCATGTAGGCCATGTAACACGATATGAAAAATTAAATGAGGAGCAAACCATTTGTACTGGTGTAACCGCTATATTGCCACACAGTGGTAATCTATTTCGAAAAAAAACACATGCTGGCAGCGCTGTATTAAATGGTTTTGGTAAAACAACTGGTCTTGTTCAACTGGAGGAGCTCGGTTTATTAGAATCACCAATTATGCTAACAAATACGTTTAGTGTCGGTTCTGTTTGGCAAGGAACGCTGCAATATATGCTTGAAACAACAAAAGAAATAGGAGATACTACTAGTTCCATTAATCTGGTCGTTGGCGAATGCAATGATAGTTATTTACATACAGCACGATACCCGGCAATTCAACCAGAACATGCCATCCAAGCCATTAGAAATGCAACTATACATCCAGTAAAAGAGGGCGCAGTAGGTGCTGGAAAAGGAATGGTATGTTTCGGCTATAAAGGCGGTATCGGCACTGCATCGCGAATCGTTACCCACCTGAATGAAAAGTATACTGTCGGCTGTCTTGTTGTAAGTAATTTTGGAAAGCGAGAAGATGCTTTATTTGCTGCTTGGGATAAAATATACTTAGACACACCAGATGGATCGATTATGATGGTGATTGCAACGGATGCTCCTATGTATCATAGGCAGCTGAAACGGCTAGCCAAACGATGTGCTGCAGGACTAGGAAGAACTGGTAGTCATTTGGATAATGGTAGTGGCGACATTGCAATCGCCTTTTCCACAGCACATACATATGAGCATAAACGAAGTACGATGAACGACGCCATGACGTATCTCCGTGATGATCATCCTATTATGAATCAGTTATTTCAAGCAGTAGTCGAAGTGATTGAGGAAGGTGTTATTCGTTCATTAAAAAAAGCAGATACTACGAGAGGAAGAAAAGGAAGGGTCATTGAAAAGGCACCTTTCTAAGCTAGTACTTGCTAGCGATAGATTTATTTCAGCGCTGGTATGTTAATAGAAATTTAATTACTGATTTAATTAGCTTCACGAATTAACTTGTTAACATGAAAGAGGCTGGGAAAAAACACAACTTCTTTACTCAAAATACGAATAATCATGTTATCAATAGGAGGATCATCGCCGCACCGTGAAACTATACGCGCTTTCCGCGGGCAAGGCCACAGCTAACTTGGCAAAGAAAAACACGTTACCACGTGGATCTTCGGACTCGTGCTGTTCCCGCCGGAGTCTCGCTTATTTCAGGTGCTAAATGAATGATTCTAATCAAAAAACGAACGATAATTAATTTCACCTAATTATCATTCGTTTTTTATTGTTTTTTCATTCTTTTATCTTAGTCTCTTTCTTTAATTAAAGTAATTCATCAAGCCTTCTACGATACTGTTTGCAACCGTATTTTGATAGTCTTCAGATTGTGCCATAGATAAATCACCTGGATTAGTAATGAACCCTAATTCTACTAATACGCTTGGAAAACGATTTTTACGTAAAACATAGAAGTTACTTTCTTTAATTCCACGACCTTGCAAAGATACATTTTGCTCCAGCGAACCTTGAATATTGCTAGCTAAATCACGGTTTTTTTCACCCAAATGGTAGTATGTTTCAATTCCATTCATTCTCATTAAGGGATGGGCATTGTAATGTAGACTAATAAATGCATGTGTATGATATAAATTACTTAATCTCACTCGCTCGTTCAGAGAAATGTAATAATCACTATTGCGTGTCAGAATAACCGTAGCACCGGCTTGACGCAGCTTTTGCTCCACGTGATCGGCAGTGCGCATAATTATATCTTTTTCGAACACACCGTTTACGCCTAGGGAACCCGGATCTTTCCCTCCATGTCCAGGGTCAATTACAATATTATATCCTTGAAGGGATCCAGTACTAGCAGTATTAGCTTCTCTTTTCTTCTGTTCATCTTTCTTCGTGGATTCCACTTTTTCCGCTTGGGTATTTTCTGTATTTTTTTTGCTAGTTTTCTTAGACACCTGCGTTTGATTTGTTTCGTTGACCTCAAATAAATATTGTGAAGCTACCCATGCTTCTTGTCCATCATAATACGTTTGTACCCAGCCAAAGAATTCCTTGTATACTCTAACTTTATCGCCGTTTTGTAATTGCCCTATTATCGGTGCATCGTGAGAAGGACCAGATCTTACATTTAGATTAGATGTCCCTGCAGCAAATACCTTATCTTTACTCGTTAAAGTTGCTGCATTCTGTGCTTTCGGTAGATTTTTTTGCGTATAGCCTGCCGCTTTCGCTGACGAGCTTGGTTTAAATAAATATTGTGAAGCAACCCATGCCTCTTGACCACCATAATACGTTTGTACCCAACCAAAAGACTCCTTATAAACTTTTACTCTATCACCTTTATCTAGCTTACCTATTATTGGTGCTTGATGATTAGGAGACGACCTTACATTTAAATTAGCTGATCCTACCTCATACATCTCGGCATCTTGGGCGCTAACAGGTAATTCGAATAAATTAATAAAAAGAATGATTACCATACTTATACTCACTGTTATGAGCCGCTTCATTAAATAAAAAGCCTCCTTCATTTTTCCTGTAGTTAGTTTTCATTACTAGATTATAGCAAAGATACAACATCATCCGCCAAAATTTACTAGAAATTAAAAAGAATTTACGTGTGTGCTAAAGGAAGACATTTACTGTTTATAGCTTATTTCTACGTTGTCTTCACTCTCTAACCTCCCTACTTATTTGTAAATAGATTCCTTAGGCTAGCATCGTATCGTTACTGAAGCAAATGACTTAGTTAAATAAGGACTATTTACCCAATAATCTGAATATACTAAAATTATTATCTTCATATTAATTTATTTTATGTGCTTTGTCTACCAAAATCTACAATTTTAGACAAAATGACTCAGATTAGTTCATAAGTTTCATGTTAAGCATAGAGTGAACTTTCCATCAGTTGGTGAGCGTTTTCTTTATCCCCCACTGATGGTTAGTGGATCAATCCACATATAAAAAAACCCGTATCACTGTAAATGTGTAATACGGGTTTTTTTATCGCTTTTTTTCTAATCCTCATCCTTAACATCTATATCTTCAGGAATTGGCTCATTCAAATAATCTAAAATCATTTTACGGTATTTTTCCACCTGCTCTAAATGTGTATGAAATTGCTCTTTATTAATCAGAAACTGTTCACCATCATGAACAGCACGTATTCTACCTTGTAGAACAAGCGCGTTAATCTTTGTTTCCTCCATAGACAAAAACTCCGCCGTTTCCGGTATGGTTAGATACATCATCCTCCATTCCTTTCTTCATCATTTTGGAAACGTAACTCACCTCTAACACGTACTATTAAACCCATCCCCGATTATTATACCAAGATATCACGATATTCTGGAGTTCTTTCCATTTTGTTTTTCGCATAGGAGCAGGCAGGTTTAATCTTTTTTTCTTCTCTCCGTGCAAAGTTAACCACTTCATCAACTAATTTCCCTGCAACGCCTTGGCCACGTAATTCTTCCGATACTTTGGTATGAGTAATGATTATATGCCCTTCATCGGAAGTATCAAACGTAATTTCGGCTTCTGGATTTTGTTCATCATCTCCAATATAAAATTTATGATCTCCTTTTTTTACAGCTGCCATTATTCAACCGCTCCTCTAAAATGAATTTGTAAAGATAGTTTTAATAATAACTAAAAAAACTATTCAGTTTGGAGTAATCTTCTTTAAAATATGGGAATAATGACTGCTTTACATGCCTTTTCATAAAATTCAATCGGGCCTGCCCCACCAAGTATTGCATATTCATAACCAATTTCTTTCATATCTCGTAAGCAATGGTGTAATAAACCAAATCCAATTCCGTTTCCTCTTAAGTCTAACTTTACTCCCATTGGACCAAAATAGTTCTTTTTATTTTGAAAGATGTCAAAGGCAGCAAATCCCACATAGTTACGTTGCGAATCAGTAGCAACATAGATCGTATCTTTCCCTTCAACGAAAGCCCTTTCAATTGTTAATGACCATTCCCGCGAAAAGTGATCATAGACAAATGATACAAGCTTATTCCTATCTGTATGATATACACGTCGAATCCCGAATGAAGATGGAATATTTGGAAATGAATAATTACCAAGATGGGTAATCATATCTCTTGCTGTAGCTCCTAAGCTTATCATCATAAACTTATCATCATCCGTCAGTAGCTTGTCCACTTGATCTGTTCTTAACAAAGCTTTGAGTAAATGACCCTCGTTCAAATATATTTGATTGAATTTTTGCATATATCCAATAGCGGAAGCAAAAACAATTGTTACATCTTTTTCAACAGGTATAGAAAAGTATGGACTTGACATTTGCCTATAATCAAAGGTTTGAACGTTTTTATCCACACAACGCAATTCTTCAATACTAATGGAGCTCCAATAGGAAAGCTCAGCCAAAAAACTAGCGTCTTGCTTCAAAAAAGCGATTAATAAATGAAGAATGGACACTGTTTGTTTATCCGTTTTTGCCGCTTCTTCTTCTGCACATTCTATTATCATTTGCATTCTATCTGTCATTCGCATTACCATCCTACCCTCTTCCCTAAATCATATTATTCCTTGTATTATTTTAAGAGACCTAGACGGAAGCCAGTTGAAACAACTTGGGTGCGATTCCTTGCCTTTAGTTTCCCCATAAGACTACTGACATAGTCTCTAACTGTGTGTTCACTAAGATGTAAGTTTTCCCCCATTTGTCTATTGTCATAGCCCTCAGCTAATAGGGTTAAAATGTTTAATTCACGTTTTGTTAGTTGAATGCCGTAAAGTGGATGTACCTGGCCCTCGTGCTTTTGAATAAAATGCCCAATTCGCTTTCCTATTTCTTCAAGTAGCTCAAGCTCATCTTTAGCTACTTCAAATTCTTTTCCCATCTGATCGAGGGTAATCCAGCCTAACATTTCATGCTCGTAGTACACTGGCACAATAATTAAAGATGAAAGCTCAAACAGTTCAATGGTTTCTTTATTAATGGAAAGAGCAGGGTCTTTAATAAACATTGGTTTCTTGGTAATACGTATCTGATCAAATAGTTGATTCGGATAAAGTGGGCCTTTAAATCCTTGAACCTTTGATAATTCTGAACCGACTATCCCCTTAAATTCTTTAGACCAAGGGATATAGGCATAGAATACACATCGATTATAGTGTAGTAATTCTTCACATTGCTTCATGATATAAGCGAGATCATCTACACCTACACAATCTAATAAAATCGTATTAAATCTATCTAATGTAAGTAATTTTTTCGTAATTGCTTTCTCCTGTCGATCATACTTTGTAATCAAATTACTTATTTGGGAAATATAATTAGCAATTGACGATTGTTCTTGAATAGTGAGCCCGAGTGACCCTTTTATATACAATGCTCCATCAGCTAATGGAAAGCACGGCAATTGATCGAGAAAACCTGGGCTTAATGATGTTTGAAAAGCGTCTGGTACAAAATGAAGACTACCATCAACTTCAGACCGCTTCCAGCTGCTCACAATCGGTGAAACGGCTTGTTGATTTTGTAGTAAATATAGTTCACCAATAGGATAACTTGCTAAATAAGATGTTATTAATATTTGAAAATCATGTGGGATTAGGCCACGTCTATCACGACTACGATTGTTTGCAGAGGCATATATTTGAAATAACTTAGAAAAGGTTGATGATAAGAATAATATTCCCGATAATAACTGTTCATCTTTCGTTTCATCGTATAAATTTACAAATGCCTTCTCCAAAATGAAATAAAATGCATGTAGCCGTTTTACAGATAATACAGAAATATGACGTTGTATCCAGATGCTTAATAATTGATGAAACGCCAGTTTTGTTTTTAATTGATCGGAACCTGTAATTGTTTCAAAGAAAGAATTTGCAAGTATTCCTATTACTTCTTGTTCGTAATTGGTAAGTAATGAATCTAATTGAAGATGAATGTTCATATTCCCCTGCAATTGTTGCTTATGTGTCCTGATAAATCGTTTAAAATCCTCATTGGATATTTCTGGAATGAAATGAGCATGCTGTGTCAATTCTATTCTAACCCCCTTTATACCAAAACTTCCTATATTTGAACGGTATTTTATGACTATTTTCCCTCTATTCATAGGATATTCCTTTTTTCATATGCCATATACAATTTATATAACGTACGTATACCATTTTCGATAAATACGCATGAACACCAGTCGATTATCTATACTAAGAAAAGAATTACGAGAAATAGTCACAAAACTTGAATGCCGTAATACATCATCATGGAGTTACGGAATCACCATTATTATAAGAAAAATAATTTAGAAAGTACAAATTTTAAACTAATCATCCTATAGTTTTATTTGTATCCCTTCTTAAGGAGGTGTCTTTAGATAACTAGTAATGTATACATTACTAACAATAATAAAACCCTATTCATATAACTAGAAAGGACGATCGTGATGAAGCTAGAGAATAAAGTAGCCATCATTACAGGAGGAGGAACTGGAATTGGTAAGAAGACAGCCCTATTGTTTGCTAACGAAGGGGCGAAATTAGTCATCACAGATATTAACGAAGAATCTGGTAGAAAAACAGTAGACGAAATAAAAGCGTTAGGTTCGGAAGGGATTTTCATTAAGCATGATGTAAGTAATGAAGAGGATTGGAAGCAAGTAATTAATGAAACTATAAACCATTTCAGCACAATTGATGTGTTATTTAATAATGCTGGCATCTATATTATTAAACCACTTGTAGAAACTGAATTAGAAGAATGGAACCGTCTTATGTCGATTAACGTTACTGGTGTATTCTTGGGTATGAAACATGCTGTTCCAGTAATGGCAAAACAAAAAAGTGGGTCTGTCATTAATGCTTCCTCTGTAGCAGGGCTTATCGGTGCGCCAGGCCATGTTCTATATGGAGCTAGCAAAGGTGCTGTACGTATAATGACGAAGGATATTGCTATGGAGTATGCAAATACTGGAGTGCGCGTAAATTCTATCCATCCCGGTTATATTGAGACAGCAATGGCTAACTATGCATCTGAACAAACTGGTCATTCCAAAGAAGAATTAGACAAAACCTATCCACTTGGAAGAATGGGAAAACCTGAAGAAGTAGCTAAAATGGTGCTATTTCTTGCTTCAGATGATGCTTCCTTCTCAACAGGAGCTGAGTTTGTAATTGATGGTGGAGCAACAGTAAACTAAAAGGAGTTTTTCAAATGAAATTAGCAGAAAAAATAGCAATTATTACTGGTGGCGCTAGCGGTATTGGAGAAGCAACTGTGCGATTATTTGTACAGGAAGGTGCTAAAGTAGCAATAGCGGACTTTTCAGACCATGGTCAAGAAATCTCGGATGAGCTGAATCAAAAAGGATATGAAACCATCTTTATAAAAACCGATGTTTCCAACGAGGAACATACAAAAAATATGATTAATCAAACGGTACGACATTTTGGCAGAGTGGACATTATGTTTGCAAATGCTGGAATTGCGAATGACGCAAATATCCATGAGCTATCCTACGATAAGTGGAAAAAAACAATTGATATTAATTTATCAGGCGTTTATCTTTCCGATAAATACGCCATTGAGCAAATGCGGCAGCAGGAGGATGGTGGAGTTATTGTAAATAGCGGGTCCATTCACAGCTTCGTAGGGAAGGATAGTGTAACCGCCTATTCCGCAGCAAAAGGTGGTGTAAAACTACTTACCCAAACATTAGGTATTGCTTACGCCAAAGAAGGCATACGTGTTAATGCTATTTGCCCAGGGTACATTGATACTCCATTAATCGCCAAATCTTCGCCAGAAGTAAAGGACCATCTTGTTAGTCTCCATCCAATGGGAAGACTGGGTAAAGCAGAAGAAGTTGCTAAATCCGTGTTGTTTTTAGCAAGTGACGATGCCTCATTTATTGCTGGAACAACTCTATTAGTAGACGGTGGCTATACTGCGCAATAAGCTAAAAATAATTAACAATGCTTTGTAGAATATTCATAGAAACGACCTGTCCCAAAAACTGCTTTAAAAGCACAACTAGCTATGTCAGACTTCCATATGAGTTTCACACGCCAATTATAGTATGGATTAGTCTAAGGGCCAGTGCCGTTTCTATTTTACATACTAGTTACTACCAGTCCAGCAATGACGAGTCTCTTAGTGGGCAATTTCTAAATCTGTTAACGAAAAATGAAACATACGCTCAAAATTTTCTTCATTATTTACAGAATATCCAGATCCATTGAGCGAATAAGTAATATCTGTCACTTTATGATGATTATCATATGGAACCCAGCCAAATCTTAGATGATGCTCGAAAATAAATCTATTAAATGTATTCGTCGCTTTAGTCGCTTCGAATGTTTTTATTTCCTCAATCATGCTTTTCCAATCATTTGGCAATTTACGTATACCATAAGAAGACGTATCAAGCGATATTTCATCCTTCATCTGTATGGCTGGATGATAATTAGTTCCAGAATAGCCTCGTTTTTTCTTCAGAAAAAAATCCAATGCTGCCACTTGGTCACGAGGATCTAAATTCCATACAAAATAATACGTTTCGGGATTATTCTCCTCTATTTTTAACACACGTGGTCAGAGATTAATCTTAACCCAATTCAATTTCCATTGATTTCTTTTCCATTCCCAGTAGCTTCCTGAATACGTTTGATTTTCTGTAATAAATGGGACGAATAAATGCTGTTCATCAATTTTTATTACATCTTGAACTTGTTTTACGTTACTCTTAAATATAACCTCCTCTATTTCCAAAGCAATCTGCTCATCACTTAAGAATACACTAGGCTTAAACGGATAAAACCAATATATGAAAAATACTATAACAGCTGCTAATAAGCTAAACATTATTATTTTTTTATACATTATGATGACCCCTTTTCTTTTAGAAAAGGGGCAGATGATCGAAAATATAACTGCTTATCTTCCATCGAAATAAGTATACTTTCAAGATAAATGATAGGTGATTTTCCACTACTCCATTTTGTTTCGATGCCTGTTAATACATACGGAAAACGTGCCTCTCTGTGATTTGAACCTAATGTATGTACTGCTTCAAACCATTTCCCGCTATCCACAGGCCTCTCAGCAAATGGATTCAAATTATTATTAAAAATAGTAATACTACACTAATTGGAAACACAGTAATATCAAAAGAACCAACTGTTAATTGTATGGAAATAAGTCCGATAATTAAAAATAAGATTGCTTTCCAGAAGCTCAAGGCTTGAGAATGCTTTTGAAACGTATGAAGTGCTATCACACCAAGTAATCCATATGCTATTATTACCATTATCAATTCAATTATATTATCTATACGAACAACCTTTTCAAAACGAAGCTAATCTAATCGTTATTTAAAGATGCTATTTCACACCACTTTCCAGAATGGTGAATGTTTGACGATCACAATTAATTTCAGCCATCGCCCCATACGGTAGAACGATTTTGGGTTCCGTATGACCAAAATTCAAGTTATAAAGGATAGGTAAATCTTCTAATTGATACTCTTGCATGACTAACTGAATAACTTCTTTATATTCTGCAAAATAAGCTTCATCTTTTGGTTTCCCAAAAACGATTCCGTTAGCAGCCTGCAAAATACCCTGTGCCGCATAGTTGCGTAACCAAGATTTCAAGAGATCTGGGGATGACTTGACCTCAGAAGTTTCGAAGAATATAATACTATCTTCCCAGTCCTTCTTAGCAGGCCAGAGCTCTGTTCCTTTTGCAATCTCCAAAACTTCTATACACCCTCCAATTAATCTACCAGACACCACTTCAGAGCCTTGAAGCAATTCATATCCATTATTATGTTGCATTGTTCTTTGTATCTGATTATTGGATTCAACTGCCCAATCTAAATATTCACTCGTCCATGCTTTAGCTGGCTTAATTTCACCTATAGGCTCTCGTGAAAATAACGTTTGTTTAATAGATTCAACAGTATACGCGTGCATTTCTACATTTTCGGCAAAATCAGTTAAAATCGCTGGACCATAGAATGATGTTATTCCTGCTTTATAACAGAACAAATGTGGGATTGTAACATCTGAATATCCTAGTAAAATCTTTGGATTATTTTTCATTACGTCAAAATCAATAAAGGGAAGCAATCGAATACTATCATCTCCACCAATGTTGGCAATAATTGCTTTAATTGACTTATCCTTAAATGCTGTCATTATATCATTAGCACGGGCTTGGGGATTTTTATATACATAATCTGAACCTTTTAGGCTATTAGGCATAGCCACCACTTCTAAACCAAATACATCTTCCAAACGTTTGACTCCCTGCTCATAACGGCGTCTTAATTCTGGATCACCAGCACCTCCCCAACTCGGACTTATAGTAGCAATACGATCTCCCTTTTTTAACATTTCTGGCTTTTTTAACATAAAACCACCACCCTGACTTTTCTGAGAAAGTTACCTTTCGTATGTATTGCTGCACGAGACTTTTTTATATATCAACATTTAATTGCTTCTGTAAATATTCCTCCACACTAGGTTTACCTGATGGATGATTCAGAACCGTATCCACCCAGCTATCCCTCTCAAAGCTCATTAGCTTAAGATCCCAACAGCACGCAATTAAGCTTGTATTAGTATATTCTTTAAACATATTTGGCTCCTCCTTGGTAGATATGTATACATGATGTTGAAGCTCATTTTCATTTGACCACCAATCGACAAATATAAAATTAGCATCCTTGCCATCGTGAACGCCGACAAAACCAGCTCCATACCGATTTTCAGTAATTGCAGGAACAGGCAAGCTTTGCTGTGCTATTTCTTTAGCCTTGCTAATTAAGTCATGACTTGGGAGATCATTTTTATAGGAAATGCCATACATTTTAATTTTCCAATCGTTGATCTCCCATAATTCTAGAAAACGAATTGGCCTTTTTTGATAACTTTCCGATAGTTCGATCAATACCTCATTCCTTTCCTTATATAAATAACAGAACGATGCTTCTACACAATCTCTAATCCCTAAAATAATTTTGTGTAAATTAGTATTTTTCTGATTTTATTTCATGTAAGATAGCTTGTTCATCTTCATTATAACATTTTAATAATTTCAATATTAGTCTGTATTTTCTTTTAATCTTCTATATAATTCAATACACAGGAAGGTGAGATAAATGATCGATGATCGAATTTCTACATCTTTCATTTCACATAATCTTGTAAAATTGGACTTATATCTCTTCGTAACTTTCCGTATATAACTTTTTGTCTATACTTTAGAATAAACACGATATGGTACTTACCATTTCACATTGTGTTGTGATAAATAATGTTACTCAACAAGAGTTGATCTCCTCTCGTTAGCGACCATTTTCTATTATAACCTTTGGAGATTTTTCTTTTACAACCCTACAAAGTTCATTTTTACTCAGGCAGAGCCTTTGGATTTTAAAGAAGTAATAAAAAAAGGCTGGGACAAAACACAACGTCTTTACTCAAAATGAATAATCATATTATCAATAGGAGTATTATCGCCGCACCGTGAAACTATACTCGCTTTCCGTGGGTACGGCCTCAGCTAACTTGGTAAAGAAAAACACGTTACCAAGTGGATCTTTGGACTCGTGCTGTTCCTGCCGGAGTCTCGCCTATTTCAGGTACTAAATTAATTATTCCAATTTAAACTTACCGTTCGTTTTTTATTGTTTCTTCATTCTTTTGTCTTAGCCTCTTTACCCGCGACACCACTTTCGAATCCTTTACTTTAAAAACGCCTTCAGTTAAATATTTTTCATAACCTGCTCATTTGAAGTATATGCGTAAACAGCTTGCCAGTCTTCCTGTCAAAAAACACGGATTAATAACCGTTCTGTTTGAATATATAGTGAAACTTCAATCAGTTGGGGGTTTTGTTTATCCCCCACTTATTGTTCATGCCACAAGGATATGACCTAAAGAGACCTTTGAACAATCGGACATATAACTGGCAGGGGGCTTACTGCCAGTTATATATGGGAGACATTTTCTACGCCTCCTCGTTGCTATGTTCACCCTTAATGTAACCTGATTATTGGTTAGCACTCACGTTGATTTTGACCAGCAACGGATTCTTCCTGCTTTAAAATATCTGAAACTACATCCTGAATCGTAACATTTTCCAATGACTTTTCTAATGCACGCTGCGCGGATGAAAATAATGGCTCAATAGCCGTTTGAATATTTCTTCCAACAAGACAGGAAGGGTTTGGACTTTCATGTCTTCCAAATAAATCTTTTTCTTGGACTACATTAACCGCCTTGTATACATCAAGTAAGGTGATATCAGATAAATCCTTGGCTAGTTCGGCACCAGCCACACCTGGGCGAACGTTTACTAACTGAGCTTTCTTAAGCATACCTATAATTTTTCTTATAACGACGGGATTCGTATTCACACTTTTAGCTATATATTCAGATGTATTAACATCTTCCTGGTTAATTCCAAGTAGAGATAATATATGAATACCAACAGCAAAGCGACTACTAATAGACATAGTGTTTCATTCCTTTAATAGATATTTATTATAATTATATATGATCAAAGTTGTAATAAAAAGAGTTACAATCGTTAAACCTAATAGGAAAAATAATTAAAATAAGCTATTAACGCTTGACAACAATAAACTTGTAACTTATATTATTACATGTAACATAAATAGTTACAAATAATCATTCCTGGAGGTTGTTATAAATGAAGATTGGAATTATTGGTGCTAGCGGTAAATCCGGAAGCCTTATTTTAAAGGAGGCCGTAAAAAGAAACCACGATGTAACAGCAATCGTAAGAGATGCTAAAAAAGTATCGAATGATACAGTGAACGTAATCGAGAAAAATATTTTTGATATAAAAACGGAAGATATAAAGCCTTATGATGTCATAGTTAATGCATTTAATGCACCTCATGGTGAGGAGCACCAGCATATTGATGCTGGTAGAGTATTAATAAACGCACTAAAGCAAGCACCACATACACGATTAATAGTGGTTGGGGGAGCTGGAAGCTTATTTGCTGATGAAAATAAAAGTACGCTCTTATTAGATACCCCTGATTTTCCGAAAGCATACCTTCCTACTGCTTCAAATATGGGAGAAAACCTTAAAGAACTACAAAATACAGCGGGGATTCAATGGACCTATATTAGCCCTGCTGCCATCTTTGATCCAGAAGGTCAACGGACTGGTTCATACCGATTAGGGAAAGACACGCTGATGCTAAATAATAAAGGCGAAAGTTACATTAGCTATGCAGACTATGCCATTAGTGTAGTGGATGAAATCGAAAATCCTCAACATGAAAATGAGCGTTTTACAGTAGTAGGAGAAGCTAAATAAAGATAAACTCAATTACGATCGGAACGTGGAGCTGTTTTGTCCATCAATAAACAAAACAGCTCCATTTATATGTGGGATAAAAAGGGGGAACGTAAACAGTTGAAAAGATCTTATCTAAATCATGTCATCTATATATAAATCTAGAAGATGGTATAGAGGACATAAACTAAAAACTCTGTCCATTCTGATGGAGAACAATACACTTCGCTATCTCCGGTAATATACGTAGCCTCCTTTGAAAAAAGAACACTTTTTTCTGCGTACGATATTATCGCTGCCGAAGGTTACCTTATCCTATCATAAAAAGACATTGTTAAACCCAGATAGTGTCAACGCGAGGGGGCTTACCAGCCACTACAGAGAGCTTAGTTGTACGGACCATCATTTTTATTTTTTAAAAATATACTCTTACATTTAAAATATACTCCTATTATTTCTATATAAGGTATTTTATTGTAATTATGGTACATAATACCCTTTGTTTTCTTAACTATTTTTCATTTGCTGTGGGCCAAAATGCGTGTAAACACTGTCGAATTTCACAACCTTTTGACTTTCTTTGTTGAATCTATTGCATTTTATCACGGAAATAATCATACTTATTTTTGTGTGTTTGAGACTTACGCCCTAACAATTTGTTAATGATGAAAGGAAGATTTAAGAAGATGGAAATTATTGAATCAAAATCTACTAATTTAAGTAAGAGAATTGATAGTAAGAAAAGAGAGATGATTGAGCTTGGTTTAAAGTATGGATTAACAGATAGCAGAACCATCCGTTGCAGCCAACAGCTCGATTCCCTTTTAAATATGCAAACAAGCATGAAAAAATTATATCTTGTCGGGTTAGTTGTAGGAATGAACTGAATGACTTTTCATTCATTCCCTGTAGTATACATAGATCGAATCTTTTCTAAATCATCTAAAATCTGGTTAACATCCTCTTGTTTTAAATAGATTGGCATTTGATCATATAGCGTTAATACTTGACCAGTTTCATTATTGGTTTGATTCAAATAATCATGCAGCTTGTTCAATTGATATTCGGTGAGAACAGATTCCGTAGATAACTGTTTAAACTGCTTCCACTCAAATTCATTTGTTTCTAGATCTAAATCACCAGAAATAAGCTGACCAGTAAACTTCAAATTTATCAACTCCACTTAGATATTTCTTTTAGCTTATCCGATTCACATAAATATATGCTCTAGAGCTTGAGTTAAGCATTGCGTCCTATCTTGGTGTGATAAACTAAAGCTTCAATCAGTTGGGGGATTGTTATCCCCCACTTATCAATATTGATTTCACTTAATTGCTTGAAGTAGGGATATTACTGCCAGTTATCTGTGAGATAGAGAGGATGGGACAAAACACTCAAAATACGAATAATCATGTTATTAATAGGAGGGTCATCGCCGCACCGTGAAAATATAAGCGCTTTCAGCGGGCACGGTCTCAGCTAACTCGATAAATAAAAACACGTTACCAAGGGAGCTTCGGACTCGTGCTGTTCCTGCCGGAGTCAAATTATTTATTAATAAGAAAAACTGAGCAAAATTCGCTCAGT
>NZ_JAJERH010000039.1 GCF_016919725.2 Virgibacillus sp. AGTR
CTTATTAAAAGGGCAGTGTAATAACAAAAGTCTGTTCATAAACATTATTGTATGGATTTATCTAAATTTATATAGGAAGCATATCCGAATAAAACTGTTCATATAGATAATTAAGACATATAATCATATGCCGTGGATATGCTGAAAGGAGGAAGAGAATTGTCTAAGGATCGACCGGTTTTCAGTTTTGAGCTGAATGAAACGCTCTATTTTGAAAAAGGACAGGAAGTTAATGAAATGAGAGGAGTTTCGCTAGAGCCGGATATTTCCATACATTCATTTAATGAGTATATTTCCATAAGAGGTGTAATTGAGCTTAAAGGAGATTATCAAAAAACCATTCAGGAGGCAGAAGAATCGATTGAAACAGAAAACTTGCAATCGAAACGATATGTAGAGGTGGTTGAAGATTTAGATGAAGATATAGCAGCTTTTTCACACCGTTTTCCTGTGGAAATTTCTGTGCCGGCAAACAGAGTTGCAGATTTAAACGACGTAAGTGTCTTTATTCAAACTTTTGATTATGAACTTCCTAACCCGTCATTGTTCCGCTTGTATTCAACAATTGAAATACACGGTGTCAATGAAAGTGAACAAGTTGAGGAGACAGTTACAGAAAGGGATGCATACACTTCTGACTGGGGAAATGATGCGGAGAATAATGAAGAGGCAGATAGTTTTCAATTCGAAATCAAAGACCCTGAAGAAAATGAATCCATCAATGATCATTTGGCACCACCCGATTTACCGATACTTTCTGCTGAACGAGAGGAATCAGAACAAGTGGTGGAAGATAGAGAAGAAGAGTCAAAACAGGTAGTAGAAGATAGAGAAGAAGAGTCACAAGAAGTAGAAATAGAAGCTTCGATAGAACAGAAGACAAATGATACGGAAAAAGCAGGGCAGGAAGAGGATGACAGGTGGAAATATAAAGAATCAAAATCATTAGCAGAATTCTTTGGAACTGACTCACCTGAAGAATCCTCCTCCCATGATGAAGAGGTGGAAGTGGATGATACATCAGATGATTGGCTGGAATCATCGCACACTCCCGAAATTCATGAAAGCTCTGATAATCGTGATACAACAGATCAAGTACAAGATGTTGGCTACTTATCTGATATGTTTAGGGAATCTGATGTGGATCAATTTGCTCGTATGAGACTCTGTATTGTTCAAGAGAAGGATACGATAGATTCTATTGCAGAACGTTATCAAATTTCGGCGTTACAATTAATAAAACAAAACCAGTTAGATGATGACTATGATGTGACAGAAGGTCAGTTATTATATATTCCATATAAGAAAAAATAAATGCTGCCCCTTGCGATTAAGTCAAGGGGTTTTCCAGTATTAGGTGGTGAACGAAAAAGTGGATGACTTAAAGGCTGTGCTACATGCCTATTCGGTGCAACCTTTTTACATAGAAAATGAAACTGAAAAATTATATAAGGTACAAGATGGCCAGCAACAGTTTGCGTTAAAGCAAAGTCAGCTTTCACCTGATGATATGGCTATGTGGGAGAACGTATATCAGGAGGCATATACGCAAAACCTTCATACGATTCTTCCTGTTTTTTTAACAAGAGAAGGGAATATTTATGAAATCTATGAAGGAACGGTTTATTATTTATCTCCTTGGAGAGGGAATGCCCTTTCATCTTTTGATAAATATACGATAGGAAACTTTTATCGTCATCTTGGTCATATACATGTGAAGACAAAGAGAACTCGAACTGTAGACACAGATTCATTCGTACAGAACTTTCGGGGGTATCAGAAGCAATGTGAAGCACTTCAAAAGAAATTGTTGTTTTTTGTGGAACAATTTGAAGCTAAACACTATATGTCTCCCTTTGAACTTCTCGTTTGTACACATTTTCGTGACATCGATTTTAGTTTACAAGAATCCAATCGAAGAATTGACCAGTTGATAAATGAGCAGGAGCAGCAAGAACAGTGGAATTATAGCTTGTGTCATGGTAATTTGAATTCCTCACATGTTATCGTATCACCGGAGCAGATGTATCTTATAAATTGGGATAAGGCGCGATACGAATATGCCCCATTCGATTTATCCCAATTCTATAAATCTGAAACGGTGCATTATGATGCTCCTGTTGACCTTTTCTTAGATGAATTTGATAGCTATATGAATGAAAATAAACTAACGAATAAAGAACTATATATGTTAATTATACAGGTTCTCGACCCTGCTCCATATATACAGTTAGTAGAAGAGCATGATCAATCATCAAAAACAATGATTGATCAAATTATACCATTACAACACATATTTAGAAGAATACTATTTGGTCTACGCTTGTCAGCATATGTGGAAAAAGAATACGATACCCTTGATTTGGACGATTTAGAAAGCTAAATCCATTCCAAATAAAAGGCGATAAATATACCTACGATTAAGCCTAATAAAAATACATCAAAGGTTGTAGGGAAGAACAATGTACGTATTAATTGGAAAATTAATATTGGCAAGGTAACTCTTTCGATAACAATAATACAGGTTCTAGCCCATGGAGGGAGTCGATAACGGTAATATCGTGCCACCGTTTTCACCTCGCTTTCGAAACGCTAAGTTTTTTTGTGATTGTTCTATATACTATGTATAGATATCATGTATTTGTGCAAAACTGGTAAAAATAGTTGACGAAATGACTTATACTATATAAAATAAAGCTATTACTTGAAAATGATCTTGAAAATGCGCTGAATGGGAAGAGTACAAGATAATTGCCAAAGAAGAGAGGGAAATCAGTGGCTGAAAATTTCCTTGGTAAGATTATGTTGGAAGGTCGCCCGTGATGCAGCTTCTTTGAACACATGCTAAAAAGCATAAGTAGAAGAAGCCGGTAACCGTTTAGTTACCGTTATCAATGAATGAAGTGTGCACAGCTCCAATGGAGCGTGTAAACAAAGGTGGTACCACGGAAAGTATGCCCTTTTCGTCCTTTAAGTAGGATGAAAAGGGCTTTTTGTCGTAGCAAACAGTTATAGGAGGCGTTATGATGAGTGAAAAGGAAACAAAAACTTCCCTCTCGGCAAAATATAATCCCAAGGAAGTAGAACAGGGTAGGTATCAATTTTGGTTGGAAGGAAAGTATTTTGAAGCAACCAATGATCCGGAAAAAGAGCCATATTCAATTGTTATTCCACCACCAAATGTAACCGGAAGATTGCATCTAGGCCATGCATGGGATACAACTATGCAGGATACGATTTCACGTATGAAACGAATGCAAGGGTATGATGTCCTGTGGCTACCCGGTATGGATCATGCAGGTATTGCAACACAGGCTAAAGTAGAAGCCAAATTGAAAGAACAAGGAACAAATCGCTATGAACTAGGTAGAGAAAAATTTTTAGCAAAAGCTTGGGAATGGAAAGGAGAATATGCCGATTTCATTCGTTCCCAATGGGAGAAATTAGGACTGGGCTTAGACTATTCGCGCGAGCGGTTTACGCTTGATGATGGATTATCTGATGCTGTAAAAGAGGTATTTGTAAAGCTATACGAAAAAGGACTTATTTACCGTGGAGAGTATATTATTAATTGGGATCCACAAACCAAAACTGCTCTTTCCGATATTGAAGTTATTTATGAAGAAATTAATGGTAAGTTTTACCATATGCGTTATCCAATAAAAGACAGTGAAGAAACCATTGAGATTGCCACTACACGTCCGGAGACGATGTTAGGAGACACGGCTGTTGCTGTTCATCCAAACGATGAGCGCTACGTTCATTTAATTGGAAAAAAAGTGATCCTACCAATTGTTGGCAGGGAAATAGAGATTGTTGCAGATGAATATGTAGATATGGAGTTTGGTTCCGGTGCCGTCAAAATAACTCCTGCACATGATCCAAACGATTTTGAAATTGGTAATCGACATAACCTAGAGCGTGTATTAGTTATGAATGAAGATGGCACTATGAATGAAAATGCGGGAAGTTATGAAGGTTTAGATCGATTTGAGTGCAGAAGGCAGATTGTTAAAGACCTTCAAGACCAGGGTATTCTTTTTGAAATTGAAGATCATACGCATCAAGTTGGGCATTCTGAACGAAGCGGTGCAGTGGTAGAGCCGTATTTATCCACTCAATGGTTTGTTAATATGCAGCCATTAGCAGATGCTGCTATTGATTTACAGCAACAAGAGGATAAAGTGAATTTCGTTCCAAAGCGATTTGAACGGACGTATCTTAATTGGATGGAAAATATACGTGATTGGTGTATTTCTCGCCAGCTTTGGTGGGGGCATCGGATTCCTGCTTGGTATCATAAGGAAACAAATGAAATCTATGTTGGGAAGGAAGCACCTGAGGACTTAGAAAATTGGGAGCAGGATGAGGACGTTTTAGATACTTGGTTTTCATCTGCCTTATGGCCTTTTTCGACAATGGGATGGCCGGATACGAATGCAGAGGACTTTAAACGTTATTTCCCTACAGGAGTTCTTGTTACTGGGTATGATATTATATTCTTCTGGGTAGCAAGGATGATTTTTCAATCAAAGCAATTCACAAATCAAAAACCATTTGAAGATGTGTTAATTCATGGTTTAATTCGGGATGCTGAAGGGAGAAAGATGAGTAAGTCACTAGGTAATGGTGTTGATCCGATGGATGTAATTGAGAAATATGGCGCTGATTCGTTACGTTACTTCTTACTTACTGGTTCAACCCCAGGGCAGGATTTACGCTTCCATTGGGAAAAGGTAGAAGCTACTTGGAATTTCGCAAATAAGGTTTGGAATGCTTCGCGATTCTCTTTAATGAACTTAGATGGATTCACCTATGAAGATATAGATTTATCTGGTGAGAAATCCCTTGCCGATAAGTGGATTCTTACACGGTTAAATGAAACGATTGAGCAGGTTACCAAGAATACCGATAAATACGAGTTTGGAGAAGCTGGACGTCATCTCTATAACTTTATTTGGGATGAATTGTGTGACTGGTATATCGAGATGGCTAAGCTACCATTGTATGGCGAAGATGATGTGAAGAAGAAGATGACGCAGTCAGTACTTGCTCATGTATTAGATCAAACCATGCGAATGTTGCATCCATATATGCCATTCATCACAGAGGAAATTTGGCAACAGCTTCCTCATCAAGGAGACTCTATTACCATTGCTACATGGCCAGAAGTAAACCAAGCATTTCATGACGAAAAAGCATCTCAAGAAATGAAACGACTTGTATCAATTATTAAATCAGTTCGTAACATTCGAGCGGAAGTAGATACACCGATGTCAAAACAAATTAACATATTGATTCAAGCAGAGAATCAGAAGATCGTTGATGAATTAGAGAAACATCGTGATTATTTGGAACGCTTCTGTAATCCAAATAAGCTTATTATTGCAACAAATATTTCAGTTCCTGAAAAAGCAATGTCTGCTGTAGTTACTGGTGCAGAACTTTATTTCCCACTTGAGGGATTAATTGATTTTAATAAAGAGATTGATCGCTTAGAAAAAGAATTAACGAAGTGGACAAAAGAAGTTGAACGTGTGCAGAAAAAGCTTGGTAATCAAGGATTTGTAAATAAAGCACCACAGGCCGTTGTAGAAGAAGAGAGACAAAAAGAGAAGGATTATCTTGATAAACAAGCAAAAGTTAGAGCAAGGCTCGAAGAACTAAAAGGTTAAACTATTTCTTTGTGGATAAAATGTAACTTAAATACCATTTTCAAATCCGAAGAAATAGCAGGAATAAAGCTATAAAAGACTGGCTTTATAGCAAATGTTGGAGAGAAGCTTCATACAGCGAATGAAAAATATATAGACAGTTTCAGTCACAGTTAATATCCGCAGTTTAGAATCAGCTAAAGCCGAACTAATTCGAATGCTAACCAAAAAACATTTCGAATCATAGTTCGGCTTTGCTTAGGTTTAACAAAGCAGGCTAGTTTTCTTTTTGTCTAGGAAACCCATGTGGATAAACATGGGCGTGTTGAGCCTCGTCAAGCTCCAGCGCCCAGAAACTAGGCGACTTCACGAATTAACCTATGATAGATTATCATCGGCTCACAAGCTCACCTTGATTCCTTTATCACCGTTAAATCCCTACATTCGCTACGTTTCTAATCAGACGATTGCGCTTTCGTTCTAAGTATGTAGATTAGATCTAATCTATATTATTCGATATCTTTCGTCTAATATAAGTCATATACGTTCGCAAAATATTGATATCACTAACTTTACTTAATGTCCGTGAGCCGACGATATCCTCAATTTCATTAAATAGGAGTTCTCCATTATAACTGATCAAAAAATCAATACCTACCATACCAAAATCAAAGTGATTAACAATTGATTGAATCATAGAACGTTCCTTATCACTCAAGTCATATAAGCTAGCAGAGCCTCCGAGTTTAAAATTGGCACGAAAGTCTTTGTCGTTTTCCCGTTTTACAGCTGCAATAATTTCCTTTCCTACTATAAAGACACGAATGTCTTTTCCATGCTCTACCGTACTAGGTTGAACAATAAGCTCCGTATTAGCTAATACTTGGCTAATGGAGGTATATTGTTGATCGTTTTCAATTAAAAAAACTTGTTTTCCGCCTCTTCCTGCTGTTTCCTTGATGATAAAAGGATAGGCTAATGGAGGGGTATCTGTTAAATACTGCTTCTTCGAGTAAAGGGTATCTACCATTGGGATACGTAAATTGTGCATATGATGATGCGTTAACGCCTTATCATTACAAATTCTTGAAATAGAAGATGAATTAAAAACAGTAATATCACATGCCTCTAAATGAAGGCTAAGCAATGGGTCAATAGTTCGAACAATAGCAAATTCAGGCTTTGTAATGGGAAATCCATTTACTCGCACGGTGCGTGCATTATTAATAATTCCTGCTGTTATATCTTCTCTTATTATGAGTTCTAATTGAATAGATTGATACGATGCTTCTTTGATAAACCAATTTATATAGGATTGGTTTACGTCAATGTCCTTTTTACTGTAGATTAACCAACCTTTACTCATTTACTTGCCTCCATTGTCACCACATGACTTGTAAATATAATCGATAATATAATCTGCTACATTAATGTTCGTACAATCATATATATTACGGATATGTGCATTTGAATTAATCTCACAAATAATGGGAGATTGATCAGGGCCAAATAACAAATCGACACCAGCAAAATCTGCTCCAATCGCTTTTGTGGCAGCAACTGCTATCTTCGTTTCATATTCAGACGGCTTATAGGCTTCCATTGATCCTCCTGCTGATACATTAGCACGAAAATCATTTACTGCCTGCCTTCTCATCGCCGTCACCACGTGATTACCTACTACGTGTAGTCGCAAATCCTTTCCGTAACTTGTAGAGATAAATTCTTGAAACATATATGGCTTTCCATCTATTTGCTGAAGTCTATGTAATAATTGCTCTTTGGTTTCGATCAGATACACTTGTTGACCGAATGACCCGAAGGCTTCCTTCACAATCATAGGAAAACCAAATGTATCAACTGCTGTCTGCATCACCGACTCAGTTGGTTCCTCAGAAAAAAATGTCTTTGGTGCAATAATGGTTCTAGGAATAGGTAGCTTCTTTATTGCTAACTGTTGATATGTTGCAATTTTATCATCACTCACAGCTATTGCTTCTGCTCGATTAAAGACTCGTAAGCCGAGTAATTCGAGCTGCCTTGCTAAATAAACATCTTTATCCGCAAATAAAACATAATTCGGTAATGGTACACGCTCGTCTTTTAATAAACTAAGATTCTCTGTATTAAGATATGACAATAATTCGCTATTCTTATATATAGTTGCTGTACCACCTTTTCGAATGGCTGCTCGTTGAATCCATTCGGCAAAGTCAAGAAACTTCTTTCCAGGTAAACTTCCATTGTAAATTATCCAGCCGTGTAACTGCATGTTTATTTGTCCTTTCTGCTATACTGTTATAGGTAAATTTATTTCATGAGAGTGGTGTGCTTATGTTTCAAGAAATTCAACAAGTTGAAGACTTTTTAGCAAATAGAATTAATTTAGGGATAAAGCCCGGACTCGAACGAATGGAAAAACTACTTATATTACTGAATCAACCTCAGCATAATTTTAATGCGATTCATATTGCTGGTACGAACGGAAAAGGTTCGACATTAGAATTTATAAAACAAGGTTTACAAGCTAACAATTATCAAGTGGGAATCTTTACATCTCCTAGTTTAACTGGCCTACGAGGATATATCTTATTGGGAGATAGAACAATCTCAGAACATGATTTTCTCACTATATGGCAAAAGGTATATCCAGCAGTAGTAAAATTAGATAATATGAACATGCATCCGACAGAATTTGAAATTCTGACAGCTATTGCTTTTGTTTATTTTGAACAGCATACGGACCTTGCTTTAATAGAAACTGGGATGGGTGGTAGAGAAGATACCACAAATTGTGTACAGCCTCTGATGTCCATTATAACAAATATAGCGAAAGATCATACTGCATTTCTAGGGGACACAATACGTGAAATTGCTTATCATAAAGCAGGTATAATAAAATCAACAATACCAGTCATTACAGGTGAACTAATAGAAGATGCGACAAAAGTTGTCAATAAAGAAGCTATGTTGAAGCAAGCTCCTATATATCGACTAGGTCATCATTTTTTCTATCGTTCAGAATCTACTGCATATAACCATCGCATAAATTGGTGGGAAAAGGGGGGAGATACATTCCAATTTTGGATTAACATGATGGGGGAACACCAAAAAGCGAATGCATCAATAGCTGCAATGGCTCTTCAACTGTTAAATAGAATGGAAGCTGGCTTTAATATAGATATGAATAAAGTAGAAGAGGCGTTTACTCATGTCATGGTAATGGGAAGATTTGAGATAGTTAGAAAACAGCCCTTAACTATTGTGGATGGCGCCCATAACTCGGCGGGAATGGAAGCATTTATAAACACAGTAGAAGAAAATTTTAGTAACTGCAAACGACATCTATTATTTTCTGCGTTTAAAGATAAAGAAATTGATAAAATGCTAAAACAAATAGAAAATCATTTTACAACAATTAGCTTAACGACGTTTGATCATCCACGTGCAATGCAGGTATCTGAATTAAGAAACTATGAGAGTGACTTTCATATCGAGCTAAATTGGCAAGAGGCAATACGCCAAATGGAACAATCACATACTGTATATTTTATATCTGGCTCCTTGTATTTCATTTCATTAGTTCGGTCTTTTCTTAAAAAACAATAACATTCATATGCTGTTCTTATAAAATTTATGTTGAACGATTCTTTAATAAGGTGACAGAATTCGTCTTACTTTTTACGGTCTATATGCTAGAGTTGAAGGTAAATCTAGCAGCAGGGAGGTAAAGACAATGGACGAAAATAAAAGAAAGATCACAGTATGGGAAAATGGTAAACAAGTTAAGCTTTATGTCAATAAGAATAGAGAAATTCCTTCAGGAAGGAATGAACAGGCTGCTGCATTATCCGATTCAGAAGATGAAAAAATTCCGCCTTATACAAGGGTATCAGATACAAAACCTTCTAAATTTGCGATGCATAAAAGAAAGTGGAAGGAGTTTAAGCCTGCTATACTTTCTGTATTGTCAGCATTAGTCATTGGATCCTTCTTAGGAATAATGATGCTAAATATGTTTATCATGATTGAGGATGATAATCATATGAGCGGTAATCAGAATTCTTCAGCAGCTGTAACTAACGACGACGATCAAGATAATGATAAACAAGCTGATCGTTCTGCATCTTCTGTTCGTCTAGATGAAATAAGGGCATATGTACTTCAAGGTGGTGTTTTTTCAGAAAAGGCAAATGCTGATGCGCGTGCTGGTTCATACCGAGACAGAGGGGTTCCTGTCACTATATGGGAGAGAGGGGATCAGTATTTCCTGTTTATAGCAGCTGCTACCACTGAAACGCAGGCAGAACAATTACAACAGGGATTAGTTGATACAGACATGGACGATATTTATGTTAAAGAGTGGTCTACAGGAAATATTACTACAGACTTAACAAGGGATGAAAACAGTTGGGCACAATCATTTATTAAGACATGGAAGGATACACTAGAATCTGGTGAATTTGAAAAGAACACATGGGATTCACTTCTGAAAGCTTATCCAAAGGATAGTGAGCAGCTAAAAGAATTGTATCAGTCCACTCAACAAGTATTAGAAAAAGCAGGACAAGCTGAAGCACTGCAAAAGAAGGCGTTACTGATGGAGCTATGGAAGACATTTGGAACTACATTTAATAATTGATTTAATTAATTATCAATTTGGTTAATAATAGAAACAGAATTTACTCTAATGGAAAATCCCATTATAGGAGTTCATCGTATAGCAAAATTGGAATAATGCTGATTTGTACGTCGATACATCTCTTTTGTAAGATAGAGTTATCTTAGAGAAGAGGATGATCTATATTGACAACTATTTCGCCTATTATGATAAAAAATGTGCCAAAGGATGATCGACCAAGAGAACGACTTATAAAATCAGGCTCCAGTCATTTATCTAATGCGGAAATACTAGCTATTATTTTAGGAAGCGGTACTAGACAAGAATCCGTATTGGCTTTATCGAATCGATTATTGATGCATTTTGAAGGATTAAAGTTATTAAGTGATGCTACTATTGAAGAACTTATTGCTATTAGAGGAATTGGTACGGCAAAAGCGGTGTTGATTTTAGCTGCTGTAGAGCTAGGCAAGCGAATGCATATATATAGATCTGATGAAAGGCATGTTATTCGCTCTCCTGAGGATGGAGCAGAATATGTAATGGAAGAAATGAGAGGGTTAAATCAAGAACATTTTGTAACATTATTTTTGAATACGAAAAATCAAATTATTCACAAACAAACTATTTTTATAGGTAGCCTCAATGCCTCTATCGTCCATCCTAGGGAAGTATTTCGTGAAGCTGTCAAACGCTCTGCAGCCTCCATCATTGTTATTCATAACCACCCTTCAGGGGACCCCACTCCTTCCCAAGAAGATATCCATGTAACGAGAAGATTGGTTGAATGTGGTAAAATGATAGGGATTGAATTAATCGATCATTTAGTGATTGGTGATCGAAAATATGTCTCTTTAAAAGAAAAAGGGTATATATAATTGTATGTCTACACGATGAGTATCCTTATTGTAAAGTTAAAAAATCGTTATATGCGAATTCACCATTTCCCATAAATACACAAAAATTAAATAAGACTACTGATGTTTCCATATGATTATACTTTTTTGAAGTTTTTTCTTTTGCATGGGTATGTTCATTGGATTTTTTCAACGTAAGAATAGTCGCCCTAGCTTAGGCTAAACAAAATATAGATGGATAGCGATATTAGGAATTAGTAACGTGTACAAAACAAAATGTGATGTGAAGCAAAAAGAGGTGGAGTGATCGTGGACATAAAAGATTTTTATCTTAAAGAGCAAGTATATGATTTAGACGATCTGATTAAAAATCCTAATGCTTATATTGGCGGATTTAATACCGAATCTCTCGTAACACTCATGAAAGCCAACAGAAAAAAATATATAGAAAGCGGAATTTTATTGATAGAAGGGGGAATCGCATTTACTTCAAGTTACAAGGAAATTGGCCAGTTACCCATTTTTGATGATCTCCCTTCTTTATATGGTTATTACTTAAATGCGATGGAAGAATACTTGGAAGAAGGAATTGCTGCTTTTTATTATCCTAGTCAACCAATTGGTGTAAAACTAGAAAAATATGAGGCAGTAAAACAAGATTAACGATAGATAATAATTCATTAATTGTCAGCGAGGACGTTTTACTACAAGCTCTCGTTTATCATTCACAGCGCTTCTTTGAATTATTGGTAAAGCAGTTAAAGCTTAAAATGTATACGAATGAGCTTGTATAAATAGGAACAATTAAAAAGAGTATTTCAAAATTAATAATTTAACGTACTTCCGAAAGAAGTCTCCATCTTCAAGCGTGTGAAGAGCGTAGCCCAACGGTAAGGGGGGGAGATGAATTTCGGTTGGGCGACAGCCCAAAGGCTTTTTTTCCTTTTTTGTTCAAAGCACAACCCAACAGTGAATGATCGAAATTCATCAAGTGCCTAATGAAAATATAAACTCTTGGAACAAGAGGGTTAGCTTGGTCCATTTTGTCAGCTACCAAAAGTGGCGATTATCCAAGAAGCCCCCACTTCAAGCAACCCATAAGGTTGGTAAGTGATGGGAGTAGTTCACTTATTGTTTGCCTATTTCTGAAGGGAAGATGCATGAAATCAAAAAAAGCTCACATATGATATTTATAACACTATCTATTTTATAATTTTTTTCGTATAATTATATAGACGAATGATTGTTCAGCGCCATTTTTCAATTTAGATATGGAAAGTGGCGCTTGTTGAGCTTAGCATGAGTAGGAAAAACATGGTACAAGCAACCTTGTGTTTAAACTGGTACATAATCTATAAATAATGGTGTTGTGATATGTATCGCTGATCTTTTCGATGAAAATATTTTACTTTTTCATAGTGAAAAGAGATAATTGGAATCGATAAATTTTATTTTGCGAATAATGAATTGTTGTAATTCGTTACATATAACCACATGATTGTGATTTGGAAAGGAAGATCTTATTGGGATTATTTAATTTTTCTCAGGACTTAGGGATAGACTTGGGTACAGCTAATACATTAGTTTTTGTGAAAGGAAAAGGTGTTGTCGTAAGTGAGCCTTCTGTTGTAGCAAAAAATACGGCAACAGGCGATATTGAAGCGGTTGGAGGATCTGCTAGAAATATGATTGGGAGAACGCCTGGGAATATTTCTGTCATCCGTCCAATGAAAGATGGCGTAATTGCTGACTATGATACAACAGCGACAATGATGAAATATTATATTAAAAAGGCGATGAAAAATCGCTCTTATTTTGCTAAAAAGCCAAACGTAATGGTATGTGTACCTTCAGGTATTACAATGGTAGAAGAACGTGCTGTAATCGATGCAACAAAGCAAGCTGGTGCAAAAGAAGCCTATCCGATTTCCGAACCTTTTGCAGCAGCGATCGGTGCAGGGCTACCAGTATGGGAACCAACAGGCAGTATGATTGTTGACATCGGAGGTGGGACTACCGAAGTAGCAGTTATTTCTTTAGGGGGAGTCGTTACCAGTCAGTCCATTCGCACTGCTGGAGATGATATGGATGAAGCAATCACTAGCTATATTCGAAAGCAATACAGCTTGATGATTGGGGAAAGATCAGCGGAATCGATAAAGTTTGAAATAGCATCTGCGGGAAGTGATTCTCCTAAAGGTGAAATGGATATTCGCGGGAGAGATCTTTTAACGGGATTACCAAAAACGATCACGATTACTGCGGAAGAAATTGCTGATTCGTTAAAGGATACAGTAGATGCTATCGTTGAAGCAGTAAAGAGTACGTTAGAGAAAACACCTCCAGAGCTTGCGGCGGATATCATGGACCGTGGAATCGTCCTATCAGGTGGAGGTTCACTACTGAAAAACATAGATAAAGTCATTAGTGATGAGACAAAGATGCCTGTATTCATTACAGAAGACCCTTTAGAAAGTGTAGCGATTGGTACAGGTAAATCATTAGAATACATTCAGCATTTCCGTTCCCATCCGAATGTATCATCTCGTCCTAGTGTAGAATAAGTTGGTGTTTATATGTCTTTTTTACGTAAAAAACGTTTATTTATTTTATTAATCGGGTTTATTTTTTTCGTAGCATTAATTGGATTTTCTCTACGTGATAGAGAAAATCTGACGAATGTTGAAGAGTTTGTAAATGATACCGTTGGGTGGGCACAAGGTATTATTCATGCTCCAATAAATTTTATAACAGATATCATTGGAAATATTGATGACTTCAAAGATACGTACAATGAAAATCGCATACTCAAAGAGAAGTTAGCGGAATACAAAGGACTTATTTATGAAGTTCAAGAATTAAAAGAAGAGAACGAGGATTTAAGAAATACGCTGGATCTGAAGGATGATGACAACATTCGAGATTATACCCCAATCCAAGCTACGGTTATGTCAAGGTCACCGGAAAGATGGATTGAACAAGTAACAATTAATAAAGGATCCAATGATGGTGTAGAAGCAAATATGGCAGTAAGAACTCCTGAAGGTATGATCGGAAAAGTCCTTAAGGCATCTCCTAATACCTCAACAGTGCAATTGCTTACTGGTTTTGATCAATTTAATCGTATTTCGGGAAAAGTATCTAGAGGCGGAAAAGGTAAAGATAAAGATATTTTTGGCATGATTGAAGGATTTGACAAAGAAAGTAAAAGTCTCGTCTTTCGTATTATTGAAGAATCTGAAAAAGATTTAAAAGAAGGAGAGCTCGTTATCTCCTCTGGGATGGGCGGTGTATTCCCGTCTGGATTAGTAATTGGTACAGTGAAAGAGGTTGTACCGGATCAATATGGTTTAACCAAAACAGCACTGGTGGAGCCTGCTGCAAATATGTATGATATGAATCAAGTGATTGTGGTAGATCGTTCTGTTCAAGAAGATTTGAAGACAGATGAAGAGACGACGGAAGAGGAGGGCGAGTAATGAAACGTTTATACTTGCCTTTAATCCTATTCCTGCTCTTAGTATTAGAAGGTGTGGCGCTCGAATTATTGCCTGGTAATTTGCTTACAAGTGACTTGCTTATTGTTCCACATTGGGTACTTATTTTTTTAGTGTTTATTGCTATTTTTTATGATAAAGATCAAACGTATTTTTCCGTGTTGTATGCTTTACTATTTGGTCTCTTAATCGATATCGTATATACAGATGTATTAGGTGTCTATATGTTTTCTTATGCATTGATTATATATGCGGTACATGGTTTTAAAAAGTTGTTACATGGAAATATTTATGTTGCTATGTTGCTTGGTGTATGCGGGATTGCCCTGGCAGACGTTAGCATTCATCTGATATACACGGTTATAGGGAAAACGGATATGGTTTGGAAAGCTTATTTAATGCATCGAATGCTACCAACAATTGGATCTAATTTAGTATTTTTACTAATGCTGTATCCAATAGTTGTAAAAAAACTTACTACTTGGGGAAGAGAGCAATTAACAAAGAGTAATACAATATAAAAAATGGTTGCTCTAGATTCTCTTGTTATGTGAATGAGGTGAACGTGTGGTACAGGAAAAAAAACAATTGATTACAATGAAAGGCACGAAAGATGGACTTACACTGTTTATTGATGACACATGTTCGTTTGAAAAAGCTATTTTCGAACTCGATCATAAAATGAAGGAAAGCCGTCCAAAGCAGGATGAACCGATTGTTGCAGTGAGAGTTAAATTAGGTACCCGGTATCTACATGATGAGCAAATAGAACAGTTGAAACAAGTTATTGGTGCTAAAAATAGATTCACTATTCATTCTATTGAATCTGACGTTGTCCGACGTGAAGAGGCGCGTATGTGGCAGACGAATAGTGAGGTGAAAGCAATTAACCGTATTGTACGGTCAGGTCAAGTGCTACATGTTACCGGTGATCTCTTGCTTTTGGGTGATGTGAACCCCGGTGGAAAAGTAATCGCGACAGGTAATATTTACATAATGGGGAATTTACGAGGAATTGCTCATGCAGGAATTGATGGTGATAGAGAAGCATTCATAGCAGCATCTTTTATGAATCCAAGTCAGCTGCGAATTGCTGATTATATCAGTCGTGCTCCAGACTATGAATCTGATGGTGTGTATATGGAATGTGGTCTTGTAGATGAAGAGAAAGATAAAATTATAATTGATCGACTACAAGTACTTTCACATAGACGAAAAGAAATAAACAGATTCGAAAGGAGAATACAAAATGGGTGAAGCGATCGTTATTACATCTGGTAAAGGTGGAGTTGGTAAAACAACAACTACAGCCAATATAGGTACTGCATTAGCACTTATGGATAAGAAGGTTTGTTTAATAGATACAGATATCGGTCTAAGAAATCTCGATGTAGTGATGGGGCTCGAAAATAGAATCATTTACGATATTGTAGATGTTATTGAAGAGAGATGTAAGTTAAAACAAGCATTAATAAAAGATAAACGGTTTGATTATTTATCTGTACTTCCAGCTGCACAAACAAGTGATAAGTCTGCTGTTACGACAGAAGGCATGAAGAAAATAATCGCAGAGTTAAAACAAGAGTATGATTATATAATAATTGATTGTCCTGCTGGAATTGAACAAGGCTTTCAAAATGCGATTGTTGGTGCGGATAAAGCGATCGTTGTCACAACACCTGAGAAATCTAGTGTACGAGATGCAGATAGGATAATAGGATTATTAGAGAAAGAGGAGATGGCTGAGCCTCCACGATTAGTAATTAATCGAATTCGTAATCACATGATGAAAAGTGGGGATATGTTGGAAATAGATGAGGTCGTGCAGGTATTATCTATTGATTTAGTTGGAATTGTTATTGATGATGATGAAGTTATCAAGGCTTCCAATAAAGGAGAACCAGTAGCCTTTCAACCAACTACAAAGGCTTCTATAGCTTATCGAAATATTGCTCGAAGAATATTGGGAGAAACTGTCCCGTTACAGTCTCTAGATACTGAAAAAGGTATGATGCAAAAAGTGAAGAAGTTCTTTGGTATGCGCGCTTAATAATTGATTGGTGTTAGAATATCATTAAACCGAGAATTTCCATTCACAAATAGTAATGTTATTCTTTCATCGATATCTATAATATGGGATGCTTTCCTCGTGTACGGCCTTAGTTAACACTGCACATTAACTTTATGCTGAATTGCTTAATTTTTGGACTTGCAAGAGGCCAGCGTATTTCCTCTACTGGGTGTAACGGATCATTGTATGACTTCCTTTCGGTAGGAATTATCACATATCAAAAAAAGAACGATTCTGAACTACTATCTGGATATAACTTTGTATATTTGGATTATAGTTCAGAGTTTTTTTATCCCACATATAACTGGCAGTAGAACACCCACTTCAAGCAATAAAGTGAAATCAAAAATGGTAAGTGAGAGATAAACAAAATCCCCAACTGATTGGAGTTGCACTTTATTACTAGCATCTATATACTTTCTAACATATCTTGACTCATTGACTCATACACTTGTACAAATGCATGAGAAGGATTGTGAGGAATATGAGTAAAGGAATAAAAAAAGTGCGCCAATCAATTGAGCAACGTAAGAAGGCTCGAGGAGTTCCCTATTCAGGGAGTTCGAAAAAACAGTTTACTCCTCCTATCTTGCAGGAAGAGGAAAAACATGGCTATGCTCCAGTTATTTCTGATTCAGGAATGACAAGGGAGAGGCAGAATAGAATGGTATCGGGGTTTATGTTGAAAGGTATTCTTTCTGTATTGTTATTTTTGGGTGTTGCATTACTTTGGCAGATGGATTCACCAAGATTACAATCATCTAAAGAGTGGACAAGCAATGTATTAACAGAAGAGTTTCCTTTTGCGAAAGTGAATGTATGGTATCAAGATACTTTTGGCAGTCCTCTAGCATTTGTACCTGAAGAGAGTAAACAACAGGCAGAAGTTGCAGCTATGCCTGTAAATGGAAGTGTAGCAGAATCTTTCCAAACAAATGGAACGGGCATACGTATTGCACCTGAAGGACAAACAGAAGTTACGGCACTACAGGAAGGAATTGTTATCTTCGCTGGAAATGATCGTGAAACTAATAAAACCATTGTTGTTCAGCATCCAGATAGTAGTAAGACAACCTACGGATATTTAAGTAACATTGATGTTCATTTATATCAGCATGTTTCAGGTAATCAGAAGATTGGACAATTTACACCTAATGAAGAAAGTGACACGGTGTTTTTTTCAATAGAAAAGGACAATAATTACATTGACCCAGTACAGGTGATAAAAGTTGACGATGTCCAATAACTATCTACCTCATATTCATTTTCATCCAATACTATTAGTATTTATTATCATATCTTTTTTTACCGGAACATTTATGGAATTAGCTATCTTATTATTTATTGTTTTCTTTCATGAGATGGGTCATTTTATGATGGCTACTTTCTTTAAATGGCGGATTCGCAAGGTAATGCTCTGGGTCTTTGGTGGAGTGATGGATACGGATGAACACGGAAGTAAACCAATTCGAGAAGAGCTATTGGTCACCTGTGCTGGTCCGTTTCAGCACATCATTTTATTTATAGTTTTATTCCTTCTTGGAGATTTAGGAATGTTACCTCAAGCAGTGATGGATTTGTTTTTATATTATAATTCGATTATCCTTTTATTTAACTTGCTCCCGCTATGGCCATTAGATGGTGGGAAATTATTGTTTTTATGCTTATCGTCGTTAGTACCATATAAAAAGGCGTACTATGCAGTGATTATATTCTCAATGATTGCCAGCATCTTATTATTGCTCATCCAACTCATTACGCTACCGTTTACATTAAGTTCATTTTTTATATTTATCTTTTTATTTATGGAAAATAAAACGGAATGGAAACAAAGGTATTATGCATTTTTCCGATTCTTGCTAAAGCGTTACGAAGGGAAAAATCGTTTTGCTCGAAAGGTTTTGCCAATTCGTGTAAGCTCAGATCAATCATTATTGGAAGTGTTTTCACGATTTCATCGTGAGAAGCTGCATCCGATTTATATCATTTACCCAAATAACTATCGTCAATCTATTGACGAAGTCGCTTGTTTGCACAGTTATTTTAATGAAAAGCATTACGACAAAACAGTTGGAGAAATTGCTAGAAATTTAATATAAGCAAGTCGAATTTGCATGAGTTACTAAATTTCCATAACAAAGAGGCTGGGACAAAACACAAGTTCTTTACTCAAAATACGAATAATCATATTATCAATAGGGGTATCTTCGCCACACCGTGAAACTATACGCGCTTTTCCGCGGGCAGCTAACTTGGTAAAGAAAAACACGTTACCACGTGGGTATTCGGACTCGTGCTGTTCCCGCCGGAGTCTCGCTTATTTCAGGTGCTAAATGATTGATTCTAATCAAAAAAAACGAATGATAATTAATTTCAAATAATTATCGTTCGTTTTTTATTGTTTCTTCATTCTTTTGTCTCAGCCTTTTTCACACATATAACTGTCAGTAATACCCCTACTTCAAGCAATAAAGTGAAACCAATATTGGTAATTGGGATCGACTGCCAGTGAGTGTCCGATTGGTTCAATTGACAATCAGTAGGAGATAAATAACCCCCACTGAATGTAGTTTCACTTTATCTATGTGATAAGCAAATATCTATCCTCGTCTTCCGCCTCTACCTCCACGCTTTGTATCCGTGTTACGTCTCAGGGTAGCTAAATTTTCTTCACTTGTCTTTAAGAATTTAGCCATTTTATCTTCAAAACTTTCTTTAGGTCTATATTTATTCCCTGAACGGAATCCATTAGAATTTCGTCCGCTACTAGGACGTGATGAACGTTGCTTGACAGGGCGTTCAATTGCCTTTTTGATAGATAATGCTACTTTACCATCGTTTTCACTAAGTATTTTAACTTCTACCTCGTCGTCAACTTTCAAATGGTCATTTACGTCTTTCACATAGCTATCTGCAACTTCGCTAATGTGAACAAGTCCTGTCTTACCATCTGGTAGTTCTACGAATGCTCCGAAATTAGTGATACCCGTTACTTTACCTTTTACTTTACTGCCTATTTCAATCGACAAAAAAGTTCCCCCTTATTCCTTTTAAAAGCAATTAATTATAACAAATTTCGAATTCAATTACAATGTAGGCTATAGGTCTATTGTATGGAAATCATGATTTTTTCACAAACAAAAGCTATCAGTAAGAAATATGAAATAGGTTATACTAGGATTGAACTCGTTATAAAAAAATAATACCTGCGGTAGTATGTTAAAAGAGAAGAGATCCATCATCGCTTTACTAAGTACGGAAGATGCTACTTCTTCAGTGAACGTATTACATTTAATGCCCAAATATACTATACGAGAGGGATTAATTATTATGAAAGTCAGAATACAATTTACCTATCAAACACCTATGGGAGCTAATACTAGCTTTCAGTCAGAAGAAATGAAAGCATTAGACGCTTTATTACTTGTAGACGACATGGAAAAAACTGGACGAGTGAAACAATTAACATTTATAGATACCCAAGATATTGCTTGGTCACAAAAGGAATTGAAACGTTATTTTGAAGAGATAGAAGAAGAGCCACACGATGTTTACATTTACTTTGATGGAGGGTTTGATCAGCAAAGAAAGAAATCTGGTCTGGGATGTGTGATTTATTATCAACAGAATGGGAAATCCTTTCGAATTCGAAAAAATGCAACTGTTGGAGAACTCGATTCAAACAATGAAGCTGAGTATGCCGCACTTCATTTTGCATTAAAGGAATTGGAGTCACTCGACGCCCAACATTTACAGATAACCGTTAGAGGAGATTCACAAGTTGTAATTAATCAGTTAAAGGGTGAATGGCCATGCTACGAAAAGACACTATCTGGCTGGGCTGGTCGTATTGAAACAAAATTAACGTATCAATCTATTGAACCACAATATGAACTTATTCCACGAAAGAATAATAATGAGGCAGATCGACTGGCCACACAAGCATTAGAAAATATTGAAATTTCTAGCAAGAAAGAAGTATAGTCATTTAGACAGAAAATAATAGTGATTAGAGAATTTCTTTGAAGGAGTATTACCAGTACAATACAATTTTGATTTGATCAACTGTTCACGTGTAAATTCATTATGCTTTAAATAAGAAAAATCTTGATTTTAGAAAAACTAAAGGCTGAGATTATGTTAAACTAATGCAGTATTAAATAAATTGTAATGAAGGTGTTTTTTTGAATAATCCACGAATTGGAATGGTAGGTTTAGGATCTATAGCCCAGAAAGCATATTTACCAATTCTTGCAAAAGAAACGGATTGGTCATTTGTTGGTGCATTTTCTCCCAATAAACAAAAACGAAAGCAAATCTGTGGTCAGTATCGTATTGGTGATTTTCATCGTATGGCAGAACTGGCAAATCAATGCGATGCTGTGTTAGTGCATAGCTCTACAGATTCGCATTATGAGGTTGTATCTGCGTTATTATCTAATGGTGTAGATGTTTATGTTGATAAACCATTAGCAGCATCAATGACGGAAGCTGAGAAATTAGTTGAATTAAGTAAGAAGTATAATAGAAAGCTAATGGTTGGATTTAATCGTCGTTTTGCACCAATGTATGTAGCCATAAAAGAGCTCGCAACGGATGCAGCTTCGATCCGAGTCGAAAAGCACAGATTGAACAGTATTGGTCCTGGAAATGTTGAATTTACTATGCTCGATGATTATCTTCACGTAGTCGACACAGTACGATGGCTTGGCTCTGATCGATTAGAGGTATTATACGGAGATATTCAGGTGAATAGGGAAAACCAGCTTCTCTATACGCAACACCTATTTAAATCTGGTAATCAACCAATGACGACAGCAATGCATAGGAGTGCAGGTACAAATTTAGAGAAAATTGAGCTTATAGTAGATGGAGCAATTATACGTGTTAAGAATATGAATGTGACAGAAGTTGAAAAAGAAAATGCCGTGACTACTACTAGTGCATCATCTTGGGAATCCATCGTAAAACAAAGAGGGTTTGAGGATGCAGTAAGTCATTTTATAGATTGCGTCCGCCAAGATGAACAACCGGTAGTTGATGGGGAGGAAGGATTAAAATCACAGGCCCTACTTGATCAATTATTAAAATGAGCGTTTTCTTGCTCTGTAAGTGATCTATCCCACATATAACTGGCAGTAAGACTCCACTACAAGCAATAAAACGAAACCATTATTGATAAGTAGGGATCAACTGCTAGTTAATGTCCGATTGGTTCAGAGGCCTTTAGGTCAAACCCTTGTGGTGCTAACCATCGTGGGGATAAACAAACCTCCTTACGGATGGAAGTTTCACTTTATATTTAAAAAATCATCGATCATTAAGTAGAATGGAATGTTAAGTGGTGACAAAAGAGAATTCAACAGTTTGCTTTAGAAGTTCAATTGTTATCGTAGTTTAAACATTAAAACGACCTACTTTTCTATAAAGATTGTGCTCCTAAGGAGGTGTGATATGGATCAAGCAATAAACATAAAAGAAAAATTGACAAAGTTTAACGATTATTGGTCCCCAAAAGTGATTTCTGAGATGAATGACTATCAGTTTAAGCTAGTAAAAATCATAGGTGATTTTATATGGCATGATCACAAAGAAACAGATGAAGTGTTTATTGTCATAGATGGTGAGATGAAAATAGCTTTCCGTGATGGAGAAGTCCATCTTAGTAAGGGAGAAATGTACGTTATACCAAGAGGTGTCGAACATAAACCATTTGCTTCAGAGGAATGTCATGTAATGATTGTTGAGCCCAAGGGTGTTATAAATACTGGAGAAACAGTTTCACCATATACTGCTGAGAATGATGTATGGATATAACCGAAGTAGACATTAACAAAGTTGTAAGGAGAACAGATATGAAAATGGTTTTAAGTAGGGTTTCAACTTACTTGTTTGTAGTTGGATTAGCAGCCTATTTTTCTTTTTTATTTGGGATTGCTAATTTCTTGCTTATTGGTATAATAGCGTCCACTCTAGGTCTTATTGTCGCCTTTTTTGGTGAAAGAAGCATTTATAAAAAGATAGGTATTATAGGTAATGCGCTAATTATATTAATTGGTATTATATTTTCTATTGTAGTAATCGCTTTGTTTTGGAAATAATCGATTTAATCGCTTATATTCTATTACATTGACACAAAAATTGTCTCTGCCTCCTTGACAAATAACAAGCTATCATGATAGCATTAATACGTTATTCATCGTAGCACCAGTGCTACAACCGCGCAGAACAGGTTGTAAACTCTTCGTTGAGTACCTGTATGGCGAGTCTGAGTTAATCAAGGAGGTGCAAGAAGTATGTACGCTATTATTGAAACAGGTGGTAAACAAATCAAAGTAGAAGAAGGTCAAGAAATCTACATTGAAAAAGTTGCTGCTGAACAGGATGAAGCTGTTACGTTTGAAAAAGTTCTTTTCGTAGGTGGAGATGACGTGAAAGTTGGAGCACCATATGTTGAAGGTGCGACAGTCACTGCAAAAGTTGCAAAGCACGGTCGTCAAAAGAAAGTAACTGTATTCAAATATAAACCAAAAAAGAATTACCATCGTAAACAAGGCCATCGTCAGCCGTATACGAAATTGGTAATTGACAAAATTAACGCATAAGGAATTTGCTGATGATTCGAGTAACTGTATTTCGTACAAATGAGCGCATTACAGCGTTTGAACTTTCTGGACATGCTGATAGTGGTCCTTATGGCTATGATCTTGTTTGTGCAGGAGTATCAGCTGTATCAATTGGAACAATTAATGCGGTTATGGCTTTATGCGAAGTAGACCTTATCATTGAACAAGGTCAAGATGGTGGTTATCTTCATGTAACCATACCTGCTCCCATTTCGGAAGAAAAAATGGAACAGATTCAGTTATTATTTGAAGGTATGATTATCTCGTTAACTTCGATTGAACAAGAATATAGTGATTTTATACAGATTGAAAGTAAATAAGGAGGTGCATAGCTATGTTACGTCTGGATTTGCAATTTTTCTCACAGAAAAAAGGTGCAGGTAGTACAAAAAACGGTCGTGATTCAGAATCAAAACGCCTAGGTTCAAAGCGTGCCGATGGTCAATTTGTAACTGGTGGATCAATTCTTTACCGTCAACGTGGAACGAAGATTTATCCAGGTGAAAACGTTGGTCGTGGTGGGGATGATACACTTTTCTCTAAAATTGATGGCGTTGTAAAATTTGAACGTTATGGTCGTAACCGTAAAAAAGTAAGTGTATACCCTGTTGCTCAAGAAGCATAAGGTAGAAGAAAAACTCCAGCCAGTTCGTTGGCTGGAGTTTTTTTGAATTTAAAATTTTCTTGTATTTAAAAGCATAATGACCTTTCTATCTTTTTCTGCTATACTTTTCAACAAATGGGAGGGTGAAACATGAAAGATAGGGATGTTATGGAACTTCTGCAGCATTATAGACATGACTTAATGAACCATTTACAAGTAATTCATGGCTATGCTTCGATGGGGAAAATAGAAAAAGTAAAGAAGAAAACGAATGATACAATCTCTCTTTATCAACAAGAGCGGAAGTTAATGCATCTTCAAGGAAATGAATTCTTTTTATGGATAATTCAATTCCAGCATATGTATGAAGACGTGCGATTAGTGTACCATATACATACAGAAAATAAGGATATTCATGAATCAGATAAGCAGTTAACGAGCCAATGTAAAAAAATCGTTAAGTTGATACAATCTATGAATGAAGGACTTGAATTAATAACTATTGAGCTACACATACAAGCAATACAAAATGATAAATTAGAAATTAGGTTCATGATCAGCGATCTAGAGGAAAAAAGAGAACTGTTAATTGAAGAGATAAGGCGCATGGAGGCTAAGTATGCTATGACGACTTTATACAAAGATGAGTGGTTGCAGTGTAGCTTCTCTGTACCATGTCATTGAATGAGGTGAAAAGATGTTTGTCGATCAGGTTAGTGTTTATGTTAAGGCTGGGGATGGAGGCAATGGTTTAGTTGCGTACCGAAGAGAAAAGTATGTTCCAAAAGGTGGACCAGCTGGAGGAGATGGCGGAAATGGAGCAGATATCATTTTTAAAGTTGATGAAGGATTAAATACCTTGATGGACTTTCGCTACAATCGTCATTTTAAAGGAAAACGTGGGGAGAACGGTATGAGTAAAAATCAGCATGGTCGGAATGCAGAACCGTTGATAGTTCCTGTCCCACCGGGTACAACGGTAACGGATGAAGAAACAGATGAAGTGATAGCTGATCTAACCGTTCATAATCAGCAGGCTGTAATCGTTAAAGGAGGTAGAGGTGGAAGGGGGAATTCAAGGTTTGCAACCCCTCGTAACCCAGCTCCAGATATGGCTGAAAATGGTGAGCCTGGACAAGAGCGTACAATTCGAGTGGAGTTAAAGCTGATAGCAGATGTAGGGTTAGTTGGTTTCCCAAGTGTAGGTAAATCCACCTTTCTATCCGTTGTAAGTGCTGCAAAGCCAAAAATAGCTGATTATCATTTTACGACACTTGCACCAAATCTTGGTGTCGTTGAAACGAGTGATCAGCGAAGTTTCGTCATGGCTGACCTACCAGGATTAATTGAAGGTGCTCATGAAGGGATTGGATTAGGGCATCAATTTTTAAGGCATGTGGAACGAACACGAGTAATTGTTCATGTGATTGATATGGCAGCAACTGAGGGGAGAGACCCATATCAGGACTTTGTAAAGATAAATGAAGAACTGCAAGAATATGATCAAAAACTCATGCAGCGCCCGCAAATTATTGCTGCAAATAAAATGGACATGCCTGGTGCAGTAGACAACTTAGAAAAATTTAAACAAGCTTTAAATGGAACATATCCGATTTATGAAATATCTGCGCTTACGAAAGCAGGGCTAAGAGATATTTTATTTGCAATAGCAGATATATTGGAGACCACTCCAAAAATTGTTGAGGAAGAGGATGAAAGCCGAGAAGAGGAGAAAGTCGTATATCGTTATCATCAGGAAGATGCGCCTTTTAAGATTACGAGAGATGATGATGGTGCTTACGTATTGTCTGGAGCAAAGATTGAGAAGTTATTTAAGATGACAGACTTTACACGTGACGAAGCAGTTCAACGCTTTTCTAGACAATTGCGTGGAATGGGTGTAGATGATGCTTTACGAAAACGTGGTGCAGAGGATGGAGATACCATTCGATTATTGGATTTTGAATTCGAATTTATTGAGTAAAACAAAAATATAAAAATAATTAAAGGCAAGTAGTGAATATCTGGTGAAATGGGAGCATTAAGGGGGATAACGGTTTGACAGCAAAGATAGGTTATTTAGGACCAAAAGGGACGTTTACAAAATTAGCGGTTGATACAGCTTTTAATGGGGAAACGAAGCATAGTTTTGATACGATACCAGAATGTATTGATGCAGTAGAAGCAGATGAAATTGATGTCGGAGTTGTGCCTTTAGAAAATGCTATTGAAGGTACAGTACAGTTGACTGTTGATTACTTGGTACACCAAGTAAGAATCCCGATTATGTCGGAAATCGTTGTGCCAATTCAACAGCATCTCCTTGTCTCTCCTGATTTTTCAGGTGCTTTAACAGACGTAGAAGAGGTACATTCACACAGTCATGCAATTGCTCAATGTCATCAATATCTTCATAAGCATTTAAGTCAAGCCAGGCTGTGCTATACGTCTTCAACTGGTAAAGCTGCACAAATGGTTAGTGAAACTAATAAACCAATCGCGGCTATAGGTAATAAACTAGCTGCAAAAACGTATGGACTTCGTATGATTCAGGAAGATATTCATGATTTTCCAAACAATCACACAAGGTTTGCCGTATTAAGTAAAAATAAAGCGTCTGTTCATATTAATCATTCCGTACAGTCAGAAAAAACGACGCTATTAATTACACTGCCTAGTGATTATGCTGGTGCGCTTCATCAGGTATTGTCTGCATTTTCATGGCGAAAGATGAATCTTTCCAAGATTGAATCTAGACCAATGAAAACAGGTCTTGGAAATTATTTTTTCATTATTGACGTGAACCAACCGTATGATGATGTTCTTTTTCCAGGCGTTCGAGGTGAATTAGAAGCATTGGGTTGCAAGGTAACTATGCTTGGAACTTATCCGGTTTATCAAATGGATGTATAAGGTAGCTGTAAAGTTACGCATCATTTGACGTTGTAAGGATCGGAATCTATGTTTTCTTATGACCATCTGCTTTTTATAAAAATAGCTACCTGCTTTTATAGTTGGGTGGCTATTTTTATGTTCATTGCAGTTATATGAGCTCTTCGGTGAACGACTGTTATAATAGCTAGTTAAATTAATCAACATTTAAACTTTTGTTGCATATGTTGGTATAGAGTAATTAGCCCAGATATGAAATGAAAGGAGTTTGATTAATTTTGAAGATACACATCGTACAAAAAGGGGATACACTTTGGGAAATTTCCCAGCAATATGGAGTAGATTTTGAAGAGCTAAAACAGCTTAACAGCCAAATTTCTAGTCCTGATATGATTATGCCTGGGATGAAGATAAAAATTCCAGGATCCACCAAAGCTGTGAAGCAGACACAAATGCAGCATAAGCCAAAAGAACAAGTGAAAACACCGTATAAAGATGTTTCTCCAAAGCCGTTACCTGTTATAAAAGAAGATGATAAGGAGAAACAAAAAATGATGAAGCCAGAAATGCCTGTACATCAAATGCCACCTATGCCGGCTCAACCAATGATGCAGATGCCGGTTATGGAGCAAGAATTCCAAAATTACACGACTATTAATTTTCCACAAATGCATATGCCAAAGCAACCTGAGCCAAAGCCTGCTAAGAAAGAGGAGCCTAAAAAAGAAAAACCTCATGTAAAACCAATGCCTCAACCGCAGGTACCTATGGTGCCATTATGCTGTTATGTGATGGATCCTTGTTATCCACCAGTACCATTTCAAATGATGGGGCCAGCTCCACAGGGATATTACGGCGCGCCACACCACGGTTACCCAATGCCACAAGTACAGGGTGCAATGTACGGCCAAGACAAAGATTGTGGATGTGGTGGTTCAGGTTCTCACGAAATGTATAGGAATCCAGAGTATCAAGTCCCGCCACAATCACAGCAACCAACTAGTCAATCACCTAACCTTTATCCACCTTTAGGGCAAGAAATGTACCAGTCTCCTCATCCAATGCCACCTGGTTATATGCCTTATGCAAATCTAAATAACCAGTCCGCTAATGGAAATTCTCAAGGTGAATAGAAAAATTAGAAGAGACGAAAGTTATTATCGTCTCTCTTCTTTTTTGTCCCAAGTAGGTGGTATAGAAGTTAAAGCTATTCAGAAAATAAAAAAATCTACAGTATACCTTGTTAAAACTAGTAATCAGAAGCTAATTTTAAAAAAGCATTCTAACAAAGGGAATGTTTTAAAGCAATGGGGGTTTTTTGAAAAAGTTAATAGTCCGTTCATTAATTCGTTTTCTCATTTCCCAAATGGCAAGCTATACCTTGAAGAAGATGAAGGAGTTTGGACCATAGCAGCATACATTATTGGCGAAAAGTTACATTACAAAAATGAGCAGGATCGAATAAAAGCGGTTTATTGTTTGAAACAATTTCATAAAACAGCACGTAATATTCATGTGAATTCAAGATATTTAAATACTACACCTTATTTACATCGGTGGTACCACCGGTTCCATTTATTTAAAGAAACGAAGCCCATATTTGAAGCATACAATTATAGGGAACTTTATACGGATATCGTGAAGACAACAACGCTTCACTTAAAGCGCATTACCCAATTTCCTTGGCAGATTTACGAAGAGGATGCTAAGCATAAAGGTCTCTGGATTCATGGTGACGTCGCAGGACATAATTTTATCAATAATAATAATCAGCATACAACATTAATTGACTTTGATTTACTACAAAATACAGCACCGTTGTATGATTATATTCAGCTTGGTCAGCGGTTTTTACCCTATCTAAATTGGGATATAAATAAATTGATGGCATACGAAATGATAGCTCAGCAGGATCAGAAAGCATGGTTGAATGCGATTTGTATACCAGTAGATATGATGCGTGAATGGCTTCATTTTCTAAAGAGAAATAAAAATGATAATCCGATATCCGAACTTGTTCGCATGCAAGATTCTTGGGAGAAGCGACAATATTTTTTCAATGATATGAAAATAATGCTAAAATAAATATGGAGGATCAATTTAGCAAGGAGCGATACGAATGGAAAAAGAAGTGAATCAAATAGTTGAATGGCTACGTGACCAAGTAAAATCTGCAGGTGTAGACGGATTATTAGTAGGAATTAGTGGTGGGATTGATTCAGCTGTTGTTGCGCATTTAATTAAACGTGCTTGTCCTAATAATTCCTTAGGAGTACTTATGCCAATTAATACAAGTGAAGTGAATATGCAGGATGCTAGAGCAGTTACGGAAAGCTGTAATTTAAACTCTATCACAGTAGATTTAACGGAAGCTCGTGAAGCAATGTATTGTAATATCAAAAAAGAATTGAAGGAAAATAAGACATATCAAGAAGACAATACCCGGCTTGCTCAAGCCAATTTAAGTGCTAGGTTACGTATGAGTACATTGTACACTGTCGCAACACATCATAATTATCTTGTCGTTGGAACGGATAACGCAGCAGAATGGTATACAGGCTATTTTACAAAATATGGTGATGGTGGTGTCGATATTTTACCAATCGTTGAATTTACGAAGGGGGAAGTGAAGGAATTAGCAGCATATCTAGGTATTCCTCAATCAGTGCTTGATAAGCAACCGAGTGCAGATTTATGGGAAGGTCAAACAGATGAGAAAGAGATGGGTACTTCCTATGCCAAGATTGATGCTTTTATCAAAGGTGAGTCTATTCCTGAACAAGATAAATCAACTATTTTAGCAATGCATAAACGAACAGCTCATAAAAGGGATCCGTTACCACAATTCAAAAGAAATTAGTAATTTTTCCTTAAATTAACTGTGTAAAAATACCTTCCTTATCCAAACTATTAATAAGGGAGGTATTCCTATGTGGACAAAGAAAGCATTTATAATAGCTGCTTTTTTCACGATGGTTGCTTGTGCGAATGACAATGGTGCAAACGAAGATGCGCAGCGAGAAATAGATAGAAAAAATACACAGCCTATTCACTATGAGACGAATCAAGAGAAAAAAGAACGTTTACATGTCCGTGACCAGACTATTGGAGAAAAAGGTGGATATCCGCAGACTCACCAAGATAAAGCAAATGATGCAAACAATAAAAATGGGTACACTGATGTATTTACGAATGAAGAAGCGCAAATGATTGCAGAAACGCTGCAAAATAAACGTGAAATTGTACAAGCGCAGGTGGCGTCAACGGACGATCGCATTATTGTTGGTGTGATTTTACAAGCGCATGCCAAACAAAAAGATTCTGTCCAGCAAATTAAAAAAGAAGTAAAAAAGCTAGTGCCAAATACGGATAAACAGATTATTGTATATACAGATGATATCCATTGGGATCGTATGAAAAACCTCGATGCAAGGCTGAAGGCCAAAAATAATGGAGATAAAATTGAACAATATATCAATGAATTTATTAACAATAATAATTGAGGCTGAGACAAACGTAATTAAGAAGCAATAAAAAAAGAACAATAATTAGGTACCGCCCCCCTGAAGTTAGAGTAAAAAATCTAATTTCAGGGGGTGTTTTTGTGGCTAAATATAGTGAAGAATTTAAAGGGAAGGTTGTCACCGAGTATATAGATGGGCGTGTTGAGCCACGTCCAGATCCAGCGGCCAGAAACGAGGTGACTTCACGAATCGCCCTACGTTTCTAAATTGGCGCTTGCGCTTTAGTTCTTAGAATAATTAATATAGCAACTGAAATATCCTTGAAAAAAAGAACGCTTTTTCAGTGTGTGATGTATCGCTAACGAAGCCTTCCTTATCTAGCGGGAATAGCACGAGTCAGAAGACTCACTTGGTAACGTGTTTTTCTTTACCAAGATAGCTGAGTCCGTGCTCGCGGAAAGCAAGTATATTTTCATGGTACATCGATGATATTCCTGTTAATAACATGATTATTCATATTTTGAGTAATGAAGTTGTGTTTTGTCTCCACCTTTTTCTTTTGTCAAAACCTTTAAGAAAGCCTATTTTTTTGTTATAGTAATAAAGGAAATTTCTAGAGAGGAGAATGTCCTCATGGCTGGTCATTCTAAATGGAAAAATATTCAAAGACGTAAAAATGCACAAGACGCAAAAAAAGGAAAAATCTTTATGCGTCATGCAAAAGATATTTATACGGCTGCTAAACAGGGTGGCGGTGATCTGTCAACGAATGCTAGTCTTCGGTTAGCAGTAGATAAAGCAAAAGCAGATAATATGCCGAATGATAATATAGATCGAGCAATTAAAAAAGCTACAGGTACTTTAGATGGTGCTAGTTTTGAAGAGATCACATATGAAGGCTATGGCCCTGGTGGAGTAGCGGTCATTGTCAATGTATTAACAGATAATAAAAACAGAACAGCAGCAGATATACGTCATGCTTTTAAAAAGCATAATGGTAACCTAGGAGAAAATGGTAGTGTGTCATTTATGTTTGATCGTAAAGGGTATATTGTTATCTCGAATGAAGACGGATCGATTGATGAGGATGAATTAACACTGGAAGCATTAGAAGGAGGAGCTGAAGATATAAGTAGCGAAGAAGATGCTTACGAAATATTTACATCTCCAGAAGAATTCCAAGCTGTTGTTGCTCATTTGCAGGAATCGGGCTTTCAAATTGCTGATTCCGAAGTAACATTAATTCCGCAGACATACAGCTCTTTAGCAGAGAATGATGAATCAAATATGTTAAATCTAATTGAAACGTTAGAAGAAAATGAAGATGTTCAAGACATTCATCATAATCTGGAAGTTACAGACTAAGAATTAAAACTTCTATTTCTTTACGAAGGAATAGAAGTTTATTCATTTATAGCTACTTATGATAAAATGAATGAAGAGAAGGAGTAGGATAAATGATAGCTTATATTAAAGGAATACTTACATATATACAAGATGATTCAATAATTGTTGATGTTCAAGGGGTTGGTTACGAGATCATATGTGCGAATCCTTTTGTATTTCAGTCTTTTGAACATAATGAAGTATTTGTTTATACATATCATCATGTTCGAGAAGATACACAATTATTATATGGGTTTAAGAACGAAGAAGAGAAATATCTATTTACTAAGCTAATCTCGGTGTCAGGAATTGGACCAAAAGGTGCATTAGCGATTTTAGCTTCGGTTGATGTGGCTGGATTTGCAGCTGCAATCGAAAGAGAAGACGATGCATTTTTAACCAGCTTTCCAGGAATCGGTAAGAAAACGGCGCGTCAAATTATTTTGGACTTAAAAGGAAAGTTAACGGTTGCTGTCGATTATAGCTCTGCAACCGAGTCGGCCTTCAAGCAAAATAAGAATGAAATGCTTGTACAAGAAGCACAGGAAGCTTTGAAAGCACTGGGGTATACAGAAAAAGAAATAAAAACGGTTATACCAACATTACAAAAAGAAAATACGTTGAATACAGACGAATTAATCCGAAAAGCTTTGGGATTACTAATGAAATAGTAGAGGAGGGAGATAATAATGGAAGAACGTGTAGTCACTGGAGAGTTTCAAGAGGAAGATTCCTCTGTCGAGCTGAATCTTCGTCCAACTACGTTATCACAGTATATTGGTCAGCAGAAAGTAAAGGAAAATTTAAGTATATTTATTCAAGCTGCAAAGATGCGAGAAGAGCCTCTCGATCATGTACTACTATATGGACCACCAGGGTTGGGAAAGACAACGCTTGCTGCTATCATCGCAAATGAGATGGGTGTTCAATTTCGATCCACATCTGGACCAGCAATTGAACGGGCAGGAGATCTTGCTGCTATATTATCATCATTAGAACCTGGGGACGTATTGTTTATCGATGAAATTCACCGACTTCCTCGCTCTGTCGAGGAAGTATTATATCCTGCCATGGAAGATTTTTTTCTCGATATTGTTATTGGAACTGGACCAAGTGCTCGTTCTGTAAGAATTGATTTACCTCCTTTTACGTTAGTCGGAGCTACGACTAGAGCTGGGCTATTATCCGCACCGTTACGCGACCGTTTTGGTGTATTAAGTAGACTTGAATTTTACGAGGCAAAGGATCTGTGTGCAATTATTGAACGAACAGCTGAAATATTTAACACATCCATATCGCAAGCCGCAGCTGTTGAAGTTGCTCGACGTTCTAGAGGAACGCCGAGGATTGCTAATCGCTTACTAAAGCGAATCCGTGATATTTCCCAAGTTAAAGGGGAAGAGGAAATTAGCATTGATACGACAGGTGAAGCTTTAGAAATGCTACAAGTAGACAAAGAAGGATTAGATCATATTGATCATAAGCTTTTAAAGGGAATCATTCATAGCTTTCAAGGAGGACCAGTAGGCTTAGATACAATTGCTGCAACAATTGGAGAAGAATCACAAACGATTGAAGATGTATATGAGCCATACTTATTACAAATTGGTTTCATTCAGCGAACTCCTCGGGGAAGAGTCGCAACACCAAAGGCTTACGAACACTTTGGTCTAAAGGTAGCGGATGAAAATGAACATCGGTAAACTATTTATTCTGCTTGGTTTACTCTTCCTTGTCATTGGAATTATTTGGACCATTATTGGTAAATTACCAGGTGATATTACGATTAAAAAGGGGAATTTTGTTTTTCATTTCCCAATCGTAACTTCTATAACAGTCAGTATTATACTAACACTTTTATTTTACATCTTTGGCAAGTTTCGCTAAACATAGGTAAGGAGATTAAGGATGAATATTGATGAGTTTGATTTTGATTTACCAGAAGAACTGATAGCACAGACACCATTGAAAGATCGATCAGCTTCAAGGCTACTGGTATTAGATAGGCAAAGTGGAGATATAGAGCATCAACAGTTTATAGATATCAAAAACTATTTTAAAAAAGGAGATTGCTTGGTATTAAATGATACACGAGTACTGCCTGCACGTTTACATGGTATGAAAGAAGAGACTGGAGCAAGTGTAGAAATTTTGCTATTACATCAAACAGATAACGATGCTTGGGAAGTACTGGCAAAGCCAGCTAAAAAAGTAAAAATAGGAACGGAGATCATTTTTGGTGACGGACAACTGAAAGCTACGTGTACGGGATTAAAGGATCATGGTGGCCGAATTGTTGAATTTACCTATGAGGGGATCTTCTATGAAGTACTGGAGGGCTTAGGAGAAATGCCCTTGCCGCCATATATTAAAGAACAATTGCCAGATCAGGAGAAGGAAAGGTATCAGACTGTGTACGCAAAGGAGGAAGGATCAGCTGCTGCACCAACGGCAGGATTACATTTTACAAAAGAATTGTTAGATGAGTTGCAAGAAATGGGAGTTATTATAACTTTTATTACCTTACACGTAGGGTTAGGTACTTTCCGACCAGTTAGCGTAGATAATGTTGAAGAACATAAAATGCATGCTGAGTTTTATCATATGACTAAAGAAACAGCAGATATTCTTAATCATGTAAAAGAAAGTAACGGAAGAATTATTTCCGTTGGTACTACCTCTACAAGAACATTAGAAACAATTGCTAGAGATAACAGTGGTGTATTCACGGAAACAAGTGGGTGGACAGATATATTTATATATCCACCTTATGAATTTAAAGCCATAAATGGTTTAATTACAAACTTTCATTTGCCAAAATCTACGCTAATTATGCTGATTAGCGCATTTGCCGATAAAAATAAAGTCTTAAAAGCATACCAAGAAGCGGTAGATCAAAGATATCGATTTTTTAGCTTTGGTGATGCCATGTTAATTATATAAACTAAAAGGAAGAATATTATATGACACCTATCACATATGAATTAATTAAAACTTGTAAACAAACAGGTGCTAGACTTGGACGAGTCCATACACCACATGGATCATTTGATACACCAGCCTTTATGCCTGTTGGAACATTAGCAACTGTTAAGACAATGAGCCCAGAAGAATTAAAAGATATGAATGCAAATATCATTTTATCAAATACGTATCATCTATGGCTTCGTCCTGGTCATGATATTGTAAAGGAAGCAGGGGGACTACATCGCTTTATGAATTGGGATGGAGCAATCCTAACCGATTCTGGTGGATTTCAAGTTTTTAGCTTGAGTGATATGCGTAAAATCACAGAAGAGGGTGTTCATTTTCGCAATCATTTAAGTGGTGAGAAACTCTTTTTATCACCTGAGAAGGCTATAAATATACAAAATGACCTTGGTTCTGATATAATGATGGCGTTTGATGAATGTCCACCATATCCTGCGGAGCACAGTTATATGAAGGATTCTGTGGAGCGAACCTCCCGATGGGCAGAGAGATGTCTAGCTGCACATCAACGAAAAAAGGATCAAGGATTATTTGGTATTATTCAGGGTGGAGAGTATGAAGGTCTGCGTAGACAAAGTGCGGAAGATCTTGTTTCACTTGATTTCCCAGGCTATGCTATAGGTGGGTTATCTGTTGGGGAACCGAAGGACGTAATGAATCGGGTGCTTGAGTTTACTACACCATTAATGCCAACTAATAAACCTAGGTATTTAATGGGGGTTGGATCTCCAGACTCTTTAATTGATGGTGCGTTACGAGGAATTGACATGTTTGATTGTGTGCTCCCTACGAGAATTGCTAGAAATGGGACCTGCATGACGTCAAATGGACGATTAGTAGTAAGAAATGCGAAGTATGCACGTGATTTTAATCCAATTGATGAAAATTGTGATTGCCATGTGTGTAAAAATTATACGCGCGCTTATATCCGACATTTAATTAAGTGTAATGAAACATTCGGATTTAGGCTTACTACTTATCATAATCTCTATTTTCTGTTAAAATTAATGAAGCAAGTACGAACAGCTATAAGCGAAGATCGACTTGGCTCATTTAAAGAAGAATTCTTTGAACAATACGGTTTCAATAAACCCGACGCAAGGAATTTCTAATAATTTGAAAGGAGGAATTCAATAATGGAAATGCTTGTTTCTTTATTACCTATTATCCTGATGTTTGTTATTTTCTACTTCTTGCTAATACGTCCTCAGCAAAAACGTCAAAAGCAAGTGAGACAAATGCAGTCAGACTTACAAAAGGGAGACACGGTAATTACAATTGGTGGCTTTCATGGTGAGATTCACGCTATGGATGAAAACACAGTAGTTATACAAGGCGGTGACGGTTCAAAGCTTACGTATGACCGTTCTGCGATTCGTGAAGTAAAACAATAAGACTAGCCTATAAACTCGTCGGGTAAGCAATAGACAAAGTGTCTGTTGCTTATACCATGAGAAATGTAGAAAGTAAAATGGATACATAATATAAAGGACAGCACACCGTGATAAATGTTTGGTGTGCTGTCCTTTACTTATCGGGAAGTATTCTTTTTAAGCTTAGATATAAGCCGTTTCTTGAAAAATGGATTGTTTATAATGCCTGTTATTAAAGACAACAGCATTCATGCGACAGGATAATGGCAAAAGTAAATCCGCTTGGACTTATTATCAAAACGGATGTACTTGTCTCAACGAAATTAGTTTTCAGTTGGCTGTGGTCCAACGATATTAACACCAACCGACCCACCGAGCAAAGCTGCTGCAATATACCCCATATGATGTAGCGACTGTTCTAATGTAAATCCTTGTTGATAGCCTAAGTATTGAACTAGAAAAATGAATAGCGTGAAACCAACACCGGTGACAGATCCGATCATCCATCCTTTTTCCTTTCCTTTCATTCCGGCAGCCATCCCACCAATAAAGAGCGAGAGCAAACCAATAATGAGAGTAACCCACGATAACGTAGGTTCATTAAATGAGGTAAATCGAAGTAATAAAGCCAAAATAAAGCTAGCTACCAGTATTAAGCCTAATACGGTAATCCATCCGTATAATAATGCTGTAACATGTTGTTTGTGCACCCTGATCTCTCCTTTCAAGATTGTCCACTTAATTAATCGTATTCATAAACAAAAAATAATAGACGAAAAATATTTTGTTATTTTCTAACATATAGTGTATTAAGGCGTGTAAAAGTGGAAGAAAGGAAAGCAGGTGTAAGATGGAAATTATTCTTGCTACAATCATATTTATTATTTGTTATATATTTATCATGACTGAAAAGGTGAATCGTGCTGTTGTAACAATGACTGGTGGAACATTATTATTACTTACAGGTATATATACAACGGAAAAAATGCTTGTCGATTATATTGACTGGAATACGATTGCTCTTTTATTTTCAATGATGGTATTGATTGCAATTACAGAGAAGACCGGTCTATTCTCTTATATTGCGATTCGATTTGCTCAGCGCGTAAAAGGAGCGCCAATTCCATTGCTAATTGGAGCTAGCATACTAACTGGAATAGGTTCAGCTATGTTAGATAATGTAACGACTGTATTAATTTTTGTGCCTATTATCCTTAAAATCACTAAACTATTGAAACTTCCTGCGTTTCCATATCTTGTTACAATTATATTTAGCTCTAACATAGGTGGTGCAGCAACATTGATAGGTGATCCACCAAACATTATGATTGGACAAGCAGTTGAGCACTTAACCTTCTCTTCTTTTCTCATTCATGTCGCTCCAGTTGCAATCATACTGTTTGTCATTATGTTAGTATTGGTTTCTTTTTTGTTTCGAAATACATTAAAACGAAAGTCAATAGAAATTGAAGAATTAGTAAAGATTAATGCGGCATCGTATTTGAATAAAACACCAATGCTTTATCAATCGATCACAGTTCTTATACTAACGATTTCCGGGTTTTTATTTCATGCATTTCTTCATGTTGAATTAACAGCAATTGCTTTATCTGGAGCGATATTATTATTGCTTCTTACAGAGAAGGAGCTAGCTACAGAGCAAATTTTTGAAAAAGTGGAATGGGTAACACTCTTCTTCTTTATTGGTTTGTTTACACTTGTTGGTGGTCTGGAAGAGGTAGGGGTTATAGATGAATTAGCAAGAGCAATTGTCGTTTCAACGGATGGCGATTATGTAAAAACTACATTACTAATCCTATGGATATCAGGATTATTTTCTGGTGTGGTTGACAATATTCCGTTTGTAGCGGCTATGATACCGGTTGTTCAAGAATTTGAGAGTTATGGAATGGTTTATCTAGATCCAATATGGTGGTCACTAGCATTAGGAGCATGTCTGGGAGGTAATGCAACACTTGTAGGTGCTTCCGCCAATGTAGTTGTTGCAGGATTAGCTGAAGGTGCTAAACAAAAAATACCATTTATTCGCTTTTTATTATATGGGTTCCCGTTAGTCATTATCTCGCTTATTATTGCAACCATATATATTTATTTACGTTATCTAATCCCTTATATGGATCAAGTATAAGCATATTTATTCATTAAATTGATCCTAACAACTAATTACATTAATTGTGAAACTTTTTAGATAATTATTCGTATAAACAAATAAAGCTATGATATGGGAGGATAACGGTGAAAAATATAGGCTTGATTATTATAACATTATGTGTGATCTTCGGTGCGAATTGGGGAATTGCTTCTATGTTTGATGCTGAATGGATTGAATTTTCCTTTTTGATTGGATTAGTATTTGTTGTGATTATTTGGTTCTTTACTTCATCAGGGGGGTATACTACAAATCTGGTGCGGATGAGTGTTCAATCGCAGACAGGAATGAAAATGGAAGAGGAGAAAAAGCAATTTACCCCTCTATCGTTTTTTATACCGCAGTTGGTTATTTGGTGATTTCAGTTATCGTGACAATCTATTATTATAAGGATTATTTTATCTCAAGTTAACTAACTTTACTGATTTTTTTCATTTATCAACCATAGTCAATCTGTCTTAGAGCAATAAAGTAAAAGCCGAACTTCAATCAGTTTGGCTTTTATGGGTTCTAAGCTATTTGTTGTGGTTATGGTAAGCTTCATGCAGCGAAGGGAATATACAGAGCTTCCACTAAGGAGAAAAAGTACTAGGCAAACTCAGAGGCGAACCAACTCTTTCTGAATCGTTTTCCTTAACGCTGCACAAGCACTCACGTCACCAAATATTTACATACAACGATGCTTTTGAGCTTTTCCTTGT
>NZ_JAJERH010000004.1 GCF_016919725.2 Virgibacillus sp. AGTR
TTCCTCATTGAATACCAAAGCGATGACGCCTTAGCCAACTACACCGTAGATCGAGAAGAACTCGCTGCAGAACGCGAACGTCAAGAGAAATTACGCGCAATCTTCGGTAAGAAGAAATAACAAAAACGATATTCGTGTTCAAAACAAAACAAGTACGATAACCAGGGGCTGTCACAATCTTGTGATGTGACATCCTTTGTTACCGTTTAGCACACAAAAAGCGATAGCCTTTAAAGGTTATCGCTTTTTGTGTTACGTAAATGTGTTATATCTTACGTAACACAACATGTATTACATATTTCATAATAGTTAATCACAAGTGTAATAATACGCACCAGCAGATTTTTTTGTATTTACCATATAACCATTGTATGAAGTTTGTATGTATCTGGAATATCAATCCCTATTAATACGCATGACATTAAAACGCTTACTACCGATAACACTGAAAAATACCGTTTCAATAAACTCTTATCTAATAAATTTACTTTTATTTTCATTTTGATACCCCACATGTTTTCTCTCCGCAACCATTATACCAGATCTTTTTTTAAAAAAAGAGAGACGAATCCCTGATAGGGATCGCCTCTACCTTCTCTCAATCATACTCTTCTTCTTCCATTTCATCCAACATCACTTCAATGGCTTGATTAATAAACATTGTTTTGAACCCTCGTTTTCCTGCAGACAATCGATCCAAACGCGCTCGTAAGTCTTTTCGAAACAAAAACGTAGATCGTTGGTGGGTTTCCTCAACCGTTTTCTTGTTACTTTTTTCATCATACATAGCCATAATACTGTTTGTAACATCTTTTACGGTTTTTTCAGATGTTTCAGTATTTGTATTACGTTCAGGTATTACATCTTTTGTATACGTATCTTGATTACGTTTTACTGTTTCATTGTTTGGAATATCTTGTTTATTATGAATAGGAGTTATATCAGATGTTTCCTGTTTTGGTTGAACATTATCTTTTTTGTTTTCCTTACTTGTAAACGTATTTTCACTTTCATTTCCGTATTCTTCTTCCGATTCCTCAAATTGATTAAAAGCACCTGCTAATGATTTACTTTTGCGTGCCATATTACACCTGTCCTTTCACTGATTCAATTTCTAAAAACTCTTTAGCAACATCGTCATATGAATTTACGAGTTTATTCTTCGATTCCGAGGAGAGAATAGCCGGAACATTACTGTACGCCACCGCCTTAGCAAAAGCGATTGATTTAGGAATAATCGTATCATACATGTAAATATTCGACTGATTACAATATCGTCTCGCTTCCTGAAGCATTTCCGAGTGAAGAGATGTGCTCGACTCCACTTTCATCCCAATAACACCAGCAACCTCCAAAGACGGATTGTAATCATTTCTAAACTCCGCGATAGCTTTTATAACCCGGATCAATCCTTTCACATCATACATTTCAGGTACAAATGGAATAATCACGTGATTTGCATACGTCAAACAATTACCAGCTACAAACCCAAGTGACGGTGGTGTGTCAATGAAGATATAATCATAGTCTTTTTCTATATCCTTCATTCCGTCCTTCAGTAAGTAATATGGTCTGGAATATTTATCAAGATGAGGCAGAACGTCAAACTCCAAAAAATTCATATCATCATTTGCTGGTAATAAATCAATATTTTTTTTCATTGTATGGATCGCATTTTTAGGATTACAGCCGTTCAACATGACATCATAAATCGTATTTTCAAAACTATAGGGGTTTTGTCCGAATGCTATGCTACTATTTCCTTGAGCATCCGTGTCGATAATCAAAACCTTCTTCTTATGTTTTTTCGCTAGTATAGAAGCTAGATTCGTCACAAGAGAGGTTTTTCCAACACCACCTTTATTCATACTAATGGAATAGACTTCAGCCACACACATCACCCTTCTATTAATGATACTTCTATTCTATAAGTGTAATAGACTAACGTCAACATAGAACATAAACGTATTATGTAAGATGTAATACTATTATGTAATACAAATAACAACATTTTAGATCATAAATCGACAATAATACTTATATTTTAAATATACGTGACATTATTAAGGCAGCCAATCGCGGCTGTAGGATTTCTTTTGCTTTCGTGACATAAACTTGTACTTTTGGATCTCTATGATGAATCGTTGACGAGGACCTCCGGCGTCGGAATTAAGCACTAATTCCAGTTAATATTCATTTTTTAGTTGCTATCTTAATAAAATAACCCTCTCTTCTTTGACAGAAAAGGGCAGACATATTATAATAAAATTGATATTAAATGCATATTACGGCTTCTAGACCGGCCGATAAACTTCCTTGTTCCCTAACAGGAAGTTTTTTTTCTGTTTTACAATATCATAATGTGCATTATTATGTAAGAGTAATAGAATGATAGCATTTTATAAGAATCACATGTACTAGAATTACATCATGAGTAGATTTTTTAATCAAACACGAAATGCCGCGTCATCCCGTGTCGAAATCACGGCTGAACTGTCGCCCATCAGGCGACCAGTGAAGGGTTCAAAAATCAATCAGCATTTCCCAGAAACCGATTGGCTTAACCCAGCGACGGTCGTTTTTCTCAATATTCTTTAATCAATCGTAGCGATCGTCTCATATTCATAAAAACTGATCTGGATGAATTACCTACCGAAAAACCCACCATAATCCTGTTCCATATTTATAACAATCCACCTGGGAAATAACCCTAAAGAATTAGGTATTTCGGATTAAAAAAAGGAAATGACTAGGAAATATAGAAATTAAAATGAGGAGGCCAATAATTGGGTATATAAAAATCAAATCGGGAGGCTGAATCATGACAAAGAAAAAAGCGGAAATTATATTCAGGATTTCCGTCGTCGATAAAGAAGGCGGAGAAGATTTGAAAATTTCCGTTGATCTAAAAGGAACAAACAATGAAGTGATGGAAATAGCGGAAATTGCCCAGAACCTCGATATTATTGGAGAGGCGGGCGTAGAAAATATTCTTGTCAATATCCTCAATGAAGAAAAACCATTACTTTCAAACAACCCAAACGGACCGATCCATTAAATCAAAAAGGATCGGTTCTTTCTATATTCAAATAAAAAAGGTAGGGATAGGTATGGCAAAAACGAAATTTTACACGGTACGAAAAGGACGCAGACCCGGGGTGTATAACTCATGGGCGGAATGCGAAGCACAGGTGAAAGGTTTCAAAGGTGCTGAATTCAAGAGTTTTGCGAGCAAAAGTATTGCAGAACACGCACTAACGCACGGATGGGAGATCGGATCGAAACCTAATAGTGGGTCACAGAAAAAGAATGTAGTCGAACCGCAAGGTTATATTAAAAAGAGTATCTCCGTGGACGCTGCCTGCAGCGGGAATCCCGGCGAGATGGAATTTCAGGGAGTCGATACCGATACCGGTGCGCAAATCTTTGCGTCGGATGTATACCCGGTTGGTACGAATAACCTGGGTGAGTTCCTCGCTGTGGTTCGTGCTCTAAAACATCTGTACGAACTAAATTCAGATATACCAGTCTACTCAGACTCTGTTAGTGCTATTGCGTGGGTAAGAAATATACGCGTCAACACCAATCTGAAACGAAACGCTGATACTAAGAAATTATGGCAGGATATCGATGCTGCTATCCAATGGCTGTACGATCACGATTATCAAAATCCTGTACTGAAATGGGAGACAAAGGTGTGGGGGGAGGTTAAAGCAGATTTCGGTCGGAAATAGTTGAATTTGTATTTTGTGCTTTTCTTATTTAACTCTTTGTTTAGCATGATAATATTTTTATGTTAAAATTATACATACTGTATAGTGAATAGGCTTTAAGAGATTTAACTTAAGATTAAGAGTATAAAGGTTATCTACAATTTCAAAGCAAAATAGATTAGTATAAACAAAATGAAAAAGGGGGAAACACATTTGAATGCAACATTCAATATAACTGACGAAGACTTAATTGCTCAGCAAAAAAATGCTATAAAGAACACTAAATTCCATAGAAAATCTAGAATTATGCAATTAATTGTGTTTTTTATCTTTGTAATATTTATATTTGTAACTAGTGGTTTCTCAACAAATGATTTACTGTTTGGGTTAGCGCTCTGTTTAATTCCTGCTCCTTTAGTATGGAAGTCTTATGAGATTGCTATAATAAGACGATATAAAAGAGATATTCTTAAACAACATAAAAATAAGAAAGGTACTTTTACTTTGACCTTATCCGAAGAAGAATTGATTAAAGAATCCAATAATTTAACCGAAAAAATTCAATGGGATGACATAAGTGAATTTAAAGAAGACGAAACTCGTTATTTTCTATATACTACAGACCTACATGCAATTACAATCAAAAAGGAACCAGATAACTTGAGTGAAGAAGAAATTAAGGAATATCAAGCATTTATAAAAAGAAAAGTAAGTGTTTAGAAAGTGGAAAGCTCCACCGTGGTGGAGCTTTTTGTTATGATTCATTATCATCTATGTCGTCTTCATCTCCGATTAACAAAGCAACAATCGTACCAACACCTAAAGCAGCTATGACAGGAATACCGTGCGTAACTGCTAAATAAAGTAAAAAAACAAAACCTAACGTAGTTGCTGCAGCCTTTACCTCTTTTGAACTAAACGCATCTAATACAGGAGTTAGATCAATATCGACCGTAAATATTACTGTGACCGCAAGTTGAAGATTTCCTCCACCTTCTACTGGGATTTCTTCTTTGAAAGCAGTTACACGAAGTTCTGCATTAGTTCCTGATCCTGTTAGACTCAACTGGATAGCACCAGTACCTATCGAAGCCGCCATATTATCTATAAAATCTTCATAAAATCCAAGTCGTTTTTGAGTAAATTGCGCCATGCTTTCTCCAAGCAAACTCTCAAGACTGCCGTTTACTCCATTATTTGTGACTTGCAGTGTAGCTGTCGCCCCTCCATCACTAGGAGGATTTAACTGTTCACTGAATTCAACATCTATAGAGAATACATTTGCAATTTCAGTAATTCGATACGTATGACTAAAATTAATATTCGTTACTAATAATTCTGAACCAAACTTTTGCAATCCTGGTATATTCTTACCCATTTCTACAAACGCATTGTGTTTTGCTCGATATTCTTCGCTAATTTCTGGATTACCCGGAGGGTTTACTGCTGAAACACCTGGATCTTTGCCTGAATAATCATTTTTGTCGATACCAAGCAATCCCATACCAGAACCAATTGCTGTTTCATGGAATTGATTAAAGGACCAATTCTTAGGCATCGTAAATCCTAAGTTTCCACTAAAACCTGTGGACATGTTTCCTACAAAACTGTAATCTGCTAACACACTGTTATTTGACTGTGCTCTTATACAAGTATTACGAGAACCATAAACACCAAGTTTGTATTCTGGTAAGCCCTCTTCGCCCTTAATAATATTCAACACATCACGAACTTCTGCTAAATAAGGAAGAATATTATTCGTTACTTCAAAATCATAAGCGTCATAATCAACAGCAAAATAAATTGTTGTACCAGATGGAAATCCAAATTCGTTTGCTGCTCTAATGGCTTTCCATGCATCCTCTGTACCTTTCCCTGGTTTGAAGTACTCCGCATACCACCCACCATCTTGGTATATAGGGAATACACGTATACCGTTTACCGCAAGAATGTTTAGTTCCTCATGGGTCATTGCTTTTGAACGACGTTCGGCTCCAGTTCCTACATAACCTGTTAGATAACGACCGATAATCTGGTAGTTATAATCAAGTAAGGTATTAGCAGTTGTTTGATTAATAACCGTAGATGCATCACAAGCGATTGCCGTCCGACCTGTATACCCATTGCTTGTTAGTAATTGCTTGATGGTTGGCATATCAGCAACCCCATTAGCAGGAAGGGTCATAAACTCCTTAAACAAGTTTATGGCTGTTTCTACTTGCGGATCAAAATCTCCATCATAAGGATGTGTATCGTATAAAGGACTATTACACGCGAGCGACCACTGCAAAATCCTTGTGAATTTCGCTGGTGCATCACCATAGCTTAGGGTAGGGCAATTATCAATAGTTGAAGGACCAAAATTACCATTTGCTATATGGCCGATTCCTTCTTCATGCTGCAAGGCGTATATTAAAGCCTTGTTTGACTTTCTTTCATAAATCCCATTCGTTGGAATGTAATCAAAATAATTACCATATTCCTTATTAAGTGATTGTTGTATTTCTCTAACATTTTGTCGTCCGGAACTAATGCTTAATACAAAACCATCTGTATTCAATATTGCTTTCATTAACTTTGATGTTACATATCCAGTTGGTTCAACCCCGACATCAATTTCAAAGTCTTTAACTTTATTTTCCGTATCCCCAAAGAAATTTCCTGAAAAACCTCCTGGATCATAACCCTTACACCAGAATCCACCTTGAAGGATTTTATTCAAATTATTCGGTTTTGCACCATCTTCCTGTCTTGCCAATCCAGGAAATTCTCTAGTCGTAGCCGGACCAAATGATGGTACCGGGTTTGGTATACCAAGCTCTATTTGTAAACCAATAATTAAAGCCCCTACTGTTGTATTACCTGTTGTACCATCTTCTGGTATAGGTGAAAAGCCTTTTCTTCCCGTATACGTATCATTCAGCCATTTCTGTACCTCTAGTACCATTTCATCCATACTTTAGCCTCCTTTACATATGAGCTTTTTTCAAGCTCTTAGTTACATAATAGTAAAAGGCGCTTTGGTAAAAGTATCGGGAAAGTATAGAAAAAGTAATCTAAAGACAAATATTAATTAATTATTATGAATCAATACCTTAGCCTTGTTTGAGGTTAGAGATTTCTTGAAAACAAATACAAATATAAGAGGGATTAATTAATCCCCCTTACTTTTAAGACTTTTTATAACTGAAGATAATTCCAATATTACTTTTTCTAAATGATCTATCTTACGTTCAAATCGAACAAATAGATATACAGTTATAGCAATTGGAAATCCAAAGTTGCCTATAATACTAGTCCAAACTGGAACGTCTTCTGGTATCATTTTAACTCCCCTGAAAACAATATTAAAAGAATTTTACGTAATAAACGTATTGAAAAAGTAATTTCAAAGTAAGAAGGTGCACTGATGCGAAATTTCGCATCAAAAGATTTATCTTAAAATGTCGCTCTATGAAACTACGAGCGACCGGTAAACCGCATGAAATTAAAAATATCAATTGTTTTCATAAAAGGAGCTGTTATTCATGAAACAAATTAAAGATGAGGGGTCTTCGGAATATATAGTGGAATAATGGATTAATTAAACCATACTATAATCAAATTCTTTTAAAAAAGAACTTGAAAAACATTTTAAATCGAATTACCTTATCTAAGAAAGGAGGATTAAAAAATGAAAATAACTATTGAAGAATTACCTGAATCAAGGATTGCTTATTTCCGAAATGTTGGGGAATATGGTGAAAAGCAAAACAAAGAATTAATGGAGAATTTTAAAAAGTGGGCAAAATCGAATGGTGTATTTGATAATTCTACAATTTTAGGTATACCGCAAGATAACCCAGAGATTACTCCTAAAGAGGAATGTCGTTATGATGTTTGCGTTGTTATAAATAAAGATTTTAATGTGGAAAAACCAGCTCAAGTTGGTGAATTTTCTGGTGGGAAATACGCTGTTTTCTTGCTTGACCATACAAAAGAGGCAGTCAGTGAATTTTGGGGCAATATTTTTTCTGAGATAGAAAGAAATAATTTATCAATAAGAGAACAACCAATTATAGAAAGATATACTTCACAAATGATTGATAATCATTTGTGTGAAATATTAGTTCCTATACAGTAACGAAGCAGGGACAATTCCCACCTTCTGTTTAAAGGATGAACAACATGACAGACCTACTATGTCTTTCAGATCTAACTGCAATTGAACCACAGACGATACAAGTGTCGTGAATGCGGATCTACCTTCTGGGAACGCCTAATATCCGTTGATGAAAAGCGTAGTATGACCAAAAGGCTTTTAAAGTCCATTCAAGAGCAATCCATGTCTAAGACCTTTGTAGAAGTCGCAGAAAGCGTTGGTGTTGACGAGAAAACCGTTAGGAACGTCTTTAAGGATTATGTGGCACTCAAAGAACGTGAATACCAGTTTGAGACTCCTAAATGGCTTGGGATAGACGAGATACATATTATTCGTAAACCTCGGCTTGTATTGACTAATGTTGAACGCAGGACTATCTATGACATAAAGCCTAACCGTAACAAGGAAACAGTCATCCAACGTCTTTCAGAAATCAGTGACAGGACTTATATTGAGTACGTCACAATGGATATGTGGAAGCCCTACAAAGACGCAGTGAACACTGTCCTTCCACACGCTAAAGTTGTCGTAGATAAGTTCCATGTAGTTAGAATGGCTAATCAAGCCTTAGATAACGTCAGAAAGTCTTTGAAAACCCAAATGAGTCAAAAAGAAAGACGTACCCTTATGCGTGAAAGGTTTATCCTTCTAAAGCGTAAACACGATCTAAATGAACGTGAATTATTCCTCTTAGAGACTTGGTTAGATAATCTTCCTGCTTTGAAAGAAGCCTATGAACTTAAAGAAGAGTTTTACTGGATTTGGGATACTCCTGATCCAGATGAAGGTCTACTTCGTTATAGTCAATGGAGACACAGTTGTATGTCCAGTAACTATAAAGACGCTTATAAAGACCTTGTGAGAGCCGTAGACAACTGGCAAGAAGAAATATTTAACTACTTTGATAAAAGGCTCACTAACGCTTATACGGAGTCAATTAATAGCATTATTAGGCAGGTAGAGCGAATGGGTAGAGGTTACTCTTTTGATGCCTTACGAGCCAAAATCCTGTTCAATGAGAAGCTCCATAAGAAGCGTAAACCACGATTTAATTCGAGTGCTTTTAACAAAGCTATGCTATACGATACGATACTTTCAATTGGTTTGAAGTGACTGATCACGACATTACAGACAACTTTGGTGTCGATATTTCCACACTTATTAAGAATTTGGAGAAGGGTGATTTATAAGCCCTTTTCCACCATAAAATCCGAATACCCAAGATGAGCAGGAAATGATGGAAAGAATCGATATATTGTCAGATCAATATGATAAGGCACTATTTCAAATTGCGCGTTACAGACAAGCAATTCAAAAAGCTTTAAACGAATTAAGTTGGAGCGAAGTTGATCAAGCATTAGAAAGAGCAGGCGAAATATTAAAGGACATATTGGATGGTGGTTATGATATATAAACGGTTAGAATATCCCTCCTCTCCATGGGACGTAGAGGAGTAAGTGTACGATTACACTTCTAACCACCAAAGGTTCTGTGTATCAATTGCATTGACTACTAAAAACCGGTACGAAATTTCGTACCGGTTTTCTTTTCTAATGAACAAAGCAACAGACCACACACCTGACGCACACCGCGGCGTATAACGGTGATACCTCTCATGCGCACCCCATGGACATGTTACACACAAAGCATCTTTTTATATATTATATGTGCACGGTGTACGATACGTGATACGCATAAGCACACAAAAAAACAACAGCCAGATCGTGTCATTATATTAAAAGGCAATCACCACGAATCATTTGGCGGTCAGTTGAACGCCTTAAAAGTAAACGAAAACAAGGACAACATGCAGATCAATGCTATCCCTACTATTCATAATAAGGAGGGGAATAACTTGAGAAAAAAGTATATTCTATGGGTTACGAGAAAAGATGAATTTGGATACGGTTCCTATTGGTACGGTTGGAGCTGTAACTTAATTTTAAGTTACGAAGAGGCCGTTAAAAAAAGAGAACAGATTGTTAACAAGTTCGATGATGTAACCATCGTTGAATTTTAGCAGACAGAAATCTCTTTCCGATTTTTTATGATTCAAGAAAACCTGGTTCTCTCCTCGTTTTTCATTTAGTTGTTTGGAATAAATGTAGAATTTATTTTTGATCGTTTTAATAGATTAATTTTCAGTTCCCTAAATAATAAGTAAAAACCTTTATTAATCCCTTTTTCAATATCATAGATCAAAACAATAATATAAAAACATGAATAAAAATACTTACTGAAGCCTGTTCTATCAGTATTCCTTTTTAAAATATGTAACCGAATTAACAAAATACCATTCGATACTACATTATCAACGCTGAATCCTTTAAATTAACAAATTTATATTCTAAATTAACATGTTTATATTAAAACTTCACAACAAGTAACGTTAAATTCACAGACACTCTAGTGTTAATAAATGAGGGTTTAGCTTTTAAACCCTCTTATTCAAATGCCGTTTTCTATTATTTTTTCTCATTAAATCCATCTCAGTTATTTTAATAAAAAAATATTTCACGACAAATAAACTTTGACACTTGCGCCAAAGCATCCGAATTTTTGTTTTATGAGACTTAAGTAAAAACAAATCTCATATTTATCGTATCAATATATTGTTTAACCTGTTCCATCCAGTCAGCTAAATATGAGTTCTTTCTGATTAATTTTGTGTAATTATTCTCTAATTTTCGAATGGTTGTAGTCAAAGTATGAACAATATTATGTATTGTATCTTTTAGATTATTATTATGCTGCTCACTCGCCTCATTGATCTCTCCTCGATTAGATTCTTTTTTATGCACCCTAGATGTCACCCAATTCCTACACCAGCTTTCAAGTACTTCAGCAATAGACTGATGCTCCAAGATAAGTTGTTCGGACTCAGACTTTATATCTGTACGTGCAATCTCTACTAAAGATTGGATTGTATCCGCCTGATGTTGGTGCTTCGCCATTTCCTCTGCCATTACAGAAAATAAAACGGCGCTAAAATAAGCTGATAATGCTCCAGTATCCTCATTTTCATCCAATACCTTATATAAAGACTTAGATAGTTTTACTAAAGCCTTTTCGTAAACATATCGCGCTATATTCATCATTGTATCTATTAAGCCAGTTACATTACGATTTTCTTTTGTTACTTGCTTTGCGCCTGTGATTAGAGAATTAAACACATATTTTGCGACGCGCTCTATTTCTATACAATAATCATCTGATACATAGTCCTCGAATCCATGTTCAAATAGAACCTTTCTTAACTCGAAACGCTCTGTATGGTTATGCACCACCTGTTCTAAATAAGATGCATCAAAGGAAACTCGAATGACCTCTTTTTTAAGAAAAAAACTGGTCGCCAAAGAAACCTTTAATTTGCTACTAAAGATGGTATTAATTTCTTCTATTGTACGATATAACGTAGATTTACTTGGGATTAGTCCTGTAGAAACCTCATCTCGATATACAAAATTAGATACTCTTAAAGATGCAGTAGTTTTATTAGAAAGGGAAACATCCATTACTGCAGTTAAAATAATTCTCTTCGCATATACTGATAGCGTTTGAAATTCCTTGGAATACAAAAACCCGTACTTTTTTCCATACTTATCCCCTTTATTATAAAATAGAGAGGATTTCCCAAGCACCATTACGTATGGGAAATCGGGATCGGAATTATCTACTTTTAATATATGCTTTCCTCTTTTTAATGAAGTGAATTTATGTATTATCTCTTTTACATACTTCTTGGTTGTCCCTACTCGCTTTGATAGAGTAGAAATATCGATTCGTAACCGACCATTCCAATCCGTATTTCTAATCATCTCTAGTATTATATCTATTTCTTTAGCAGATGCTTTTTTCAACAAAAAATTGTATACATCTTCATATATCATAGTATTCCCCTACCTATTTCCCTCTGTTAACAACAATTTACACCATTAAAAGATAGAATTCTATACTGTACCACTACGGACATTTGACAACTCAAAATTGTCTTCTATTGTACCTTCACGGACACTTAAATTCCAAATAAATTGTCGAATATTGGCAGGAATACTGTACCTTCACGGACACTTAAACTTGCTTGTAGATTGTCTAATTTAAGAAGAAAACACTGTACCTCCACGGACACTTCTTTTTTTACTTTTTTCGACTTACTAAAGTCCTATTGTACCTTCACGGACGCTTTGGTTTTAAAAGTCTTATATAAAGGGGATCGTATTTTTGCTTACTACTGTACCAGTACGGACACTATAATTTTTATATTTGGACTCTTTTCATCACTTACTGTACCTCCACGGACACTTCCGATTCCTTTTATGTCTATGAACCCATCATTAAATTACTGTACCTCCACGGACACTTAAAAATTAATGAAATTTCATTCCGATACTGTACTATTACGGACACTTTATTCCGAAAAAAATTTTAAAAAAAATTATCCCCAAAAAAAATCTCCACTTTAAAGGGAGTTTTTTTGTTTTATTCTATATCACTAAAAGAAAGTTGTTTTATTCTTCTACTAACGTCAATATAATCTTTTTTGCCTAACACATCTTTTAACCAATCTGTTATTTCAATTACTAATTTTGTGTACGATCTTCCTTCTTTAATAAAAGAGAATGTTTTTATTATATCGATGCTTTTTAACTCCTCACACCCCTTTTCTACTACCGCTTTGTTTTTTGGATTCCTATCTTCTAAAAATAAAGTACCATAAACTTCTACAAGAGGTATTTCAAAAACCCCATCCGATTTGATGTATCTACTTGTACTTTCCATACTTGCTATTCCCGATATCATTACATATAGAGCCTGAGCCGATTCTACATCTAACTCATTAAATACTGCGATGCTGATAAAAGTGTAATATCCATGGGTAAAGGACTTTTCAATATGTGGGGAAAATTGAATCCTATACTGCTTTGCATTAACATCTCCCGATTTCGTCAGCTCTATTGTGGACTCATCCGCTATAATTAAATCAAATCTTTCTGTCTTTACACGCTTTCCTGTTTCGATTTCATGTGCCTCCTGAAAAACAACAGAAGTGTTTCGTAGCTTTTCTAAGGAACTCCTTACAATTTGATATTGCTTACCACCCATCCCCATATCAAGTCTATCTACAATCTGGTACTCCGTAAATGTTACCCATTCACCGTAATTTTGTTCTTCCCATATAGAGAACAATGCAAATAGCGTCTTAGCATCAGCCATTGTTAGCATGTGACCTAAGTTATTTTGGTAAGTCATTTTACGAATACCCTCTTTATCTATCTTTATGTAACCTTCTTTTTTAGCTTGGTCTTTTCTTTTTTTCGACCCTCCAACGAAATATGGCGCATGCGTAAGTAAATTTGTTTCAATTCTGTTTGTCTTTTTATTCTTTTCTCTACGATACTCTTTTGCTTTTTGAACTACTTTCTTACAGGTATCTAATAGTTGAGAACCCTTTGTTATTTCTTCATCTGATATATCCGATTTATATAGAGCTAACTCATCATTTGTTAGTTGATTTATTGCTTCTTCGTAATCTTTTATTCTATACTTGCGTGACTTTTCTATCTCACTTGCTATTTTTGGTATTCCATCAATATATCCATAGGGATTATCCTCTATCATACTACTCACTTCTTTTTTTACATGCATAAGTAGTTTCAAAACCGGTTTTTTGAGCATTAAAATCCCTCCAAAATAACTATCGTATTTATATATTAAATCAAAAGTGAAAATATTAACATCCCTATAAAGCAAAAATAGCCCCTATACTAATTAGAAGCCATTCCCTATATGTTATCTATCTTCTACTTTATAAAAGTTCACATTATATATTTATTTTTATTAAATATATCCGTAATATTACAATTGTTTTCTATTATTCTAGTTTATTTATACGGAACTTGCTACCATTTCATATATCCAAAGCAAATTCTTAACGATGACCGGGGTTCGTCACAAATTTGTGGTTTGAGCCTCCTGCATCGTAGCAGTATTCAAAGGTGAATTTGTGACCCAACTTTGAGTGAGTAAATATCTGCCTCCCCTTATATATACCCAAATATGATTAAGATTTCAAAGAATCTTTTCTGTGGCTGATTTATTGTCATAGACCCATACTTTCTGCTTATTGTAATTTTTCTAACAATAATGTTTAATATGCGTTAAGGAGGAGGTGAAAACAATGTTCAAAAAATGTTTCGCTGCTTTCGTGATGTCCTTTGCACTCGTTTTTGCATTTACTGGGATTTCATCAACGGTATTTGCGGATGACGGGACTATTCAAAACATAAGAGCATTTCAATTCGCTACAGGTGATGGACAATGGGACGGATATGTGTCAAGTTCCAGCCCGTTTGATGTGAACATTGAAGTTGATGCGCCATACGCTGCTACAATTATGGTTCGTTTGTGTAACGCTAATACAGGAAACTGCACAAAGTACAAGTGGTTGACACAAGCGAATAGAACTGAATTTCTCAGCATGTTACCAGGAACATACTACGGTGACATTATTACAGCGGGATTTAATGAAACATCTGGTACTGTGATTTATAGAGGTGGTTTTGATTAAGCAACAATTTGGTATTCGTACTAATAATTTATAAGAGAAGAATCCATTTTGAAAATTATATCCTAATTCTTTCATGTTAAGCGACAACATTCGACAACATTACTTTCAATTGTATGTTACATTATCAATACTTATTATATTTTTTGTAAATAATACATTAAATGTAAAGTATTGAATTTTTTGTAAAATTAAAGTATGATTAATTGGTATCAAAATAACTGGTAGAGAGGAGGTCATATACATGAAAAAAAGAACAATTACTTTTTTCTTAGCCGCTTTATTGATAATAGGTGCAATAGTACCTCTGTCAGTTTCAGCAGCTTCAACTTGGAATTATGGATACAACAAATCAACAATGCAGAATTATAATGAATACTATCATTCTAGTTTAAGACATTCTAATTCTATGACAAAAAATGATGTTATGTATTTTTCTCCTGTTGCAAGCGGTGGATATTGGGCAAAGCTATATTTAGATTACACTGGTCCTTACAGAGTTACTTATGCAAAATACGATCTCTAGTTTAAAATCTTGTTTATACTTTTTACAGAAATATAAGTTTTTATGAATTAATTAATATGAGCGAATATCAAGGGGGGATTTATATATTTAATATATAAATCCCCCGAAAATATTCTAAGGGGTTTTTAGTATGATTCTAATAAAAAATATGAATAAAAAATTCAATGAGAAATCAATATTTGAAGATTTTAATTTAGAGATAAATTCCGGAGAATTTGTTGGAATAATTGGAAAGAGTGGAAAAGGTAAAACAACTCTTTTAAATATAATTGGTACATTGGAGGAGGCTGATTCTGGAATAGTAAAGGTAATGGGTAAAGATATACATAAAAAAAGGATTAAGAGATATTTATTAAGGCATCACTTAGGGTTTATTTTTCAGAACTATGCTTTAATCGATAATGCATCAGTTAATGATAACTTAGAACTTGCACTGAAACATAAAAAAATTAGTAAAAAAGAAAAAATGGAATCTATAACCTTAGTACTAGAGGAAGTTGGCCTTAATAATTATAGTAAAGAAAAAGTCCATACTCTAAGTGGGGGAGAACAACAACGTATCGCAATTGCGAGATTACTTTTAAAAGATCCTGATATAATTTTAGCAGATGAACCAACTGGATCATTGGATAACGAAAACCGGGATATTATTGTATCGTTATTTAAGAATCTATATAAGCAAGGAAAAACAATTATAATGGTTACTCATGACAAAGACTTAGCCCATCATTTCTCTAAGGTAATACAATTATAAAAAAAGTATTTCTGTAATTAAGGAATATGAGGGGAAATCGAAGTACATAAGAAAAAGCTCCTTTAGTTTTCACACAAATTGAGCTTTTTACGCAAATCAATGAAAGTCGTTAATAATCGATGTCGATGAGGCAAAGAAAAAACACACAGTTCTCGCTATCCATGATCAAAGAATAGATTTAGCGAATACTCTTCTTCTCCATTGCGAGGGCTAAAACTCGTGCCTAGAGCTAATCATATGGTCGATATAAAAGGTATTAGTACCCTAACCATGATTGTTTTTTCGCTGAAGTTTTGCGATCTATGATTCTAAAAGGACCCACGTCATACCAAATCATTAAATTAGCGCGACTAAATATAATGGTGAATCAATCTCATCAAGATATTCCACATCTATCCAATGTGCGTACGATCTATTAAAAATAAAAATCAGATTTTTATTTTTAAAAAAGCATGGAGTATCCGGTCATATTTTATTTATAAGGGATGGTCGCCGAAGGAATTTTCGTGCGATTCGCCAAGAAAAATGGGAGAGTTTATTCACCCGTAACTTTGTTTAACCAAATTTATCAGTCGTTAGGAAGTGAAACTTGATCTTATCCACAATGGATGGTTAAGAAAGCTTAAGAAAAATCTTAATTTATAGAGGAAGGAATTATAATATGAAAAGACTAATATTTCTTCTGTTGACTACAACTTTTTTAATTATAAGTTTTTTATCTGTTAAGCAGTTTGAATTTTTGCAGTTTCAATCATTTAATTATCATAATAATGAGGAAAAATGGAATATAAATATAGAAGAGGGGAATGCTGAGAGAAATAGATTAGAAAATTATCAATTATTAACAGAAGCTGCTAGAAAGGCTAAAGTAAACTTACAGCGTATTTCATATGAAAGAAATAATGACAATAAAGATAAAATAGTATACTATGTGACCTTTTATGCTTCTGATACTTACTTTGAAGAAACAAATTTAAAGCTTAAAAACGGAAATTTACTAGATGAAAACAGTAATGCTAATGATTTTTTATCAACTGTACAAACAAAAAACAAGCACCAAATAGGACAGTTAGAAATATTTCATAGTTTTGACCCAATTGAAATTCGTCCAATGATCGCTGCTGAAAAAACCAAAGACATAAAAGGAGTGTACACTCTAAATAACAAAGACAAAGCTAAAAGATTTAAAAAAATAGCGACTGATTATGGTTTTTTAGTCACAATATCAAATCAGCAAAATGAAACTTATTTTACAAATTATCCATATCAAGACATGATTTATATTGTAACTTTTGTTCTGTGTTTACTAATACTGTTGGCGATGCTATACGATATAGTTAAAGAGTATAAATCTATTGGTGTTAGGTATATGTTAGGCGATGCTCCCTTACATATATTAATTTATTTATTTCTCAGATATACTAAAATCATCTTATGGTCATTGTTTGTTATGATAATAGGATTGGTAATATTTTTATACTATTATAATCAATATCAGCAATTTTTACCTTTTTTGAATTTTTGGTTTGAAAATATTAAATTAATACTATTTATAATAGTTATTATAATTTTACTCGCATGGATAGGAACAAAGAGTATTCATATTTCTCAAATGATTAAAAATAAAAAGCCAGTAAAATTAATATTCTTTATGAATATATTTGTCCGTCTTATATTAGCTGTTTTTCTTACTTTAGGTCTGCAACAAGTAGTTGGTACTTTTCAAGAATTAAAGTCAGCAAGTAATCAACAAGAAAAATGGGAAATATTAAAGGAATATTCATATTTAGGGGTTATAAATGAACAGGAGTTTCTTGATTTTCAGAGTGAAGAAAAAAGGGATCGTTTTAGACAATTTTATAGAGAATTAGAATCTAATGGGGCTTTTTATATATCTCCATCTATATTTTATTTAAATCCAGAATTGAAAAATAAAAATCAAGATCAAGATCTTAATACTAACCCTTGGGGAATGGAAGGAAGAAAAGTAGAAGTAGATAAGAATTACCTATTAATAAACCCAATATATGGTATTGATAATAAACAAGTTAAGATTTCAAAACCAAATGAGAATGAAATTATAGTTTTGGTGCCTCAAAAATATCAAAAACACCAAGAGGCTATTGAGGAGGTAATCAGTAGAGATTATCATGGAGCTTTCAATCTAAATGATCCTAAAGCAGTTAACGTTAATATTATATATGTTAAAGATGACCAATCCTATTTTTCGTTCTCTCCTCAAATGGCTGCCGAAAATAACTATTACATAACTGATCCAATTGCTGTAGTTGTTAATTACAAATTCGACCCAGTTTTATTGTCTAATACAATATCTAGAGGATACGGTTATTATACTAAAAATAGTAGTGAGCATAACCCATTTAAAGACACAAATGAGGCTTTAACTAAATACAAGTTAGATAATACTTGGGAAACAGTATCTATAGCTTATTCAAGTGTAGAACAAAAAATCGAAAACAACAAAGAAGCATTACAATTAACTACTATTTATTGTATAATATTCTTAATATTAACAGCTGTTTTATTGTTTTTTTCAGCAATGTTCTATATAGAAATGAATAAACAATTACTAGCATTACAATGGATTTTTGGTTATAGATTTCATGAAAAACATTTGTTCGTATATTTATCTATATTAGTTTTCTGGTATTTATCATTCATGATTTGTTACTCTATATTAAATAGCTTATCATTACTTATGATGATTACTATTGTATTACTTTGTTTTGATGTTATATTAGTTAGCATTATTTTCTTGACAAAAGAGTTCAAAATCACTAAGCAAATTTTAATTGAGAAGTAAATAGAAACGGAGGAATTCTGATGAAAAATAAGAAAATGGTTTTTATTACCTCAATGTTAGCAATAATTGTATTGTCAATAGGAACTTATTTTATTTTTGCAAATAATAACAAGGATAATATTGACAGTACAAGTAACAGTGTTAAATTGCCTATGGATGAAGATCCTTTAATAAATGCAAATGGATTAATAGGAAAGGAACATGAAGGAAAAGAAAATAAATATTATATTGTATATGTAGAACATAATGGAGGAGCATCTTCTTCATTCGTTCCTAAAAATTTAAATCCTGGTTATGAACCTGATTCTGATACACATGTAAGTATTTCATTTAATGATGATGGTACTGTTATAAATGATGGGAAAATAATCGTCATAAAAGATTATGAACTGTCTGATTCAAACAAAAATAAAATTAAAGAAATAACGGGAGATGGAAATTACGATAAGGCCTTAAAAGAAATTGAGGAAGGAATAAAAGAAGCTAGAAAAAATATTTAAAAGTATTACATCCTAATTAAGTGATGGCTTATATTAGGATACTTTTAAGGTATTATCGATTAGTATAGAGGTGGTATTGATTAAGCAACAATTTGGTATTCGTACTAATAATTTATAAGAGAAGAATCCATTTTGATTATAATTTTCAAAATGGATTCTTTGTGTTTTTCCACAATATTAAAGATAACTTAATGATTTTTTGATAAATCTTTATTCATCTATTTTGTATCTTGAAAAGGGTTTTCATTAAAGTAATTATCAAGCTCGTGTAATATATTGTGAATATCATTTAATTTTTTGTTCCCAATTATCACATCTTCTTTTATTGCTTGATTAGTTAGTTTTATTACCTCTTGAAGCTGTTCTTCTTTTTCACCTTCATACTTAATCTTGCTTAAACTTTCATTAATGCTTTCCAATATGCTTTTGACTTCCTCTTTCCCAAGTGGTTCTCCTTTATTATCAACGCTCGTATTATTTGTAAGACCTGCAGAGGCAAGATGAGCCATATATAGATGAAAATTAGAAGAATATTCTGCTGGGTTAGCCTTCCCCCCAACAGTTAAATATTCTTCTGCTTCATCAGAGGATAGTTTCTCCTTTTTTTGTTGTTCATCAACATATTCTTTGTGTGACTGAATAGGTCCACCAGAATTTACTCCACCATTATTTAAGAAATTAGTTTTATCCCCGCTAGTAATACCAATTCCTATAAAAATTAAAGCTGCTACTATAGCCGCTGTAATTATTTTTGGAAATAAATGATACATTCGATTACGATGCGGATTTGATTTACCGTTTCTAATTCTCTCTAATATTTCATGTTTATCCACCCCTGTGAAAGAGGTAGGGATTTTATTCTCAATGTCAGTATTTAAATTTTCTAATCGTTTATTCATTATTAATCATCGCTCCTTATTATGAAGGTTTTTTAACTTATCACGTCCTCTAAGCAATCTTGTTCGTACAGTCGGTTCCTTCACATTCAAAATATAACTAATTTCTTTAATTGATAAATCCTTAAGATAATACAGCACAATAATTTCTCTATACTTTACGGATAGCTTCATTACACTATCTAATAGCTCTTGTGCTTCCTCTTTTTTTATTGTGAAATCTATAGGATTTTCAACTTGTATTTTTGAAATATGAACTGAATTTGTTAATGTATCTTTTAACTTTTTATTTCGAAATTGCCACTTTCTTAAATAATCTTTACATTTATTTATTGCAATTGAATAAATCCAACTTTTTAATGATGATTTACCTTTAAAAGTATCTAACTTTTGGTGAATAGTAATGAATACTTCTTGTGTAATATCATCTGTATCAGCTGTATTTTTAACGTATGTGTAAATTAATTTTTTAATTTCATCCCCATATGCATCCATAATGTTTTCAATTACCTCTGTTGAATCCTTTTGAAAAATAGCAATGTCCTGCTGTTCGTAAAATTGATGAGAATCTTCCGAGAAGAACACATTTATCCCTCCTTTTTTTAACACCTCTATATATAAGACGTAATGATTTCTAAACGTAGTTCAAAATTCAAGAATAATTCTGGAATAATCAATTAAAAACAACTTCCTATGTAATAAACTATTATTTTTAGTTCATATTTTTCTTACTTAATTAGGCACCGAAGCAACTAAAAAGACAGTTATATTATTGGTACAACCTTAGAACATGTTATTTAAGGTTTAACAATAACGTATTGAGAGGAGGTAAAAAAATGGCTCATTTTTCATATGAAGCAAACCATGATTGGGGAATCGCTGATAAGTGGATTGCCATCAATGGGAGTACAGATTACAATGTCTATTCAGAAAATGCAACAACTATCGATTTTGAAATGAGCAAGATATACTCTACTTACGTGTATAGAGTGTATTATACACTTTGTGCAGAATGGTATAACGGTAGCTATTGGGAATGTGTAGACATGCAAGACGGTTACTTTGATAAAAGAGTTACAAAACATATCTATCTAAAGGGTAAGCCAGCAGGTAATTATCGTATGCGTGCTTATATCACCTACAACGGTAGTAATTCTCAAAATATCACACCGGCATTCTTAGTAAGACGGTAATATCCATAAAAGGGGGATGGAATTATAAAAATCAATGTATAAATTTTTAGCAGTCTTTTATAAGAATCCCCTAAATTATATCTAGCAGAAAATATAATAACACTTTAAAATGCGGTCTTTCCACGTTAATTCTGAGGGAAGACCGCTAAATTTGTTGAAAAAAAAGATGAAAAATCAACAAACATAATACTAATTACTAATAAGCGTTAGTTTGTATTAGCCAATATGTACTAACAGAGTGATAGTATCTTTTATCTGTAAAATCTAAATTCTATAGTTACTCAAGAAATAAAAGACCATTTAATGAGATTAATAGTTTATTTAGGACTTGTTTTCTTATATTGAAAATATATTTTTCACTATAACCTAATTCTAAAGAAGTTTGTATAATAGAATAGTTTTCAATATAACGACAAACAACAAAATTATAATCTATTTCATTTAATTCTTCTATCGCTTCGTCAATTGAATTAACGATAACTCTATAATAAAACAGGTATTCGCATAATTTAATTGCTTTTTCTTTAGATATGTTGTCTAAAGTAGTTTCTTGCTCAAGGGATAATCTAAAGTTCTTATTGAAACAGCTATTTTTATATTTAACTATTAATTCTGGTACTAGAAATTCTAATTGTTTTTGTAAATTTCTTATTGCTGATTTATATATTTTATAATTTTTCAAATGGCTTTCTAACTTCTTTAAGTTCTGTTTATGTATAATTTCCTTACTGCTTTTTACCAAAATAAGGTCCCCCTTCTAAATGTTGATTCAATTACAATAATAATTAAATTATTAATTTCAAAGTTTTAACAAAGTATGAAAAAAATGCAAAATATGTCGAGGGGGTTATAGTCTAAGTGCTATAATAAATACAAAGGGGGTGGTATCTTAATTAGCAATCGTAGTCTAAAACAGTATAAAATTATGAATAGGAGTCAATAATATAAGACAAATAAATTTAATCAAAATTAAAAGGCATGAGTCCAATACAATACCGAACTCATACCCTAGAAGGCTAATTATTTTGTAAAATCTTATGGCTGATTATTTGTTTTATCATTCTTCAAATGGAATTCTATTTTAAAAATTCCCGCGTAGTTTATTTTCTCAAAAATCAAATACTTCTAATTGAATAGTTGTTCTGTCAATAAGTTTTACAAATCAACGAGTGAAATTAATTGAGATATTATAATAAATACAAAGGCTGATAGGTGAATGCGAAAATCCAAACAAAGAAAAATAAAAATTATTGAACATTATCTGTATAATTTTAACAATTATAAAATCGCTCAAAAAAATTTATTAAATCAATTAGAACTTCTGACTTCTTGTAGTAACGATTTTTTGACTGATCATGTATCGCAACGGCCTGAAAAATGCATACGTAGTCTTGTAAGTCGATATGAAAAAACTACGTTCATTGTTAATACAGTTGAATCTTGTTTAGAAAGATTAAATAATAAAGAAAAAGAGTTTATTCACTACCGTTATTACAAAAACTTATCTGTAGATAGAATCTCTCGAATAATTGATTGCAGTCAGTCTTCCGTATTTCTATTAAGACGTAACACAATGGATAAACTGCTGTTTAATCTGAACAATTATAAATTAGAAAACGATTCATGAATTTTATCACTATCTTTTAATATAAACAATTCACTCCAATTTTCTATTAGATCTCTTTACATAGCCCTGAAAAGTGTAATAAAAAAAGGAAACGCTAAGCGATTCCTGTACTGTTGAACTCTTTTAGAGATATTTTTTGAGAATTTCTTTTCCTTTCTGGCTTATATACTGACCACCAGGTAATTCTATATTCTCGTCACTTATTTCTCCAGTAATAAAACATGTCTTACTTGCTTTGTATTTCTGCAGGATAACTCGTTCTTCATCTACGAAAATCTCTAAGGGATCTTTTACCTGTATGTCTAAACTTCTGCGCAACTCTATTGGGAGAACAACTCGGCCTAATTCATCCACTTTCCTTACAATGCCGGTACTTTTCATTATGTGCGCCCCTTTCTCTTACAAATATCTTTACCCTATTCGTACAATAAAAAGACAATAAAGTAATGTATTTACAGTTTAATAGAAAAAGAGACGAAAGCCAAGAAACTTAATTGTTTTTTCTTTATACGAAAGTCGCGCCAAGCGAAACCAGTAAAGTATGTGAACGTAAAAGCTGATACAATCAACGCTAGTTCCCCTTTATTTAAGTATAGGGTTTTTCTTTTTGTAAAGGAGGTCTTTAGTAGTATGAACGTCAACGATTTAAGCTATCGACTAAAGAATGTACTATGGTCAGATGCGGCACTCACTCTAATACCCGGTTTCGGATGGAATGACGGACGATGTCGCTCCCTCATGAAAGCTTTTATTTTATGGCTTGGATCAAATAATTTACATACGTATCAAATTGTGAAATCGCCGCAGCAATACCATTCTCGGGTCATTAAAGAAGTAGCTTTCCTCACCCGTTGCAGAGGCAACCGATAAAACATAGGAAGCCAAAAGGAGGAATATGAACTTGAAGATAAGGTTGTTCTTGTCATTCATTCCGGTTCACGTCATTTAGGGAAACAAATTGCGGAATACTACCAAAATCGGGCTTATGATGAACTAATGAATCTAAAAGATAAGAAACAGGAAATCATCACACGATTAAAGTCAGAAGGTCGAGAACGCGATATTCATGAAGCCTTACGAGGCATCAAAAATCCAAAAATCAGCAAACAACTCGCCTATTTAGAGGGTGATAGCTTTAACGATTACATGAAAGATATGAAGATAGCACAGTAATATGCGCTATTAAATAGAAAAGCCATGGTGAACGAAATTGTTACTCGAATGGGGTGGAATTTAGTGGATGGGTTCACGACAATCCACAATTATATCGATATGGACAATATGATACTTCGAAAAGGCGCTATTTCCGCACAGGCAGGAGAACGAGTCATCATCCCGATCAACATGAGAGACGGATCTATTATTGCCACGGGTAAAGGTAATGAAGACTGGAACTTCTCGGGTCCTCATGGGGCAGGTCGAGTGCTAAGCCGTTCGAGAGCAAAAGAACAGTTAAACTTAGAGGAATTTACAAAAACAATGGAAGGTGTGTGGTCTTCGAGTGTAAGTGAGAGCACCTTAGACGAGTCACCAATGGCATACAAACCAATCGATGAAATCATAGATAGCATCGATGGTTCAGTTGAAATCAACCACATCGTAAAACCTTTATATAATTTCAAAGCCAACTAGCATTGTTCGAATATCCTTGCGAACTTAAATATTACTAACACAGCGAAACCCTCTTTAATTAAAAGGGGGTTTTTCTTTTGTAACCAGGCGCCACGCAATTTACGCCTACGTAAAACCGCCTTAAAGGCCGTCGCGCCTAATGCGCAACCGAAAAAGCGAGTGACGATTCTACCTAAGAACGTGAAAAAAACGCAAAAGGAGTGTACATGATGGCCATAAAAGTAGTGATCGTAAAAGTAGACGAGGAAGAACTTGAAAGAAATAATCCAGATAGCAGCTTTGAAGAGGAAATGGGCTGGGTTGAAGAAAGCGGTCTTCACATGCAGAATTCTATTGATATCCCAATAGAAGCAGAAAACCATGACCCAATCGAAACAGCGTGGATTATGAGTGAGATCAATCAACAAATCGAACATCTCAAAGAATCCGATGAAATCACGGATATCACACCGGAAAACTATATCAAAATCGTAAAAGAAATCCAAGGTAACTACGAGCCCATTGAACAAGATATGATTTGGAAAATCAACGATATTTTGGGTGTCAAGCAGTAATCGCCAAAAAACTATGCTGAAATACGATTGCACCTCCCCGCTAAACTAGGGTAGAGATGCATCGTCCTTTTTTTTAGTATTTTTTCACTCGAACATTGAGCGATAATGCATTAAAACGCTGAATTATCAGTCGTTTAATATTATAATCACACTATAGAAAAGAGGTGAAATGACATGAACGTTCACAAAGCATACAAGTTTCGTATCTATCCGAATAAGTCTCAAGAAACGCTTATTATGAAAACAATCGGTTGTTCCCGTTTTGTATTTAATCATTTCTTGGCGAAATGGAATCACACGTATCAGGAGAAAGGGAAGGGTTTGACGTATAACACTTGTTCTTCACAATTACCCCAACTGAAAAAAGAGTTGAAATGGTTAAAAGAAGTGGATAGCGTTGCGCTTCAATCATCGCTAAAAAACTTAGCTGATTCGTATGCGCGTTTCTTTAAAATGCAAAACAAAGCGCCTCGGTTTAAATCTAAAAAGAATAACGTGCAATCTTATACAACGAAATGTACGAACGGCAATATTACGCTTATAGACAGCAAAATTAAGCTACCCAAACTAGGCTTAATCAAATTTGCGAAAAGTCGGGAGGTCGAAGGACGTATCATAAGCGCAACGATCCGACGCAATCCAAGCAATAAATATTTTGTCTCTATTTTAGTTGAGACCGATGTGCAATCCTTCGAAAAGACGGATTCCGTTGTTGGTATAGATGTAGGGCTAAAAGATTTCGCTATTTTGTCAGACGGAACAATACACAAGAATCCTAAGTATTTCCGCACATTAGAAAAGAAATTAGCAAAGGCTCAACGTGTTTTGTCAAGACGAAAAGAACTAGCGATAAAGCAAAAACGAAAATTGAGCGAAGCAAAAAACTATCAAAAACAAAAACGAAACGTTGCCCGCATTCATGAGAAGATCTCGAACAAGCGAGCGGACTACTTGCATAAAATTTCTACTGAAATTATCAAAAATCACGATATTATCGGTATTGAAGACTTGCAGGTGTCTAACATGCTTAAAAATCATAAATTAGCAAAAGTCATTAGCGAAGTGAGCTGGTCACAATTTAGATCCATGCTTGAATATAAAGCGGAATGGTACGGCAAGCAAGTCGTTGCAGTATCGAGAACATTCGCAAGTTCACAACTATGTTCGTGCTGTGGTTATCAACATAAAGACGTTAAGAATCTTGCATTGCGTGAATGGGATTGCCCACAATGCCATGCGCATCATGATCGAGATATTAACGCAAGTATAAATCTTAAAAACGAAGCCATGCGGCTTCTAACTGCGGGGACCGCAGGGATAGCCTAACGCATAACTTTCGGTTACGAAGGTGTTCTTAGGAATCTCCATCTTCATTTTTTGTCAAAAGTAAGGTGGAGTAGTTCAAAGTGGCCGTAGCATAAAGTAGGGATCGTTTATTAAATGTTTTATTTCTCATTTCACTTAATACAGGAACTAACGCTCCCAGCGATTTCCCTGTACCTACTGGTGCTTCAATAACCATCACGTTATCTGTATTGTCATCTTGGATAAAATTAGCAATATCCATTACCATTTGTATTTACGAAGTCCTTTTTGAAATTGATTTGTAATAGTTTGGTATCTTTTCTTCGAAGTATTTAAAAATCTCCTCGTACTTTTGAAATGGATAATCCGTTTTAAGTGATAGCAAAAAGAGCTAGGAGGTCCGTTGCTTATATCGTGCGTGTGTGGTGAGAGTGGTTTACGGTACGATATATGTATATAGGATAATGTCGCAAGGAGTATGCATTAAATGAAACACAATACGTGCATATAGTTCAATAAGGTATGTCATATTGAATGCGCAAAAGACCTAGCTACCCAATTCTCGTCGCAACCCAATAGAATAAACGATTAGTTACTTCTGATCCACCCCTTTTCTTCGGTGAGATTGCCGGAGAGAGGGTCTCTTTTTGTGTATCAGACCGGGGGATTTTCGGCAAAACCAGATAACCAAAAAGCTTTTCGGTCAGGTAATTGTGGACAACAAACCCACGGTTGCTATGCGCAACCCAGTGAAAAATCCGAAGCGAAAATCTTTAAAAAATAAGGAGCGATTAATTATGGCAGATTATCAATATATTGGATTAGCCGTATATATCAAAGAGAACGAAGAAAATATGGAGAAATTAAACGTTTTAGCAAGCGCGATTGGCATTTTACAATATCGAGTGGCGGATGTATCATTCGACCAAGAAAAATACCAAGATATTGTCGAGTCAGACGCTTTTCGATACCTGCATGACCACGATTACGTATGTTCTCCACACAACTCGGAAGTTCCAAGGAATACACCTGAAAAGTACATACGTGTGGCGGTAGATGGTGTGAACATCAAGGGTGTATCGATGTTAAAGATTTACGTACCGGCTGTTGCCAAAGACGAAGACCTTATCCGTTATTTTATCTATAACGCGCTACACCCCGTACTTATAAACATATTTCAAAATGATATAATGAGTATGAAAACCAAAGAAGGTATCGAATATGAGGACTTTCAGGACGGAAAAGAAACTATCTTAATACCTGTGAAAGATAAAGTAAAACAACCAGCCTAAACGCTAAACCGACAACCATTTCATAAGGTTGTTGGTTTTCTTTTTGGTATGACCTATGCAAATTATCGCATACCGTATGTCACAGGGGATATATACGTGCCATTATTTGCCCCGATATAATCGGGTCCGGTAAATCATAAAATACCTTGCAAATACGAACCTCAGGGGTAAAATAAATCAAAAAATAATAATTAGAAAGGATGAAATACATGAAACCCATCATCAAAGAAATTGCGGTCATGTTGGATCTAACCACCAACGCCAGGCTCAAAATTGTGACATATCTATTCGAAACACTAAGCACAAATGGTAATGTCCTGAAAATAACCATAAGAGAACTATCAGAGGTACTCAATGTCTGTACCAATACCGTTACTCTCACCCTTAAAAAACTAGAACAAGAAAATATTATCAAGCGTCGGACTGGTACGATTATGCTACATTCAGACATTCTAAGCCAGTGGGATACCGGCAGAAACCATGACGGGTCCGATCATGGCGTAAACATCAACATCCAGATGAATCAAAAGCATTATGGGATTGACCAGCATCCCAATCAAAAGAAACAATACGAAACCCGAGAAGAAAAACGCGAGACCGCGTTCACGGCACTTGTTCAACAAAAGAACGCCGAAACACTAAAAAAATACAAAAGCGAACTCAGTGAACGGGAAAAAGCCGTATGGAAACGAGAGAAGGCCTGTGATTTACAAGAGGCTTCTTTGATAGAAAAAGAAAAAAACTTACGACAATGGGAAAAAAGATTAGACGCCTTATTAGGATTGGAAGGATGAACCTTACCCCTTTAAATTATGCCAAAAGTGTTTTGATAAAGCAGAGCAGCCCACACTGTATCATACGGTGTGGGCTTTCTTTTTTACACGGTATGAATGAACACTTGTGCGTAAATTCAGTATGGTATACAGCACCGTCTGCAAGTGAAATGAAGTCGCATGGTATGTCACATGGGATAAAATCATGTATCTCCCTAAAACACTAAATTGGTAGTCGTTTCATCTGCTGTCATTCTTTTTTTGGTCAGCAGATCCATATTGTTTCAAATACCAGAACCCCCCCCTTATTTTGACAACGTTTCAAGTATGCTCCGTGAACTTTCTTATTGGTAAGCGCTTTGTACTACGATCATTATATTTTGATCAAAACGCAGTACACTTAATGGTTTGCAACAGACAGTAGGGAATCACACGCAATGTATCAATGCTAAATAGATTAAAAATGGAACAATCACTCCGATCACGCAGGTACTTTATAGAAAGGGTCACCATCGATAACCAATGAAAAACCAAAAACTGTCGCGATAACCCGCGCGACCGGGAAAAAGAATGACAGTAAGAGCTCACGGGTTTCAAGATATTGCAGATGATGTCATTTACATGGAGCTACCAAAAGACCAAGAGGAAATAGACCACGTATTTCAAAACAGCCGCTATATTAAACGGCTTTATGAAAAAAACTTAAGAACTAGGAGTGATTGATATGCTCAAATTTATCAAGAAATTATTCAACAAAAAGGAAATTGCAAGAATCAAGGAACTAGAAGTAGAAAACGAAAAACTAAAAAAAGAATTAGAAAAATTAAGCGAGTATGCTGCGGAAATGGAATATTGTATAGAGATGAATGAAAGGGAGGAAGAGCAACAAGAATTAGAAGCTACCACCGAAAAATGTTCTTGTGGTGGTCATCTGATACCCATGTACGAGGATCATCCTAATTGGATTACAATTTGCACTTCTTGTGATAAAAGAAGTGCAAATACTGATATGTCACCAATAAAAGAGCCTGCTTAAAAAACGACAAATACATAGCTTAAACCTACACTATTTCATATGGTGTAGGTTTTTCTTTTGATAGCATATAAACACATTATGTATTACATCATAAAACCCCATATATCAAACGATAAGGAGAATACCCCATAACCTTATCCGTAGATTCAAAAAATAAGAAGTATATTTGAAATATTTCATACGTATATCATCGGCATGCGATCTTGTTGAAAACCCGATGGTTATATCATGCATCATGAGGTGTGTACGAAATATCGCTCCATATGCAAATTGGTATGGGATGTCCTGGATGCGTTAGATATACGGTACTGTATGCATATATGCTGGGATACAATGTATGTATAAAATATGCAAGATATCAAGAATTATATAGCTATGCGTATATCGTGTCGTATTATATATCGCATAGTGTATCACGAAGAGTACTCTTATTAATATGCGCATGATGTGCCACATGAAATAAGTATATTGTTTGATATATTATGCATATAAAGGTTATGAATATATCGTGTGATATGTAATGTGCATATCATATGGCATTAAATATTAATGGTGTAACATTGCGTATATCATGCGGATAATATGCGTATAATATAACGCATGGTATATAGATAATTATAAGTGTGGAATATGACATGATATAATTATCCTGAAAATACTTCTTTTTTTGTAACACCAGACCGGTATTTGATTCGAAGTACCAGACAACTATCACCTTGATCCAAAAACCCCGAACAGCTTTCTTGTCAGCAGTTGCTGCGCATTTCGGAGCGGGTCCCGCCTTCCGATCGGTGGTGTTTCTCGACTCTCTCCCTTCGGTCGTATAACCGCTCCCGGAAGCCCGCTCCGAATTCACGCAAAAGGGCCATCTAATCAAGAGAAGCCAGTGCTTTTCGCGTGGGTCCCGCGTCGGTCGGTGGTGCTTCTTGACTCTCTCGCTACGCTCGTATAACCGCTCCCTCCTTCCCACACGAAAAGCACTGAAACACCCTTCTTACAAAAAGCGCGGAGCCTCCCTTCGTCCGGTGGTTTTTCCTGACTTTTTCAGCTCGTCCCTCTTTATTCAAATCGGTACGTACAGAAAACGATTTTTTGACATACAACCGCCTCCCTCAGTCCACGCTGTTTGACGAAGTGTGAATTTCTTGAAGGTCTTTTCTTGACGCTCCACATTCGTTTCGCTACCACTTTTTTGACAACTTCCCCTACACGATTTTTTTGCAGCTCCTCCCACGAAATCTGAAGTGTAGCACGTTTACCGTTCAGCTCTATACGTTCGAATTCCAGCACGAAACCCGCCCCGAAAAACGAAGCTATTTTGGGGTAACCGGGGCGAAATACGCGCCAGGAACCTCCCACTATGCCGTCATACACGTTTTCTGTCCGCAAGGGGTCGGCATAGTCGGGCGACCGCATAACGGCGCGGTTTATCGGGGGTGGACTATGCGGCATAGTCGGTATGTCTCTCGTCCCGATGTAGTCTGAACGTTGTCGCGCCGGGGTTTCGCGCGGTGTTTGACATCCCTGACTTATTTTCGTGACGTGTAGGGGAAAGAGCATAAGGGGGACGTATGACAAGCCTCGCTTCGCTCGTTTGTCAGTCAGCATAGCTGACCGTCCCCCTTACTGCGATTTATGAACGCTTACGCGTCCATAAATCTTGCCCCTTCGGGGTGCTCATTCGAAAGCTCCTATTCGTCGCTTTCTATTTAATAATCATTCCTGCTCTCCTCCAGCGATCCATCGGGATCACTGGTTACGTTTCGGTAAAAATAAGGGCTTCACCTAGTCCGTATTCCCGCAAAACGCCCGCGCCTTTTACGTACATACGTAATAAACAAATCGGTACACACACCTGTCAGAAATACCGGACCGACATGCCTATACATGTCTGCTTCGAAGAACATATTCGGTGTGTGAAAAGGACCAAATACCAAACGAAAATACTTGCGTATTTTTATAAAAAAAACAGCCATTGTGCATACACAATGGCCAATAAACAGAATAAATCAGAACAAAAAAAGGAGGTGGGAATCATTCTATCCTCCCTCAAGCGAATCATAAAACCAAAAAATATGATCAATTGTTTAACATATTTTCGCAAAATAACTAGTATAATCCAAATTTTATGTTAGAATAAGAACGTGTGTTCCTGTTTTACAATAACAAAAAATAGCATAGGAACAACTTCAAAAATGCTTGTACGACCATTTCCTTACACGGCGTATCATGTAAAACCGCCTGACCCTCTAAACCACTAAAAGCCAGATAAGACATGTCGCTGACATGTCCAATAAACGAAACGAGTAAAAATTAATTCGTATTGTATACATAGGAGTGATAGAGATGGATATAGAAACAATCAAACAAATGGAAGTTATTTACTTTCTAGACCGCAACGCATGGAATGTCAACGACCCTGAGGCTCTTATCGTTGAAATGGAAATCATCGAAGAAGATGGTCAGTTACTCGCATACGCCGAACAGGGGCATATTACCCTCCAGTTCGAGTTAACCGATGACCTTGTCGCTCAGGTGACAGAAGGTAAACGCAAATACCTGTTTGAAACGAGAAAAGAAGCCCGGGCACATTACAATGATGAACTCCGAAAAGAAGTACAAGTAATTCGCGACATGCCAAAAACCACCCTACTTCGGCAATTCTTCGATGAATGGAAAGGGGAATGCTTTCACGACATCGAGATTATTAACGCCATGAAAGCAAAAATCAAGAATGAGTTCGGTGTAGATGTTTAAACCAACCCGATAAACCAACACGCAGCGAAATTCCGCTGCGTGTTTTTTTCTAAGACGAGATAAAATACATGATTTCATAAGGCACATAGTCACAAATAGAATCTTCCACTCTCACTCTCAAAAGTGCATGACATATGGCGCTATCCTCCAGTTTGTTTCAAGATAGAGCAGATCTGGTACAGGTTAGTCTTGGTCTGATGTCGAGGCAAACAAAGAAATTGCTGTAATGGATCACTATCGTCAGAGAATCAACAAATACAGTTTATTTCCAAGCAAAAAGGAATTAGCGCTTGAGAAACAGCTTTATCAAAAACAAAGCAAAAGTAAAAAAGATGACGTTCGTCAATACGCTGAAACGCGCAGACAAAGGCTTAGCATATACAACAAGCAAGAAGAACACATGGTAGCAAAAGAGATCGCTGATTGGAAACAAGCACAGTACGGCGGTGAAAATGAATACGATACGATGGTTGCCAAGTACAAAAATCGCACTATCCCTGCGATCAAAAACATCATCGACGAAGCAAAAAAGCAACCTAACTACAACGCGTAATTAAAAAACTAAAACACATGACGAATGATCGTTATGTGTTTTTTTGTGTGATTTTGTTTATGAATTTTTTAAATAAGGCTTCGCCCGATAAAAAATATAATATAAAAAAACAATATACATAATAGAGGTGTTAATACGCGATTACTTAAAGGGCACTTATGGGGAAATAGCCATTCATCCCCCAAAATACTAGAAGGAAACACTAAGGATAAAAATCAACACCGTTATTCCATATTTTGCATACAAAATGAAAATGCCATACGGCCTATTTGAACGAAACGGTCATAAATACCAAGCCATCGGAACGTATTGTTTTCCGTTTGCAATACGACATCTCAAGAAAATAGATTAACGCTCATTTTTTGCGACATAGGAAAGGGGGAAATCTAATGAAAAAGACCCTACGCTTCACGTACGACCCACTAACACTCATGCGGCTCACGATGGACATGTTCGCAGAAGAATTGGAAGGAAAGCACACAAAAGCCATACAATTCGCTCGGTACGAATACCTTCGCACTATGACTAACGACGAACTGATCGCTCTATTGGAGCGTTACATGAAGGAACAAAACCTGGATGCCATTACGCTCAAAGACTGGCGTAAAGATTGCGGGTGCCTGTTCCAATATATCTACGAATCCGACCGTTATAAAACACTGGAATTCAAATTTAACAAGCAGGGGTACGGCTATACTGGTATGGGTGTCGTAGACACATCGGACAATACGTTTTATCATTGTGGTTTCACCCAACACTGGCCGACCATCATGGGAATCATTGAAACGAAATACCCGGACCTTCATCAAGCACTCAATGCCATGTACTTACATGATACACTAGACGAATACGACGGTGTATCCCGTAAAGAGCTAGATGACTTTATCACGAACCGGTTTGAGCTCATCGGCGGATATAAGCCGATTCATGATTACATGTGATAAAGAGTACGGGTACTGTCCAATAAATACAGTAATAACCCATTCCAAAGGAGTGTCTATTCATGCCAATTACTATCAAAAACGGAACCATTCTTCATGCAGACGAGCATATCATCGCCCACCAGGTCAACGGACTTGGCGTTATGGGTGGCGGTGTCGCTCGTCAAATAAAACAGGCCTATCCGGGCGTATTCAGAAGATATAAAACCTTTGTAGATAATCACAGCTCTCCCGAGGAACTACTCGGCCGGAACCTAATGATTGTGACTGACGGAAAACCCGTATACCAATACGATCCATCAGATGGAGCCAAAATTATCAGTAACCTGTTCGGGCAGGCGCGCATCAGTACGTCACAAAAGCAAACAAGCGAAGAAGCACTTAAAAAGGCACTTGAGCACCTAGTGGAATTTGCCAAAATGGATAATTTATCAGTCGCTATGCCTTACGGTATTGGTTGCGGTCTCGGTGGAGGTAATTGGAACGAGATCCGGGTCATCATAGAGGACGTCTTTGGGAATTATCCCGTGACGCTATATCGTTACACAGAGTAAATAACACATTTATTAAAAAAAGGAGAATCGCAATGTCTCACGAAACGAAACGTCTAACCAACGCTGAACTAATGCAAATACACGAACGTACGGAAAAAGCTACGGAGGGTCCGTGGTGAATCGGAAAACAGTCACCAAACGGTGCAAATAACGTAGGAACTCTAAGCGGGTTACTGACTGCACAAACAACGAACAGTGAAAACGCAGTCTTCATCGCAAGCGCCCGGACTGATATTCCGAAATTGCTCTTGCATATCACTCAACAAGAGATTGAAATTGATACCATTCAAGAATACAAGTCCACTATACGAAATATGGATGCTCTTGCTGATTCCATTAGATACGGTGTGACACAAACGCCTTCGAGTACAACATATGTCGTGGACGAAATTGTCCGACTGATATCGGAGTTAGAAGAAAAAGTGGGCGATATAACATAAGAAAAGTGAACCGTGCAACATTCGAACAGCCTCAAATACACCACCTCCTTCCTCTCACTAAGTATATTATGGAAAAAAGGAATGTTCATTATTTCCCTATCCGCAGAACGATATGAGAATCAAACAAAATCAAAACTAAATACAAAGGAGGCGGTACACTATGGGATTCCTTAGTAATACCGACAGTCACATCATAGCTCTAATCATCGGAGCACTTATGCTTCTAGGGAGCTTTGCCACAATTGGTAATGGAAGCGCATCAAAATTCGACCACGACTTTGCCCTGATCCTACTTATTACGGGTGTTATATGTCTCGGATTCGGACTTGGACTTATTGACCTGTCGCAGTTGAAGGATCTATGGCCGAGAAACGAATAAATATGTATATTACATATTACGTAATACGGAATACAAAACTTATTTTGTATGTTTTATATGAAGGAGGTGATTTTGATTGTCTTTCTTAGACAGAATCGCGGACCCATTCAATCGAAAACCCGGCTATACGTTCTGGGATTTCATACGCGGAGCCGATCACCGATGTACGAAATGCAATAAATACGTCCATCGTGACAATTACACCCGGGACTTAAAAATTTGTGACAACTGTGGCATTTTGGGAACCCTCAGAAACGAACTCAAAAAAACCTGTGAACCGGAACATCTTCCGAAAAAATAAAGAAGGGAGTTGCATGGCCATGCCTGCGACTATCGACAAACTGAGCATCCGTAAACACGGAACCAATGAAAAACTTGATCGACGCATCAAACTGACGACCGACGACAAAGAAGCTATCCGGACTCAGTACTTCAACGCCCATGAGGGTGAACGTCCCACCATGACATCGCTCGCCGCCAAATATAACGTTGATCGCCGATTAATTCAATTCATACTGTTCCCCGAACGGGAAGACCTCCAAAAAAAACAGGCGAGTCTTAGGCAAAAAGACGGACGGTATTACAACAAGGAAAAAGGCCGAAAAAATATGCAAGAATACCGTGATTACAAGCGCAAACTCGTCAAGGATGGGAAACTCAAGTCGTCTTAGAGAAACGAGAACTATTGAATTAAATATAAAAAAAAGAACCGAATAATGGTTGAAGAGCCAATACGAACAACAAAAACCCAATACTAGGAAAAGATAGACAGGCCCAGGACATGCTTTTTTATTTTCAAAACAATCCGTCCCGTCAGCAAAATAAACGATAAATCACATGCTATTCAATTTCACAAAAAGGGGCGGAACATATGCAAAAATCAAAAATCCACATCGGTTTCACTGGTCACAGACCGAACAAACTTGGAGGATACGACCTCACGGTAGATGGATACATACATCTGCAGGAGGACCTCGAAACGTACATCAAACGGAATCTTGACGTGTTCGATGTAGTTGTCGGTCATTCGGGACTTGCACTTGGAGGCGACACGGTCTGGTCGAAAGCGATTCTTGCTATGAAAGAAAAATATCCTGGACGAGTGCTGTTTCACGCAGAAATTCCGATGATGGAACAGGCGAGTGCGTGGTTCAAGCAGTCCGACATTGATTTTTGGCATGAACAGGTTGAGCGCGCTGATTTCACATCGGTATACGGATCGCTAGAAAGCGTTGAGGAACACAAACGCCGAGCGCTCGCCGCGAAATTCTTGAATCTACGGAACGAAGGCATGCTTGGTCACTCTGACGTGCTTCTCGCGCTTCACAACGGGACATCTGGCGGAACTGGGAACGCAGTGGAATACGCCAAAAAAATCAATCTTGTGACCCACACAGTTCATCCGAACGTCTATTTCTGACGTTCGGCTTTCTGTTTTATCTATTTCCAACTGGACACAGAATACGACACAAGGAGAGAAATAATCAATGACAATAACTTATATATCTACTACTTATTGCATTTTTAATAGGGTTTAGATTAGGTGAGGCATACATTTTAAAAGGATTAACTCTCAGGGGTGAGTAGTTATATCATGAGGGAGATTATCAAAAGTCTCGGATGATTGATGGTGTCTTGGAAAGATACAAAAATGAGATGTGAAGCAAGGAGGGATTTTAAAAAGGTAACGATTGAAGGAAATAAGAAATCTGTAATTATTACTGTCTTAGAAGGAGTAGGAAATGGTTATAAAGGGCTAAGTGCCAGCATATCTAAAGAAGTTCTTGTTAATAAGCTAATTCAAGAAGGCGTATTGGAAGATGGCGAATCAGTGCATTTTGATGAACACTCCGACAGTATAACGACCTAACTTAAAAGGAGGCATTTCTATGAATATCAAAGAATTTGCGGGTGTAAACGCCTTAAATGAAAAGTCAAACGGTGAAAAGATGTCACACGAAGAATTATTCACCAAAGTTGTCAACGGTATTGGGCTGGAAGTTTGTGAGAATTATATGCCCGTACCAATAGAAGAATTGCGCAACGCCTTAGAAAAAGACCCCCACCTAAATAACATTAAACTCAAAAAGTGGGATAATATGCACGGAGTGTTCCGTCACACCTTCTCCCGTATCAACGTCAACCGCCTCACCATGAGCGATATAAACTGTACGCTTAAACAGGCAGCGCGTATGCTTGTCGAAAGAGACTATCCGAGAGTAACCACCATAAAACTTATTACAACATAAACAAAGGCGGGGATCGCATGACTAAACCAATAAGTATAAACGGAACTCTGTGGCGTTGTATAGACGAACACATGAAAGAATTTGGCATGACATGTATCGTCATCGACGGGGAAGTTCGCCCGGATTATAACGGTGATAATGACATTAAAATAAAATACGAGGACGATTCCATCGCCTTCATGAAATTCAGACGGTTTGCAACGCGTTTTAAACGCATCAAACCAACCGACAAAGGGGCGAATAAGCAATCACGCTGTCGCCCCTTCTTTTTTTGATTCATCTAATGGCGTAATGTCACAAACATCCGTGGCGATAAGCTGAAGGGATTCATCTCCATTAAATCGATTGATACCGAGCGTTCCTGTGACGACAAACATCCGATCATCTGGTGCTGGGTTTCCTTCCTTATCCGTTTCGACTGGTTCGGGTCTTGCGAACAACTTGGCCCCATTCCATTGAATCACGGTAAGCCCATTCGATAACATCAACTTTGCATGTTGTTTTTCGGCACCCATATAAAAAATACGCGACACATCCTGCATCGCAATAGCGACGCTAAACGATGGTCTTGGGAATCCGTTTCCGAACGGCTCTAATTGCTCAAAAAACCGCACCGCATCCCAAAGTGTCTGATTCGTGAATACCGATGTATTTCTGTGAAGGGGAACCACTTCGCTTTTATGTGTGGCACCACCCTGCATTAAACGGTCATATGCATCGGTCGTAAGGACGTATTCTCCATTAAATGCTGACGATTCTTCCTGGTGAGTCATCTGTTCAGCCATGACAGCTATAAACCGGCTTGTAAACACAGCTCTGAACTGATCATACTTCTCCGCTCGGATGGTGATCCCGGCAGCTTGAGCATGACCGCCCCATTTCTCAATCAATCCCGGATATGCTGTATCAATATCAGTTAAAAACCCGTGAAGGTCAAACGTTTCGGGAGAACGAGCAGAACCGGTTAAGAATTGCCTGCCCGTTATATCGACATTGATTCGGTCATGTTTATTCTGTGACATCCCTTCGTCTAAACCAAAAGCAATGCTTGGGAGACCGAACTTTTTTGTGAAATTTCCGGAAAGAAGCCCTGCAATCCCTTCACGCATCCGTGCATTGAAAATCATATAATCAAGTGGTCTGCCCCCATGTTCTTTCATATAGGAGAAGAGCGCTGTCGTAAGCATTTGTACGTATACTTTGCGCTGTTCATTAATCACAAACAAATCATCGCTCGGGAATGAACGCCGCGTATCCGCGATGTCGCTTCGTTTCGATTGAAACAATTGGAATGAGAGTTCGCTCTCCCCCATCATTCGCCGTGGACTGTTCAACATCGGGCCGATAATAAAACCAAACGTATCGGCATCTATGCCATATTTCAGCTTTCCGTGCTGGTTGAGTGTCGTCACAAGCAAATCCACACCCCGATAATACTGATGAAGCGGTGTGTCATCATAACCAAGAACACGTCCCACACTGTACCCCTCAATGAAATAGGTCAACATTCTTACGGATTCCTTGACGTAATAACGATTTTCATTGACTAAAGGCATCACATCACTAATGGTCGAAATACCAACGAGAAGCACTAGAGAATGAAAATCATGCCACACATCCGGGTTCTTCACATACTTGTGTGCATACGCAGCAAGCGTTTTATAAATGACTGCTGTACCACTAATGTGTGTGAACGGGTACGTATTATCGCCATGACCATTTGGATTAACAACAGCATCTGCACAAGGCGGGTGTTCCGCCAGGTGATGGTCCGTAACCAAGACTATTAATCCCTTCTCTTTCGCATACAAAACACCATCGTGTGCGTTACTGCCGTTATCAGTGGTTACAATGACCGATATATCGGGCCGTGCTTGCAACACGTTGTCTATGCTCTTCTTCGACAACCCGTACCCGTCACGTGTCTTTGGAGGGTAAAGATAAGCATCTCCGAATCCGAACAGGGATAAACCAACACGCGCAAGCGTACCAGAAAGCACACCATCCGCATCATAGTCTGGAATGATAGCAATAGAATGCCCCTTCACGCTATGCAAAACGTCAATCCACCTGCCGACACCCTTTAATAGAAACGGATCGTGCTGGTGGGTTTCGTTCGGATTTAATAAGTATGTAACGTCCTGTGTTGTGAGATCACGTCTATGTAAAAAAGAATGAATAATTGGATTTTGCATTTGCTGTGTAAGTATGATCTGTGTTTGCGTCATGATATTGACACCCACCTCTCTTACCTTTCCTATGTATCGGTTCCGTTCATAGGTAACTGTAATATTTTGGTAAATATATTATATCACATTAAAACCGCTGTGTATACAGTGTTATTATTATAAAAGGATATACTTCATTAAGACTTCTATTGCAGTATTGAATTTGAAATAATACAGGGTAACCAATGCGAAAAACCGTATTTAGAACATGATTTATCAAGACAACTGTTTCACGATTTTAGGGCAGTTCTAAATACCGATAAAGATAGAGAAGATGAAAAAACTATTAGAAAATATCTCCATTATCAGAAGTAAGATGATTGTACGAAAAAAACATCTAAACCAAACACTTCACGCATTCTATGGGAATTCCATTTCATGGGGTGTTTTTTATTTCATTTACCAAGTCACGCATCTACATCGCCTGTTGGACAATTGCTTGATTTTATAAAATGTTCCTCCGTTCCTCATTTTTTTGAGAAAACTTTATATGCGTGACATACTGCTATTATATATTTTTTATTATAGTCTTTAATTAAAAGAAGTAGGAACAAAGGAACATAAACGTGTGACCTATTGGTATAGAAGGGTTTAGTTGTACCTTTTTGCTAAAAATATGCAGGGACATTTGAGGAACATTTTAGGGTAAAAAGGAACAAAGTTCCAAAAAACACTTGCATATATGCAAAACGAATCATTTGTTCGCGTGACCTTAGAGGAGCGGAAAGCCTTAAAACTACTTGCATGTATGCAAAATCGACCTCAAAAAAGGAACATATCGACAAAAAAGGAACATTATATGGGAAAAAGGAACAAAAACAGGAACAAAAAAGACCTCATAATATACAATCATATGTTCGTTTTACTGCTTATTTGTTTAACATTTGGAAATATAAATGGGTGTGGTAGGTATATATCGATGTGGAATATACAGCAATAAATGAATTACTATGTCCTTTTCTTATTAAAGGAAGGAACAAAGGAACATAACCAACTAAACACTTAAATCGAAAGGGTTTAGTTGTACCTATTTTATACAATCAAACAGTCACACATAAGTTGAAAACGAAACGTCTTCACGCCACTCATAAGACCTTCAATGCAGGATTTACGGTAACCATTCGCCATGTAATATCCAGAAAAAGCAACATACACCAAAAAATAAAAATGTCAACCCCGATATAGGAAAATACTTGCACATTTGTGAAAGATTTTTTATAAAATTTTTTTGCAATACTTTCTCCCACCTCTATATACTGGGCATGGGGTGAGATAAATTACCACATTTAACCATACAGACGAATCGGAAAGTGATGAAGGAGGGAATCTATATGTCAGTAATCGACAGTGTAAAAGCAAAACAAATATCCTTATATGACATGCGCCTATCTTCCAGAATAACCGGATCGGTTGTCGCCCAGTTTTGCAGGACAACCTACCGCTCTCTTCGGAACTGGGAAAAAGGAACGACAATACCTAACATCGTGAATGTGCATGACTTACTGCAGATTTACGACCATTCGTTTTACGACCTAGACCTTACACTTTACACCGCACGAAAAGATCGTACCTCCATACAACAAAGAATAGACAACGCGTTACAGAACAAAATGCAGGTGGGTAAACCAATAACTAATCTTTCGTTGCAAGACATGCGTCAACATTGCGGATATTCTGGTGCTGCAGTCGCAGAAATCTGCGAAGTATCGTATCGTTCTATTCGAAATTGGGAAACGGGAGCATTCATCCCGAATGTAATTCATGCAAACGACCTGCTCACGCTTTACGGTTATGCATTTTATGACCTTGACTTGACACCGTTTTATACCATGTTGGAAACACGTTTAAAAAGAAAGGGGGAACGGACCGTACAGATGATAGATAACCTATTTACGGATAAAACAATTTTAAAGTAAGAACTAGAAATATAGAAGAAAACACCAAACAATAACACGGAAAAGCGATAAGAAAGGAGACGGAACGAACGATGTCAACTGCTACTGTTACTGCCATAAAACTACCATCACTTCCAAAAGGAATTTATATACCTGATTATCTAGCAGACTATTTGATCTCTTACCTATCAGGCGTGACTGTACCTGATGGTATCGATATGACGTTTCTATTAGATCTCGGTATCGGCGCATTAAAAGCCAAAATTAAAAGCGTAGAAGAATTTAACTTAACGTATAAATCGGGAAAAAAGCGAATCCCAGATAAATTAACGTTTGATGAAGTGGCCATCATCCTGATGACCTTGTTCATATTCAAAAACATACAAATGACCGATCGGACAGACGACACATTGCTCGGTATTTACATTAACGAAAAATCGTCAGATAAATATGGTACGTATGTCACCAACACCAAATACATGTATGAAATCATGGAACGAATTGTACCCAATTTCAAAAACAAGGATATGCAGGACGTCCTGGATAAGATTGAACGATCAGCTCCGACAATCGAACAAACGAAAGACCGGCATTTATTTGTTGTAAAAAATGGCATCTACGATCAACGAGCTGGAAAATTGCTAGATTTCAGCCCTGAATACGTCTACCTAACGAAAATTCCTGTGGATTATATTGACAATCCGATTAATCCAGTTCTTACTGCACCAGACGGCTATCAATGGGATGTAGAATCATGGATCAAGGAGTTAGCTGTCGATGATGACGCCGCAACACTCATATGGCAAGTCATCGCTGATTGTTTACAACCACACTATTCTCGTTATAAATCCATCTGGTTTTATTCTGAAAAAGGAAACAATGGAAAAGGGACCATCGGACAACTCATCAAGAACCTGCTCGGAAAAGGAAATTACGCGTCATTATCCGTTGCGGATTTCAACCATGAATTTTTAAAAGAAACCTTGGTGGGATCTGCCGCCAACATATCAGATGAAAACGACGTAAACGTCTTTATTGACTCAATTAAAGACTATAAGGCAAGTGTTACGGGTGATGACATCAACATTAACCGAAAATACGAAAAACCACTACGAATTCAATTTCTAGGCACAAACATCCAAATGATGAACGGCCTACCAAAGACGAAAGATAAATCCGATTCTTTTTACCGTAGACTTATCATTGTACCGTTCCTGAAATCCTTCACGAACAATGGTGAACGAAAATACATCAAGACCGACTACATCCATGAAACCGCCGTCCTGCAATACGTTTTATTCAAAGCATTAAACATGGAATTCGACGAGTACATCACACCACAAAGCTCTGCAGTTCTGTTGGAATCGTACAAAGAGAAAAACAACCCTGTTCTGGAATTCTGGAACGAGCTCCGTGAAGAATTCGTGTGGGATTTACTACCAACACAGTTCTTGTATGACTTATTCGTCAAATGGTTCGACATTAATAATCCAAGCGGTAAAGTTATGTCCAAGCGAGCATTTAGCGACACCTTAACCAACGTAATTTACACGTTGGAAGACCCATGGGAACCGAAAACAGGTCAAAACGATAAAGTCCGCTCAGATAAACGAATGGACGCAGACGAACCCCTTATTACGCAATATGGACTTGATAAGCCAGATAGGGGTGGAAATCTGACTAGTTGGGTGGATCCTTCATATAACGGATCAATCGACCAGAAAAAGCGAGATTTTCCGCGTAAGAAGACATATAGAGGATTCCTTCGATTATAAACACAAACGGTGCGTCATACCGTTATGAGATGACGCACCTTTATATTTATTACGTATGAACGACCACACACATAAACTGAAAAACACGGAAAGGAACGATACGCATGCCTTACAGGTATAAACACGACGACATGTTTTATGATGTCGAATCACTATCTAATGTATTCACAGTCGCCTGGTGGCTCCCTCACCCGGACATGAATGCCATTATCTTATCTTATCTGGACGATGACGGCATTATCCAAGGGGAATCCGATGAGGACTATATCCGACAATACATCTACAACCTACACCCGAGACTCAAAAACACGGGAACCGAAATCGTATTTGAGAATATTAAACACACCGGGTGTATTAATGAATATGTCGGACAAAATGGAAATACGCACAGTGTTCTCGGTTTACAGAGCTTTGCAAAACGTATGGGTCTTGCTAATCAGACCACTTATTTGAATGCTCGCATCGACGAACGCCACAAAGAAGGTGGTGGATTGCAGTACGATCCTGCCTTCTTTCCGGTCAAGCAAACCGATCCGGATTACGATGAAAACCGTCAAGGCTATCGGTTCGGTTATAACTCTACGAATTACGATTTAACTGTCCTTGCTTATATACTGTCCGAATTGCATGACCAACATTTCGGTTGTGATTATACTAATCGTCCGGTGCAATGGGGTTCAAATATTCCGTTCACGGCAAATATGATTCGTAATTTTAACGATGAATTATTTGAGGATAGCTGGAAATCAAGAATGGCGATGAGACTGGCACATGTTCCCGGTTCTCACCCTGATTCCTTCGGGGATTTCACAAAACCAGGATGGATTTTACGAAAGAGCTGGCTACTCACTGGACGCTATATTGACGTGGCGCGTTTGAATGAAAAATTACAAAAAGTAGGCCTCAAACGTTTACTCGGCATGCTTGGGCTTCAGATCATGGAATCCGAAAAACTCGAAAACGATACAAAAATCAACAACCTGGAGGAATTTGCAGACTTATTAGCGTACAACATTTCCGATGTCGTGAACCTGCAACTTCTGTTCGAGCATAAAGTCTACCAGAATGCATTTAACGTGCGTGGACAATTACTCAAAACGTTCCCTGCGACAATTTACGGACAAAAGAGAGGGTATGCCCAGAACGGTCAGGAATTACCCGTAGACGAAGGGAATTACACGAATATCCGGAAAGATCGTCTCGCCCGTGACTCGACGAGTGCGAAGTTCGTTGAGTATGCTATTGCACCGTACAAGCCGATCAAAGACATCCCGGCAGTCTCACTCGTTTATCCGTCTAAATTAGAAGCAAAAAAGTTAGGTATAGAGCAGTCTGACATTCTAGAGGACACGAAGAAATTCTTTGAAGAAAACGTGACGGCGGACCCTGAACATCAGGCTCACAAGGATTTCATGGAAGTCTATAATTTTTATGACAACATTCGTGGTCATAACTTCAACGCCTCCAAAGCGTACATGCAGCATTATGGTAGTGAATCCATGGAAGCAAAAAATAACCAGTACATTCGAGGATTGATGGCAAAGTACAACACCAACCTGTTTTATCATCATAAAGATGAAAACGGAAATGTGTACCGTTCTTCTTGCTTAGCCAACTTCTCTATCGGTGGTATCCACGGGGCGGAAGTCAACACCACGTTATATAACCGTGACCTAACAGAGTATCAAAACGAAAAGGCGATTCAAGATTACGTCGAGAGTCTTTATCCGTCTGCAACAGACGCATTAAACGGACCTACCTACATCACGTTACCGGAATACTTTGAATTGACCGAGCGTGTAGCCGGCAAAATCAAAGACGATGGCACGATTAAGATTCGTGAGTTCGTAAAATCCGGTTCTACGAAAAAGAAAGCCGTATGGCGCGATGTACAACCAGTCGAACTATTCCAGAAGAACGCATCTGGTAACTGGGAAGTTAAGAAGAAATATACGTTCGTAAGTGTCGGACCAAGCCATCACGAAGATTTCACGTCTTACTATCCATTGTTGTTATCACGTTTATCCGTGTTTATCAACCCAAGCTATCACGGATACAAAGACAATGGCGATCCGGCTGACCCGTATTACGAATTGTTCCTGACGCGTCTCAAGAAAAAGAAAGAAGCCAAGGATATGTCACTTACACAGGAACAGCGCGATCTTGCTCAAATTGAGCAAGAATCACGTAAACTCTTGATTAACGCGGCATCCGGTGCGGGAGACGCTACGTTCGACAACAACATCCGAGCAAACAATGCCGTGATCTCGATGAGAATTATCGGACAGCTTTTTGCCTGGCGTATCGGTCAGGCGCAAGCACTCGCTGGCGCCCGCGTGCCAAGTACCAACACCGACGGGCTATACACAATGGGAATTTCTGCCGAAGTAAATGACCGTATTCTCGAAGACATCGCCAAAGACATGTACATTGGCATCGGGCCGGAACGCCTTGATCGCTTTGTCTCTAAAGATTCGAACAACCGTCTGGAAGTCTACGACGGGGGAATCACATCGGCAAAAGGCGGAACCCTCAACTCATGGGGTGGTCCGCAGCCGACGCAAAGTTTAGACCATGCAGCTATTATTGACCATATCCTGGCGAAATACCTTGCCGATGAACGGCTAAAAAACCCGGCTAACCATGCATTCGACCGGGAGCATGCGGAGAAAATGTTCCACGAATTCATCCAAGAGCACATCCAGAAAGATACACCGCAGGAAGCACTCAAGTTCTTCCAGTGGATTGTCGCAAGCTCCACAGGAACACATCGCTACACCTATGCAAAGCTAATGAACAAACACACTGGAGAAACGATGATTAAAAACCTGCAACATTACAACCGCATTTTCTTAATAAAAGAAGTGAGCGAATCTGTCCGTCAGGAGGTTTATCTAGCTACGCGCCGCGTGATCGATAAAAAGACGTGGGTAAAACGCGAGAAAGAATACCAAAACGGTGAACGCATGCGGAACGACTTGTGGGAACATGATGAGGACGCCCTCCAAATTCTTGTCGAAAACGGGCTTGATTTGAAGGCGCACAACGATAATCCGGCATCTGCCCATCATAAAGACGAAGCGAAAACGCAGAAGATTCGTACTATGCCTCAAAACCAACATATCGGTATCTACAATCAATCTATCGTAGATTTGCCAAATGAAACGGCCCTCCAGATGATAGGCTCACTTGATCTCGACGCCTACACAGACATTCTGGCGCATACGTTCCGTTCCTGGTCGAATATCTAATCTACACCCTCTATACCGGAGGGTATAGATTAATAGAAAGGGTTGATAAACACATGTCCTTGATTTTAAAAGCCATTACTACACAAGAAGGAACGTTAAAAACAGATGATGGTTATGATAAACACATCGCATGTGAAGGAAGTAGGGAACATGTTCTTTCTTACACTAACAACGGTATACATTGTTCTCATAGAAACTGCATTGTGAATAAAAACAATCAATCTAATATTGAACATTGGATATTCATTCAAGCATAATAAAACCAAAAAAAATAACGCCCTTGTAAACCATACAAGGGCGTTATTTATATTAAACGAATTCAAAGTCAAACGTCTGTGTGACATCCTCCATCATGTGGCACAGACAGCTCTGAAGATGAAAAAAGGTAGTAATTCATCATAACAAACGTACCCAGTCTGAATGGGGACGAAGACGAATTCCCCAATACGGAGGCGAAAACAATGAGTAAAATACTTAAACGGAAATACAGGAGCAAACGAGGCGAATTCAAAAACGACCTATATCAGCGGTGCAAGGACAACAAGACACTTGCCGTACTCATCGTCCAGACCTATACATCCTGGCATCACCGCAGACACATAATGCGCATATGGTCGATGATGTTCTGGAACCCGGAATACGACGCGTTCCGTCGGGATTACAATCAAAACCTGATGGGTAAGCATTTATCTGGACGGGATGACATTTGGAGGTCTTTATACTTCTCGGAAAGGGATCTATATGAAAAATTCAAGTATCACATTCCCGAAACATACGCCATGGGGGATGCCATCAGTGTCGCCTACGCCGTAATGAAAACCAAATAATAAAAGAAGGAACCATAAGGCATGACAGAAAACGGAATATCCTCCGCACCGAGTCCGCGCACATTTAAAAACCTGTCGTGGAATCTCTCTCACGGCGTGCGAGTGCGGACGCACCAATACGACGACACTTTGTACGCATTCGAAGTCACACAGCGTAACACATGCCTTGGCACCATAATCCCGCAAAACATTGGTGATATGGAACGTATGAAATACGTACTTGATAACGACCTACCGATTGACGGGTTCGAATGCAACGACGATTTCGGGACCCTGATCCATGTGAATCATGTTAAACAGGCACCATCCAAAGGGTGATAAACGATGACCCATCAATAAATACTATAAAAATGGAGAAACAAAAGGAAGGAGCTGCAGTCTGATTCATAATCAAATTGAAATCAAAAGCGGAATTCATAGACTCCGCAAAATGACCAAAACGCAAGTTCGAAACAGCATCTGGGACACCGGTTCATTCCACGGGTATATCTGTGGCAACCGAGTTCATCCCAAGCACATCGCCGACAGCTGGCATCTCGGTATGAGAATCGATGTGAATGACATCCAGCAATTCGAAACACAAGTTAGTGATTTTGAAACCAGTCTTACCGTATACCAACCGGAACTAGGGCGATACCCACACTATTATCAAATTATAGACGAAATTGAAATCACAGGATAAAAAAGTGGTGTCTTACAAGGCATCGCTTTTTCATGCGTCAAAAAATAGACGAATAGGAGCCAGTAACCATGTTGAAACAAAAAGCGGTAAAGACTAAATCCAATGTAGCCATCAAGAACGCAGAAAAAATCATGGACAAAAAAAGAAACGCAAGTACCAAAATGTTCAAACAGACCAATCGTCGCAAACAGCGCCTACTCGAAAAAAAAGAAACTGAACGCATAGTAGATGAGTACGACCAAGACCAGTGGGGGATGGATACAATGAATACGCTAAACACAAAACAACGATTTGACAGCAACCAACACCATAAATCAAGTCGAGTAATTCATTTGGAGCATCAACTCGCCATTTTGGGCTTTTCCGACTCGCTCCGGGCCTTTGATTTAGTCCTGACTGAAATGAACGCTGAGAACGGCTTCAAACGGCACGACGGCTTTCATTACTATTATCATCTTGTAGATGTTGCGCAGATTTTATTGAATTTCGGTATCAGTGACGAGGACATCATTACTGCCGCTCTACTTCACGATTTTATCGAAGACGTCGAGTGGGCTACGTATGAATATGTTCAGGATCAGTTTAACATCCGTGTTGCTGACATTGTTCTGCTCCTGACAAAGAAAAAGAGTGTGGACTACAAGCTCAATTTAAACGAAATGCAGCGATACCTAGCAGGTATTGCCAGTCGTTACGAAAGCGCCTTGATTAAGACGGCTGACCGGATTCACAATTTCAGCTCCATGTGCAATTCATCCAGGAACCACCGGGCGAAACAAGTGAGAGAAACCCGTGACTTTTACATCCCGTTCTTCAAGGAATGCAGGAACCGCTACGTCAGGTACAGCAACTTCTTCTTCTTTGCGAAGACGACGATTGAACCGATTCTGCACGAAATTGAGTATAATCTCACGAAAACCGAAGAACTTGAAAAAGAAATCGAAAAACTCAAAACAAAACTGGATGCTAAATAAAAAACACATCCGACATACTCGGCGATAAAGAACATGGAATTGGAAAACCAATAAAGAAGGTATAGAAAGGCGGAATCTACTATGAAAGCACAGGAAAAAGTGGAGAGTTTCCGAGGGGAACATTACTTTTTGAGCAACTTTTACCCAGCAACTGTAGTGTACGACGGAGTCTGTTATGAAAATAACGAGGCAGCATTCCAGGCGCAGAAACAGCCAGAACGAGCAAAAGAATTCGCCTCCCTCCCACCAAACGAAGCCAAACGACTCGGACGCCGGGTAAAACTACGCCCCGACTGGGAATCGGTGAAAAATGACATTATGGCTGACATAATCCGTGCAAAGTTTACCCAGAATGAAAATTTACGCAAAAAATTAATCGAAACAAATCATGCAGAACTCATTGAGGGTAACCACTGGGAGGACACCTATTGGGGTGTTTGTCGAGGTAACGGTAGGAATGAACTCGGACAAATTCTGATGAAAGTACGAAGCGAACTCCATTCATGATAACGCAGGGGCTCACTCTCCCCTGCTTGACGCTATATTAACTTTACAAGGAGGAAGGATAATGCCATTAATCAGCGGACTCCTATATTCACTACCGTACGAAAACTTACAATCTATCAAACACGCTAAGTCCTACGACGCCCAACATAAAACCCCAAGTGAACGGAACTTATTCGGCTACACCGCTATTAAACTCGAAGAAGACGTTACATTCTATGTCGGATGGCGACCTGATGACATGAAAGAATACCGGGCGAAAAAGGGCGAATATCTTGTCCAATGTCCCATGCAACCACCGAACATTATCAAGTCGTGGACGGAACTCAGAATGAAATATCATGTATTCCAGAATAAACCCCAATAAAGGAGTGGATAACCATGACGAATACTATTAAGAAAGGGTTGAACAACGCACCGTTCGATTTCAGCGATATGAAAGATCCAGACGCGTTTGTTAACAACGGCTATCAGTTACAAGCCATGTCAACCAACGGCAACAACCTTATATCGTCCTATATTGCCAAATATAAAGGCAAGCGTATATATGGGTATTACGATTATCAGAAAGGCGAATACATCGAAGAAATAATCTGTTAAACGGATCATTAATCACAAAAGGAGTGTATGAAATATGCTTCAACATTACCAAGTACAGAAAAAGCATGACGTGGTAACGATTAAAAATGTCGCATATATAAAACAATCAAAAAATGATGTATCATTATTCGATCAAAATGACAACATTATCGCCATGTTTCAACGAGATTCAATTACAAATATTGTACCAACAACCACATTACCGGCCACAGAAGAACAACTTGTAAGCAAAACGAGTCGTGGGGACTTACAATACGCTGGGTTCCGATATAAAAACATGAGCGTTCATGCGTTATACAGTAGAATGACTGGCGTTGTTTATGTCAAAAAAGGCGCACTTGTCATGAAAGAAATGAAAAACTCTATACATCACCAAACAGGTTATCAACACATACGCGACCTACGTGAACAACTCATTCCTGCATACGTGGAGGACCATGACGAACAATATTACCAACTAACCCAAAACATTGAATTCAACAGTCTGGCTCAAGCCCTCACTACACTAACAGGCGCAGGACTATCCGCCAAACAATATTGGAAAATAAACGAAAATCACCCACCAATAAACCATAAGCTACACATCGTAAAATTACATTTTGAAGATTTGACTGCTAACGGAATCTATAATGAAGCTACAAAAACAGTAATCATCAAAAGAGGGTCTCTTATGATGAAAGAAATACGCCAATCACTAAGTCAATCAAACTATTACTCGACAATTATTAACAAGCGCAATGAAATCATACAAGGCGGCATTGAAAACCATAACGAAAACTGTTGCCGTATATTACAGGATATAGAGTTCAGTAGTTTATCTCAAGCATCTGCAGCACTTACAGGGGCAAAACTTAACATGAATTATTGGAAATTTATTGATAGCAAAAAGTAACCCATATAAGTAAGATATGGGCGAAAACTCGATGTTTTATAGTGTGCATATTTATGGTTCAGACATTCAATTGTTACAGTAGAAAACTTGCTCACTCGAAGAAGCAAAAAGCTAATTAATTGAATTAATGGGAGATCAAAGTATCACATGTCGTGAAGGCATAGTGGTATTTGACTATCGCAACGATTATCTAGATTGTAAAAAAGAAATAAAAAAAAGACGGAAAGGACTGGAAGGAACAATGAACCAACCTCTTGCCACACGTATGCGACCTACCTCCCTCTCCGAAGTCGTTGGTCAAGACCACCTTATCGGAGATCGTAAGGTATTAACTCGCATCGTTAACAGCCGTCAGATCGCTTCAATTGTCCTATACGGCCCCCCGGGTGTAGGCAAAACAAGCATTGCACATGCTTTATCAGGCGACCTCGGGGTCCCGTTCAGGTATTTCAATGCGGGCGCTCACTCCAAGAAAGATTTACAGACTATCGCCAAGGATGGTGCGCCTGGAAATCCTGCCATCATTTTAATCGATGAGGTGCATCGGCTCGATAAACCGAAACAAGACTTTTTGTTAATGCAAATCGAGGATGGTTCGCTTATTATGGTCGGAGCGACCACAGAGAATCCGTATATGAGCATAAATCCTGCTTTGCGCTCGCGAAGTCATATTTTCGAGCTAAAACCCATAAGCTCCAAAAACGTCGCAGAAAGGCTCTCTGTGGCACTGACAGACACTGAACGTGGACTAGGGAATATAAAAACAAATATTGATAACAAGACGCTCCATCATATTGGTGAACAAACAAACGGTGATATCCGCAGCGCTCTTAACACGCTAGAGCTTGCTGTGATGTCTACGGAGCCTAAAAACGGGATATGTACTATTAATCGTGACATTATCAACACCTGCCTCCAGCAACGACAAATCGGTGGTGATAAAGATGGCGATTCGCATTACAATTTACTGTCCGCATTCCAAAAATCAATACGGGGTTCCGATGCAGACGCTGCACTACATTACTTGGCACGGTTGATCCAGGCAGGCGATCTTATCAGTATCAACCGACGGTTGCTTGTTATTGCTTACGAAGACATCAGCCTTGCAAGTCCCGAGCTGGGACAAGAAACACTCGCTGCCGTTACAGTTGCAGAACGGGTTGGCTTACCAGAGGCTCGCATCCCACTCGCGCAAATTACAGTCCGATTAGCACTCAGTGCCAAGTCAAACATAGCATATAAAGCACTGGATAGAGCAACTGAAGCACTAAATACTGGTCGAGACTTAACCGTGCCAAAACACTTGCAAGACGCACACTATCAGGGCGCATCAAAGCTCGGTCATGGTGTCGGTTATAAGTACCCGCACAATTTTCGGTACGGGATTACAGACCAACAATACTTACCTGATGGCTTCTTATCCGACAGATACTTGCAGTTTAGAGATAGTCAGGATACAGAAATTATACAAAACAGCTATTGTAAAATAAATGAAATCGTAAAGCGCGGGTAGTATGAAACAGATGAACAATTAAATCTATTGTATTGTCTTTCCCTTTTTAGTATAAATACGGAGTTCGATGATAAAGGAAGTATAAGAAAGATTGAAATTTCAAGGTCAGCAAGATAATAAAAAGGAGTGTTCTTTATGCTAAAAGTAATTATTGGTTACGTTATTGTTGCGTTTATATTGGGGGTATGGTTTAATTTATTCTTTCATATTTCGGAAAAGAAATTATGGCGTGTTGTAAATTGTACATGGGGGTTTGGAATTACAATTATTGCTCTTGGTTACCCAATTGTAAGTACATTTCAAGTTAGCTTTTCGATGGGATTTAAGCTTATAGTAGTTATTTCTATTCTTTCTATCGGGGGACTAGTCATGATGAAATTTATATACATGCTAGTAGAAAAAGGTATAATGGCAATGGAAAAGATTGAACATAAATTTGAGGAAAAAGGATGACTGGAAGCAGGCTTAAAATGCCTGCTTTATTTATTGTAGACTTCTTTAGTGGCTTGTCCAGTAACTAGCCCTACCCTCTTTTTTTTTATTATGACCCACATGCAGAAATGACAAAATGCGAAATAAGAAGGAGAAATTATGACCAAACAATATATCGCAAGTATCAAAAATAATACAAGGGGTACATGGGTAAAATCCATAGCAATTAATAGCTATACCGAGACTCTTTTTAAAAAAGAACGTCATATATTTAAAGACAAAAAGAGAGCGGAAAAAATACTCAAAATATTACAGGAAAGATACCCTGATACATTCACTCTCTATTCCTGCAGACAAAACGGAGAAATTATACGCTAAGCAAATTCCAGCAATGAAGCCAATTGCTTGTACGCTAAGAAATTGGCTTTTTTAGATGTTTTTGAAATGGTACCTCTACATTAAATAAAATAAGGATTATTCACCTAATTGTAGTATACACTACATCAATGGCAGTTGATTGTACTGTTTGTTATTTCGTTTTACCCAAAAACCCTAAAAGAAAAATCGTGTTCATTCAAATAACATGAAAAGTGAACACCGATACAATAATCGAGAAAACAATACCTGCATTTTCTCATTGCATGCCAAGTATACAACATCCTATTACAACGTGTAGCAGGTCACAGATCAAACAACGTACGTATGTGTGGGGACACCTCTATGTACACGGGAAGATTCGCAGACTTTGACATTTAGTAGTGAGCCGTACCTGTCACATCTGAGCGCTGAGCTCCTTATTTATTGTCAGGACGAGCAACTGGGGCGAGTCGCATCACGGACTGGTTGTCTGTGAACTAATGGTATCGGGGAAGATTACAATGTGATGTGTATGATGACGAATCATCGGGTGTAATCGCAAACAGGTTGGTTACCTTGTGACACCTCTGTATATTGCTATAGGCCAACTATTAAGGGCCACTCATTCGCCGAGGGCAATATAGGCGAACAGAGGTGTATTTTTAAAAAATTTCGAAACAACGCTATGAAAAAAATACGATATCAGCGCGAGGGTTCCCCTTTTAGACTTTACAGACACCCTCATCAAAAGGGGTAAGAATAAAGTCAGGTTCGCCATAAGTCCACGCAACCGCCTGTGAAATTTGCGGGGTTTCAGTAGGGCTGCAGACCGAACATAACTAGCGGTCAAGCGGGTAAATGGGTTGGGAAAATGGCAACTCTCGCGGTGATACTGTATCAACAATGAAGCGGTAGCGGAATAGGTAGACGCAGCTAAGCTCATTACGTAACCAAAGGGAGCAGGCAAAATGTCAAACAACAAAGGTTTCATGCAGGGTGCAAATCCCTGCCGCTTTTTAATTCAAAAAAAAAGAACTACTACATTTCCGCGATATTTGGTAGAAATAGGAGGTCATCCCATAAAGACAGTTCAATTATGGACAGACGTCGAAGGAATGAAACTCGCCGCTAAAGGCGATAACTTCTTTGCCTGGAAGGAAAAACAAAGTCACACAAGCATACAACTTGAAGTCGATAAAAATCTTCTTATGGAATCAAACATAGGCGGTGCATATTACGTTTCACCTGCCATGCATATTGGTTTTAACAGTTTAAACAAAAAGAGGTGAAAACATGATAATAATAGGCATTCTACTATTACTCGTCAGTATGACGCTCTTTATTTACATAATTAAGGAAAATGGGACAATTGATATGCCTGACCCAATAGTGGCCTCTATTGTCTTGCTTTTCGGGGGTGTGTATGCGACAGCCGAGGGGATTATCGGACCAATAATCGACCTAACGCAAAACAAAACCATCACTTCATTCGAGAAATTGTGGATCGGTGTTGTCCCCCCGTTTATTTCATTAGTTGTCATCGGTACAATTATCGGCGCGCAATTGCGGTATAAAAAATATGGTAATCAAAAGAAACGGAAGGAAAGAAAAACAAGGGGTAGTGATCTTTTAATGAACTACGAAAACAAGGGTATGCAATACGCCGAGAAGCATGGCATCGTGGGATATGAAGTAAACGGAAACATCATGACCTACAAAGAGTCGTTCCCCACCGAAGGGGATACTTACACTGTCTCCGTAGATCTCGATACGATGAAAGAAACGCGAAATGTCCTTGAGACAGACTATCCGAACAAGGTCACTCTTTTGGAATTAGCTGAAAACCGTGAAACCGAGGTGTTTGATTACTTACAAGCGAAAAATTACATTACGTGTGATTACGATACATTTCAAAAATCTACTCAAGTTTACCAGACACCGCATGGAGTCTATATAAACACACCAATTTCCGAGGTTGAAAGAGATAATATAGTCAACAAACTATTGAACGTAACAACCAATGAGTTAGAAGGATACAAAAACGCAGTGGATTGGCTCGTACAACAAAATAAACACGTCTATTACATCGAAGCCTTCAATTTATATGTACGAGTATGCGACACATCGAAGGTCACGATTATTATACCGGAGGAGAGTGACGCATCTTGATGAGTATACGGTTCTTATACAAACGAATGACCATACGACACCATCAACCCCCATAGCGTACTATCCGTAAGACCAATTTATCGTTTTGTAAATTTATATGAAACTCATATTCCATTTCATGAATATAAACATTGAGTGACAGACGCTTAATGAAAAATCCAACCCACACGTAGATGTATATATCAGATAAAAGGGATTGTATTTGGTGTGGGTTGGTGCAGGCGTTCGATCCAATGAGCCTGGCATCGGAAAGGATCAGAGCGTCCTGACAATATCATCGTCCATGGAGGATCACTCATCTTGCATCAGAGGATATCTGGGGTAGAGAGCTACGATCAGATCAGAATCAGCAACAGGATAATCGAGAAGCTTCAGTTCGGAAATTATTACTGAGGTGCAGGACTAGTGATGAGCTCTCGAGGGGACGTCATCCGGGAGCTAACATGATTACAGCCGGGACTCGAATCCAAATCGGGAGGTCTTCGGGCCTGAGCACAAATTTCCGAGGACACGGAAAACGATAAATGAACTAAACAATATATTTAATTAGATACGAACGTTCAGTTAAACAAAAATGCGAAGTAATGCGGTGATTAAATGAGGGTTGTTTATTGTGAATGGCATAACAACTATGACTTTGTTCTAGGTGAAGAATACGAGGCTCAACAATATAAAAAGGGTTGACTATTGATAAAAGGTCAATTGTACCGTCAAAAGTGCTTCCAAAGAATTTAAGTCACATTCCGACTAAAACCTAACATAAGGGAGAATTATATGTTTCAATTAAAGCTTCAATATAATTATGGTACTTGCATAGAGAACTGATCTTCTCATTGGATTAATGAGGCGAAAGTAAAAAAGAAAATCAAACGTATATATTCTAAAGGCGCTATTAATATAAGAGTGATTCAAGCAGTTAATGCTACAAAGAAATTTATAACTTAATAGACACAAATACGAAACGAGGGAGAACGATGAGTAGCGAAAACCCATACACACTACCCTTAATTCAAGACGGTCGAAAGCTACTTCACATAACCGACGACCGTCTGATTCGAAGATTCAAAATCAAAAATAAAGGGAAACTCCGGGACGTCAACGATCCGGTTCCCGAATTGAAAAACATATTAAAGGGCTGGAACGGGACGCTTACGGACTATTATGCCCAGCAGTTGCAGGAAAACGACGTGGCACATGTCGCCCATGCGTATCTACCTAATAAGTCGATTCAGACGAACGCACAGGCGCATCTCCATTCCCCTATCATCCAGTTCGATTTCAAAGGATTCTACGATTCTTGTAAATTCGACTACTTCAAGGACGTGTTGCGTGACCTTGACCCGACGCTCGACGATCAAAACGAAGACGTGATAAAGCGCCTGCTCATTGACCCGAATACCGGTGGTGTGACGCAGGGGCTTCCCGTTTCGGGCGCTCTTGCAGGACTCTCCCTGATACCTTTCTGGGTGGAGCTTGCGAAAACACTGCCTGAGAACATCCGATTCACCCAGTATTCTGATGATTTAACGTTTAGCTATGTAGGTCAGGTACCATCCAGATTTACGATACCAGCGTTGACACAAAAAATTTACGAAGCGCTGAAAAATACAGGGTTAGACTTTAAACTAAATGCCGACAAAACACGCACGCAGAAAGAGCAATACCGAAAAATAACGGGGATTCGCATTAACCATCACAACCAAACGACCCCGTCCCGAAACGATTATCGATTCTTGCGACATGCTTTGTATATACTTTCTAAATCTAACGATTTAGACAAAGAACTTACTGAATGGGGCTTCGCTTCAAAATCGGCATTCGTCGGCAAAGTGAGCTATATGCGTTCGATAGATTCCACCGGTAAGATCGACCGGCTCATCATGAAATACCGCACCGCCTGTCGGAAGCATGATTTTTTTACGACGTGGATTGATCAAGTATACAAAAGAAGTGCTTTTGCTTGATGTTACCACGGTGAAAAGAGGAGGAAATAAAACAACATGACAAATGACTATGAAACACCACGCATGCTCGTTTTATCTACTGCCCATCTTACAAATGATGACCGCAAGTGGTTAAATGAACAAACTGTTCACAACAACCCTCGTTTGGTGGTATACCCAAAGTCTGAATACGGCTGGTTTATTCCAATCATAGAGGATAGTGATTTTCTCAAAGAAGACGTACCAGAAAACATTGTAAAATTACTACAGTTCACCCGTGTAACGAGATGTACATGGCTCATGTTAGACCGTGATGCGGACATCATCAATGAATTACCTATTTATAGGGATTAAAAAGGAGTTATACCTATGCCATTGATGGAACGAAAGAATCCTAAAACAGAATTCCGTGAAACTACCACATACACAGGACCTATCGCCAACAAACCAAAAGAATGGAAAATCATCACGGAAAAATAACGCAAACATACAAATAAAAAGATGTTGAAAAGCGAATTCCTGCAATTCATAGGGGTTCGCTTTTTTTATTATCTTATGGGTCGCGACGATGTTCATAGGAATACCATTCTTTTACACCATATTCTTTTCTCACGGGACCCGTCGCCTATCAACTATAAGAAATCTAAACAGAAAAGATAACCATCACGCTTTTTACTCACACAAAAAGGAGCTGAACACCATGGACCACCCAATGGTTGTAAAAATGAACCAGTGCGGCTATCTTGGCACAGTCGAACAGGAAAACATCATCGAAACGTGTAAATGCTGTGACAAACCATTACAACGGGGAACCGACATTGTCGAATTTCAAGGCCACCTATATTGTGATACCGACTGTCTTACTGATGCGTTCTGTGATGATCCAGAAGCCTTTGGTATGGAAAAAACGGAAATAACTTAATTCATTACACTAAGAAGGAGTCGAAAATCTGTGAGTAAAAATCCGCGCGAATCCAAAATCGAAACCTACTTGAAAGAACAAATAAAAGCCGTCGGTGGATTATGCTACAAATGGAAAAGTACAGTCAACGGCGTACCAGACCAAATCGTAATTTTTGACGGCAATGTTCATTTTATCGAAGTGAAACGACCAGGAGAAAAACCACGGGCAAACCAGATCATTATTCATGAAAAGATTCAAAAACAAAGCGTTCCTGTCTACACCATTGATACGGAAGCATCTGTAGACGCTTTTATCAAGGACGTCTTGAGCGCAGAACCGAAGATGTCATCTAAACCAAGAGAAACGATCATCAAATCTAAAAACCAATTCAAACATATACAGGGATAAAGGGAAAGGTGTTGTATAAGACCCCCTCCCCTTTTCTTGCTATTCTTAAATTAATAACATAAAAGAAAAAAATTAGAGGTGAATTTCGATATGGATTTACAATTAGAAAATTCAAATTTAGATTGGTTAGGAGAAAGAACTATTCTGTTAGCACCGACAGGTAGTTACGCTTATGGGACAAATACGGAGAATTCCGATAAAGACTATAAAGGCGTTTGTATCCCTCCAATTGATTATTATCTAGGATTGGAATCATTCAATGAGTACAACACAAGCGGTGGAAAGAACTTCAAGAACACAAAAGATGATATTGATGTAAACATCATTCATGTTAATAAATTCGTAAAAGACGCCATGCAAGGTGTCCCAAATAATATCGAAATTCTTTTTGTCCATCCAGAGGATTGTTTAAAAATTACGCCTTTGGGACAGAAATTGTTAGATCATCGACATTTGTTTTTATCAAAAGCGATTAAAAAGAAATTTGGCGGATATGCCTATTCTCAAATTCAGAAATTAAAAGCGAAAAATTCAAATGGAACGGGAAGGCAAGATTTAATTCAGAAGTTTGGATACGATACGAAATTTTTCATGCACAGTATCAGACTATTAACCAGTGGAATTGAAATTCTGGAGACAGGTGACTTCCAAACGCTTCGTCCAAACAGACAACTGTTATTGGATTGTCGAAATGGACTTTATCCATTCAATGAAGCATTAGAAATGATAAATGTCTACGATGAAAAACTACAAACAGTTTTTGAAGAATCCACACTACCGACAAAACCAGATTATAAGAAAATCAATGATTTACTCATTGAAATAAATAAAGAAGGGCTTGCACTATAAAGCCTTTTCTTTATGCGCTTTAAAATTTAAAAAAAAGATGAATTAGCTCAGAAAAAAGGAGTTACGAACACAATGACACAAGGAATTAACCACTACAACGTCGGAGAAGCCTTTGAAGGGTTTCTATTAATCAAAAACGTAACGAATGGAACAACAAGCGCCGGTAAGCCGTTTCTGACTCTACAACTCGGTGATACCACTGGCAGTATTGACGCGAAATTATGGAACGTGACAGAAGATGATATCACCACCTATACAAACGGGACGGTCGTGGAATTAAAAGCAAATATCATTGACTTTCGTGGGAGCGCCCAGCTTCAAATGCAACAAATTCTAGTCAGTGATGCGACCAAAGAGATGTTACCTGAAGATTTTATGGAAAAAGCGCCTATTAGCAAAAGAGAACTCCAAGATGAAATCGACCAGACAATTTTTGAAATACAAAACACGACAATCCGAGGTATCGTCCGCTCTTTCATCGAGCGCTACAATCACGAATTCTTCGTATACCCAGCAGCGGCGTCGATTCATCATGCCTTTATTTCTGGTCTCGCCTATCACACCGTGACCATGCTACGTATCGCGAAATCGTTGTGCAGTATTTATCCGGAACTAAACAAAGACTTGTTGTATGCGGGTGTCATCCTACATGACATCGGAAAAATTCATGAATTTACGAGTGCAACCGACACGACAAGGTCTCGTGACGGGAACCTGCTTGGCCACATCCCTATCATGGCGTCTGAAATCAAAGAAGTAGCAAACGAACTATCCATTGAAAAAGACAATGAAGAAATCGCTTTGTTGCAACATATGGTCCTATCCCACCACGGAAAACCTGAATGGGGAAGCGCCCGTACACCATTGATTCAGGAGGCGGAAATCTTACACATGATCGATAACATCGACGCGAAAATGAACACAATGACAAAGGTGTTGAGTAAAACAAACGCCGGTGAATTCACCGAGAAAATGTTCGCACTTGATAACCGCTCTTTCTACAAACCACTGATTTAACCAACGGTTTAAGTATTCGCGCCATTTTATAGATATCACATAGATAGGAGGTGACGTCGAAAATGAATAAAGAACAAACGCGTGCAGTTGGAACAAAAAGTAAGCAAAATGGATATAAATTTATCGATTTAGTGTTTTTTGCAATGTACGTAATATTCATTTCTGGAATTCTTTGGTTTAATGAATTCAAAACTTCCCTTATGGGACTCCTTTTAGCAACGTTATTTTTATCTATTATGGCATACACTTCAGATGATAGGGAAAATCGAATGAAGATAGGTTTAAAAGTTGTATTTTTCGGTACTTTATTACCTTTCTTCGTTTTTATTACCCCAATGTTGTTATTAAATATAATGGAATTACTATAGACTTTTCTTTAAAAAATTTAAATGAGAGCTAACAAACGTATCGATCTGGATTCGGTCTTAATAACCGCTGATTAAATCAGCGGTTTTTTGGTGCGCGCATATTCAGATAAGACACGGAAAGGAGAATACCCAATTATGAATAGAAACGATTATTCATTCAACGGGGATGACAGAACGGAAAATACACACATGGAAACCACATACATCATCTTACTCCCTGATGGTTATCAGGCCGAATAGGAGGAACTCACATGAAAGCGACACTCTATGATTATCAACGATTCTGTGCGGAGTTTATAAAACATGTCCCCCGGTCTGCTCTATTTCTTGATGTGGGTTTAGGGAAAACACTCATCACGCTAACCGCTTTCGTCGAACTGGCACAAATAAACCGGCTACATGGACACATTCTGGTCATCGCGCCAAAGCGAATCGCCATTAATACTTGGCCCGACGAAATCCTAAAATGGGATCACACGAAACACGGCACGTTCACTCAGCTCGCGGGGTTACCCAAGAAAAAACGCGATAAAATTCTTGATGGAGTAGAAACTGACTCGCCAACAATTTACATTATCAACCGGGAACTTATCCCGAAGCTCGTTAAACGTTTTCCTGGAGAGAAATGGCCATTCTTGAACGTCGTCATCGACGAAGCACAGAGTTTCAAAGGATACAATACGAGCGGTTTTAAAGCACTGAAATCCATCGCACCGTATACAATGCGTTGGATTGAACTGACCGGAACCCCGTCTCCAAATGGGCTCATGGACATCTGGGCATTAGTTTACTTAATCGATGGCGGACAGCGACTTGGGCATAACATCACCGAATACCGCAATCGTCACTTCATCCCCGGTAGAAGAACACCGGAAGGGTATCCCTACGAGTGGTTATTGATTCACGGTCATGACCACTACATTCATCACGCCATAAAAGATGTGACCATCAGCATGATGAAGAAAGACTATCTTGACTTGCCACCAGTCACCCATAACGTTATCGAGCTTGAAATGACGAAGAAAGAATATGACATCTACAAACAGCTCAAAAAGGATAAAGTCCTCCCTCTTTTAAGTGGAGACGCCATCGAAGCAGCAAACTCTGCTGTGTTATCCGGGGCATTGCTCCAACTCTCCAACGGTGCGATTTACGCGGATGAGGAACGAAAAGAGATCATAGAGCTTCACGATCATAAAATTAAAGCGCTGGAAGAAATTGTAGAGGGTTCAAATGGACAGCCGATTCTCTGTTTCTATTGGTTCAAACACGACATCATACGGCTGAAAAAACATTTCCCGGATGCTGAAGTATTTACTGGTAATCCCGAGCAGTTAAAACGATGGAATAATAAAGAGATCCCGTTATTGTTCGCACATCCCGCAAGCGCAGGTCACGGATTAAATTTCCAGTACGGCGGTCACATCCTGGTTTTCTTTGTTGTCCCCCGCTCTCTCGAACTGTATTTACAGTCAATCGGACGCCTAGACCGCAACGGACAGACTGAACCCGTCATCGTACATTATCTTAAAATGCGTGGCACTGTTGAAGACCGGGTTATCGCAACACTTTTAGACAAACAAGATGTCCAGCAAGCCCTTATCGACGCTGTAAAAGTGGAAATCGGGGGTATGCAATCCGTGCCGTAAACCCATGAGAAACCTACAGGAAGGATACGCTACCGCCCTTCCTGTTCTCTATGGAAGCATACCATTATAAAAAGGTTGTGATTCAAACGGAAACCAAAACATCAACTGAATACAAAATAGCTATCAGCGTTGTTACAGGAACAGGACTCGTGGCAGCTTCTACAGCCCCTGAATTCGTACGGTATTGGGTTGATGCTCAATTCGCAGAACAGAACCCCCTAACTATGATCATAGCGATGACCGTTACGCTATTCATTGGAATAATCCTCGTACTAAGCATCGCAGAATTATTACGAGTTCTCCTCTCAACGATTTGCGTGAGGAACAAAATTTATGAAATACAGCACATCAGTTCAGAAACAGAACCAGGCGGTTTCGGCGCATTCGGAAGATGGGAAACCCGAGCAGTTACCCTAAAAGACACAAAATCAGGGAAAACCAAAGTGCTTGACGTATACCCGAACTTTGTTGCGAATTTGCATGCGGGTGATCGGGTAGGGCTCGTAAAACGACCCGCGGAACACACCTACGAAATCGACAAGTATTACCTCATACCCGAATCCGAATTTAACGTAAAAGCGGAACGAAAAAAATACGTATACGGAACCAGTATGAATATCGAAAAATACAACTGAATCAACATCATAAAACATTACAGGAGGGATGCTATGCTCCCCCTCCCTGTTTCACACAAAAAAGGAGGAACCAAACATGAAACAACCCAAAAGAAAAATCCTAAACCTAACCAAGCGTGACATCGGCCTGGTTATCGGTATCGGGACCCTGGCTGCTATTCTGAACGTCTACCCTTACCCATTCATCGCTGCCGCAGCCGTCGTTATCGGTATTCTGTTGCTACGACTCACCGAAACTCGGGAAGAAATCGAACCGGAAACGGTAGAGAAATCCGTACCTGAATCCCATCCGGAAACAACCGTCGAACAGAAATCCGCACAGGAAATTATCACAGAAAAACTGAACGGTGGGATCATCGAAAAAGCCATCGAAGAACAATTTGGAAAAACGGTAAACAAAGTAGTGAGTGACCTATTCGGTATTCACGGTGACATCACGCGTGAAATACAAAAACGACTGAAAGAAACCATGTCACCGTACATCGAACAATACGACTTTGGCAAGTACAACGTCAAGCTTGAGCATTTCCTAAATGAGTTGGTTACTAACGTAACCAATGATCAAGGGCGTATCATCAAAAACGTCAAAGAAATCATGGGTGTCGAGCCTGTGAAAGAAGTCAAAACGAGCGAACTGTTCGATAAATACACCGAATTTATCAGTGGTGCTATAGCAACGGAAAAGCTCGAAATCGACGAAGATGACACACCGAGATATGTACCGCTAAATGCACACTTGCAAACATTGGATAAACGAAGTTACGGTTCTTCCAGTGAAAGAAAAGTTATCTCATTTACCTGTGAAGAAGATGAAGAACTGAACCTATCTGTCGTCATCCATCGATGGACAGACTCCATCTTAGGGAATGATTGGACAATCGAGAGCATCGAGCGCCCCACAAGCGATGGTAAAACCATTTATGCGTTTCAAATCCAGAGCGGAAAGCAAGACATCACATCGCTTGAATTGCCAATGAGCAACCTTCGTGACTTAACAGACTTAGAGGTTTACTTGCTAAAACTACACTACGACCATACGGCCGTTATCATCGACGAAACCGATATCTCAGACGATTACGTCGAAGTGAATGCCGAACCGGAATACATTTTAACATAACAGTCGATATACCCGACTGTGACAAGCTAAGGCTTGCATTAAAAAAGGATAGACGTAACATAGCGAATAAAAGCAAAGAACAAGAAAGCCAAACAAATAGCTGTGAAAAATGTAATAGGCGCAGAATACAACGTACTCTACGAATACTGCGACGGAAGTGGAAAAGTATCCAAATAGAACAATAAAAAACACAAGGTTAGTTTAGACCTTGTGTTTTTTGCATTATTCGCTGATATCAGGCTGCTCCGTGTCAGACGGAAATAAAAGGATCATACCAGCAGGAATGAAGTCTGCATCATGAATTCCATTTAGCTCTACAAGCTGACCAAGTGAGACATTGAATGCACGACTTAGTTTAATTAACGTATCCCCTTCTTCCGCTACGTAATACATATAGTCTGTTGCATTTAGGTCTTCCACCAGTTTTAATCGTGTCGATCCGTTAATTTGTCCAGGATATAACCGTTCCGCTTCAGCATAAGCATCTTCAAGCGACCCCTGTAGCGACGACTCCGTCTTATCAGACATGACAGACGACTGCTGTTTGGAATTCGGACGTACGGTTGTTAGGAACGTATTTACGAGCGTATTAAATTCAACCGCGTCCATCTGTTTGAGATAAGCGATGATGTCTAATTTTTTATGCTCACTCTGTAATAGTAAATCGTGCAGCTCACTGGTTAAACCCGACGTTTCAATATCTCTCTGTTCCGTTTTTTCTGTGAACGTGTTGATAAACGTCTGAAAGTCTTCATCGCTCATACGACTTAAATAGTCAACAGCATCCTCCCTGCTCACATCTGGATCATTCAAGACAGAAGTGAAATCAAGGGTGGAATCCGAAACACCTGACAGGTTAGTATGATCTGATGTACTTGAATGTGTAGCATATACCGATGTTGTTTTCGCCGCTATGATTTTATTTCGTATATCCGAAGAAAAGAAAAATGCAAGAAACAAAAGTGTACCTATAACCCCTGCAATACAGAAAATCGCTAGCATGCGATGATTAAAGTCTTCTATCTGTTCTTTAATAAGACCACTTTTCTGTCTCACGGGTTTGTTTTGCCTTTTGCTTGTTCCGTTCGTCTTTTTACGAGCCATTTTACCATTCCTTTCCATATATTTACATTATACGGCATCATGGTACCTGGTACAATAAAAACATTTGCCAAATAACTGAACAGAGAGGGTTTTTAAAGAATGTCATATGCATATGTAAATAATCCGGCATACCACGCCGAAAACGAAGAATTAAAGAGTATTTACAATAAATGGAGACAAAGGCAATTTGGAAAACGTATTCCAGTACATGTCTTCGGTTCAGGGTCTGAGGGAAATTCCGTTTATCTAAAACCGCACCATACACTGATAGACTTAGGCCTTACGTTTAAATCCTATCAAGAATACAGTCCGACATTTTTCTTGGATGTTGATTATCTAATTATCACGCACCATCATGGCGACCACTTAAATCCAGCCACATTGCACCGAGTATTATGCAATTATCCGCATATCAAAGTCATCATGTCCGAGTTCATGTGGAAAATGATTACGTCGGATGACTATAAGCCTGAATATAAGAAACGAAAAAAAGGGGAAATTATTCCATTCGGTCATGACCCCTTGTACCAGACAGACAACAGTGGTCGCCGCATCAAAAAGCCGTCCAAATGGGCAAACGCATTCTTGCTTAACCAATCACGAGTATATATCGCCGAAGCCCAAACGCTGGTCACACATGACGGTAAGAAATTCTTATTTGAGCCATTAACCGTCAAGCACGGTGACATCGTAAACATCGCCGTGCAAATCAGTGACCCGGAGCTAGAATTCGAATTCTTATATGCCTCGGACCTAGATAATCTCGGTGGCGAACGAACATTCACAGACTGTTACGGCAACATTCAGCATGTAACCGGACTAGATCAGAAAAGGCGCTACACCTGTATGTTTTTAGAGGCCAATTATGACGAAACCATCTTGCAGAATTGGTATAACAATCTGAGTGAAGACGATCCGAATTACCGCGGAAAAAAAGCAAGGGCGGACGGAAACTTGAGGCATATTTCCGAACAGGAAGCGAGTGTGTATATCGAACAACATTTGGATGAAAACGGGCTGTTCGTCCCATTACATGCGTCCAAGACGTTCGGTACGCTTCATCAATCCTAAATATTCGAAAATAAAGCAAAAACACTTCGATACAAACAACATACAACGCAAAGAAGTCAACCCACCCTTTCAAAAAGGTTGGGTTGCTTTTAGGGCGAAAAGCGAACTTTTCGCCTAAATAAAATTTGAGAAAAAGTGCCACAAATGTGTTATAAAAACCTGTTAAAAAACCCATAAACGATTGAATGCACAACGTTTTTGTCGTAAAATAAGGGTATAGCAGGGCGAATTATCTACATCGACGGCATATCGACAAAAATAAAACGCATGGCTTATCCATGCGAAAGGAGAAGATGCATTATGGTAAAACAAAGACGTGAACAAATGGGTGTACAACCCGGAGATGAAATTGTCCTGAAAGGTACAGTAACATTTGCACGCTTGGATAAACCCGTCACAGGAGAAGCACTTGTGCAAGAAAACAATCGCCGCGCCCGACTTGGTATGAGCCCGATAGATGAATTCCGTAGCATCACAATTGAAAATCCCGAAATCGTACAAGGTGAAGGAACACCGCTTGCTAACTTCCACGCGCAGGGTGTGTATCAGGCGAAAGGTACAGGAAAACCGACGATGGGCTTCGAGAGTAAATCCTTATACCCGCCTAAATATGGACACATGCAAGAAGACGGAAGTGTTCAGGAAATTCCTGACCCACAGAAGAATCCGTCTCCCGGACAAGTTGTTTATCTATTGATTAGAGCTTACGGGAAGAAAGGCTATAATAACCTCGGTTCAACATTTGACAACATTGTGTTCGCACCCGGTGAGATCAATTTTTATGAAGGTAGAGGTAATGGTCTTGAGGGCTTCGGCAAAGCAATGAACATGCCGGTACATCCTATCAAAAATGACAACACGCAAAACCAACCAGTACAGGAAAATGTTGACCAAAAACAACTTGTCGGTGCAGGTGCGGGTCAGGGTCAAGGATTTGGCGGTTTTAGTCAAGCACCCGCTGGCGATCCAAACCAACCTGAAACGAACCAAGACGGATTTGCAGGTTTCGGACAAGCAAACGGAGCAACTAACAACCCGTTCGGTGTTCAAGAGGGAACAATACCAAATCAAGGCTCCCCGTTCGGTAACAGCGGACAGAGAGGTAAGAGTCCGTACGCTTAATTGATAATTCAGTGAGCGACGATAAACCGAGGGGTATAAGCCCCTCGGTTTTTTTTAATCACTACATAACCAATAAGGATGATGTAAAATAAAAGTATTATGTGTTAAAAAACTATATGCAACTGTATCGAATGACGGTCATTATTTAGATATTTCAGCTAACAGAAAAGAATGCGAAAATTGGGATAGAGATGACATTAATTCCAATGGAATTATTGAAGGATACGGAATTTTTAACAAAGAAACAAATTTCATCGAAGAGGAAGCCCTAGATTTTTATTATACGATTGATGAAGCAGAACAAGATTTAAAAACAATCATGTTTAAATCTTTATAAGATACACACGCGACATGACATAAGAAAGGAGTGTACGATGTATATGTCCCAATACCCAATGGTGCACCCGTTAACATTCGCACAAAACCCACTCATACATCACTTATCCGGAGACCCCTACTGGACGGTTTCCGATGATAATAAACGTCCGGTAAACGCCCGAATATTGCTTGACACGGGGAATGTATACAATGCGCGATTCGACGGCGAGTGGCCACTGGTCACACTCGATAAACTGGACGCAGACCAGAACCTACAAGCCGTGAACCGAGCCTATCGACTAAGGGCAAGAGAGAATCGCGTCATTGCTATTGACGTTGAACCAAATGCGCCAGAGAGCATGAAACAAGAGGTGCTTGAATTTCCGTCACATTTTACCGAGCTGTCCAAAAACGGTGGGGTTCATCTCTTGATTCTCGTACCGGAAGACTTAATTAACCAGGAAAACCGGTACATGTTCGACGAGTTATCTGTATTCAAAGAACCTGTACCTAAACCGGAAGACCCGAAGGAAAAGCCACGCGACGCTTACTTCGAGGTCTTGTTCAACGATCACTTCGTGACGTTCACCAAGCGCATGCTCACACAAAAACCGTGTATCGATTATAATCAGAATCCGGAGGCGAAAGAAAAACTCGCAGGATTCCTGAATAATATCGTCCAGATGGATAAGCAACGGAAAAAAGAGCGCGAGGTCGCCAAGCAGTACCGCATAGGAATGATGAAGAATCTCATCGACGAAGACAAAGAAAAGACCATTGAGTCTTTCATCTCGATTAAACCATTCGAAGAGGCGAAAGAACAAGCCAAGAACAAAACCGTGAGTGACTTCGGAGAAGATTATTCCCGCTATGAAATGAGTGTTGCCAACGGAATAGCGTTCCACACGATCCGCGTACACAAGCTAGCGAAAGATACGCAGTCGTTCCGTAAAATGGCCCGATCCCTCACCGAGCAAGACCTTGCCTATGCGATATACCTACTTCTCAAATCTGTCATTCCATACCGTGAAAAACACGATGAAACTCGCGATGGGCTACCTTGGTTGTTGTTCACATCAAAACGAGCATATGAATTCGTGAAGGCCCAGAACGCAAAAAGGAAAAATGGGAAAAAGTGAAAGGATGAAGGTGTATGAAGATAGCAGTTATTGTAGAAGGAGGCGTCGTTCAAAACGTTTTATCCAATCAAGAAAATGTAGACATAGTTATCGTAGATTACGATACAGAAGGTGCGGATGAAGAAGAAACCACGACGGTTCTTGAAAATGAGGCTTATGTTTATGGAGGAATAACTAAACCAGAAGTAAATAAAAAAGAAATCGACCAGATTTGTCAAGACGCTAGTCCATTAATTAAGTAAAGGATGAATGGTAAGCATGAATAAAAAACAAAAACAGGAAGTATTAGATGTCTTAAATGACTTAGAGGTAATCGAATCTAACGGTGGCGAAGACGCCTATATTTTAGTCAAAAATAACAAGGAAAACCAAGCAGCGTTGCATCATGTCGGTGTAGACACCGAAACCATTAGCAGATATGGCGATGAAGAAACATTTTGCATTTTGGCATTAGCATTTGGTGAAGGATATGCAAACGACTTTAGAAATGGCAAATTGACCAATGAACCAGAAGAAAATGCAGACTTTGACCTGTAATTATTCAATGGAAAAACGAATTAAAAGAGCGATAAACGACTTGGAATCAGACCGACCAAAAACAGCCGGCTATATATTGCGCAGCATGCTTTTTGATAATTTCGGCAACGAAAAGGGTATTCCTCAAATTATCCAAGACTGTTGTGAATCATAAGCACCACTAGGAGTGATACCGTGAAAACAAAGATATTTTCTAACGGGCTGGTTGTCAAATACCGACGGTCAGCCATTATTCTTGAAAATTCAAGTGGCAAAACCGAACGGGATTCGAACTTTGAATATGCATTTACAGCCGATGAACTCAAAGACTTCTTAGCATATATCACAAAAGTAGCAAACGAAGCTTGGACGAATATCACACCGAAAGAAGCGTACAGCATGGATTCGGATTATGATGAGTATTACGACCGGCGTTACGATAACAACGGCTATCTATCTATCACAGATTCCGGCATCGTGATCGAGGCTCCACATCTATCGAAAGACACGTTGTATCAATTTAATAAGGCGAAAATACAGTCGTTTCTCTATGATCTGGAGAAAAAACAGCAAGGAGGTTAAAGCGTGCCTAATCACATCAAAACCGAACACATCAACCGCATGTTCCCCTTCGAATTCTATGACGAGTTGAGCGAACACCTAAAAGCCTTCACACTGCTCAACCCGGCGCTATTCCTAAAGGGCAGACTCAATGATACAACGGAACAGCGAAAAGCGTTATTCGAACAATCTCGGAACAACAAGGCAAACGAAACTCTGAACCAAAACAATTTGTTTCAGGTGGAGCCATTCGGCGAGCTTTTGGCGCTTGACGTATGCTGTCCCAACGAAGATAAAGAAACCGTCCTGAAAGAACGCGACAAGCGCGGTCAATTGCCACTATCCGTCATCGTGGCGCAGCTTTATGATTCATCCAATACCCCGATATTCGCATCAGACGTCACTGAGGAATCTATTAAACAGATCCCTGAAGTTCTCTGGGATGACCCTAACCTTCTTTTAGGTGTCGTGTCGTTCACGCAGGAGGAACCGCGTGTCGCTGTAATAAAGATACCGAAGCAAATCGAAGGCCAGCTATTTGAAACTATCCAGGAGGACAATGATTAGTAATACATGACGTGTCAGTATATGCTGGCACGTTTTTTCTATTGCATTCCGTCATTTCATGGGTTCATACATATCACATAAGAAGAAGTGTAACAAACGGAACAAAAAACTGAAGTAAAACACTCTGTATGCATAGTTTTGTAAAGCATTTAATGTCATAATAGACTTATACTATTTACCAAAAAATGGAAAAGGAGTATAGCCCATGACCACCATAAGAAAGTCACTGAAAGTCCGCAAAATTAAAAGAACAAAAGAGAAGGAGTATTCAAAAACCTATTTAAAACGTAAACAAGAACGCATGGAAGAACCGAATAGTTACCCACTCACCCGGCTCATCCTCATTAAAGATTTTTTCCGGACACCAGATTTGTACAAAGCCGTTGGGTTCTTTTTCAGCGTTCAAATCGTCATCGCAACCATATCCGCAGGTGTGAGCTACCCAACGTTTGCGGGAGCCATGAATCTGCTTGCTATCTTTTTAGGATTAATAACCGTCGTCTTGTCCATCCGGACGATCAACAGGCGGCAACGAGTGGACCCTACACGAAGACGATTCAAGCTCTCCCGCGTACTGTTCATTGTGAGTGCTATGCTTGTCGCATTGTTCCTTTCAACTTACATCTTTAATCTAATCGGTATCACCATGCCAGCGCAACCGAACCAAACATCACTTGATAACCTACTCACCCAATTCCCGTTGGCGATGATATTTACAATGATCGTCGTATCACCAGTCACAGAGGAAATTGTATTTCGTGAACTGTTGCCGTTCGCAACAGGACCTAGTTATTTGAGCTTTGTCATTGCAAGCCTTATCTTCATCGCTCTGCATGCACCATTCGGTATCATGGGGTGGACAAGCTACGGGATATTGGCAGCCGGATTTTTATATGCCAGATTAAAAGATAACAATGTATATACCGGCATCGCTGTCCATATGATCTGGAACGCCTTAACAATTATTATATGACGATATAAACATAAAAAAAATATAAGCAGAAAGGGTCGAATCTATCGTGAATAGACAAGAAATATTCGAACAAACCAAAGAACAAATAATACATTTAATTCAAAAAGATTTGTTGTTTGACGCGGAAACCATTCATTCCGTGTATAGTGGATTATACCAATACGAACAATTTTTACACGCATTATGCGACATACCAGTTGAAGAAAATTTGAAGGAATCTGACACCAAAACAAAGATGGAATTGCCAACCACTCCAATCCAATCAACACAAAAGTTGCAAGATCAACAGGTGTCGAATCATGAGACAGTACAAATAGAAAATGACACTGAACCCTTATACACGTTCACACGTAATCTCAGAGGTGGCTGTATCATAGTTAATGGAAAAAAAGTGTATGTGCCCGAAACAACTATTCGGTTATTAAATATCGAACATGGTGACAAACTCATTCTGTCAAGCAAAAGAGATAACAAATATTTTTATGAAATTGCAGAAAAAACGGATGACCCAAATACCCCAGAGCGCGCAACAGTTGAGTATGCGCTCGTCGAAAAACAAGATGGTATGCTCATAGCAAATCGTTCTATGGTAGAAGGTGGATTAAATATCAAAATCGACGACATGTTACACACATTCCGTCTCCCAAAAGAAGACTGTCTAAAATTTAACTTAAAAGAAGGCGATTTGATTGACATTGCATACAACCCAAATGACCCAACGTTTCATCGTGTTATTTGGAAATACGAAATCGAAAAAATGGAACAAGTAGATCGACCGCAAAAAGCAGGCGAATATAAAGATAAAACCAAAAAGACAGAGAGCGAAAACCAAAAACAAGAATTAGACGGGAAAGTCGTGCTTGTAATCGGCTTAGAACCACGCAAAGCCATATTTCAAAAAGCTATTGAAGACCGAGGCGGACAATTCTTGTTTTTAGAAGGAACTGAACAAAAAGATCGTTTCACATCAGCCATACGACAAGCTGATGTGGTCGTAATTCTGACAGCTTTTATTAAACATCGTGCAAGTATCTTTGCTGTAAAAGTATGCAAAGAGCAGGATACGCCGTTTTCAATTATCGATACATTAGGAGTTTCCCGTATTTTAAATGGCGCCATTCATCCATCGGTGAATGTGCGCAAACATTATCATAATAGCTAACCTAAAATAACAACATCCCAGTAAAAAAGGAGAAAAATCGTATGAGAAGGACCACTAAAAGCGAACAAAAAACTTTTTATAAACGAAAAGCGGCTCGCCGACTTCATTATGAAAACTACATCAAGGGTTGGCGCCTGCGGGACTGTCACACATGTGATGGGAATACAGCAGACTGTCCTACCTGTTCGGGTTCCGGTCAGGAATGGGCCAAACCTAACTGTACGACCGACATTAAATCACTTATAGGCAAAACATTACGAATCGAAGTTATTCCAGAGGTAGACCTTCATCTCCATATCCAAAATAACAGGAGGGTCATTAAGCAATTCATCTCAACCGACGATGATACCCGGGAACCACGGATTTATGATAAATTAGAATTTTGATACGATGAAGATAACAACATCGAAGATTGGTACGTGACGAATACATTCGGCGGCCGATTCTATCTGCACGAATTCAAACGGATTGACGACCGTCAATCGGCCTAAATACAAAAAGGGAGCAACTAAACATGAACACCAGAGATACATCCAAAAAAACAGACAAAAACAAAGAAAACGATGACCTACAAACCATCGAACACAAAAGTGAATCATCCCCAGCATTTGAGACGGACATAGATCCTATTACCGTATTGAAAACACTGAACAACCACATTGAGATCTTACATAACAACCCGAGCAAAAAAGACGTCCAACGCGTCCACTCCGAGCTTACATCTATGGAAATCCTCACGATAGAACACGGGGATGAGACCTGGTGGATAAATGAACCACTTTCCCTACACCGACACGTCATGAGAAGACCAATGTCCAAACGTATCGGTCATCTACTCAAAACAAAAGGTGAATGGAAAGGCGAGTACGTCCATAAAGACAACATCGAAGTAAAAGCGCGCGTCTATCTACCGATAGACGTAGCCATACAACCCAAAGCAGAAGCCGGCATCAAAAACGGCGAAATCAGCACGTTGCTTCTTTCGGTGATCGGTCTTCACAACATCATTGAATCCATGCTAGAGGCCGGAGCCTCATTTTGTGGTATCTTTCGAAAACCAGATGGTGTTATCCATATGAACAAACTCAAAATGTGGCTAAAAGACAACGAAAACTACGGTACATGGAGCATGAAAGACGAGCTAAACATGATAACTCTCTATGACATCGTGAATACAGCCACACTTACAACAAATCAGTGATGAAAAAAAACCTCACAGGGATCAAATTCACCCCTTGTAAGGTTTTTTTGTTTGTCATACGGTATATCCTATAGTTTCGTAGGACTATATTAAAAGATTTTAAAAGGTAAAAACAAGACGAATCCCCAGCCAGATCAAATTTATCTGAGCAAGTCTACGTATATTTCCGAAGATAGTGTAGTGAATTGTTTTAGTTATGTTCCAATTCTTTCTTAATGAACGCTATTTTTGGTGTTCATTTAATTTATTTACTATATTTTCGGGAACATCCTCTTTCTTAACGACTGTCACATCATGCATTCGAGTATCGCTACCTTTTTTTATAGCTTTGATATATGTTCCAATTGGGTGCTTATTCTTAGAATTAAAACTTAAATCAATTTCATTTAAATCTTTATCATATCCAATTAAATCATATGAATTAACATCATCACCGTGTTCTTTTGCTATAGAGTCTTTTGTAGGTTCTACTGTTACCACTCCATACACATCTGTTTTACTTGCAAATGGATTATAGCGACTCAAGTTACTACTTAATGCTTCTGATTTCTCACACCCAGCTAATCCTATACTAAATACAATTGCTAATATCAATATGCAAAATCTTTTCTTCATATTTATTTACTCCTTATTTGTATGTTCTTTTGATGTTATATAGATATATTAACACGTCTAAAAATAATATACCCTTTCAATTATGTAAGGTGTATAAAACATATGAAATATATACTGCGCATATAAAGAATCCCTATAAAAAGGAGTACATTAGTAGAGATTTAGTTCCTGCCCCTGATATCACAATAAGTGGAAGGAAATATTGGAAGCAATCAACTTGTGAAAAGTTTTTAAAAGAACAGCAGCAATCAGAATGATTTTTTTTAAAAATGTATTTACACCATAAGTAAACGTTGATTTTCTTATTAAGTTAAGTTTTAAATGATACAATAGAAGAAAATATATAATTCAATCATTTTTTGGGGGATACAACTGTAGGAAGCTATTTTGGAAGCTAACATTAATAGTTAATAGGAAAGGAGTTTTTCCATGCAGGTAAGAAAACATAATGAAATAGGAGATTTGATTTTTGCGCAAATTATAAATACCGGTATGTATAAATCAGCGAGGTATGATGTGGTCTATAATAAAAAAACTAAAATTTTGCATATTTATGATGATTGTTTACATAATGATACTTCTATTACGAATAACACAATTGTTAAGCATGACATTTTAGAAGCTCTCGGGCATTCAGATGGTTTTGTTCAAACGTTTCTAAATAGAATTGGAAAAAAAGCAGATAATGCCCGTATTCGAATGTTTATTTATATATATCATATTATTTGGGAAGTAACGCAGGATAATGATTTTTTGTGGGTAGAAGATGAATCATTGTTATACAAGCCATTTGCTGAAAAAATATATGAATATGCGAAAAAAGAAGGTCAAAATTTTTGAGAAGAAAACTTATAGAACTGTTAGATAGTTTGATTGTAATAAGCGATTCTAATGATTATTTCAGTATGAAAGTTAAAGGTTATCTAAATTAATGTTAGGGGGTTTCCCCCCCCTTAACATACTCATACCTGTCCAAGACTTGACCAAATGACGAATACGGCACACAGGGTATGAACACCAATCGCCGCATAAAACATCATTGATTCTGCAACGCCACCTGTTTCATAGGTAAATGGGAGTCTTCGCTTTCGTCTGAACGAAGGAACGGGATAAAACCAATGGATACCCTGCTCGCTGAACGAATCCTCTACAATATGAGCCGTATATCCGAGCGCAAGCGCAAGCAGATATATCGACTCGAAATACCATGCAATACCCGCAATCAACAACGCTGCCCAGATTGTGTGCGTGATTGTTCGGTGTGGAATAAAACTGCTTATTGGTGCAATGTACTTTCCTATCGTGGATGTATTAGAATCTATGTCTGGTAAAACCGTCCCGAGTGCGAAACATAGGATAACCATGGTTATTGTAAACGAATAGCTTTCCCCAACCGTAAAGCGGAGCAATATTAAACTTACAGCCATCAAAACCAAATGCGTTGTACGAATACGCCAGTGGCCTCCTATATGAAGAAGCCACAAGATAAAGAAACCGACCGCTGCAACCATCAAACCATATTCCATAATTGACATCGGTTTGCCGATAGAAAGACCGAATACCTGCAGGTATTCCTCTTTTCCACTTTCTGTGACATCTCTATTTGCATACATCGTGTACCCGATCAAACCAGTATGCATCAAAGCAAGGGAACTTAAAATATGCGTCCTTCCGAGCATAAATTCTCACCTCTTTTCTCTTTTTTTGGTAAAGCAATCCTGCATGCTATAACTACAGAATTTAGTATTTATATTACATATTACTGTTACATATTATGTAATACTTTTGTTTCGGAAAATCATTCGGCATTTCTCACCCGATGATACGCATCATTGCGTATCGCTTCCCTTACCTCATCGGTATTATCAGTGATTACGGTCTGATGTAAGGCGACCAGTTCGGATAATAATACGTTCGTCACACGACTTTCAACCATAACGGCATCCAATCGGTCATGGATTCGCTCCAGTGTTTGGAGCTGAATATCGGACGCATGCAACTGTTTCCCAGACGTTACCGTCTGTTCTTTGGCAAGCTGCTGTACGTGAGCCAATTGTTTCTGCAATCCCTTGAACAACATCGACCATTCCCCATCCTGTGGCCGCATGGGTGGCATTCGTTTCTTAATTTCCGAGACGTTCGTCACGACAAATCCCCCTTTTTTGTTATATTATGACCCGGCTTACGCCGGGATATCTGTAACGTCAAATAATAAAGGTTCGTTCAAAACAAATCTGTGTTTTCCATACGGAGCATTGCCAGATATTCACCAGGGTCCTCGTTGACCTCCAAAACATTCTGTCCGTCAAAGTACGGTAGAATCGGTATACCAAGATACACCATCCCACTCACCAGACACACATTTTGGTATCGTGGTGAACCATCTACAAACAACGGGTGACGCGAGCGAAAGCGGAATGTCTTTTTCTTCGAGTAGTCACTATGTATACGCTCCACAATCTTAAATCCCGCTGGGATTCTACTCCGGCCGAAAGACGTACTAATGAACTTGATTAAATTAATAAGCGAGCTGTCGATCATGTGAGATTCCGGATAGAATTCTTCTTCGAACACTGGTAAAGCGTTTACTCCGTCCCCACCTTGAAGAAAATCCATCAACGGTTTCTCCAATACCTCATACATCGAAAAGGACCTTACTTTATTATCATCACACATCTAACCTTTCCACCTTTCCACTTTTTATGGGTTGCTTGAGATTTTTTTCCATATGTCTAACCTTGTTGTCCTAATACTATTTTACCATAAATAGTTATTGTTTAACAATCAAATCGCTGTGTGCATAGACATTTGAGTTTATATTTGATAGTTTACACCCATTGTCAATAAAAAGCAATACTTAGTTATAAAGTACCTGTTTTTTAAAAACGCTGATGGATCAACGAAATACGTAAGAAACACCGTCAATATGGGCGATCAGTCGCTTGGATTAAATGATTGAAATTTTCATAAAAACACTGTATACACAGTCAAATAAATGTAAAAACAAAAAATGACATTACTTTACAGATCTGTGATTAATACAGGTAAAAATACCTAATTACTTCGCCGAGAAATCAGGCGAAGTAATCGATAAAATACATGAGCCCAAGCCCAATAAGGACTTGCGCTTTTTAATTGAAAAAAAATTATAAAAAGGGAGTCATGCGCATGCCAAAAGAAAAACAGGAAATCCTGGACGAACTCACAGATATGTTCTACGAGGTGCAGCCAGATGAAGATTACTTGGGGAACGACGAAGAAACCACAGAAAGCATCAATGATGTGCAAAACCTTCTGGATGACGAGTCTGCACCAATCGAGCAGAAAATCGAGGAACTTGTATCGTTCAATAGTGAATGGTTCCCAGACGGACTACCAGCAAGCGAACAAAAAATATACCGACACCTATTGAATGAAGCAGAGAATATTAAAGCCTAAAAATGCCCTAGAAGTTTAGGGCGATATGTCTTAAAACCCTGTAATTCCGCTTAAATAACGTGCGGAATTACCAATAAATCAAAAGAAGGAGAACCCCACGTTCTGTCTGTGATCCTACATAACAGGACATGGGAAATCCATAAAAAAACAAATTATTCGAAAGAGAGGAATCTGTTATGAAATCAGCATTAACATTCGCACAAGTTAAACCATTCATCGAGGCCGACTTAAAAGCAGGTCAAACCCCAGCCCTTATGGGAGAGCCGGGTATCGGTAAATCAAGCCTTATCGAAGATTTATCCCGCACGTTCAAAACAGCAGTTTTCACCCTACCTGTTAACCAGTTAGCCGATCGTGCAGATCTGACCGGTGTCCGTATGACTCAGTCCGAAAACGGAACATGGCGTCAGGAAGCCTTCCCGCATTCGACGATCATGGAAGCTATCGAATACGCAGCGGATCACCCGGACGAAAATCCAATTTTGTTCCTAGATGAATTTAATCGAGCGTCTTCAGATATCACGTCTTCTATTCTGTCATTCCAAACGCTCCGCCGTATTGGAACAATCAATTTCCCGGACAACCTTCGTTTAATCGTTGCCGGAAATGACAAAGGAAATGTCACCAGCCTGGACCAAGCGAGTATCTCTCGTTTCTCCGTGTATCACGTACGTCCGGATCTTGACACATTCTTGAGTATCCAATCACTCAACCCGTTTATCACGGATGTGTTGACGAAACATCCGGAAGATTTAATGGCATTGGAAGCTATTGAAAACAGCAGCCAGGACTCTGCTGATGATGACGATGATGAAGATAGCGAAAGTGAAGATTACGCCTTCTCACAATTCGAATTTTTGGCAGAAGATACATTCACGCAAATTACACGCCCAAGAACCATTACGTATGCGAGTGAATGGCTAAACAACATGGGACTTGATAAATCCGGAAGCGACAAAGAACACGAATTGCTCGGACAACTGTTTGCTGATATGACAGAATCGGATGAGTCAAACATTTTATTTGCTGGTATTGAAGCACACGTCGGAAACACAACGTTCGCTCATCATCTGTTTGACGAAATCAATACACATTTCAACTCTATGTTAAGTGCTACACACGTTTCCAATCAGCCGGTTCTAAAGGACCTTCGTCCGAAACAAGACATCATCAACACGATGAGCCGTGCTGCAAATGTACAGGACGTGGAACAACTTATCGACGCCATGGACGAGAAAGATCGTTTGAACACGTTGGTTTGGTTGACAGAAATCTCCAGCACGAAAGAAATAAACAACAATCAAGCCGTGACAGCATTCATGTCCAATGCGCCACACCATATCACGCAGTTTGACAACAAAGCCATCCAAAACTTAATGAAAGTGCTACCAGATTCAGCAAAAGTGGCTGAAAACGCTGTACAATCGATGTTAAGCAGTACCGCACCTGTCATGAACCAGTGGAAAGGCATGATTCAATCCGTAATGGAGCAAGACTAATCGGAGCTAAATCCGCGCATTAAATTACCCTCTGAGGATAACGCTCAGAGGGTTCCTTTTTAATAAACGATAAAAGCGAGCAGGTGAATAAAGCGTGAAGAAAATTGAAAGTAAAGCATGGTAGACGTAATGGTGGACGCCTTAAAAAACGGAAACGAAATCCGCATCTCAGGTGTCGGTGTATTCCGTCCGGAAAAAACATGTGTCTGCTGCGGACAAACCACAAATGTTCAATTCTCATATAGTCGTTCATGGAAAGAAAAGCTCCAACAGAATGACACATTTCTATCCGAAGCGGGCGGTAACGCGACCCGCTTCCGATAAATAAAGCGAGAATCATTCTAATACGAATCCGAAAGGGGACTTATGTATGTCAATCAAAATCAGAAACCAGAAACCGGCAATTTTGTACCAAGACCCGTTCGATGTCCTACCGAACATTAACGCAGATAAAAGTGTAGCCGATTATCAAGATAAACTCACTGATCACATTAAAGAGCGCTACATCAAACCAATGTACGCCCCGATAAATGCCAATCATCCGGTCGTCATCGAGGACAACACAAACGGAAACAAACAGCAAATTGACGAAGATACGCTGTTCAATGGTGTTATGCACCTATGGACGAATCCTACGATTGATGTGAACTTGCAAAACCAAATCGGTGAAATTTATCGCCAGGGAATTCAATATCATGCCCAAAACGACTGGTATTTCGAAGAACAACTTGGAGTCGAAGCAATTACACGCATGAAGCTTCCCGTACCATCACAGAAAGCCGGAAGAATTGTGAAATATTCAGCATCAGTAGATGTCATCCCGACGGCGAAAGCGTTCCTGGCACAACCTGACGCTGCAGGTGCCATCAACTGGTTTGCCAACATCGCAGCGTATACGCATGATCGTCCGTTTAATAACTATTTACTCATGACGGTACAAACCGCGGATGTATTCAACGACATTAAACAGCAGTTGAAAAATTATGTACAAGCGTGGCAAGCACAACAACCAATTACGAAGGAAGTGAATAAACTTCTTGCCGATTTCGATAAAATCGACCTAACGAGCGACTTGTCAGCAGGATTATTCATGCCGAACGGCGGTGGTGGAAACCCAAGCGAACAAGATACATTATCGTTCACGCGCATCATCATGTACATCATGAGCCAATATGAGAAAAACACGACAAACCCAGGAGCGCTCACGATTCAACCATCGAATTTGCAACAGGTGTACATGCCAGAGAACATCATCATCCTAAATCTGGAGAACTATGCTCATGCCAAAGCGACAGACATCAAGAAGGATTGGGACGTGTTCGAGAAGGCACTCAACGCCAAGAAAAACCTACGCTTTGTTTCAAACAAAAAGCTAATGACAGCAAAAGCCATCAACCGAAGCATAGGTGGTGGTCAAAAAGCAACAAGCGCCGATGGTAAAGGGAAATCACTCGAACGTGCAAAAGTACAACCGTTCAGCGGAAAACCAATACCGGCACAACAAATGCTTGCCATGATGAAACGTGTGATTGAATCACAGGTCACAAAACAAGTTACGCAAAACACGTATAAAAGTCAGTCTACCTCATACATGCGTCCCAATAGACGAAAACCGGATGACATCAACCTACCAGGCAAACTGACCACAACAATGTATCGTCCAGACATTCATGTCTATCTCGATACATCCGGATCAATTTCCGAATCGCAATATCGGGACGCCGTAACGAACTTGATTATGCTAACCAAACGCATTAACTGTAACTTATACATCACAAGTTTCAGCCATTATGTTAGCCAGACAAGTCTTCTCAAAACGAAAGACCGCTCGACATCCCAAATTTACCAACAATTCCTACGTGTTCCGAAAGTCACAGGAGGAACAGACTTTGAGCAGGTATGGCGCAAAATTGACTTGATTGATGAGTTCAACAAGAAAAACAACTACTCACATCAGATCAACTTCATGATTACTGACTTCGGTTACTCTCTCTCAAGTGGTCACCGTTGGAGTCGAGAACAGGCGAGCTTAAAGAATACGTATTATGTGCCTATGTCGATGGACCCGTACGGGTGGAACCATCTTCGTCGATGGGCGAAAGAATTCCGAGAACAGATGATAAAGGCGGGCGATTACGGCGTGCGTAAGCGCATGCTTTTATAACACCATCTATCAAATACCTAAAAGGGAGCGGTGCAGAGTATCCATCGCTCCCTTTCACCAATAAAATCTATAAAGTTGAAAATCTATTACACCGGAAAAAAACAGACAACAGGGGGTTGCTTATGAAATGGATACAAGAGAGGTGTTACGACCATATAAAAAACAACGATTAGGGTTTGAAGGCGTACTGGTTGACGTTATGGAGCCGAATAGACGGAATGGACATACCTACGGTCTAGTATTCGGAAGCATATATGCACCGAACGAAAATATTGAACTAGACCACGCCGTTATCCAAATGGATATCGCAGATTTCAAGAAAGCTAAATTAAACCTATACACACGTTACTATTTTACAGCAGAAATTACCTCGTACTACAAGGCGACGAACATCATGGGAGTTATTGCTCAACGAGAAAATTTCATGCTTCAGAATATCAGCATTCTCAAACTACGAGAAATGCCTGACTCCAACATAACCCAACCGACGATGTATGTGATGAAACGTATCCACAACATCATGCTATGCAAAGGCAAACTACGCCATACCGAGGAAGAACTGATCAAGACCGTATTTCATACACCAAACGATGGCTCAGTTGAACGGTTCATCAATGAATGCACTGGAAGTTACCAGCAGGTCAGCATGAACAAACACAATATGGAGGAAATCCTTTATACCTAAACCAGAAAAGCACGAACTGCCTAGTACCATCCGTTATAAAATTAACGAAAAAAATTGCGGAGCACATCAGGCTAAACACAAAAAATCAGAGGAGTGTTGAAGATGGAAAATACAACAACTATCAAAATGGGAAAAGACGATACCTTACGCATGGCATCGATCCATGATTTTGGAAAAAACGACAACAAGGGAAACGGTAGTGCTTCCGGTACAAGCTCAAACGCACCCAATGCGGCTGCAACAGTCACGCAGGTTCCTTCCAAATCAAATGGAAATGGTCAGGAAGACGGAGATATGGACTTACTTGTCAATTACAATGAACTTGCCAAAAAAGGCGAATTCTCCGAAGCCCTATTTCGTGACGTCCAAATCATGCAGGTCTTGAGTGTGCTCGCTTCCAAGAATAAACCGAACGCTCTACTTACAGGGGACGCCGGTGTTGGAAAGACACAAATTGTCGAGGAGATTGCCCGTCGTCTGGTTGATGACGATCCAATTGTAAATGGCATACTGAAAGGCGTCACGCTGTATGAGTTACCTCTAGGGAAAATAGTCAGCGGTTCGAGCTTCGTCGGTCAATTAGAGGAAAAACTCTATCAAATTATAGACTTCGCACAAAATCCGAAGAATAAAGCCATCATTTTCATTGATGAAATCCATCAGATTATGGGATCTTCGGAATCAAACCCAACTTATAACAAACTCGCACAAATTTTGAAACCAGCTCTTGGTCGCGGACATTTGCGCGTCATTGGGGCGACAACGACCCAAGAAGCTGTCACGTTCCTAAGTGACCCGGCATTCTCACGCCGTTGGTCAGAAGTGCAAGTTCCGGAATTAAGCCCGGAGCAAACTGCAGAAATCGTCCTGAACATCCGTAACGCCTTCCAGAAACATCATAATGTGATTCTGCCAGACAACGTGATCGAACAGGCAGTTGCCATCGGAGACGAATTCAAGCAATACGGATCCCACCGACCGGACTCAACAATTACATTGATTGACAAAGCGATGGCGGACGCCCGCATTAAGCGTATCAAACTACAGGAGGAAGCGAAAAGCAATCCGAGCCTACAATACATCATTACAGCGCAGCCTCGTCCTGTGATTAACGTCAAACAGTTAAAACAATCAGCACTGTCGCTTCTCACTGGTGATGAACAAATGTTCGAACAGAACGCCGACCTGCTTGAAAACAAACTGGATACCCAAATTATCGGACAGGAAACGGCAAAAACAGCCGTCGTAGACGCTGTCAAACGTCTGGGTCTGCGCCTTATCAAACGCAAACGGCCTGTAAGCTTCTTGTTCGCCGGACCATCCGGAACCGGAAAAACCGAAATTGCCAAGCAAATGACCGAAGCGGTCTTCGGTTCTAAAGAGCGCATGGTGTATATCAATATGTCCGAATTCTCGAATTCAGCATCCATGACACGCATCATCGGCTCATCTGCCGGATATGTTGGTAGCGACTCCAAACAGGAGCTACCGTTCGATACACTGGAAAATAATCCGTATCAGGTCGTATTACTAGATGAATTCGAAAAGGCGCACACCGAAGTACAGCGCTTCTTCATGCAGGCGCTCGATGAAGGAACCGTGAAGACAAACCGTAACAAAGAAATCGACTTCTCCCGTACAATCATCATTGCAACGACCAACGCTGGTGTTATCGACTTAACAAAACGTTCCGTTGGCTTTATGCAAGAAGAAGAACCAGAACGTTCCAACGAAGATATTATCCGTATACTACAAGCATCATTCGATACGGAACTTTTGAATCGCTTCGAGAAACTCATCGCCTTTACACCAATTAAGAAAGAGGATTACACAAAGATCCTGGCAGTCAAATACAACGAGCTAATTGAAGAAGCACAAACGAACCGAAAAGATCTACTTCTCACACCAGATCATATCGACATTGATCAGGCACTTCAAAACGACAAACTGTGTGAATTAGCTGAGCAATCTTATACGCCAGCGTCCAATGGGCGTCCGGCCGAAAGAACGATTCGTGAATACATTGAAAACACCATTATGGAAGATACAAACGTCACACAATTTGATTTGCTGTAAAACCTGAATACCTTCCCTAACGACAAACCAAAGCGATTTGTCATAGGACACACGGCCATGTGTACCCATTTATCGTACACATGGCCAATTAACTATACAGAGATTAAAATCTAAAATCAAAACGAAAGAGGGTATAAATATGCCAATTACAATCGATACGACGTCTGATAATCTGAATGAACAGATACAACAAGTGAACAACAGCATCGCTTTGAATAAACAAGTAGACGCAAAATATTTTTCGAAAAATATGACCGGAAACGGTAAACGCAAAACCGGCCTGTTCTCCGTGGATAACGATACGATTAATACGTTTATTAAAGAAAGCCGTCGCCTTCTGGGGAATGTAGCTTTAAACGAAGCCGCCTATAAGAATATGGATCGCCACGAACAGCAGACGTTCGGTAACTTCTTTCACCAGAGTACAAAGGAAAAAGAAACAGAATTCAAGAAATTTGAAAACAACCTAACTACAATGGTTCCACCAATCATGTTGCTTCCGATTTTATCGGCGAGAACACCTGCGGCGCTGTCCTTCCCGAAAAATATTGGGATGTACAACTTGAATGCACTAGAGACAACTTGGGAGAAAATCACAAGCGGAACAATCGATGGAAAACCTGCGACAACTTATGCAAAACCGGTTGTGCAGTCCATGCGTCTGTACTCCCGTGAGAAGAAACACCAATTGAAATCCGGTCACGTCAGCACGGAATCACAAGTGTCCGGGCAACCTGATATCTATGTACTATTTGCAACAGTACTTGACAACATGGACAAAGACGGCGACATGATTTTTGCCAATGAGCGTATTAATGGCGGACGCTCTGTCACTAGGAACCAAGGTGTTGTTACACTTACAAGGCTTGAGGAAAAATCTATAACCCAATATAACTACACCAAATTAAACGAACAACTAAGCGATCACCTGGGTAAAGTTATAGGTAACACACAGGTCAACATCCCGGGAATTACCGACCATCAGCTATCTCTTGTAATCGGCGACCAATCTATGAGTGATTTGATGAAATCGCAAGCAATGACTATCACTCACCAAGCTAAAGAAACATTGCTTACGTTTGTAAAGGCTTTCGCTGCACGCATGAAAGAATTGCAAAATAAAAAGATTAAATATCCAAGCGTGCAGAAACAGCTAAATAATGCCCTTATCACGTTTGTCCAGCACATTGATTTATTAAACGACATAGAAGACAACCTGATTACGACGGATCTCTTGGCATCGATTTATCAGACACTGAAAGAGAACTTGGGTGACCAACGTACGATTAATAACATCGCCCGCCATAGCCTGCGTTTATTGTTGTCTCAACGCCTGCATGAACTGGAAGAAATCCGTGACAGCAACGGATTGTACCAATTTGACCCGAAAGACCAACAGGTTAGCCAAGCCATGCAACAAAATCCGAATTATTCGACGCAGCAAAAGCGTATCGTTACGACGACTGACCCACTTGTTATTGGTCAAGCTGGTGCAGGTTCTGGTAAGTCTCACACGCTCATCGGACGGATTAACTACCTGAAAGATCAGGGAGAAAACTTGAGCAAGGTACTCGTCTTGAGCTTTACGAATGTCGCGGCAATTAACATTACCAACCGTTTTCCAGGTGTACGGTCTGAAACACTTGCGAATATGTTCCATACGATTTATTCAGCAACGTATCCGGCACAAAGCCTGTCTCAGCCGTCAACAGTCGCCAATTCTATCCGCTTACTTAATCCAGCAAGCCAATATTTCCAAGACATGGGGCTGGATGCAGCGGAGCTAAAAGAGTTTATCGACAATTTCGCAATGAGGCTCGAACAATTCGACCAAACCGGATTCAAACGTGTGAACCTGCAACAAGAACTGAAACGTTTATCCAATCTTGTCGAAGGAAACCTAGATATGTGCGCCCATGTCTTAGACGCCGTCGAGCAGACAACGCTTGAACTTGAGCCAATTATTATTCATCATAAATTGCTTCAGGGTGGAGATGATTTGAACATTCCAGACGCGTATCAGAACCTAAACTACATCATCACAGATGAATCGCAGGACATCTCAACGTTCGAATACATCTTGCTATTGGAACTGACGATCCACTATCGTTCCCAGCTTTTGATTATTGGTGACGGTTCGCAAACATTGTATGAATTCCGTAATTCTGACCCGCGATACATGAACGCACTAGAAGCATCAAACGTATTTACCAGCCATAAGCTGGAAACGAATTATCGTTCCAACGAAGAAATCCTGATGTTTGCTAACCAGTTCTTGCAGGTCATCGACGCGAATAAATACGCCAACATCCAGCTCAAATCGTCCAATTTCAGCTCGCCGACTGAACAGTCTGTGCGTGACACCATCACCATTGGTAACAATGAAATTGAAAGCAGTACGTTGAAGGACTATACGGAAGGCTTAAAGAACTATTTACAGCATGACGACGACTTCAAAAAGTGGTTTATTGATCGTGTGAAGAAAGGTGAACAAGTTGCCATCATGGGGTGGACACGAAAAGAGGTTGTGGAGGCAGGAGAGGTTATCGAAGCCATGTTGAAAGATCATCAACTCGGCCACATCGAGATTACCAACATCATGTCAAATAACGAGCGACCAATGACATTGTTGTCACGTTTCGCACGAGCGAAAGCAGAGACGTTACGTTCTCTCGACCCAACGCACCAGCACTACCTGCAAGAAATTGAACGTCACGCCGATCAGTTTGTGCATAAGAATTTCAAACGATCATCTGGCAAACAGACGACATTTTATTATGACTTTATTATGAGAAATATAAAAACCGTCGTACAAAGTAATGAATGGAACGCATGGATTATCGACTACCGCAAAGGGAACATCAACAAACACCAAATTGGCAGTTTTCTGATTCAACAACTATTGCGTCTGGAAACACGCAAGAACGCGATGGATCAGTTCCTGCGCAAACAAAAAGACGTGCCAAACTACGACCAATGTCCGATCATTCTGTCTACCATTCATGGGACAAAAGGGCTGGAATTCGATCACACTGTCGTATTGTTCAATGAAGCGAAACGTGGCGCAACGTCACAAGAATCCATGCGGATGATGTTTGTGGCATTATCACGCGCAAAAAAGTCTGAGTATATTATCAATTCACACCGCGCATCAAAAATGCGCTCGGTGTCGGACACGCACGCGAGTATGTTCCAGACACCAATCAGCAGTGCGTATCTCCGCACGTTGAACGACGTAAAAAAGACAAATCAAGCCCAACCAGAGGTAGCAACACCATAATGATGAACTGATAAACGACCTCCAGACCCTAATGGGTGTTTGGAGGTCTTTTTTTATGAACGGTTCCTAATTAACATTGCATTGCAAAAATAAATGAAAGAGGGATGTAATATGAAGGTGAAACGAAAAAACTTATTACTAAATGATTGTACGATTGAAGATACAACGAGAAAATCCATCGATAGAACATTAACAAGCGAGATCAATTCAATGTGCAATGTTCTTATCAGTGAAGGTTTAGCTCAACATAGAGACGAAGCTCGCATACTAATCGCAAATGCCTTAGAAAATCACGCGGTTCAAGAAGAAATCATCAGAATTACAAAACACAGAATCGATCATGGTCATATCGGCTTTGGCGGATACGAAGATTCCCCGTTTTACAGAAACGTAAATTTCGATTAAGAAACATTTAATAAGCAACTTCTAACACAAACATTTTTTGAACGCATGGTTTCAAAAAATGTAAATAAAGTACCATGAAAGACGTTCCGTATTTCGATTCAATGCCAAGAGGGTTTGAGTGTAGCGAATTTGTCAACTCCTTAAATTCCCTACGCTGTCGCTTCGGTCAGACATTTACCGTTGACAAACGCCATACAGGGCGATTCTATCGTTTTTTAGTAGTCGTCCCTAGTAGTTTACCCCTTGAAAGCCAAAAGTAGTGCCTGTATGGCTCTTATTTTGCTTTCTATGGCTAAAGATCGTCACCCCCTCCTTATCAGGTTGAGAGAGTGAAGGCTAGGGGTGTGGGGGCTAGCCCCCACAAAACGTCTCTTAAATCTAGCAAAAGGCAGATATTTAGAGCGATTGCACTGGCGGTTTTGCGGGCTACACTATATTAGCGAACGACCGGTAACTTATGTTGTCCTTATCAGTATATCGGTCGTTCGGCGAAGCCCCCGAAGCCCGCAAAATTGCATGGAGCAAAGCCCTTTGATTAAGAAGAGAGCTATTTTCAAGATAAGAAAAAACAGAAAAAAACTATCAAGACTATAAAACTAATCTTAAAAAAATAATCTCACAAAAATAATAACCAAAGAGAATAAAAAAAGCTATTAAAGATCTTGGTGGAAATCTAAATAAAGACTTACAAGATGCATTACTAGATTTTGCGGGAATAACTGTAATAACTGCTATTACAGCAAACTGTACTTCTGCAACGTAATCGAATAGAGGGAAAAGTTAAGTAACTTTTCGCCCCTCTCAAACCATCGTATGTACGGATCCGTATACGGCGGTTCAATAGTTTGAGTGTACGAACTGGTATTGTAGAGCGATATCTTTATATCCTCTTGATGCCAGTTTTTTATCTATGTTAATTAATTCTTCGCTTCAACCATTCATTTAAATCCTCTATGCCATAAAAAAGAGTCACAGCAATAAAAACATAAAGAATAATTATTTATCATACACAAACATATCTGGAAATCCTGGAATAATTTTCTAATTTATTCATTGAATTTACTACAATTAATGTTAAATTTATAATAATGAAAAATACAAAAGTTGTTTGCCAGGGAATTGTGTTCAAAATGATCGACTAAATATAATATACAAGGAGGGAGAATTATGAAAAAAATTATCGGGATTATATTTCTAATTGTATTGGTATGCCTTTTCGTAATCCCATTTACAAGTTGGACTCTTCCAAAACCTGTAACACTCAGCGTTGCTACTGATAATACTAAAATCCCAGTAAAATACGGTCTTTATTGTGGAGATGCTTTTTTAACAAATAAATGCGATACAATTGAAAAAGTTGATATTTCTACATTAGAGGCAGTTGAAGTTTCTCCTAATTCAACAGTAAAATTTAACTTTGAAGAAAAACCAGATGAATTGCAAATAATTCGTGAGGATAAGGAAGGTAATGAAAAAGATCGAAAAAGCTATTTGGATGACGATAAAAATAATATTATTATACCTAATAAAGCTGGTATTCACTATTACTCTATCGAAGCCAAATGGGACGACAAAAGTAGGTCTGCATACTACTATTTTTCAATAAAAGTAATATAGATAAACGTATGGGGATTTCCCTATACGTTTATCTATCACTATCATCTGCTGTTTTTTGTTGATAAATTCAAAAAACCCGGGAATGTTAGTAAGATCAATATTGTCAACTTTTGCTAACATTCCAGTAAATAGCGTTTGTACCAAGTCTTCGTAGTTCTGCGGGTCTGTTTCCACAGATACTTTTTTTATAAGAGCATTCCTGTAACGAAGAAATTTGAGGGTTGAACAAAAAAGAGCCCTCTTGGTATAGTACAGCCGTAGCGACTCCAACATATGTCGCTATGGATTTAATAGAACTACCATGGACGTAATATCCAATAGATGTAGGATTACTCCACTCAGGATTACCCGCACAAATAAAATGCTCACCGCAATCACACTGACTATGATACGTAAAACCATACTTTCTGGTAACATCCTCTTTCGTTTTATAATCTCTTACAGAGAGCTTGGTTGCAGGTTTCATACGATGTACTCCATATAATAGGCAAGGTCTAATTGCCATTTTCCCATCCCTTTCTATTATGAAATAGTTATTATTTGAAGTTTAATCAAGTAAACTACCTCGATTAACTTCCTACCTTAAAAAGGGAAACTTAATTGAAAGATAACAACCCTATTTTTAAAATTTTCTGGGGAAATTTTAATTAGTAAAGCTAATCCTATTTAACATAAACCTTCACTTATATTATTATTTCCTCAACGTCCATAATTTCTATTTGCGCTAAGCCCTTTAGGAGATATAGAACACAATTAACCAAAAAACGCACAGAGAAGCTCTTAGATAGACAGAAAGATAACAGGTGATGGTCACAGAGTGAGAGCGATGTTTACTTAAACGTTTAAACGCGCACAGAAATCCCTCAAATTCGATATATGTTCCTCCGTTCCTCATTTTTTTGAGAAAACTTTATATGCGTGACATACGGCTATTATATATTTTTTATTATAGTCTTTAATTAAAAGAAGTAGGAACAAAGGAACATAAACGTGTGACCTATTGGTACAGAAGGGTTTAGTTGTTCCTTTTTGCTAAAAATAGGCAGGGACATTTAAGGAACATTTTGGGGTAAAAAGGAACAAAGTTCCAAAAAATACTTGCATCTATGCAAAACGAATCATTTGTTCGCGTAACCTTAGAGGATCGGAAAGCCTTAAAATTACTTGCATGCATGCAAAATAGACCTCAAAAAAGGAACATATCGACCAAAAAGGAACATTATATGGGAAAAAGGAACAAAACCAGGAACAAAAAATGAAACATATTTTAGGATTACATCCCTCATTTTTTCTGTGACTTACAGAATCAAATGGTCCGATTTTTGCCTATAAACAACACCTAACATAAAATTACCAAAACGCTGTACGCACAACAGAATAATTATAATCTTTTATTGTTAAACAATTAGGTATATGTTATAATAAATTCGAATAAAAACACTGAATAATCAACGTTTTGATATAATTTTGGCATAATTTTTATGATGGCTAGAATATTAAACAAACAGGAGGTTTTATAGATGATAAGCGAAACCAAACATATAAACCAAGTAAATCAGACAGAAGATACCAATCAAAACAACATCGAACCAATTCAGACGGCCATTGCTGAAGTAAACATCACACCAGCTATCACGGAAACATCCAATTTCCAAGCGGTATTACAAGAAATTCCCAAACGGGTGAAAGAAGCGGACGACCTGCTCGAAGATTACCGGAAGGACCCAGATGCTTTCCTTGAAAGCATCGATGACGCCGCTCTCGATGCCCAACTGAAAGAGATGACAAAGGTATCTGGTTTTGTAAGAGATATTGAGAAATCACGCAAAGCTATCAAGACGTATATAAACGGTGTTCGGGATCAACTCATTAATACGCTAGATAAACGGTTGGAAGGGGCTTCTTTTCATGAATTAGAACGAGCCCAATCTGACATCAAACAATTAAAGAAAGACGTCGAAGCTGACCGTCGCGCAAAACGCTGGGAGGAAATCCGATCCACATTTGAAGCCAACGTCAATCGTTATCCGTTGCTCGGAGAATTCGCTCCGGAACTTGCGGATTTCAGCCGGTTTAAGCTCTTGTTTCCAAAATTGATTTCCGGTGCAAAAACTCGAAAAGTGACAGAATCTGATCACACGATGGTCAATGAGACGCTATATGCATGGAACACTGCTGTCGAGCTTATGAAGGAAAATGAATGGTCGCTATCTCCTCAGGATTTGAACCAGCTACTGACGACGTTCAAACAGAACCCTAGCGTAGAATTCGTTCAACGAGAAGGGCGACAACTCAAAATCAACGCCGAAGCACGGGAGAAAGCGAAACAAGAAGCAGAAGCCCGTCGTATCGAACAGGAGCGCCAAATGAAAATCGCTGAACAACAGCGACAGCAGGAGATGGCTCGTATACAGGAACAAGAACGCCAGGCGAAGCTCAAACGGGACGCTGAAGCACAAAAACAGGCGGAACAGCAACGAAAGGAACTCGAAGAACGTTCCCGCTTAATGGCCGAAAAGGAACGGCAGCGCCAAGCGCAATACGCCCAATTTGGTGGACAATACAAGACGATTTTCAAAGAGTCGTTCCCGCAGTTTATCGAATACTTGTTTAACAACCCGGCCTACCACGATGTACATTCAAGCGCACAGACGAAAGCGTCCGTCATTTATGACGTTATGCGCCAGGTAGAGCATCCGAACTCTGTCGTTACACGGGAAACAGCGAAAGACCCACAGAAGGTACTGGATCTCGTCCGCTACATCCTGGATGCCTAATATAGTTTATAGTATTATAGGGGTATCGCGGATCGCCCATGACGCTACCCAATCCTTAAATATAATTGGTTCATAGTCCTATTAAAATTCTGATTAATTTATTTACTGAAAACAACGGATATCAAATATATTATTGATTGCATCACATTTTTAATATACAATAATTTCAATTGATGATATAGGAATTAAAAACAGTAAAACATAATGAAGTATCAATCACACAATAACGATAAGTCATGATATGCTCGTACTGCCAACCGAAAATAAAAAGGAGTAGTTCCAATGAGAAAATTTAAAAGGGAAGACAGTAAATATGAAAAAAAAATATAAAAGCTATTTAGCTATTATTATTATTTGTATTATTATATTGGCAGCCACTGTAATTTTTGATTTACCAGATAGTCTTTATGCTATTGTAATCATAGGATTTATTGTTAATGCAATAGTAATTGAAATGAAAAACAAGTAATCCTTTTTAGGGATCACTTGTTTTTTTTTATTTTAGTAAATTTTTATACTATCGATATAATAGTAGCCTTGATTAGATCCTGCCTGTCTATATCTATAAGTTATTTTTACTTTAAATGATTTTTTAGTGGATTTTTTTAATTTGGCGCTGATTAAGTCCCCATGTGTTTTAGAATATGATGTTAGTAAAGTGACAGCAGCTCCTGCCGGAACAGAAGCATAAACGTTCAGTGGTGCTGATAATATGGTTGCTGCCAAACCAGCCCAAGCTGATTGATGACCTTTTCGTTTATCAAAGTAGTCGCTGATTTTTATTAATTGAGATCTACTAATCGTTTTAGTTGTAGAGAATTTCCATCCTATTTTCTTTGCCTTTGATGGATGAGCATAAAAGACAGTTTTGGTAGCTGCAGATGCTTCGTCAGGTTTAACTGTGAATGTGCCTAAACCTATACTTCCAAATATTAGCGTAACTACTAGTATTTTCGTTAATATTTTCTTCATAATTTACCATTCCCTTATAAATTTCTTGCAAGAGTTAATATTCGATTAATTAATGTAATATCTTTAAATTATGTTAGAAATTCATACTAAAGGGCTTTCATAAAAGCAACCTTCTTTTGTTTACAAGAATAATTCTCTTTCTCTGAAGCTACTGGCTGAACAAAACTAATAAACGCAAAAAATCCAACAATAGTAAAAACAGATATTTTTTTAATCTATATAATATCCTCCTCTCCATTAGAAAATATTATATAAAATAAACCCAATAATCGGAAGTATATTTTTGAATTTTTCAAGAAATAGAAAAATAAATAACAAAAACTCTGTTTTGACTTCTTTTATAGCTTGTTCAGTATGCATTTAGTTATCAAGTTTGTAATTCACAACCGTTTTTTATTCTATGACCTAGCCCCAAAAGGATGGATTGTCGACTTTATAACCTTATAAGGTTACTTCTAATCTAGCGGAAACTGTCTACTTTAGTTTAGCAGTCACATTTGTCCAGTAACTACTATTCTATTAAGCGTCAGGATTTGGTGTTCCCCCCATCATAGAAATATTAGTTTTTTAGAAAAAATTAAGAGATGGTTTAATTTTGTACTGCAAATTCTCTTTATATAAATGAAACTACAAGCTTGTGATTTCAATTTTAAAAAGGGATAGGGTATAACATGTCATTTACTATACAATAAACCTTCAGTTAGGGCGCTTGACTGGTTGCCACCTGGCGATCTTAAAGACCTTGAAAAATTATTAGATCAACAAGACCTTTCTTATTTAATGAATGATTCTATTTCAGAACAAAATGCTGTAGAATTTTCAAGTATCGGATCGGAAAAAGAGTTACATCATATAGCGCAAGTAATAAAGTTTAACCAGAATGTTAAACTAGAAATTATTAGCGGTAATGAATTCCCTTTCTTTGCAAGATTGTTTCATTTGCAAGAGAAAGATGGTAAGAATTCCATTCGACTTTTAGCAATTGATAATGGTGAAATCATTGTTAATAAAGAAGAACCAATTGAAGCCGGAATGCTAGATACTCAGAATTTATTCCAGTTGTTTAAAGAAACATTTTCAACTGATGAAATTTCTACTCAAGCATGGTATGACAATTTACCTTGTGTCGGGAATGGGTGTTGTGTCTTCAGTGAACCAGCTTGGACTGGAGGTCCACTAATTCCAATTCCTTATAACTGGTGTGGGGCAAACTGTGGAAGTGGAAGTCCTGCTAATTCATTAGATAGATGCTGTAGATCTCATGATTATTGTTACCAAAGTTTTTCCGGATATCCAGACCGTTGTAGTTGTGATCAGAATCTAATTGACTGTGTAGCAGCAGTAGGAAATGCAAGTTCACTAGCAATTCGCATTGCTTTTAGTATAAGTTAAAAACCAAAAAAATTATACACTCTCCTTTTCAGTTGGAATCAAAAACGAAAATCTGAATCCTTGAAAAGGAGAGTGTTTTTATGCTTGAAAGTGGGGTAACTATATTTAAAGTGAATTCCTAAAAGTAGGAGGATAATATCTAACTGTTAAATTCTATTCGATTATTACAAGAATGTTGTTTTTGTTTTTACAAACGTAAGTCCATTAAAATGAAATTGTTGTGTATAATTGATTTATTACATAAATATCTTAAATTGGAGAAAGACTTCAAAAATTATAACTAATAAGGAGTGATTTCTTTGCAAAAGAGATTTTTTTCTATATTATCGGTCTTTTTCTTTATAATGACAATTCTATTAATACTATACATTCCTAATCAGCGTGAGTGGGAGAATGCTCTTTTTGAATATATTTTGGAATTTCCGTTTATATTTGGTGGGCTGGGAATAGTAAGTGCTTTGCTAGGGGTTAAGGGTAGTACTAAAATTACTCTTATTTTATTAATTTCTATAGTGATGGTTTGGTATCTTTTCGTATACTTAATGGGTACAGTTGGATTTCAAGAACCATAAATGAGTGGGTAGACTAGATAATTTGTTCATTTTACTTAAGAAGAGAATCCCGACATTTTGGGATTCTCTATACATTTATTTTCTAGTCTGCATATCGCAATATTCTTTGAGAAGACATGATGAATGATTAGCATATTTAATAAGTTCATATATTAATTCTCGTTTCTTGTTCTGAGAGGTTCTTATCCTCTAAACAATTAGTGTAAAATGCTTGTGTTTCTCTGGCTTTACAGTAGCAAGACATTATATCTCCAATATTCATTTTGACCACCTTTTCAATTGTTTTTATTAATCGCTTTAATGACCTCTGATAACTGCAATATGACAGTTTCTAATTTATCTAGCTTACGCTCAAATCTTACGAATAGATAAACTGTAATAGCTATTGGAAATCCAAAATTCCCTATTAATGTTATCCATGTTGGAACAGATTCAGGTGTCATGTATAATTTCAACTCCCGTATTGTTTATTTAATCACTTTAGAAAATAACTTAAGGTGATACTCGGATTCGAACCGAGGATGAAGGTTTTGCAGACCTTTGCTTTTACCTCTTGGCTATATCACCAAATGAATGATTATATTATAAAAAGTGTCTAAAATGAGTAAATAAACAACCTCTATTTGAATTTTACTAAGATAGCTTATTTTTATTTCCGTTAATCTCTTTTATAAATAAAGGAGGGTATTATAAATGAACTATAGTATAACTATATGTTCAAGTGATTCTTGTAGGTTTTGTATCAAACTAAAAAAGTGGTTGGATGAAAGTGGTATTTCTTACATTAATAAAGATGTTAACGATAAAGATGTCCTAGAGGAATTTAATAATTATAATGTAAACGCCATTCCATTTACTATTATTTTTGACGAAAATAGCAGAAAAGAAGAAAAGATTACTGGATTCAACCCTGAAAAAATAATGAATATATTAGAAAATTTAATATAAAAATATTAATCATCTATTCGACTAGGGATAGGTGATTTTTTTACATAATTATGACATTTCATCAAATATCCAACATATTTTATAGAACGTTTGTTCTGTGTGGTTTATAATTAAAGAATTCCATTCACTTTAATACTTAAGGAAAAAGGAGGGAAATTTTTAAAAGGAGGGGTGAATAGTGGAAGTTGATAAAAAGAGCAAGAGAAAAATTGACGAATTTTTTAAAAGAAATAAAGAGAACTTAAAAAACCCGATTATTAAAAGTTTTTTATCTGATAGTAAAAACTACAAATTACTATTGAATTACTTGTTAAACACTACCGATAATAACAAGAAAGCCGTAGATAACGCTTTTCAATTACATTATATTAATGTGAAGAAAATAAAGTATATTAGTAACTTGATTTACTATTTTAGTGTTGATTTCGATAAAAAAAAGAGAAGAGACGTAAATAGAAATTTATTAGTTCTGGATAAAAGATTACCAAATGACACTACTTCGACTTATAAAGATCTTATAGAAGATAAGAGTCGAAATATCGTAAACGTTTTTGGTGCAAGTTTATTTGATCATATAGAAGATAAAAAACTCGTAAAAGCATTAAATTATTTAACCCAAAAACAATTGAAAATAGTAGAAATGATCTACCTCAAAAACCTTTCATTAAAGGAAATTGCTAAATTATTACAATCAACCCCTCAAAACATATCAAATCAACATAGAAAAGCGCTTAAAAAACTGTACAAAAACTATAATGGAGTTGAACAATAAATGGGTGTTAGACTAAATAAAGATTTATATTCAGATGTTTCTGAACTAATTGAAGATTTTAATTGGAAGATTAAACAAAGTTTAAATAATACATCTTATCAAGATAGAGAAGATTTAGAACAAGAAATAAAGCTAAAGATCATAGAAAAAATATATACAGTTGAATTCAATGATCCTCCAACTTTATGGGATTTTATATCTTAATGGGCACCTCCATGGATTATACAGCTGCAGCAAGAAAGATTCTTTGTTTTATATTATTGGAATTGTAATGGTGTTTGTTATTATAGGGGTATCGCCCTGGCAGTACCCCTTATAGGTTTATAAAAAAGTCCCATCTAAACCACGAAGGAGAAATTATATATGAGTTATATATTACAGCATGTAAGTAAATCCTATTGCCCGAATTGCAACAAGAAGGTGAAACTACTTTGTCCAAAAGATACGTTAGAAATTCGTAATTTACCTGCTTTTTATATTTGTTTTGATTGTAACCTTGTTGATGAAATAGGTGTTGGGGAAGTGAAGTACACTTCGGAGTAACCTCAAAAATCACACAAAAACACCCATCTAATCAGACGGGTGTTCCTTTTTTTATATCATGAAAACCGGGAGAACTGGGAATAAGAAAAAAGATGTGTGAGTGTAAGGATAACAAACTGGTGATCCTATATGAAAACCCGCTCACTCATAAAAAATAAGCGGGTATCATTTTTTACACCTGACTATTGTTTATTCTTCTTGGCCAACTCCTTGCGACGTTCGCGCAAACGTCTTGCATAAGCTGGACTAGTTCGAAACGCCATTGCCTCTCGCTCCGGGACTTCAAACTCTTCCTTGGTGAGCGGATTCCTACCAATACGTGAAGATCGTTTTGATAAGTAAAAACTTCCCTTGCCATGCAACTTTACTTCATTACCATTTTCAAGTTCTTCGCATAACGAATCCCACACAGCATTAAAGACAGTTTTGACGGTGTCTTTATGGACACCTGACCGTTTTGATGCTTTAACTTCGATGTAATCTTGATTGCGTACATACCCGCCATCTTCATTTACTAAATTTTGTTTTTTCTGCTCTTGTGTATTGTCTTTTTTACTTGAACTCATGTACGTCACACTCCTTTCAGACATCTACGTATAGATATCGGTTTCCACTCCCCCCGTATCGCCTCACAGTTCCGGTCCATCGTTTTCTATTTCATGATCGTGCTCATCGAACCCGTAATCGTCACCAGCTGTCATCTTCTGATGAGTATCACCGCGACCCCGGGCATAACGATCGTACTGTTTATCATATCTGTTTCCTTTGATGCCTTGAGCTGCCATTTCTTCTTGTCTGATCTGCTGATATGAGCGGCGGCGCGTATGAGTCTTTACCTCTGGCGCATGACCTGTATAGGATAGACCCGCAGCCTTCATCTCTCCATCTCGACTGTATTGCTTTAATCTATCACGCTGCATTGCATCTAGGTCTACTTCCGTAGGTTCCTTAAAGTGTGGATCGACCCCGTCATTCTCCTGTACCATACGATCGTAATCGGCGGAAATATCAACAGGTTCCCCTTCATATCTACTTTCATACGAGTCAAACATAGACGTATAAAAGGAAGGACGGGACGCTGTAAACGCGTCAAAATCACGTATAAGATCTTTCTCCCAATCGGGTGAAAGACTTTCACCACCAATTTCTTTCGTCGATTTTTTGTATGCATCGAGCATAATGTCCCGGAGTACGGCGTCGTCCGGGTTATCCGCAAGGATGATACCATGACTTCGAAACGAACACTGAATTTCTTCTTTGACGATTGCATCGGATTCAGGATCGCCGGAGTTTGTCCGGTAATACAAGGACTCGTAACTGTTTTTTATACGGCTTTCCGGTGGTAAATTTTTTACCTGGTCTTTTCGCATCATCTTCACCATAAGACACGTCACTCCTTTAGTATGAGATATATTAAGGGAGTAAACTATTATTCGTATGCCAAATGGGAAAGGCGAAACACCTTCCATTTAGTATATCACGAACAAATGCTTACATGCACAACATTTTGCTAACTTTTTTATTGCATATTTTTTTCTGTTGCGCCCCTTTATATATTTCTTTTATTCCCTTTTTTTACTAATATTCCCATTTGGTAGTTTAAAAAAAGAAGGTCGGTCTTACCGAACCAACCTTCTTTTCTGGTTGTATCAGAGAGCAATTCCTGTATCTTCTTCCACGGGAGTAAGAGGAGACGCCTCCTGCTCTAACCCTTTTTCAGATGGCTGTACTAGTTGTTCGACGACGCGTTGGGTATCTTTTTTTGCAAGTTTTGTCTGCTCTGTCGCTTCTCGCATCATGAACGGAGCGAATCGTTTGTTCTGCTCTCCTTCAAGAAGAGATTCTCCGTTCTTCGCTAAACGTTTCAGTTCTTCGTAACCACCACCATACGCAACACGGTCCATCGGGGAACTTTTAAGAGTCATTGCGTCTTTCAGTGGCACAATCTGACCGTTATGGGTCAGTGTTTCGGTCACAGCGTCGATGTGTTCTTCAGCAACATCAACTTTCATATCTTCTTCCATAATCTTTGTTAATTGTTTTTTAAACCCGTTCGGTGACAACCCTCTTTTCGGATTATACATATCTTTACCTCTGAAAGTTTTGTTCATATCATCCGTCAGGAGTTTGTTCACCGTTTTTGCATGTACAGGGTCATGCTTGATTTGTAATGTACCTTGCGTGAGCGGGTACATAGACTCTAACGCCGCCGTAATATTTTGATTCCGCATGACGGAAACCAACTTCTGACTGAACGCCCCGGCAAGCCCAGTATCATCTGATTTAACACCTGTTGCATACTGAATATCTCGTGCATCGTTCGCAGTCTTTTTGCCGTTATGATAATTCTTATATTCATCTAATTTTTTCGGACTACCTTTCGCACCGTTTTCGACCATTTGACCGAATGACTCGAATACCGCTTTATCATCCTTGAACGATACGAAGTCACCTCCAAACCCGTGCTCACGGAATAACTTGTGGCTATATTCGTTCAGATCCCGCTGAGATTGTTTCAGAAGTTTCGGATTTGTGCTTTTTGCATTCTTCTGAGCTTTCTCATACAATTTCTTCGGACTATCGTCCCCAAGCTTCTCGGCTTTCGCCTCAGCACTAGCTAGGTCCATACCAGTCTGATAATACAGCTCGTCCTTACCGGAACCTTTATCAATCATGTTCGCCCAGTGGGAGAATTTATTGACCAAATCACGGTTCGCAGCCTTGGAATCGAACTTCATGATTCCCATGGTATCACCATCGAAATCCATGTCGTGGGACTTATCGGCAATCGGATTAATCGCAATACCGTGAACCGAATCGTCTTTCTTGACCGTCATCGCACGGATTGCTCCATCCCGCCACACCGGGTCACGGAACGCCATCACGACGTCTCCTTCTTTAGCATCAAGCGCATCCATCATGTCTTGGTTCATTCCAGCCTGACCGATATCGAGCCTTGGGTCTACGACTGCTACCCCTGTTGCTGAATGATTCATGCGTTTACCCATAATTTTGTCACGAAGGAAGCTGTGTTTTCCGTTGTGACCTCCATCAAATTGACGATCAATGATGGTAGACTGAATCTTATCGAAATGATCCTGTGCTTTTGCCTGGGCCTTCTCTTTCGCTTCGTCTGTATCGGCCGCATGATAATCACCGATAGCTTCATAGATGTTAGCATAATGATTCGTGAAATCAGAACGCCTCATGGAACCATCTACCAGCTCCACGTTCTGACGAAGTGACGCAGATAGCACCGGAATACTGTCCGTTTTTTGGCCTGTTTTAAAGGTTATATCAAACGGTACATCCAGGAATCCGCCCTGGTCTTTGATTTGGTCTAAGAATGCACCGGAATCCGTTTCTGGATCAAAAGTAAAATGATGGCGATCTTCATCAGCATGAGGAGTGTATCCCTTCATGATCGTTCCATCTGCCTTCATATCCAAACCGGTTGCGATTAGATACTCACGGTACGTGCTCCACGCGGAATCGTTACGACCATAAATTTCATCGAGAATACCATTTGCCTCTTTGGATTGAAGCGCCCATGCCAACTGTCCGCTCGCTTTACGCCCTTTTCCTTCGAGAACATCTTCACGCGTATAGGCGTGTGTTTTGTCATCGACTTTCATGTCTGTCACAATAATGTTGAGCTGCCCCATTGCTGCTTCAAAGGTTTCGCCAGTATCTGGATCAACCAAATTAGCAATCTCCCCGTCCATAAGTTCTTTCACGACCCCTGCGTTATGGCGTGACAACATGGAATAAGGGGCACTCACCACATCAAGCTCAGGATTTGCTTTCATAAAACGGACTTCTTTATCAAGCCCCTGTTTTTTCGCTTCGTCTAAGTCCATGTGACGGTCAATTACGATTCCAATAGTTCCTTTGTTCCCACCGAAGTCGGACAATTTGTCGCCACGTTGTAACGGGCGGAAACAACCGTGTTCTTCTTTAAAGTTGTTTAACTGATATCGCAAACGCTCACGATCCTCACGACTATCACTCGTATAAAAATCCGAATAAATACTATATCCTTCTTCTAACACTTCTTGTGACCATAGCATTCCTGCATCTTTTGCAAATTGTTGCCCTTGTTCCAGTGACATCAATCCTGCATCCTGCTGGCTAAATATACGATCCAACATTTCCATCGATTCCTCATTCGGCTTATGACCGAAAACCTTGTTACGTTCTGCAAATTCCTTCGAAATAGCATAGCTGTCATCAAATGTCCAACCACCGAACGACATAAGCGCTGTATTGACGTTTTCATCTACTTTCAAAGCCGTCATGAGCTGATTCGCAGCCATCTGGTTACGATCCCACGCATTAAACGACTTCTTATCGAAGTATGGGAGTTTTTGAAGCGCCGTCTTATCCGGTGTATACGTGCCGTCCTTTTGCAAAATGCCTTTTGAAGGGGTTACACTTCCATCTTCATTGACCTCAGCACCATCCGTCAGATACCAGATAAGTCCTTGCGTCTTACCAGTTCCAGTCATTGTTGTGTCGGCGTAATTCTCGATGTCCTTATTCAACACCCGCATGTTCGTCTCACCCGCTACTTTCCAATAACTGAATGCAGACGTATCATCCTCGTTGCCGTATTCACGGTTCGCCGCTGTCTCAGCACGTGTTGTCGCGTAATCCGAGAACTGGTTATCAAAGCGCACACGATTGGATAACGTTTGTAAAATGGCACTTTTCGTATCATGATTTAATTGGTTCGTTTCCATAAAGTCTAGTTCGATACGCTTCCCGTATACATCACCGTGATACAAACCGTTAATACCACTTGCATCAAGCACCGTCGGTACTGTCCCAATAGAATTATCAAACGGGCGAGTCATCTGGTGCGTCACTTTCGCACGCAGCTGCTCGTTCAGGTGCTGTTCGAATCCTTTCACGCGGAAACGGTCCATACGGTTGTCATAATCACCTTCAAAAGAGAAATAACCGGTATATCCAGGAACAATACCGTAATTGTTTCCACCTTGGAACTTCGTCGCGATAATCCCGTTTTCATCTGGCACCATTACCTGACCGATTTCCCCATTTACTTTTTGCCACATCTGATCTTTTTTCTTAGATCCTGTTCGTCGTTTCGCTTCCCAACGAATAACTCCATTTTCGTCAATACTTACATCTGGGTCAGAACCAAATCCATCTTCACCAACGAAACCACCAGATTTAAGCGTGTCTTGCACGGTCGTAAGCGCCTGCTTCAGCATCGGGTGATCAATTTCATCGATAGATTTAGCTGACTCCGGATCGAACTTAATCAAGCGTTCTTTCATGGCGTTCACCGCAAAATCATTTCCTTTGATTTTGTCTAAATCATAATTAACGGTTTTTAGAGCGGTCATCATGGCATCTCGTTCGTTTCCACGACCAGTCTGTTGCATGTGGTCGATAACGAATGCCGGATTAAACCCTTTTTCGTAATCTCCTACAATGGAATCTTTCACCAATGTTAGATACTCCAACCCACCGTCCTGACTATGGACGGCCATTTGGGCAGCTCTTTCCTGTGCTTCTCGAATCACTTCATCGTTGGAGTATAACTGTTCTAATTCAGCTTGGAATTCCGGACCGGTAATCAGCACGTCTTCGTTGTCAAGCCCCGCATCAAGTAAGGCTTGTAGTTCTTCGGTCTTAAATTCGTCATTCACGACCGCTATCGCATCCTCAATCGCCGTATCGATATATTCCTTTGCCTCGGCTTCCCCATAGAAGACCAAGGAACGGTAACGACCTTTAATCGGTTGTACCTGTAACGACTTTTGACGGGCTACGCCATCCAATTGAACACGGCTCGAATCACGGCTGACAGATTTAACCACTTTCCCTGTCTTGTGTCCTGTGACGTAATCGAGCAACGCTATAGAATCACTGGCTTCAAATTTTGTATTTTCCTTTACGGATTTCGAACCCATTACGTTGAAGTAGTATGCATTGTATGCATCATACACACGTCCGATATAACTACCATTAGCTTCTGGATCGAAGACGCGAACGTTAATATTCTCCCCTGCGTTCATACGTACTTCAATCTGATTCGGATTGCCGTTCTCACGAACATTAAAGTCGTATCCGTTCGAACGCATATGCTTGAGCAACTCCATACTGTTCTCTGCAAGCTCCGAATCAAATAACTGGTTTGTATCGATGTTTTTCGCTACAAGCTCCGCATCAGCTTTTGTTAGGTAAGCCCCTATTATATGAGAAAGCCCTCTATACTCGCGACCCTCAAATTGCCCACCATGCCAGCCGAGAAGCGGTTCGCCCGGAACATAATCCGGCTCTTCTGGCTCCGGCTTATTCTGTGAGGTCTGTGCGCTTCCTTGGATTTTATTGACCGCACCTGGACTAGATATACCTGCTTTGTTGAACCCTTCCCGTTCCTTTTCTCCAGCTACTGTTACCTGATAGGTAAAATCTGCATTGTTGCGGTCGTAAAAGGTCGCAGCATCTCCCGGGCTCAATTCCCGCGCCGATTTACCTCTATGGATAAAGAACGCTTTTCGCATCGGCTCTTTCGCCGCATTCAAGATATTGCTCCGGATGACCGGGTCAGTAACGGTATGCAGATAATTCCCATCCTGCGCATGTTTATCGTAATCTTCACGGCATTTCGCCCACATACTCTTGACTCCTTCATCCAGCGTTGGATAGTCATCCAACGATCCGAAGGAAGTCGCTCCAGTCGAGCGCAATAGTCGAACGAAATCGCTCGGTCTTGCTTTCATGTGCGTAAAATCCATCGACTTCCCATCACGCTCCCACTTATCGCGGAATTCCTGCATGAGGGCAGGTGTTACGGTAATACCCTGCTTTTTCAAATCAGGCATAGTTTGGGCGAGCATGACCATCGTGGCATACTCAGCAATGTCCCGATATCGGGTGTCAGTTGTTTGCTTATCAAAAGTTCCTAACATGTTCCAAAACCCCTTTCATTCTGCTCTGCACACAGTAATTTTGGAAAAATTTGTATACCTAATTATATCATAGGAAAAAGAGGCCGAAGCCTCTTTGGGGGTGGGGTTTGTTAAACATTCATACAGTTTCTTGAAACAATGGAACAAGAAAATACTTGCATATTCGATTTTTTATGTTAACTCTGCATTTTCAACTGATACGCCCGTTTCGCACACTGCTCAAAACGTCCTCCGGCTAAATCCTGCCAAGATTCAAGGTCCGCGAGGTACTTGATGAATTCATCCGTTACTTCATAGAAGACCTCGTCCACATCGCCTTCCCCGTACACGCGCCTCTCGGTGTCTGTCTCAGCATTCTCCAGCGATTCGATATCCTCCCGATCGGCACCCTTACTTGTACGAACGTACATCGCACCGGTATCGCTCATCAGCTCTCCGTCATCATTTACACGGAATCCCGGAGCGTCTTCGAAGTATTTCTGTGACTCGGCATACGCTTCGGCAAGTACCTTATCGAGCTGACGATTCACTTGACCACCTATAGAAACCAAGTCTTCCCGGCTGATTTGACCGCCGGCGTAACGTTTTTGTTGATGCATTTCCTGCTGGTTTTGCGCTTTCGCCGCTTCCTGCACCAACTCGGTGTTTTCGATGGCAGCATCCAAGATATTACCGAATTCGTCCATATCCGGAACATCTTCCATGGCCTCAACATGTACCTCCCCAGCTTGACGGTGCTTGATGTTATACAACTGCGAATTGATTGCATGCATGATGTCATCGGCAACAACGTTCTGATCAAGGCGGATAAGATCCGTCTCTGTGAGTCCATATGCTTCCAAATACGCTTTTTTCATGACATCGGCTGCTCTCGCTTGTTCCAGACGTTGTTCCAACATGTGGAAGAAGTCCGGCTGATTCTTTCTAACGTCAAAATCCTTGGCGCTTGAATTTGTCGGTATCGTCTGCAGACTGAATTTCTTACCAGGAAGACTGATTTGATTCTGAAATAATCGCCAACTCATCGGATATGCCGTTTCATTACGGTTCCAGATCGGGCTTACTCCTGCTTTAATTACAATGGAATTACGAGCTTCAATGAACATGAAATCATTGAATTGTATAACCGGACGTTCTTTTGTCGCCATCGTGTAGCTGATTTTCCCTTCGTTCTTGGCAAGAAGCCGTTCATTGTCACGCGTGACGGTCTTCTGATCCACACGCGCTTCATGCGTCGTTCCGCTCATCTTCACAAGCGTATCAATCATCGAGTCGTCCGTGGATTTTAAGAAAACGATGTTCTCCGTGTTCCCCTGGATAATTTTATCTACTGAGTCCCCATACACATCACGTAATTGCTGGAGAGTTTGCAGGATTAAAGATAGCGATAGGTAAGGGTTTGATGTAATCGTCGCCTTTTCCCCCGCTCCACACCGTGCATGCGATTTTCACCGCACACGGCGTTCCACCGAGCCGTAAGAAGCACTCGGCTTGTGACCATCACTCCTGCGACCATTACAACCGCGATCATCGCTGCGATCACTACTTTTCAATATCGATACGACTGCTTATTATTCTTCGTCAGTCTACGAAATACAGGTACTAAATAATAGAATGAAATTGTTTATCTAATTCTGACGCAATCGCCTTATACGTTTGGTGCGAGTAATGTATTTCAATTAACGGTAGATTTATCGCTTCGGCATGTTCTCGCTTTAATTGATCGTGCTGTCGTTGTATTTTAAGTTTTTCCTCACCACCGAAGTATTCCACCGGTTTAAAGTGTTGTTCCCCCTGATATTCAATCAAACATAGCGGCGAACCATCTTTATACACCATAAAATCATAAGATAAAGAGCGACCACCAACACCAACCAGACCATCAAATATTTTTTGTTTGGTGTACGTAAGGTCACTAGCATCCAGATAACGCGCGACATACGTTTCCGATTTTGACTCAAACGGAAAGGCGCAACCGCAGGATTGACTGATCCCCGATTTTAGCATGTTTCCCGCCACGATATTTTCAGTACCGCAAGCGCAGTGGCATTTCCACATCGTCGCCCTGCCACCACCGGGATAAAAGCGATCGGGAACACGCTCCAGCACTGTCCATGAACCATACTTGTTACCTGTTAAATCTTCATATACAACTTTTTCTTTATGCTGCTCCTTCCGGTAACAACCACACGATATGCTTTTTCCTCGAACCAGTGACTGTTCCGTCACCTCCCGGACTTCACCACACTCGCATTCACAGACCCATCGCTTCAAACGACGACCGCTCGGCACCACTTGCTCCGAACCTACTCCAAGCACTAACCATCGACCAAACGTTTGACCTTCAAGATTACGCACTTTGCTTAGTACGTCCGTTTTCAGACAACCGCATGATTTGGATTCACCTGATTTCAACGTCCCCGCGCGTATATCTCTTTCCGTACCACACTCACAACGGCAATGCCACATCGTGGCTTTTCGTCCCGATGGTTCTGTGATACTTTCCGCATGGTATAATACCGTCCAGCGATTAAACGTCTGTCCTGTTAAATCCTCAAACGTGAAGTTTGCCTTCACACGTTCTTTCCTAAAACATCCACAGGATGCCGTTCTACCGTTTTTAAGACTTGTCGCTCTCACAATACACTTTGCTCCACATTCACATTCACACGAATACTGCACGTGAGCTGTACCGCTTTTTGTAACATAATCACTGGTTCGATACAAAACCGACAACCTGTTAAATGTGCGCCCTGATAAATCTTCGTATTTGCGTGTTCGTTTGTTTGGTTTAAATACAGGTATTGTCATATCGTTAAACCTCCCAACCCTTGTAGTAAAATCTAAACGCTACACGCTCAGTCATTTTCACTCTATTATTTAGTTGTCAAAGAACAAATGTGTATTTCGCTCAATATCTTTCCCAGTTCCACCATATCTATCTGTACATAGCTGCCCTTAGACCTTTGCTCTGATCCCATTTGCAATAGAAGCGCCTGTAACGCAACGAGGGGTTTCATAAGTCCAATTTTTACTCACCCTCTGCAAATTTAGTTGCATTTCTACAACGGTCAGCTAAGGAATCGTACATTCGCAAATTCGTCAGTCGCTATTGCGACATTCTAATCATAGGCAGTTTATAGACACCCGGCATATAGGCAACACACCAATAAGGCGCTTTCGTGGGAAAACCCCGACGGTTGCTCTCTGCCGCCTTTAACGGGCTTCGTACATGATTATCATGCACGCCGTAGCTCAGTGTGAGTGTTTCAAGGTGTTACCCCATCATTCCACTCATCGACATGGCAGTTCACACATCATGTGTGGCTAAACTTTTCATTTAACAACTGGTCGCACTAAACTGCTGATCCTGACCAAGCCCGATACTAAGCATTGTTTGCAATGCCGGAATACCATTCCCCTCGGACTGCAAGTTACCGACCTCATCAAGCATATAACGTGTCTTATAGAGAGGTTTCTGGTTTTCTTTTGTGAGATACGAACTCTCGAAGTTTACATCCACCATCTGTTTTATCAAAATTAGGATGAGCTTTGCATAACTCATCAGGTGTGGTGGAGTGATGAAAAAAATCGCCTTCGGTCGCTCCGTATACTTCACGGTTTTCTGGCTAAACGCCGGAATTTCGACAATCTGTTGTTTTCTATCTTCATCAAGTAAGTCATAATAGCGACGCTTCACAGCGGTGTCGCGGTATTCAAATTTGTTCTTTTTCTTGTTAAAACGAAGCTCACGAAGTACTCCATCCCGCATGATTTTTTTATTCAACACCGGGTCTTTCACATATCGGCGACCAGATAAGTCCGTCTTAAACGTAAGCTCCAATTCAAAATAAAACGTTTTGACGAGTAAATCTGTCTTCGGATTCTTGATTTGCAGTTTAATATAACTCTTACGCTTTTTGAATTTCCCGTCGAAGAAATAACGAGCCCAGCCCTCACGGTCAATCATCTGCGTGTGACCAAACAGCTTCTCATCAAGCGGTTTTTCGAACGTTGGATCTTCATAAGCGCTCCAGACGGACTGAAGTCCAACTAATTTATACTTTTCAAGATACTCGGATGCAAAGCGAACACCGACACGTCTCGGGAACGACAAGCCTTTTGCATCGAAATTCTGCGACGGTTTACCGGACGTCAACGTAGAAATCGTTGGGTCGGTAAAGAAACTCATGGCGGTCAGAGCAATCCCATACACCGACGCAATCGTCTTATCCGACCCTGCCATCGCACGAAGTGCATTATCTGTATTCTGGACGAGTTTACGCATTTCGTTCTGTGGTAGTTTCGCCGTCGCGTCAAAAAATAGCGTTAAATAGTCTTTCTCTTTAACGTTTTCATTCTCATCAATTTTGATAACCGACGGGTCCGTGGACTTTTTCGACGATAACACAACGAATAACTGATAAGCGTTATATAGCGTGACTTTCCCCCACATATCATCGAGTTCTTGCATCAAAACTTTCTCCGGCTTCCCTTCGAACTCCGCCTGTTTACGCACACGTTTTTCTTCTTCCAGGTAAAAGTCGATTAAACCAAAAGCAGAACGTTTAAAGGCATTATTCGCCGCATTCGATAGCGATAGGTTCACGTACTAAGTGTTTGCCATGAGCAAATTGTCTTTTCCGTTTACCCCCGCTCCGCACCGTGCGTGCGACTTTCACCGCACACGGCGCTCCATCCGTGCTTCAACTAAAATAACTGTCTATTTGAGCCATTTACCGTATTTCGTCGTTTCCGACTTTTTTACGGTACTTATTCACATGAGTCAATTCTTTATTATTTAGCTTTAATTTCGTAAGATAACGTTGGATTGTCGCTCCTTGCGTCGCATGAATCAATCTATGAATATCTTCATGAACGATGACAAGGTTTGTATATGAATCGTCATTCGATATGTGATAAGGAATAATGTGATGGCACGTTACTTCGTCTGCATAGAGCAGGACGCCAGTTACCGCACATTTTCCTTTTTGGGCTATGAATCTTGCAATTCGATTGTCCATGTACTCAATGCTTCGTCGATTGTTGTAGTGAGCATTGTTTCTTAGCTTTACTACTTCGACTTTCACATGTACATCCTCAATGGTGTCGAAGTGTCGGTAATCTTTCTTCAACATCATCGGACTTTTATGCTGCACATATGATAGTGGAACAATCGGATAACCCATGTAATACCGCATGCTTTTTGATTTCATATACCGCTTAATTCTTACATCTTTTCCATCATATTGACCTTTTCGCGAGAAATTATCTCTCTCATTGTTTCGGTTCAAACGATTGTACATTTTTCTCAGCAGACCTAATGACATTCGTTGAAAATTGGCATTTACATTCGTTGCGATGTGATAGTAGTTATGAATTCCGACTACCATCGAGTTGTATTTCAGCACTTCATCCATTCCTCTTTTCGAGGTTGACGCCCGCTGTATAGCTTTTATTTGATCAGCCAGCTTAGATTTTATTGTTGCTTGTGCTTTCTCACTCACATCGCTTCTCATGATAAACCTTGCTTTACCGTTCCGTGCCTTGCCTTTCTTGGTGATACGGAAGCTGAACCCTAGAAATTCAGCCGATTGCTTTTTCAAGTCCGTGACACCCGATTTATCGGGAGACACTTGCAGTTTCAATCTTTCATACAGCCATTTTATGACTGCAATAAGGATTTTCTCTGCAGACTCTTTTGTATTGGTGAAAATCTTGAAGTCGTCCGCATATCTCACAATCGTCATTTCTTTTAGGTTCGAGCTTTTGCGTAAAGCTCGGTATTTTCCTGATTGGTCAAGTGTTCCGTTGGCTCGCTTTAGTGTATAATCCTTGCGGGTTTTGAATGTTTCCCATTGGCTACTAACCCACCAATCCAACTCATTAAGATAAATGTTTGCAAGCAATGGACTTAACACTCCGCCTTGCGGCGATCCTTTTGTCGCTTGCTCAATCGTTCCGTCCGGGTGCAGTATTTTGGCTTTCAGCATTTCTTTTACGATGGATAATAGCTTTTTATCCTGTATTCCCATGTTCCACATGAGTTTTAGCAGAATGTTATGGTCTATTTCATCGAAGAAGCTCTTTATATCAACGTCTACAACGTATATATAATGTTGTATGTTGACTTTGAAGGCTACATCAGCCATTGCATTTTCAGCGCTTCTGTGGGGTCTAAAACCGTAACTGTGAGGGTTGAACTTCGCCTCGCATATCGGCTCTAAGACTTGCAGAATGGCTTGCTGAATCAATCTGTCCCATATTGACGGAATGCCTAGAGGGCGTTTATCTCCGTTTGGTTTTGGAATATACACTCGCTTAGTCACTTCCGGTTTATACCAATCTAGCCTTCTATGAACCTCAAGAATGATTTCATTAGGCGATAATTTCTTGATGTTATTTATCGTCATGCCGTCTGCTGACGGTGTATTTGAACCTTTATTTCCTTTGATGTTACGATAAGCCAACATGATATTGTCAGGTTGTTTAACCCTATCCAACAATCGCTTAAATTTCACGTTATCTACTGATTTAGCATAAAGTTTCTCGTAAACTTCTACTCTGTCGTAGTATTTACGGTTTCTTTCTTGTTTCGACTCAATTTCACTCATGGTCTATCACCAGTCCTTTACTAAGGTGTCGGTGACTTTTTTGTCGTACCCGAACCCATAAATTATAGTGATAGTTATTTTAGTTGTTTTCATTTCACGGACTTGTGGCTATTGCTCCAGTTTCATTACAAAACCTTCATTGCTCATGCCACTACTCTCACTGTGATTAAGAATAGTTCCCTCAGCATTGCCGTTTCCTATTCAACTTCGCTCCCACACAGAAGGTTAAAACCTTCAACGTTCACAGCTTTCGATGTTCCTTACCAACTATGATTAGTACCGGTTAGGTGCTTGCTCTACTCCGTGGCTAACACTTGTGCCTGTAACACAAGGAAGATGGGGTATGTATGTGGCATTAGCCCCCTTCTCCTAGCCGGAAGTCGTTTTATAGACCAAGACCCATTTCTGGGCCTACCCTTATCGAAGCGTACATTCGCAAGTTCGTCAGTATTGCTACATTCTCACCATACGGTACTCACAGCATACGTAATAGTATCAGTTTCCTCTCGGTCTTTCTCCGTAGGGCTTTCCTCGCCATTATGCGTTAGGGATACGTTCCGCATATGTCACCCGGCTATTGTCCCCGATATTCGTTGGGCGAACATCAGGTTAGGGCAGATTACTGGGGAAGTTTCAAGGCGTTACCCTATCATTCCATTCCCTCGTCGGTAAAGTTAGCCAAGACTCAATTCTTGACCGTTCTCTCCCTGATAGCTTATTAGGCTATCTTTTAAGAACAACATCTCGCACGCCACATGGGATCATCGGCACCTTCTTTCGGGAAGAAAATATCCCCGATATTTTCGATATATGAAGCGGCTTTCGTGAAATCCCCTTCACGTGCTGACTCCGCCGCGAACCCTAACGGGTTATAAATGTCCGTATTTAATGGGTTAATCAAGTTGAACTGGACGATTTCATACCCCCGAATTGTCGCAGGGATAAAGAACTTAACGAGCAGTTCCCCTTTCGGATCATTTACTACCATGTTGTTTTTGCGCTTTTCGCGCGTCCACATATCAAGCGTTGGTTCAATAACTGTTTGACATTATCTTCGGGTTCATTCGCAAGGTGAACCCCGTGACACCTAAGAGGTATCACAGCTTGTATTTTTCATACAACGTTGAGATTATTTCGTAATCTTGTTTTGTTTTAATAAGTGTTTTCCGGTAACCAATTTTGCGGAGACGGGCACCCCGCATCAAACCACGCATATACATCACTCAAATTAGGTACTTGCTTTTTATTGACTTGCTTACATGAACCATCCCAGAAGACTAAATAGTTCAATTTATTAACTTTTGCCGTCAAACGCTTTTTAACATCACGTTCCGTCCATGTTTGAATAAATTGGCGATACCTCGACGGTTTGCCAGATTCTAATTCCAATCGGTTCATGTTCTCAATCCAAGACCTTACTATCTGTTGGTCACGTGAATTAGATGCGTCATACCAATGTGTATTGTGGCAACGATCACCATTCAGTTCAATAAATAAATCTAATGATTTAATATAATAATCAACTCTGAAAGGATACCGATCATCAACAACGACATTATATAAAACATCATCATCACCGAAATAGGCACGTAATAGAACTCCTAATTCTTGTTCAGGTTTAGACGTATGCAATGTTCTATTTTTACGTCTATTATTGAATATTTTATCCCTAATCGCTTTAACCTGTACGCTATTGCCAGCACCATATTTCTCTTTCATAGCCGACTGTCGAGCATATGCTGATTTCATAGCAATACCCGGCGCCTTCATCGGATTATCAACGCCGTAATGGTCTAACATTGTGGTTTCAAGACTTTCAATCATTTTTGCAGCAATGTTAGGGTGCTCGTTCGGGTGTTCTACTCCATAACGCTCAACTAATGCTTCTGTGCGTTCCCGTCGGCCATCAGCCGCAGCTTTTGCTGTAACAAATTGGTCGTATGTCTCTTTTTCAAAAACATTAGAGACACCATAATTCGCTTTAACTGTCGCCACCTGTTTCTTTTTCCAACATTCATTACGCAACTGTTTATAAGTATCAGCACCTAATATATCTGAAAAAACACGTTTATAATTACCGAAAGCGCAACCTAACATCACAATGTGTCTTCCGCGTGTAGCCTTATATGGATCAGCATACTCGCGTGACATATCACGATACGCTTTTTTAATGTCATCATCTGTATAGCGGTCACGGATGTACGCAATCTGATGATGAATAATATCCTCTTTTGTATATCGAATTCCTTTTGCTAATTGTTGTTTTAACAATGATTGCATCGAAATGCCCGTTCGACGCTTAATATATTGACTGTTAAAACCGCGCAAATAAAACGCTGCAGCCTTCTCTAATTTGCTCATCACTCTCATCCTTTACAAACAAAACAAGATTTATTATTTTTCTTCCGCCCTTAGCTTGCGGATTTACTCTCCCACAAGGAGATAATCGTTGAACCTTCCGCCTAGTTTCGTAAACCGTAGCGGATTGGCTGCTAAACACCCATTGTTAGTAAACACTTAGGATTTAACCGTATGTTTATCCTTTTTCTTTTTTCTACTTTCGTTACCACTCAGCTTGACTTTTCAGCCTACTGTTTCGGCAAAAAGGCTTTAGGGCTTCAAAGCATTTAACATATAGGATTTGCTTATCACTAAACAAACCGGGCCAATTTACCCTTACCAGCTCTTGTAATAGCCAACACCATAGTATTAACGGGAGCGGTATCAACAATATACGCTCCGGCCGGTCGCTGTACTTCGTATTCTGGAAATTCCCAGTCTTTATTAATTAAATCGGCAACGGTGTCATACGGCAGTTTGTCACGGTCTTTGCGGTTGCCTGTATCATCGACCGGATTATATTCGATTTTCTTCACATCCAAAGGCTTGCGGATGTCTTTTTCTGTGACCGGGATTCCGCTTGCCGTAAACAAATCCTGACCGAATTTCTCATCAATCAGGGGCTTCTTGGTCCGGACGATCTTCCCGTTTTCGTCCTGGACGACTTCGCCTTTATGGATAACAACCTCACCATTTTCTTTCATGTCTTTTTTGTGACGTTCGGTCACATCCACCCGTTTCAAACCCTTTCTGTCGAGCATCATATGAGAAAGTAAGCTCGACACCTGTACACTGGAATGCGCCCCGACATCCGGGAACCAGTCATACGTGCGCTGCACTTCTTCCGGAAGCATAATATGTTGATCATTTTCGTATGTATTAATATCGGTGGAATCAATCATACTATTTTTGGAACGCCAACTCGCCATCAGCCTCTCATTAGCAATCAACCACGTCATCAGAAACACAAATGCTGTCCAGGCATACACTTGCCAATTCGACGTGATTTGGATTTGACTCATATCAAAATCCAAAAACGATACGCCGTCCCCGTTCGATAAGAACTGGAAAAACCCCCACATAATCATACCGATACATCCAACGAAAAAACCCAAAACGGCAAATATACCTGCAATGAAGAGAGACAAAACCCTCTCTTTGACAGGTTTGTCCACCACCCCGCGCTCTCCGCGTTCCATTGTCTGTGTGGCATGCACTTCTCGGTTTTTCACCCGCTCTTTATAATCCTGATCCTTGAGTATCTCCCAGTTTTTTGATTTTTTACTTCGTAGACCCACTGAACCACCCTTTCTGTATTCCTTCATGTTTAAATAAATGGAAATAATCGTAAAAAACACTGTGTGTACAGTGTTTCAAGTTAAATTGATTATATCATATTTCTTGTGTGTAAGGAATAATTTTCCATTTTATTTATGTCATAAAAAAGACGAAACCCCTTTTAAAAAGAGGTTACGTCTTATCCTTTTATCCAGCTAGACGGCGATATGAACGTTAAATGGCTCCATCACTTCTGCCGGTATTTCATTGTTGAATGGCACCGTTTGTTCAGTCGGTTGCGCTTCGTTGGACGCTGGTGCAATCTCTATAGAATTGGCACCGAACAGGAATCCGAAGATAATTCCAATTGCAAGTGTCACCGCACCAACCGCACCGAGAACAAATTTCATCGGTCTATGCGCTTGGTTGGCGCGCTCATTCGCATACGCCAATTCTTTTTCTTTGGCTTCGAGGGCATCTTCATACATCTTCATACGATGTTTAACCTCCTCTTCTTTTTGCTCACCAATTTTACTGTTGCTTGCATTCGCATTCTGAAGTAGTTCGCGAAGGTTTTCGTTTTCTCGATGTTCCCGTTCGATACGACGTTCATAATCCTCTATGACACGATCGATTTGTTCTTTGAGTTTAGATTCTACCTGGCGTAAGTTTTCCCTTGCCTGTTTATTATCCTCTTCTATCTGACGAGTTTTCGTCAGAAGCATCTGCTCATACTCGGCGCGTACACGTTCTGCTTCATGAGACTGTTTTAATTTCTCTGCTTCCGCTTTTGCTCTTAATACTTCATCCGCAAAGTGTTTACGTAGGTAAGAATCCATGTTTTTACGGAACGCATCATACATCTGCAACTCTTTTTGAGAGATTGCTTGATATTCTTCTTGTAATTGTTGCAAAAGTCCTGTCATTGCTTTGTCGAATAGGCGTTTTGCCACGGTGCGTCGATCTTTATATAACTCGCCAAGTTCCGTATCTCGATTCGTTTTCAAATCGGACTGAACATGGTCTCTAACGTTATCAATTTTTTGATTGCGTTCATCACGATAACGACTGTCATACACCGCATAGGCTTCACGTTTCGCATTCTCTGCATATTCTTCCCGGGCGTCATTGTATTCCTTATTAATCCGAGCGATTTCTCCTGCAACCTGCCGCTCCAAATCATCCATCGCTTCTTCGAATTCTGATTCAATCTCATCATGGCGACGACCGTAAGGGGTCTGCTTATCTTTGTGATCCAACGACTCAACCAATTTATTATGAATATCTCGCATGCTTGTTGTAAATTTGTTACGAAGCGACTGTATATTATCTTGATGAAAACGTTGCAGTTCAACATTTGCATCTTCACGTAATTTCGAAAGAACGTTTTGCAATTCGCTACCATCTGTACGAGATGTATCGAATCGAGCGATAGATACGGAATCAAAATAATCATCGAACTTGGACATATCAATGTTAAGATCCAATTCCGTATTGTTAAATCCATGAAAGACCAATCGATTAATCGATTCCTTAGATTCCTCAGCTGTCATGCCGTCATCCTCTGTGAAATCAGTGGCAACCGCCACATCCTCCATGTCTTCCATATCAGAATCGTAACCCTCATACATGTCGCTTTCATCAAATGTATCGTCATAACCGTTATCCAAATTCGCATCAAGCATGTCATCCAGTTCCGCATCCATATCCGTATTATCGAAATCGGTATCCGGTTCTTCATCGAATAAGTCTTCGGAATCCTCCAGCTCATTCAGGTCATTGGTACCTAACTCATCCGCTCTGTCAACAAGGGAATTATCTTCATCAAAATCCATACCATTGTCTTCCTCGAAATTATCGCCTTCGTCCAGACCATCTGTCACTGGTGCGTATGTCTCCGCGTTTGTTTCTCCGTATCCCTCATCCACTTCAGCTTCCACAATCTCACCGTTTTTAATATCGAGCTGTATGTTCGGATCGTTAGCCATTTCTACCAACCGCTCAATGTGTACGGTCGATTCCAAAACTGTCAATCGATCGTCGTCACTCAGATCAAATGGAACGAGCGCCCAACAAAACGCTAGATCATGAACAAAATCAAATTCATCCAGGGAAATCAGCGTTTCCTGTGATGGAATAATACCAATCACACCAGTGGCTAAATCGTCTGCAAGCGTAATCGATTCAATCGTCTCTGAACGCAACGCCTGGGCGAAAGAACCAAATTCCTCGCCGGTATGGTCCAGACCTGCTTCTTCGAGCATCTCGTTTGTGACCGCGACAATCAAAAGACCGTCATCCAACTCCCTAACCGCCGAATTACCTATCTCCGCTAATTCCTGAACGACATCCAAGGACGCTGCAGCAACGGATTCTTCGAGCTGCATACGCTCTAATAATGTCAATTCTTTCTTCTTACCAGAAAATAGGGATTTCTTCTCTTTTGACTTCTTATCCTTTTTTGTGGGTTTAACGTCCGACGGTTTGTTTTTTTTGGACTTATTACTGCCATGTTTGGTGAACAATCCCATAAATGGAGCCCTCCCTTTCCTTTACCCTTACACCTGAAATTTATAAATTGTGTTATCTGAATAACCAAAATATTCCAGTTGACTAACGTTATTCTATCACAAAAAAACACCATATACAATATTTAAATAGCTGAGTGTTCAGTGTTTTTATCGTGTTTTAAATTAAATTACGAATAAAATGAGACGATGTATAAAGCACCGACCCTTCTATTTAAAATTCTTATTTCGTAACAAAATTTGTATTACATATTACATAATATTTATGGTATTACTTTCGGCGTGCTCGTTTCGCATCCACCGTTCCCACTTCGATGTGAGCATCGGATTCTCGGATGTTTTTATTTTGGCATGCCATCTCACCTTTAACATGAATCCCAATATGCTTCGCATCTGGATGTTTATTGATATACCGAGACAATGGGGAAATAACCTCAGTATCCATACGGGCAACAAGACCACGCGCACCCCCGGTATTGGTATCAATGTCATTGTCCTCATAGACGAGATATACGACAACCTCTGGCTGAATCAAAACTTGCACACCATGAATCCGGTACACATCCTTCTGTAATTGCTTTAACTTGTTCAGGATGATTCTCTCATAAGTTTTATATCCGAGTGGCTGAAACGGGATAATGGCGTTCATCCGGTTGATAAGTTCCGGAACGAACGCGTCATTTGAAATTAACGAGCGCCGGATGACTTTTTGATACTTAGCCAATCCGTCCGCTCCATCATCATCCTGGGAATAATGCGCGATGCTTTCATAAACTTCCGAGCCTGCATTCGTCGTCAAAACAATGTAGGTATTCAAAAAGCTTACCTCACGCCCCTGGGCGTTAGAAAGACGGCCGTCATCCAACATTTGGAGCATAAGACGAGTGATAACCCGATGTGCCTTCTCAACCTCGTCGAACAACAGGACACAGTGAGATTTGTTCCACACCTTCATCGTCAGTTCCTCACGGAAGCGATCTAGAGAGCTCTCCAGTGCGAATTCGGACATATCGAAACGAATCATCGCACGTTCATCTCCGAATAAGAGCTCAGCTAATCCTTTCACGGTTTCCGTTTTACCTGTCCCAGTTGGTCCGGAGAACAAAAAGCTCGAAATCGGACGGGATTTATCGTGTAAATCCGCCACGGCAATTTGCAGGCGTTGTTCCAGTGTTTTCATGGCGAACGTCTGGGAATACACCCGCTCGTTCATCTTTTGCTCGATGTACCGACCATCGATTTCAAACGTGACTTGCACACCTGTACTGTCATGAATGACTTCGGCAAGTAAATGACGGTTCATCTTGTAATCGGCGGGATACGTGCGATACCAACCGATCATCGAATCAAGCAGCAATATACTTTTGCGTGGCTGGGAATCAGCCGGTACGTAACGGTTGCTATAATCATAAATTAACTCGAACAACTGGGAATCATAGATGTCATCATAAGCACCGTGGGCTTTCGCGATGGATTTTAGAATCGACACCACCGTTGCTTTATCCGGCTCTCTAATGTTAATACGCTGCAAACGCTGCATGAGCGCTTGGTCCTTCTCGACATATTCATGGAACTCAGCAAACGTGGTCGCCGCGATAATCTTGATTCCACGGCGTCCACTCTCTGCTAGGATCGGTTTAATCGATTGCGACGCCGCTTGGGATAACTGAACAAGCAGATGGAATTCATCGATGAACAAAACTAGCTCTGGTGCCGATTCCTGTTTCTTGCGGCACTTAGTCTCCGACTCTAATTCCAAGAGTAACTGCGCATCTTGAGCATCTTTCATGTCCTGTTTGAAACGGAGCACATCCTCGAACAACCCTTTCACGCGGGACGCCATCTGTACAGCTCCGTCCTCTCCGTTCTCACTCGCCGCCATCTTCGCAAGATCCACCTCAACATACACACGACCTTTATCCTTTTCGGACGTGCCCTGTACGAGCATCGTTTTACCTGAACCCGCATCCCCTAAAAGAAATGCATTTGATAATTCCGCGCGGTTCAATGAAGCGAGCAGGCGCCGCATCTCCCGTTCTCTGCCAATAACTGGACGACTCGGAGGGGGCATGAATACAGCGTACTCCGCTAAAAACGGATATTTTTCTTTATCGAATACCCAAGTATCTATTTGCTTCTTTCTAAGTGATTCCGGTCGCTCTATCGTTGTAATACTCATCACCATCGCACTCCTTTTCTATCTCATTTCTCAACATTTTCTTCTGTGACTTTTATTAGCACTTTCGCTATTTTATTGATCTGATAAATTAAACGTCACTTTCCGATAAAACCGTCTCTTTTGCATGCAGCTCTTTGATGTCATCACTGATCAAATTATTTACAACGGACGACTCAGATTGATACATGAAACTGGATACGTCAATATCTGTCCCCTGACGAGCAGTTTCCCCATACCGTTCAACCGCTGTCTCTACTCCAGCAATTTGCGTCGGATCATTATCTACACGAACATTATCAACCGTGTGATCTAAGTAATTATAATCAGTAGCCGAAATTTCTTCATCTGACGATTCATCTTCGTTTTCCTGTTCTCCATTATATATATCGTCAGACGGAAGCACATTTACTGGACTGTCGTCTTCGGGTAAATACGAAGCGATATCCCGCTCCGATGTTTCGTTGTACTCGTCTAAGGCTTGTCCAGCTCGATGTCTTGACATGGCATCATTCACACCCAAGGACAAATCATCAGAGGACTGTGCATATTCGGCTTCCTTATCGGTAAGCCATGTATCATACGTCTCATAGCCTTCGGTTTTCCATGCAGGCTCTTCTGGTTCATCTAATTCATCTGTTTCATCCTGAGTGAATTTATATGTAACGTCTTCCTCACTTTCGTCTACTACCCCAATATCACGCAATACTTCCGTTTCCTCTGCCGATGATCCCTCCGCCGAGTTAATAACATAGCGTGAGAACAATTGCGAAGACGGACTGTCGATGAGGCTTGCAAACAGATCATTCAGTGTATCAACTAATTCGTTGTAGTGACTTACTTTTTTTTCGAACAATGAAAACGAAATTCGATTATTTTCCGCCATCTTATTTAGAATATAATCTTCCCGCGATAAATGATTTTCCAGGCGTCGTACCGCGTTCAACATGGCAAAATGTTTGGACATATGGTATGTCATCCTTTCCCCTTTTTTTTGAGTAAGATAACGGCGATTTTTCTTATAAAACACTCACCGTACAGCGTTATCATAATTTTATTATACCATATTTTTCCATAATAAAGGAATTATTACCAATAATTTTTATCGAACCGTAGCATTCGTGAAAACTGGAAGGACTGGGGTTACTCCAGTTCCTCCTCGATCTGTTCAACCGCTTCGATATGTTCAAGTGTATTTCTCACCTGCTTAGTCATATCCATCGAGTGGTCAACCGGAATTGTATAAAGCTGGCGGCGGTCGCCTTCATGAAGTGGCGTCAAATCGTCGATGGTAACCGTCTGAATAAGTCCTTCTTTCACGGCTTTATCCACGACCATCTCCATAGAGGCAATATCTGCCTCGGAACGATCCAAAGCCGGAAGCCCTTGTCCGGTCGCTGTAACATACATTCGGGCAGCGTCAACCCGTTGCTTGCGTCCTTGCCACGCATTGGCGAACGCTTTTGCGTTGGTAGCATCAATTCTCGCATCGGGGTGATTGTAATAATCAAGCCCCAAATGATGTACATCCCACGCCTTGACCTGACGAAAATGATCGTCCTTCAGGTTTTCCTGCCGGGTTTTCGGACGTACTGGCAGGACGAACCGAGTATTTATCGATCCTAATTCCGTGTCGTAATCTGTGATAGCATCCCATTCTTTAAGTGAGGCAACCCCATGCTCAAAACAATGGAACGTATAAGCACGTAAATCCCGTTTGTACGCATCCCGATCTTCATGGAGCGTGAGCCCTGTTTCAGTCTCGTCACTTTGAATCGTCTGATAACGCTGGGTAAGATCCTCATACATGGGACGTAGGGCTTGCACGTATTCCCGTTCCTTTGGGTGATGGAACGATAAAAACTTTCGGTACTTGTCTGCAAGGCCCATATGATACCGCTGCTCCTCCTCATAATAGAGACGCATGACGTGTGCAGTATCATCAACGAGCCCCTGATCGTTTGCCGTATCGTACTCGCTAGCCATCTCAAAATGGTCTCGGGCACTCTTTGTGTGAAGCTCTTGACGCTTGTTATACCCACGTACCCGAAGCGTGAATGCAGCCGCATCAAATTCCTCTGCATCTTGTGACTTTAAGGCATTAGCCAGTTCTTCATCAGAACTCGATTGAATATCGGTCATCGTCGTCCGAACACGAAGTGCAGACGAGCCAAACTCTTTGAGCGACTTATACAGACCATTCACACTCCTTTCAACAATACGCTCACGTCCTTCATCCACCAATTCTTGCCGTTCTTCCGATGTGAGTTTGTTCTTTACCATCGATTCTTCAGCGTAATCATGCACCGCCTGTATGGCATCGGCATAACCGCTCTGTTCTGGTTCGGTTTCAAATACATGCGCGACAATTCCTTTAGCGATGGTGTTCGGGTGTTTCATCGACGTGCGGTTCGTCCTGTAGCGCCAACTGCTCCGGTCTTTCGGTAGAGCGGCCATGAGCAGTTGTATAGATGTATTTTCACTCAAGGTGTTGTATGCGTAATCTTTGACGAACGCCACAACATTCTGTCTTTCAAGCGACGCCTGCTTGTGAAACGACTTCAAATCTTTCATGTCCTCCAGGCTGAAATGTACCCCTTTACGAAACATCTTCTTTTCACGTTCATTGATTTTACCCCTGTCAGCACCATCGTCCCTCATACGGAATGTCGAGAATTCCTTATCAACAAGCGCAATGTGTGCATGAACATGACTGGTATCAAGCTGAATAGTTCCTACCCATTCAGGATTGGAAAACCGACCGGCTTTTGTCATGTGATCTACTCCATCAGTGATTGCCTGGCGTAGTTTCAACTGGTCAATGTGCCCTTTGTACGAACCGCGACCTTTATGTTTAAATCGTGGGTTCAGCACACCTGTGTCACGCAGGTAATCCTCGGTGAAGCTCACGATAATTTTCTGTACGGAATGTCCAACATCGAATGCATCCTGAATAACTTTAGAGGTGTATTCTAACTCTTTATGTGACAGACTAATTCCACGCGTCCCGAACGCCCGTCCGGACTGTTTATCTATCCTTTTGAACTTGTGCTTCAATACAAACGGGGAACCGTATGCATCAGCATCTTGCAAGTCTTCATCCTGCTTCGATTTCAACTGTTCCGTGGCATCGCTACGCGTGATATAACGCATAAATCCCGCACCGTCATACCCATCACTTGTTTGAGTTGTGGTGATAGGTATTTCCGCACTCGCCACCTGTCTCACCGGAGCCAATACTTCGGTAGCATCTTCCCTCGCCATGTACCGCATGACATACTGCCCCGGGCTTGATCCACGAGATCCCTTACCGGGAGCGCTCCGGGCATTGTTCGTGTATTCGCTTCTGACCACAATGTCCTGTTTCAATCCCATAGACCTCACTCCTTTTATAAAGAAAAACGATAAGGCTAGGAACCCTTATCGCTCTTACTAACATTATAGTTCCGGACCGTCGTCCTCAGTTTCGTATTTGTAATCGTCCAGACCCTTATCAAAAATACCCGAATCTAGCACCTTTGACGCTTCCGTTGTCTTCGAGGACGGCGCTGGTTCTGCCCCCGGTTGTTCATGCAGGTATTCCTCACCGATTTCCGGTTCGCCATTAAGTTCCGCTTCGAACTCCGATTCCGGATCAGAATCATGAGAAGATTCGTAGCGATCACGTTCTTTTAAATCGCGAATACGGTCATCCTCGCTCGTATGGTCAAAGGACAGACTACCTTTCAATTCTTTCGTCACGTCAATTTCCTCATCCAAAAACTCCGAAGAAGCAGTGAACGATTCATCTACAACCTTGGTCTGTTCTTCTTCTTTTTGTGCAACCACGTCACGGAAATTATCCGACAAGAAAACTTCGCGGTCCTGATCGGTGTCCGTTGTGCGTACTAGCTCCTCAGTCTTGACGCCTTCCTTTTGCAATTCCATAGCAAGGCGAGCCGAGCGTTTAACCAGGTTCGCAATCGTCGTCTGCTCAGACGAATCATGATTCTCATGAACGACTGTCACTGGGTCCACCAATAGAACAGGTACGCTCTCTTTTGAGCCTTCCTGTACGGCGTCCAGGTATGTGACCCTCATTTCTGCTTCAGCATCGAATTCTTCATCGGCCATGAGCTTATTCATGAGCGCCTCGAATCGTTCCTCCCTGTAAAAACCAGCGTCAATCAACATCTTGAGTGCATCATCTTCTAACGGCTGCACATACGAAAGGGGTAGCTCCTGGTTATCATGAGTAAAATCTAGCGATGTAATCCCCTCTGCAAAATCCCCCCAAGCCATCTCTACGTCGGAATCAACTCGAATTTGCGGACGTTTCACCCCAGATAAATTGCTTGAAAACAGGAAACTAATTTTGTTCACACGACACTGGGTTACAGACGGAACGCCGTAAGATTCAAATGTCTTAGATCGATTTACGGCATTGATTGACCCTTTGTTAAATTGAGCATCCAACAGTCGGAACAATCGTCGCCCTTCAGTGCTTGTCCGGTTATATGGATAGGTCTTCATAACGCTATCATCCTTTCTAATTTTCTGCGATTCTATGATTTTTGTTTGTCATGCTCTGCTATAAAAATGGAAATTTCTTCCTTGATTATAGCACGTTTGTTTCATGGATAACAAGCAAAAATAAAACAAAAACACTGAACACACAGATGTTTAACACGTATCTATTTAACGGTATAAATTCACATATACAAAAAAGGTGCTGATTTTCAGCACCTTTTCGAATAAAAATCAATTTTTTACGCCTCAAGAACCGCTTCTTGTTGATTTTGCTGTTCCTGACGAGCTGCTTTTTTCGCTTCGCGGGCGGCCACTGTATTTTCACGGTGTTTAGCCGAGTCAAACGGCACTTCCGGTGTTTTAAGGGTATTCGTATTCACAACCAACCCTTTGCCCCGGGTGTTTGGGAACAAATCCGCTTCCAACACCATTGCGTCGCCCTCTTTGTTTGCCGCTTTTTCGATGGCGTCCCACTGCTTCGCCGAATAACTTGCAGTGTAGGTATCCTTTTCATTCCCCTTTTTATCTTTGTACTTATCGTATACAAGCATCGGGTTCGTAATAACGTCCTCAGGCTCGCGAGTATCATTTGAAATACTAAACGCCACGTTCTTCCCTGTCATCCCTGAGCCTTTCTGATCGAAAACCCCGCTCACATGTACACGCTGACCTTTGAAGCTTTGTCCTTTTTTGAATGTAGCCATTCTCATCCATCCCCTTTTCCATATTTTGTTAATCTAGCTTATACTCCCATTATACGGTAAATCGCCTGAACAGCAAGCGTTTCTATGTAACAATGACCGTTTGTTGTTAAACAATCATACACATAAAAAACACGCCCATTACGAGGCGTGTTTCTCTTTTCTTTTGAATGAAAACAAGGTTTTTGGATTCGTGATAAATATGCGCCACAGATATTTCATCCATGCGAGAAATGCGTATACAGCAAGGATCATCATGGTAACACTTGTAAGAAGCCACACCATTGTGTCCATTTCTCCTACCGTGGCGTCCGTCGGTATACCCAAATACGCACCGATAAATACGAACATGAGAGGGATACCCTGGGCAAACACCGACACACTCATGGTCAGGAATATTACACCAAGTATCCGCGTCGCGAGTTTATGTTTAGGCTTGGTCATTGGTAGAGTATTAGTTACAGGTGATTTATGGGCTTGCACTTTCTTCATCTTCATCTTGCAGCCAACTCCTTTATGGGTTATTGTGTCAATCTATTAATTTCAGTCAATTCATTATTTATGGTTCCAGACTCGATTGGAAGCCTGCACGGGCGTTCACTTCCGTCACCCGACGCTCGCCTTTTTCCACATCGCCTGCCGCCGTGAATTCGATGATTGCTTCGCTTTCCTCAAGTGCTTCCGGGTTGACCATGTCACTTTCGTCCTTGTGCATGAAATACTGAACAAAAGCCACGTACCGGATACGATTACCTTCGGCGCTCATTGGTACGATATGTATGTCACCCATCGTCACTTGAAGACCTTTAAAGTCAATATAGGAGAGCGGGCCGTCATCCGTATCAATTTTCGTATCCGGTGGCAGGTAAGTTGCTGTGAATGTATTATCTTTCCCAAGAGACTCGATGTAATCATTTCTGGTCTTGTCATAATCTCCACCGGACTTCCAGTTAAACGCCGGTTTAAAGTACGACTTCGCTGCTGTGGTGTCTGTTTTGATCAGTGACGGATCAATCCCTGTCGCCTCCTTGATCGAAGCGGATTTCTTCGCATCGATCTCCGCCTGGCGTTTCGCGATGTTTTTCTCCACGGTATTCATCTTGCTTATTAAAGAAGCATGTTCATCTTCTAGTGCTTTTTTTTCGGCAATTTGGCTCCACAGGGACACGCCGACGAAGATAAAAAGGACGATTCCACCTATCACCAGGAACAAAAGCGTGCGGTTGTTTTTGATGTGATGCATAACCTACATCCCTCCTACGTCAATTTCATCCTGCAGACCGTGGGTTGTATAATGATGACTAATGTTATTGAGCGAGTGGTCATTCACGTCATAAATGGCATATATCAGACCAGCAGCCTTTCCGTCTTTCGTCTTCATCGAAAACACAACCGGAACATGGTTGGTATCCTGATACGTGACGACGGATTCGAGCGTGAGCGTCCATTCTGGATTTAACTGCCAAGTCTTAATGTGGTCTGACTCTTTCGCACCAGTAAGCTCCGTATTTTTTGCTTTTGCTTCTTCTAATTTCGCAAACAGTGCTTCTTTCTCCTCTTTGTTCTCCGGAAGCGGTTCGTTTGTCTTATAAAAAGCAGTGAGGATGTTATCTACCGCAATGATCTCTTTTCCAACCTCCTTTGCAGACACCGTTCGTTCTTTAATTGCAGTACGATGCGCTTTCGCATCGAATTCCTTATCTAAATCGGATCGTGTCTTCTTGGCATCGGCCACTAATTCGTTGGTTGTTTTGATATCTGCTTCCAGCTCTATTATCGCTTTGTTCTGGTTTGACATATACAAAACCATTCCCATTACTACCGCACCAATTATAACGACAATCCAGTACGTCTTTATCACATGCAATAATCTCGCCAGCATTTTCTCATCCCCTTCTGTTTTAAGACCAGGGCGCAATGGCCATATACTTTTCTTTTTATGGTATGTTTTACTTTATTTACCAATTTTAAATAAAAAAAAGAGGTGTTCCAATTATTTAGTACCACTTCCTTTTTTATTTCAAAGCATGACAACACTCTAAGTTTCTCATATCTTCCATTGAGAATTATCCCCTTCATATCATCCCTTGGGGAGTTCACTTATCGATACTTCCTCCAAGACATCTAATGTTTTCTTAAAAATAGGGACCTTAGCTCTTTTTTGTTTCAACAAAACAAAATTAGGCGTTTCTATTAAATTATTAACCATTAACAAACACTACCTTTCCCTATCATTTTCCTACTAAGAAAGAAGGTACCGCGTGAAGCAATACCATCTCCTTTCACCACCTTTATTATACTGTGTGCACAGCGTTTTATCAAGAAAATTTTTAAACTCTGGGTGTTGTCCATTGGGGTTCAGCGTCTGATGGTTTAAAGAATTCCCAGGACGCTTGTTCGTAGCGATTCTTCTTAATCACACGCCAGCTCCATGAATAATCTAAACCCGCTCCCTCACCGGAAACACCACGTATATTCTGTTCGATAATCAAGATATCACCATTGGCAAACACATGCTGCACGATTCCAGTGTGACCATATTGACTCGTCGTTGCATCACTGAATACCGCACCGGCAGAAGGATAGTCCACCGTACTTTCCCCGTAATGAGCCGCCCATTTGTTAGCCACATCCTTCCCATCCCCAAATGGACGTGTTGTCGCACGCCCGTCCTTGTTCCAACCCGGGTAAAGTTGGATGAAGTAACTATGTGAAAGTGCAGCGCACTGGTCAGGGATGACTCCGTTTGCCCAACCAGAGGCGTCTCCCCAAGCGAGACCTGCATCTTCGGGATTTTTGGCATATTCCTTCAATGATGACGGAAGCGTATCCCTCGACCACGGAACGAGCGTTAAATTTGATGGTACTTCTCCCGTACCATCTACTGCCTGATTGCCGTAATGAGATTTAATCGGGTTCCCGCATCCGTCATCCTGGTAATACGCCCCCGCCGCGCTGTTCCCTTCAGAACGGTTGACGTTAACTCCGCTCAGAATACTATCTGCGTAATCCGTATCTGCTGTCGCACGCTCCAGAATGAACATGTAGTCCGTTGCATTTGACTGACGGTTGTCAAGGGACGGATTTGGAGAGGAAAGACCTATCCATGTGTTCATAAACCGCTCCGTCTCAGCCCCGACATTCCCGGGCTCCGTATTCAAGAAGTCCATCAACTGGTCCTGACGCCCAGGCGAATCCCCGTCAATCATGAAACGTACCTGCGTATCGAATTCATACCAATTCACACCTTTTTCCTTCGCGTAATCAATGAGTAGGCGGTTCCTACCATTCGTCCACTGGGCAAGACCAATACCGACGTAATTAATCGCTGGGAACCGGTCCGCATAGGACGGGTCAATCAATTCAACTTGAAAATCATTTGCTATTGCATCCTGCTTAGAAATACCGATGAAAAACGGTTCGTTGTAAATCGTCTCAATTGCTGTCGGGTCAAGTGAACTTTCCGCTTCCAAGTTTCCAAGCACCGCCGCAGTCTGCGCCTTCGAACCGCCGATCTCGGAGTAGACCGACCAGAGCTTCACGGCATGATCTTCACGGATGGCTCCGATTTCCCCGCTTCCGATGTAGGACTGTGATGAATCAGATACTTTTGTGTGGGTCGGTGTACATGCCACTACTGAGTCGTCTTTTTTGAATTCTTGTACGACACCAAATCCAAGTATGCTCGTTCCAGCAACGAGCAAAGCCATAAAACCTGCGGCAATGGTCTGGCCGACAGCAGTCGCCACGCCGAGAAGACCCGAAAAGAATGAACTCACCGCACTAAATATCGAACCGAAGAACCCGGCGATTTTCCCGAGAACAGCGAACATCATTCCTTTGAGCATCATAAGCGTCTTCATAAACAATAGACCGGCCATACCAATCATACCCACACCATTCGCTACCCCCGCACCCGCAGCGACCTTCACACCTTTGATTCCTTTATCGACGGCATCGTCCATCTTTTCCTCGGCTTTATCCGTAATCCCGTCATCCCCGCCACCCGCACTTTTTTTGGTTTTGTTAAAATTTTTGAGTGCTTTGCGGGCACTGTTAAACTGACTAAGCCCCGGTGTGGTATCCATCGCTACATCCGCAGCCTGATGTTCAAGCTGGTCTTTCGTACTCTTTTTGCCGTAATCGCCCCCCGTGGTATTAGATGAAGCGTCTTTCACCTTTTTTGCAGGGTTTCCCACCGCTTCATTTGATTGTCCTGTATCATCGCTCTGATTATTACCAGAAGCGTATGTATCCTTTTGGGGATTCGATTGTTTACTCTTTCTATCTTCCATACCGTCTTTGCCTTTTCTATTTCTTTTTTCTCCAGCATCCGATGAACCGGAAATCTGGTTCGTATTCGAAGGTTTCGATGTCGCCCCAGTTTTTCCGGTTGATCCAGACGGTGTATTCGGTTTTGGTGTATGTGATGAATTCGACGATCTGAAACGATTCCGCACCCCATCAGCCAAACGGGATTTCGCTCCGTTATCTCCCGCGACACCACCAGACGGATCACCCAGCTTTTGCGCTCTTGTCGAACGTCTAGGTCTGCCGTATTGTTCGTCGTTCATTTGCATACCCTCCTTCGCTATGTGGTTGTGTAGATTAAATGTATAAATCTGTGAAAGATGAAAGGGTCCCGTCACAGTATATGTAAGGGACACCTTACATCACTAGATTAATAGAATGTCACTGCATCTTTATTCGATTGTACGGAATAAGAGGATCTCTGAGATTGCACGTCGGCATCCAAAATGAGTAATTCTCGCATCAAATTCCGCTGTAATTCCGATTTGATGTTAAGATACGAGCGCCAAGTCGCCTGCAGGGACTCTACGGAATCCTTCGCCGCTACCTGAGCAGAAGGGCTCGAACCTGTCACGACGGTATTTAAATCTAGCACCTCTCCGCTTTTACTCTTGATCGTTTCAACAAGCTCCACCTGTTCCTGTCTGGACGAATCTCTATCATTTGTCGTATCGTGTTCGGAATGTTTCCTCATGTATTCGTCAAACGAGGACAGGTTATCCATGACCTGAATAATATAACCGTCCCTGATTGTTTTAGTGGAATAATCGAAGGCGAATGCTCCCTCCAAATTCTGCGCTGCTACAAACACTCCGTCATCATTAACGTAATCCCCTTTTACAAACCACGGCGTCTCCGGAGGTTCGTACCCGGCGGAAACAAGACGGTTCGTATATTCCTTCTCACGGTTCAAGAGTATGTCGAGCTCATCGGTCTGTTCCTGAATTTTAGTGTGAATTTCCTCATCCAGTGTATCGGCGACTAAAGCAGTATACAGCTTCGTAGGATCTTTCTCCCCTGTGTTCAGCCAATCAAGCGTTTCAACATCATCCGCGCCAGGATTTACGTAGAAACGTCCTTGGTCGTACTTCTCGAAAGACCCATCCGAACTTTCATCATCCCCGGAAGAACCAGAACCCTCTTGTTGAGATAAATCGGCCTTTGCACGAATCGTAATGGACACAACTTCCTTCGGTATTGGTTCGTCATCCTGGAAGCGGATGGTGCCATATCCCGTGGCACCGAACAACGATAACGACACATCTGGTTCATACGACAGGCTTTCCTTCTCACTCGTAATGAACAGCTCATAGTTGCTCGCATCAGTACTCATGGTTTCTGGGTTCTGCAATCGAAGCAAGATCATCACATCCGTCTTGTCCTTGTTTCCATAAACTCCTTCGACATACATCTTTTGATCCGACAACGAAAAATTGAAATCCTCGGTATAGACGGCCTTAGCGGATACGCTCTGAGCAACACCGTCCCTGTAGGCTACAAAGGAAAAAACTGAGAGTAGTAACAGAATGGACAGCGTTGCCCCGAGCATGATCGTAAAACGCTCCATCTTGTAATGAGAACCAAGTTTTAGTTTGTCACGCAGGGTTTCGAGCCATTTGAAAAACGATGATTTCTCCTGCTCATCCGTTCCCTTGTCCTCCTCTGCGACTTTATGATTTTTGAGACCCTTCATGTCATGTTTTGTCATATTTTGTCTCCCCTCTCTTCCTGTGAAAAATTATGTTTATAACGCTGTATGTACAGTGTTTTGTCGTATAACTATATTTAATTATAGCATAGGGTAATTGGAAAAAATAGTAAATTATACGAAGTTGCTCGACGATTAAAGCTTCGAAAGCGACACATTTGTGCACAAAAAAGAAGACGCGTTGGCGTCTTCTTTTTCTTCTCTTTTCTCAGACACTGCGATTACGGCAGGAATGTCTTTGCAAAATGGAACATCGTAATGGTTTGTCCACCTAGGTCCTCGATCGTCTTACGACCACCGCTTGCAATGTTCTGTACAAACTGGAAACCTGTCGTCATGGCCAATGTACCCCCAACAAGAAGCAAAATGATTGCTACAGCCCAGTTGGTCTGCTTTTTCCCATGGGACATCAACCCAGAGACGATTTGCCAAATGGCGTACGCCACAGCTACTATTCCCAAAATCATGACAGCTAGTGAGAACCAGTCTCCTAGTGTATTAAATGAGTTTTGTAAGAAGGTACGTAAATCCCACCCGCCTGCGCCTGCGAGTAACTCAACTTTACCGAAACCTAACATACGTTTCTCCCCCTTTACCTATGAGCAAGGTCGGTCAAAATATTCCCAAAGAACTGACCGATCAACATTTTAATGACTACAAGCATTATATCACACACTATATGTCAAAACAATACAAATATACCAAATATTGGTAAACAATTTTTAAAGATACAGAAGCCCCGAAGGGCACATGGGTTATTCGTCATTGTTTTCTATGCTTGTACCATTGACGAATGATTCCCATGATTGTTGCATATGTTTCGTGCTTTGAACAATGCTAGTCTTATCCTTGATGGAATCTTCACGAATACCGGAGCGAATCAAATCACGTTTCATGTGACTCAAACGGCCACCCAACGATTTCATCTGCTTTCGTCCCGCTTTCGTGATGGTACCAGTCTGTTCCTGTTGAGAAAGCTTGTCGTACATCGATTGCGAATGGCTCAAGTGAACCATCTGATTGATAATCGCCGAACCATTCTTACGAATTGGTCTGCTTGCCACAACCGGTTGGAAATCGCCGTTTTTAAGCAAGCCTTGGGCGTTATCTTTTAGTCTCTTCACATTCGACTGTGACGCATTCACACTGTTCTGCAACGTTGCCACTTGATTTTCCGCCTGATCAATGATTTGCGGCGGTCGATTGCTCGAACGGAGCGTTACCAGGCGCTGTTGTGCCTGTTTCAATTTTGACTGATTCGTCTTCAAATCGGTCGTATGCTTTTTCACCTGCTTGCGGTAATCATCGTAATTGCTGACACCAGAAGCGGTCAATTCCGCGTAACTCTTGCTCGCTGAACGTGTCGGAACGGACTTGACCTGCGGAACATCCGACGAATTCTTACTCCAACCCGGCGGGTTCAGAAAGCGCTGTTTAATACTTTGCGCCTTATCCATCCGGCGTTTTGCCTGTACTTGTTCCGAACGGTTTGTTGCCTGGGAATGCTGTGCTTTCGCCTGTTCATACCGGGCCGTTGCGTGATCAATCTGTTCTGGCGTACCGCTCGGTTTTTGAGACACGCGAGATAAGTTCGCCTGAGCCGCCGACACCGCATTCAACGCTTGATTCATTTTCCTCTCTCGCTTCTGGATAACCTCTTTCGGTTGACCACTATTAACTGCTTCAGTGTGAGCGTTCTGCGCTTTTACATACAATTGTTCTGCGCTTTCCACACGGGAACGGGCACTATGAACTTCATTGTAGGAACGACCTGCAGCTTTCGCCGTACGCAAATCCTGCTCCACACCTGCTGCTTGATGAACGGCATGACGCTGACCGTCTACTTTCCGTTCCTGTCTTGCGATCATCTTTTGCGGAGCTCCTTTCGCCTTCATCTGTTCTAATTTATCGATGTTTTCGTCAAGAGCCATCTTTTCAGCATTTGCATGACGAGCAGCGCTTTGTACAAATTCATCTGTAACAGGCTGACGTGCAAACCCTGTTGTTGGTTTCCCATTCGCCTGCATCGCTTGATTGAACGATTGCTGGGACACTCGTGCGTTTTTATTCGCCTTATCGGCATAACGCTGCGCCTGCATGGAGGCGTAAGGTGAAGCACCATTCGCTTTCAGTTGCTTGACCCGTTCATTCGCCCGTTTCGCCAAGGCATTAGCCCGATTCGACTGTTTCGCAAGGGACGTTAGGTTCTGACTTTCCGTCTTACCCTTCCCCGGAACCGCCACATGTTTCATAGCTGCGTCGCCTTTGTGTTTCAAGTACGTATTTCCATCATCGCCTTCTACTTTGTCAAACCCACGTGCATCTACTGAGCCATGAATGTCAGATGCAGATACACGGTTACCATCAGCATCTGTTACAAAGCCTTGCTCGTCTAATCGGACAGGTTGAGAACCATTTGATCCGTTTACTTGGAGCGCTTCGCCGTTTGTTCCAATCGCGTTGCCGTCTTTATCCAAACCATAATGTGTGGCATCTTTTTCGTTTGTCATCGCATCGTAGCTGTCAGCATCGAAACGCATACTGTCAAGTTTCTTTGCCTCTTTTGAAGCAGATACCGCTTTTCCATTGTGTCCCGGAATTTCTGTCACTGGCTGGAGCGTTCCGTCTTTGTCGAGTGCAACGAAGTTGCCGACTTTATCAACCAGTTGACCTTTCTCATTCTGATAGAACGCGTTGCCCATCTCATCGGTGTAGGTGTTACCGTCTGTATCCATGAGCGCTCCGTCCTCTGCGGTCATCGCTGTCGTACCAGCCATCGCAACAGGGGAGCTCGGACTAACCGAGTTACCGTTAGTATCCAGAGCATTGCCGTTTGAATCAGTCAGGATTTCACCGTTTTCGTCGATGGCTTGCCCCATACTTGTTGCACCCGCAACATTGCCATCTTGTGCGTCTTTTCTGTATGGCATCGAATTAATTTTTCTTTCTTTTGCTTGCATTTCACGCTCAAGGGATTTCCCTTCAACTCCGGCTAGACCTTTCATGGTATCTTTTCCTTTTGCGCCCATTAAGTCAGACGCTGTACCCAAACGATTTTTAATCTTAACACCCAGACCTGGTTTATCATGACCAAGTTCTTCACCCATTTGCTCGCGGCGGGATTCTAAATCATGCGCAGCACCGAGCATCCTACCAACATTTGTCATTGGTTCTCTTGCCTTATCCGTCAATTTTCCATCGCCGCCAACGCGTCCACCTGATGATTTCGAAACGTCAAGACCTTGACCGCCCGTGCTCGTATCAAGTGCGCCCATCACACGGTTGATTGCGTTCGTCACTACCTCTTCCATGAGCTCTTTAAAGACTTTCATATTTTTAATCATAAAGAAGGTCACTGCTGCCGTAATCACCGTAATCAAGAAGCTACCAAGGAAATCAAAGATAAGCCCCGATCCAAAGTATTCGCCGCCCGTATCAACCAACTCATTAAAGTTTAAAAGCATGGACATAATGATGTTTTCACTTAATGTATAGAGAAAAATCATCCCGATAATCTGAATGATTAATACGGCAGTCGAAATCAATAACTTGGTCGTAAAAGCAATTGAGCCGAGAGCTGTGCCGAACACCCCTGTTAAGATACGCGGGATATTCTTAATTGCTACACTGATCATCATCACACCATAGGCAATTGACAGTACAGCCAAACTCAACATAACGGTTAGATTTTCAATCCAACGTGTTACAGAAGACATTCCTGATCCACCGAATGTAACGGCTGCGTATGCATCTCGCGAAAGGTCGCTCGATGTTTTCTCCGGTGAATAAACAGTGAGTCCCGTGTTTGAAAACGTAGTGTTCAAGAAATTATATAACGCAATTGGAGATAAACCACCGACTGTACCTTCTCGGTCTTCCCCGATAGGAGCTGTTTTTCCATTGACTACATCAGGCATTGCTGGTGATACGTAACCTTTGAATCTATCGTATCGTAGGTCGCCTGAATTATATATATTCATGTGAAATCTCCCAAATTGGAACAATGGATTTAGCGCATCGCCTTCTGTGAACAACCCTTTCGCACTACTATCCACGTTATTACCTTTCCCGTTCCAACGTATCGGCTTCATCCAGTCTTTTTCTTGATTGAATGGGTTAAGTTTTTCACCCCAAGTTCTAGAATCGCTAGAGGAAAGTGTAAACATCTTCATAATATTTTCCTCATCCGCTTCATTGTTACTATTCGCCAATATTTTCTGGACTTGACCAGAGACTTCTCCGCTATAATCAGAACTGGTGTATCGTGCACTAGTCATGTGACGAGACAAAATGTTAAACACCTCGGAGAATGACGATATCTCCTGACCACTTCTATCTTCCGTATCTACATTCTTTTGGTTGCCACCTTCTTCGAATATAGCTCCGATGTTCGAAGTGGATGAATAGCGATCTTGTAGTGCATACGCTCGATCATTATTCGCTCGTTTACCATTAATATCCAAAATCAATTCGCGGTTGCTAATCGTTCGTGTTTCGTCATCTCCATAGCGAGGATTGCGAATACCACTATCTTTCGGTGGAGCTAATCGTGAATATTTCACCCATCCCTCAAAATCCACATACGAAGATAACACCAAGTAATCCGCATACTCTGTACCAACGGCCACTTGTGACTCCAAATCCTCAACTAGTCCTGTATATGTCGCCCCTATTAACGGAATTCCCGCAAACAACATGAATACGCGAACACCGTATCGTCCAAAACCTTTTACAACGGAGGTTTTTCGGAATACCAATATTCCAAACACAGTAGTAACAAGAAATATCGGCAGTAAAAACATTACGGAAAAATCCTGTACGGTTTGATAAATAGAACCAACATACTCCGCAACTCCTGAAATAATTCCCAAATCTGCACTCGCCGTACCATTAATTACCGTTTCAAATAATTTAAACGGGTTTAATGTGGTAAGTATCATTAAAGCTCCTCTAAACAAAAACGGAGCCGCATTCGCTAATAGGTAGACCATTAAAACAATTCCTGTCGCAAGCATTCGACCTATTGAACCGATACCCGGACGAATCGTTGAAATTAAACCCATCTCTGTAAGCATTTCTCCGTACCCCGCATAAATGAAAAATGGGTTGCTTGTATACGCACTGCCTTCTACGTCAATAACGTTTTTTAGTTGGTCGTACGTTATTGTTGCGCTTGCTGAAGTATAGCTACTCATCAGCCATCCGACAATACCAGTATCATCCGATAAAATCTCCGCATACCCTAGAAAGGCCCCAGCGTTCCCTGCTACCAAGAGACCATCATCGGTAGTCTTCTCAAGCATATACAGGCGTTCCGCTTCACTTCCAGGTGCGATAGCCGTCGCAAATTCCCGAGTAAGTTCACTTGCGCGCTGATAAAGCGACAGGTCCACGACGCCACCATCGCCTTCTTCCGCAAGCACCTTACCAATTGGTATAAGTACCAATAACACAGCGATAATAGCCAAACAATTCATAAAAATGGCGCGCGGTATCATTTTTTGTAAAAATCGCATGGTATCTCAATTCTCCTTTACTCTAATTTATTGTGTGGACGAAAACACTCGTCGGTTTCAATCATTAGATAAATCGACTTCGAACAGATGATGACATACCTACCATCGCGGTCGTTCAACTATTCGAGTGCTGAACGGCACAGGTAGACTTTTTGTGTTAAAAATGGAAATATATGTAATTTAAATTGTACTACTAAAACGTTGAGCATACAAGATTTTATTCTTTTTTAAATAAATTACTATGCAACAAAAAAGCAAGCACTAAAAACGGGAACCAACTGGCAATTCTATACCCGGCAAGCCGGGCGATAAAAGGATCAAAAGCGATTAAAAACCTGAAAGTGAAGGATTTCTACACACAAATGCTTGACACAATTTACCAATAAATATAGTAAAGGGGTACAAGCCCGTGATATACTTTAAGTAAATTGAGAATAAAAAGGAGAAGAAAATCATGCGAGAATTACGCAAGGTAAACAAAAAACGATTGTGGATCACAGGTATGCTAGTAGCTGTATTCATGATTGCTGGGTGTGGCAAATCTGAGATTAGCAAGTCCGATTCGCAGGCTGAGGCTGAACCCAGACCCGAAACGGATTCAACTAAAAATAACGAAAATAAAGAGCAAACCCCTCTCGATAAATTAAAAGAAATAACGGAGGAAGTCACCGTAAGCCGCGTCGTTGACGGTGACACGATTGTGGTTGAGAACAAAGACGGCGAGGAAGAAACCGTGGAACTGTTATTAATTGATACGCCAGAAAATGGTCCTGATGATATGGAATCCAGTCAACAATTTGGATTGCAGGCAACTAAAATCGCAAAGAATAATTTAGAAGGTTACACTGTAAATTTAGAAAGAGGAAATCCTGGAAAAGATGATCAAGGTCACACACTTGGTTATATATGGCTCTTTGACAACGGGGGACCTTTTAATTACGCGGAGTTACCCCTATCAAAAGGTTTGGCAAAAGTGAAAAACGATGCTCCATCTGATGCGAAGTATTTGGATAAGTTTCGGGAATACGAACAAAGAGCGAAAGACGAAGCTCAAGAAAAGAAGGAAGAAGTTGGAGATTTTCCGCATAATATTTGGTCCGTAGAAGGATACGTAACGGACGAGGGATTCAATCAATCGCTTGACTTCTAAATGATGAAAGAAAGTGCCGCTTGGTACTTTCTTTTTTTTAGGCTCTAAAATATATGTTGGGGTACTGAGAAAATTCAGCTAAATAAAAACACGCAAACTCCAAATTTTGTTAGACTTGTTTTACCCACTTTCATTTTGCAAGGTGGAAAAATTACCGTGCGGTAAATTTTGCTGTTCGGTTTTTTCCGTACTGTAATTTTTACCGTGTGGTTGTTTTTCTTCTATTGGTGATGGAATTGCTTCTATAAAATAGAGATTTTTTTCGAATTTGCCTTTATCTTTCCTCTTTTCTATAGTTATGTAACCTTTGTTAATTAGTTGTTTGCGGTGTTTGTAGTAGGTTTTTTCTAATTTGAACCCTAATTCTTTCATCATTAATTCAACGCCAGGGAAAGCTGTTCTTTCTCCGTCCTTACCTACTTCTGCAAACGAGCAAATGTATGAATATATCGATTTAGCTTGTGGTGATAAATCTAAATCCCTCATAACTTTTTGAGCAACTAGTCCATATCCGTTTTCGTATATAGTTCCTCTGAATTGTATTGCTGTATCCATTTCTATCTCCCCTTATTAATAAAAAATCATCTTTTTTTAAGGCTTAAATACATAGTATCTATTGGGCTCTTTCAAACCGGGTCTTTTTTCTTTTATCAGACCGTTTTCTATCAAAATCCTTTTTATTTTTCTCACTTTGTCACCACTGCAGTTTAAGTCTCTTTCTAATTCCTCTAATCGATAGTGTACAAATTTATTTCCTTCCTCATCCTCCATAGGGAAGAAAGCTAGTTTGTTAGATATAAGGGCATAAGCTATTTTTGCATCATTTGTTAATGTCATATAGTCATTGCCGAATAAGCCAACAGGAATTAAAAGGTACTCCAAAAAATCACCTCATATAATGTGCTTAACGTGTTTTTTAATTTTTTAATGGTATAAGTATGAGAAGCTACCAAAAGACCCTCATAACGGATTATTATCGTTTTTAAGGTTTTCTCTATGTTCTGGATTAATCAAGTCTGCAAAAATAAAAGGTCCACTTTTTTTATAATTCACTACTAAAGAATTAGCCGCTAACCGAATTAAATGATTTACGGACATCCCTGTTTCGTCTGCCATGTTCTTTAAATCACCTTTAAGCGTTTTCGGTATTGCTAGAGTTGTGTTAGACATTTTTTTATCCATGAAAAATATCCCCCTTTTTCTATAAATTGGTATACCTACATAATATACATCAAAATAACGTAAGTAAACACAATTATTAATGTAAAGGGGGTGTCGCCCATTGTCTATAGTCAAAAAATGATATATACTACAAATGCACTAGGGGGCTGTTCTGAAAACCTGCCGGTTTTGGATGGGTTTGATCAATCCATTTTTCCAGATCGTCCCTGGTGCACCCGTATTTTTTAAAATTATCGGGTAATTTATTAATATCGTTATTCCATTCCACAAAGTTCTTCCTGGCTTCTTCTAATCTACCGAATGCGTATAGAGTGCGTTTTTTAGAGCCGTATAATATGCTGCCGTCATACTCTTTTAGATAAAGATAATAGTTCCCTTTCGATTGGATTTTTTCAAGATACAATAAGATCACTCCTTATAGATTGAAATCGTCTAGCGCCTCGTCTATTTCATCTTGGTTAATACCTATATAACGCTTAGTTATTGAAGGTGAAGAATGATTGAAAATTTCCTGTAATAAAGCAACGTCTTTCGTTTTCTTGTAAAAGTGATACCCAAATGTTTTTCTTAGCGTATGCGTTCCTATTTCTTCTTTTATTCCGCATTGCCTTGCAGCTTCATTCAAAATTTTATAGGCTTGTATACGTTTAATCGGCGTGTAACTACGTTTGGATTGGAAAAGGTAATCATTATCATTCATTCCATTTGTATACGACTCTATTAAATCTTGCATTTCATGATTAACACGAAACCTCTTAGATTTACCTGTTTTCTTTTCTTCGATTCTTATGTACTGTTTCCCCCTTACATCAGAAACTTTCAAGGGTAACATATCGCTAATTCGCAAACCAATATTAATACCAAAAGTGAACAGAAACTCGTTCCTACTTCCTTTCTTCAATAATTCTCTTTTCATTGATTTAATCAATTCTATATCCCGAATAGGTTGAACTTCTTTCACTATAATTTTCCTCCTTAGTTTGCTACAATACGTTTCCTTGATATATATATTATCGGTCAATATGTTTCCAATTCAACAGAACGATTGTTCTGTTTTTATAACTTTCCTTATTGTACTAGGTGTTGGCGCATTTTACAAATGGAAACATAATATACACTGTGTTTACTATCATATCGTCCTTAGCTTGATGGCTATGTGATGGTACCCCATATTCTATTTTTCTACCTAAAAATAGTTGACCAATCCATTAAACTATGAAAACCTTATCATAGAAACAAAATATTATTTAAAGGAGGAGAGGTTAAGATGAAAAGGATTTTGATTAGTTGTTTAACTTTGATGACTGTTTTCGCCATTCTTACAACTTATTTTGCTCCAGTTGCGCAAGCCCAAACTACAGAAGTGAAGGAAGTAAATGAACTTGCTGAAATATTAAAGTTCATTCATGAAGAGGCCACAGTAAAAGGCTCAAATGGAGAAATTGTATCTATTGACGTTGAAATGATAGAAGAGAAATATGGTGAGGATCCAGTTCTTGAGGATTTAAAATTAGAGATACAAAAAAAGAATAACTTACAAACAAATAAAGATCAGACAAACATTTCACCTAGAGCAATTATTCCACCACATGATGTGAAGTGTATACAAAAAGAAATGAGTGAATGGGCAGGCGGTTTCGTACCTACTACCGTAATTAGTTCTGTCTGGTCATATGTGATTGATGGCAAGTATTACAAAGCGGCTAAAAAATTGATTAGAGCCGGTGTTAAAGGGAGTGTGGTTGGATTAGCTACCCAACTTACAATGGTATGGTGGAAATGTAAATAAAATTAAACCTATAAACCTAGCATAATGTTACTTTTTCTGATTTGGAAAAAATTCGATAACAAACCATGCAATTATAGTTCCAACTACAGCTTTTAAAATGTTCAACTTCCATTCAATTGTGTTAGTAAAAATATAATCAAATATACAAAGTAACAAATACAGAGCTATACTTAAGATGACTCTTGTTTTATTATTCATAAAGAGCTCCTTTCAGCATTTTATCCAACATTATACATTAAGTGAGTGTGAAATTAAATCAATATATATACTCAACCAAAAACCGACACTAAGTATCGGTTTTTGGTTTGCTGAAAAGTTGTTTGAAACCCTTCAATCATTTTTCTTTGGCTCTATTTGGGATATCGCCAGCATAACGCGGTGAACGTACGTTAAGAGTTTTGTTGCATTAGCTTTCTTGTGATTCAGGTAAATTGTGTTGCGTAAAAGCGATAAATAACGCTTTTTCAGTTATATAATACAACAGTGGTTCCTATTCTGCTGCGGCATATTTATTAGGTGTTACTGGTCCGGCTGCTTTCGTCGTTCCGGTTCTTGTTTCAGCGGCATATGGATTAGCTGGAATGGTTTGTGACTAATATCAATGATTTTATCAATAATAGGAAGTGTTAATTATGGCGGTAACACTTAAAGATTACCGATATTCTTATGTTTTTCTTATAATTACGATTATCCTATTTCCAATTTCTTTTGCAGATTATGAAAACGCGGTACTTGTGACAACTATATTTTTATTAATTGTTAACATAACTTGTTTTTCTAACGAATATTTAGTTATTAAATATTATCAAAAAAGATCGCAAAAAAAACAGCCGAACAAGGGATACGCACTATTTGTTATGATTCAAGTGGTATTTACTTTGTTGCTATTTACATTTTTCAAAATTTATTTTTAACTACCAAAAAAAGACGGGTAATACCGTCTTTTTTAAAGCGATGAAAAATATCACGCTATCACCAAGCGATTCCCCCCTGTTCATGGTGGACACCCCCTATTAAACGACTTTTTTGTTACTTACACAAAATCAATGGGGTACCGCTAGCAAACGCGGAAAACGTACGCTAAGCAAAATTTGACATGAAAAAAGTCCAACTTCCCGTACGTTAAAAAATGACACTCACAAAGAGTGCCTGGTGAAAAGTATGCAATATCTTTTAAAACTCATTTTTTGTTATCAATTGAAATTTTCAATAAAGCGACTAAAAGAAAAAAAACGGTTAAATTAAAGAAACCTTGTAGATTTTCCATAATAAATATATTTGCTATAAAAGGCATAGTGTATATTAAAAAAATTGATGCAAAGATACTAAGTGCAACTATAATAAAAACTTCTTTCATGATTTTAACTCCTTTGTTTCTATTAATTACTATTTTCTTAGCATATCAATAATGAAATATAATAACCATATATTATAAATTATTTAAATCATTTAGATGATTTAAACCATTCTATTAATTGCGTAATTATGTTAATATTGTTATATATTTACTTTTGTGGTAGGATCCCAAATAGAGTGCAGATCCTTACTCTGGAATTGCGCTCTTTTAAGGAGGAATAAGCTTAATCTCTATAAGATCTACTATCCTTGATTATCACTAATAATTGGAAGAAACCGATATGCCCAATGCGTTCGACATTCGTTCAGTTTATAATACCCTTCTTGTTCATCTTTTGACATATAGCTACATTGCTGACGCGTATTAAATACGTCTTGTACTTCATTTTCCGACGCACTATAATAACTTAAATCTGGAATTACCCCAATCCAACTCTGATCAGCATTTTTATCATATCTTGATTTTAAATCATAAATCAACACACCATTTGCCCCCTCATCCTTCACTACTCTAATTTCACTTTCATTGTTTTCGCCGTTTTCTCCAGCGACGTTCATAAACTCTTCAAGTATATCTCTATTTTTTAATTCATTATTTTTCAATACAACATCGTCTTCATCTGGATGAAATTCTTCCCCATTTGTTTCGCCCTGTGCATTGTTATCAGATGACTCCCGTATACCTTCCCGTTCTTTTAATTGTGATACAGCAATGAATACAGCTGATTGAAGACCGAATGCAATCGCATAGTTCTTACTCTGTTCCCCGTCACTTGTATCACTTGTATCAATTTTATCGATCGCTTCAAGTGCTTCGTCAATTTGTTCCTGGTCTGTTGAATCTTTTATCTTACTTGATTTTCCCTCTTTGACTGCTTCCACATTTTCTATCTCAAACAAATCTCTCACCTTTTTGGCTGCTACATTGACGTTTTTTGCATTCCCGCTTTCGGTATTGCAGCCCTGCAATACCAACACTACGCTTAAAACAATAAATAAACTGATAGCAAAAACCTTCTTTTTGGGTTTTACAGCAGATTCATTATTCGACTTCACGAATTCGTTGTCTCTGTTCAAATTACCACTCCTGAAATTTTTATTAGAAATGTAGCTTATGGATGGAACGGAAGCCAAGTCTTATTACGGGTGCGTCCTTTACTCAATTCAACTGCTCTGTAAATAATACTTAGGTGCAGTTTCTAAATTTATTAGAACACTACTGAGTTTCTTATATTGCGTTTTATCAATTTCAATCATAAAATCCACCACCTATCGACTATGCCACAATATGATCCTTTAATGATCGCTGACCCTTATTCCGGAAAAGCGCCCTATAACGGAACATTCTCGCTTTTTCAATAGTTAGCCACAATATGATTTTCTTTGTGGATAACCATTGCACTAAAAAAGAATAACTGACTTGAAAATTTTATATATAGCTCTAATACGTAATAAGGGCGCGGTTCTTGTTCGGGAATTGCGTGCTTTAACCTAAGTTAGAAAATTCGCAATCAATTGAATTTAATCTCACTACTAGGATAAACATCTGCAAACCAATTTAAGGCTCTGTTATGGTGGTTTATAATTTGTTGTGCAGTAATTTCACTAGAAGCCCAGGTACTATGTGTATCTGAAACTAAAGTCACCTTATATCCCATACTAAAAGCTCTCCTACATGTTGTATCTACACAAAGTTCCGTTTGAATCCCTGCAATGTATATATGTTCAATCCCCTGCTTTTTCAACTTTTCATCCAAAGGTGTATTAAAAAATGAATCTGGTGTTGCTTTTTGTATTACTATATCTTCATTTTCTGGAGCTATCTCAGAATGAATTTCCCACTCCTTTGTTCCAAATTCTAAAGGTTTTCCAACAGGTGCATTATGCTGAATATAAAAAACTGGTGTCTTTGTTAATCGTGCTTTTTTTAATAAATCATTTAAGTTTTTGATTAACCTATCACCATTAAAGACAACATTTTCTTCTTGAAACATTCCATTTTGAACATCAATAATTAGTAATACCTTTTTTGTCATATCCTTACCTCCCTTTAGGAATCTATGTTCCAAATTCATCATAAACCTCCCAATATCTTATTCCACAAAATGGCCAATTCTAGCACAACTTTGTTCCGTTATTGTGCCCTTTTTCGGAGCAACTCTTTTATTTAAAGTTCAACATCTTTCTAATAATTCGTATTTGACCTCTGTGATTAATTTCATCTTCAAATACGTGAAACCATATAAAATAGTTATTAGATGGATTGCTATCCCATAATCTATTTTCGTACAACCAATCATCATTCCGTTTAGAAAATTCTTTTAAAGTTATTTTTCGTACCTCAGTAAGTTTATCAATGTAGAAATCTAAACGATTCCCTTTTATATTCTTTCTTCCTTTTTCACCTAGACTATATGCGTCTCCCCACTCAGCCATCTCTTGCTCATTTGGACTCCTACCATCAAAAATCTCAATTTGAAATCCCTTTTCAACAGCTGCAATATGTAATAATAGAGCTCCTATGCTATTGGCATCACCAATCGGCAGAAAATCTAATTCTGAGGTCGTTAATCCTTTTACAGCCTCTAAAGTTGTTTTTCTAGCGTAATCCATCTGTGAGACCAAGTGTCCGATTTGAGGAGTATAGCCTTTTACTTCTGATATCTTAAATTCCATTGAATAAAACTCCTTCTTATTTGTGGTGAATAAGAGACAAAAACTTTATTTGTTAAACGTAAGAAAGCGATCACTTTATTAAGCAATTAGTTACTGTCTCAATGATTTTCCAGAGACTATATGCCAATGTAAATGTTTTGAGTCCTGATAATCTCCTATGTTGGTAATAACTCTGCAAGCTCCGCCTTTTTCTGTAACCATAGTAGCAACCTTTTTTAATTACCCCCAGTAGTTCAAGTAATAATCCATTATCACTTTCTTCTAATGTAATTAGAAAAGGTATGTGTTTTTTAGCAATTGCAACAATATGTATTGGGTAAAAAGGTTTTGTATGATAATAGGCTAATACATTTTCTGTCTAAAACACCTTATTTACTTGGGTTTTACCACTTAATACTTCATCACAATAAAAATCCTTAGTCATAATAACCTAACCTCCTATACTGCTGTTCATTTAACTTTTCTAACTCCTTCTTTGACAATTCTACCCTTTAACTTAAAATTAATTATCTCAAAATTCCATAATTTCCAATAAGTTATTCCTGAATATGTGCCTTTTCATGCAAAAAGGCACATATCCTTGCTCCGGAAAAGCGCCCGATTCAGGAATAAGAAGCTGAATTTAATCGGTTGATGATTTGAGGTATTTCACCTAAATCATTAATAATAAAATCAGCTTTTACATTGTTACTCCATTGATAGTCCTTTTTCCAAATGGTTTTCATCCCAATACATTGAGCAGCTTTTACATCTTTTTTAGGGTGATCCCCCACAAAAATGCTTTGCTCGGCAGATACATCAAGCCTTCTTAGTGCTTTTTTAAATATCTCGGGATTAGGCTTCTTTACACCTTCCCACTCGGATATAAGAATGGTATCAGTATATTTATCTATACCCAATGCCTGAATATTGTCCATTTGAAACTGCCCTTTTCCATTCGTAATTATCCCTATCAAACCTCCATTTCTCTTTATTTTTTCCAACGCACTAATAAGATTTGGAAAAGGTATACAACTTTCTTTAAAGTAAGTGAGATAATCTTGAAGTAACTCTTCCCACGTAATCCCTACTATGCCATACTCATTAATTAGCTGTTGATATACCTTGTCTTTCCAAACATATCCACGATTATCAAGTTCAATAAACCTTTTTATGTATTTATCTTTGGGCATATGAAATAACCATTCATTAAATCGCTCATACTGTTTTTCAATAAATAATTCTAATGACTCATCTCGATTTAATAAAGTACCGTCCAAATCAAATACAACCGTCTTAATAATGATAAATACTCCCCCAATAGTTTCTCCCTAAGTTATTCCCTAAGTTATTCCGTTAAATGGCCCAATTCTTGAATAAACACATCAATGCTTTTAAACAACTTTATTGTAACGTAAACGACGTTATTTGTAATTAATTATATTGTTGCTCAACAACACACATATAAACTATACAAAGAAAGTGCCGTTCGGTACTTTTTTTTTCAATGAAAGAAACTTTTTAAACCCGGCGAGCCGGGCGATAAAAAGACTAGAGCATAATAAAAAATACTAAAAACGGAGGTGAAACCTATGGCAAGAAGCCAGAAACCGTCTTATACTATCAAATTCGCCTTGCACATTCCCGTTTGGCAACAACACCGTTTAGAAAAAAGATTTAAAATCGCGAGAGTAATCTATAATTCTTGTCTGGGTGAAGCACTGAAGCGACATAGAGCTGTCAAAAATGATAAAGAATATCGTAAATTATTGAGAGAGCCTAAGTCAGGTGAACGGAGCAAACAACTCTCCGAAATTCGCATCGCTTATGGTTTTTCTGAATATAGTCTAAATAAACTATAAAAGGAAAGTGCCGTTCGGTACTTTTTTCACGAACAAAACAATGGGCTGTTCAGGCAAATGGCTATCGAGCACCCTAAAACCTCACGACTTTAGCTGTGAGAGTTGTCAGGATTATAATATTCAAAAATAGGAATAATTAACCGCACAAAGGGAATAGTATAGTATAACCTTTATTTTATGAAAGTATGACTGACAACTTGCAAATTCTCCATGTAGCAACACCTAAGAACAGTCTTGTTGACAGATAGTTAACTTTGAATTAAAATAAAGGTGTAAATAATTGACGTCGACTCAAGAAGAGTGCGGAAAAGGGTTAGGTGGCTCCTAACCCTTTTTTATTATTAAAAAACCCCTCCAAAAGGAAGGGTGAAAAAACTACGAGAACCAGTTGAACAAGTTAGATATAACTTTGCTGAGGTTGGCTAGACCTTTCGTTATATCTAAGCAAAACTGAAAACGTTCTCGTCTTTTTTCTTTCTTGCTCTGACGTCGACCCATGAAAGAGTACACCTCCTTTCCAGGAGGATTTCGTATGAAAGACAACTTGCCTGTCTCATACTTTTTCATTGTACCATAAAAGCCATATTCATTAAAAAACGGGTCTAATAGTAATAGAGGGAGATGATAAGTGTGTCAATAGGAAAATTATTAGAAAAGAAAATAAAAACCACCAATGCTTTTAAAGAAAAACAAGAAAATCACAATATCTACCTCAAACAGTTCAAACGAAATAATAGTATAGAAGCGTATAGAAGAGATCGAGAAAAATTAGAAGAAATTAAGAGATCTAGAAAAGTTACTGTGATAAATTAAGATCAAAAAAATCGTTCCCTGTCAGCTCATTATAAGCCCATGTTGTCAGTATATTAAAAACAAAAATGGATGGTTCTTTATAACCATCCATTCGTGATATTGTGGCTGGTCTCATGCCAAAGGCTGCCCTTTCCACCCATATGTGTATAGTATATGCAATAAATTTTAAAATAAAACAAAAAAGGAAAAGAACATCTTTTCCCATTCATAAAATTGTGGCTGGTTTTACGCGTTTATAAAGCAACCCTTCCACACACATCGTTATTGTTGAGGCTGGTTTTACGTTCAATGAACAACCCTTCCTACACCAGTATTATACAAATATAATCAACTAAAGTCAAGATATCTCATGAATATTTATAGATATTATCCCTTTTGAGAATTGAATCTCAACATTATGGGAAGTATAAAACTGCTGCGATATATCGATTAGGTCATCAAATGAAAGCCAATGTACTGCTTTCCTTTTGCATTCAATGCAGATATATTCCTTGTCTTTTTGTTGATTGAACATATTTTCTTCTATAGCCTTTCCTTCATATAAATCTTTAAAATCTTTGAAGGTCTTATCATATTGGTCAATGTATTTATTGTATTCTTTCTCGGTTTTCCCAGAAGAAAGAGCTATATAATTATTAACCTTAACGTTAACATTTTCTAATTCATGTTTTTTAATTTTCAAATTTACATTATTGTCTTTCCATCTATTTTTGATATTCCGCTTATGAACAATCTGCATTTTATCAATTCTGGCAATAGAATTAGTAGATTTAATATGATGCGGAAATCCTTTTCTTTTTGCTTTCTCCATTTTTTCTTTAGTATAAGTTGTAAGCGGTACTACTAAGTATATATCGTCTTCTTTAAGAGTTCTAATTACCAAAGTTGGATGGTCACCTGTAAATTCTGCTGGACTACTACCATTCAGGTTTACTCTATAGATACCTCCATTGATTTTGTTCTGCAAATTTATCACACCCATAAAGATTAATAGAATTACTAAATAAATTATACCAAATGAAAAGAGGACCAGACGCATCCAGTCCCCTTAAGTGCAAGCCGAAACGATACACTACACTGCAATTGATTATATATTATAATACTACAGTTTCTTCGTAAAATCCACCTGTTCTACTATTGGTTCATCGATCAAATCCCATCTGAATATCGCTTGCGAAAACAATATTGTCAAACCCCCGTCGTAAATAGTAACGGTATCGCTCTTTGTGTTCGAGCAACCTCTTTAGCGCAATTGGAACCTCTTGCTTTAAGGACATCTCGTATTCCTCTATTGTGCCCTTCGTCATCCCGCCAAGGAGCGTATAATCAGCACCTTCAAATTGGTTGAACGCACGATCCGCAAGCATCCGCTCCACGCTGTTGTAAATGTATACGACGCGCACTCCGTTATCATTTAACTGGTCAAACTGATCCCGGACGTACCGCTTAATACCAGGGGCCAGTTGTTCTGCGCCATGCAATATCACCACGTCCCCTTGCGACAGATTACCAACGGCAAACCCTAGGGCGTTGATAAATTGCGCCATCATGACACCCCGACTCCGCTTGATTAGCGAGCTGAAATCGTAAATCACACGACTTGAAACGGCCGCTCGGTCGATTTTCGAAGAGGTTGTAGTGTTAAACAAATCCCCGTTCGAATCCATCATATCCCGAAATGCCGTCTTGAGGAAACCATAAGCATTCATCACTTCAGGGTCCTTATTACGTGCCTGCACCTGAGCGTGATATTCCATGTCGAGGTACGCTTGAAACTCCGGAAGGCGTGGAACCTGCTTGTGCGGAATCCCGACTAGTCGTAAAGCATTACGGTTTTCTTTCGCGTTCCTCGCCCACATGCGTTTATCAACGTAGAAGTCGTTCAAAACCTCCTGAAGCGCCCCTTTAATGCGAGCCCGTTTCTCCTCAGTCATCGGTTGTAACTGTTCGACCATGAGAGTCATCTTCTCCAAGTGTGCTGGGAAAATACTGAGTTCATATTCCTTATCGCCAAAAAGTTCAAACGGATTGATATCCCCTTTCGTCATGTCCACATTCGATGTGACATCGGATAAATCCACTCCGATTCCCGCAACACGCGCACGGTTCAAAACCAAATGCACGACGCGTCGGTTGCGAAGAAGGGCGTTCATACCAAGCTTCGCTCCCCACACGTCCACACCACGCTGTCCCTTGAAATCCCAATTAGAAAGCGTCTGGGCCTCGGCTTTACCTGCAATCACGACGTGGGATTCATAATCATCGATGTCCATGAGTACCGCAGAGTTATTCACATCGCCTTCCATCTGCCCTATGTACTCACCCTTCGGGTCCTCGATTCCTCTTGTGACTAAACTGTAATTACCGGCAAATTCCGCCGAGGTGAACATGAAGTTGCGACCCATCTTGCTTTCGACTTTATTCAAGAGGTTTGCAAGTTCCCGTTTCTGCTCTCCGGTATACGGAGCGGCAAACACTGTATCAAACCGGTCCTTGTATTGACGGTTGATTTTGTTCACCGCGTCATCAAGCCGTTTCAAAGTCGGTGCTTTAACGAGTAGTCGTATCGCCACACGAAGGTAACTCGACCCGTTCATCAAATCATTCGCGATATCCACAAGCTGTTGCTGTTTTTTATTTAACTTCTGGCGGGCTGTTAGTGAGCCATTTCGCTCCGTTTCGCTCGCTTGGTTATTGAAAAGTCCTTCAGCTCGACCTTGGTGCTGGTTAATCCACGACTCACTCATGCGCCCGACGTGTTCAATACGGCGGACGCTCACATCGTTGCCGATGTTTCTCGGAATGAGATTAATGCCCCAAAAATAACCGAGGTTATCATCCGCCCCATTCTGATGCATAACCGTCAAAATCGTCGCATACGATTCGTCCACCTGAAAATAATCCGAACGGAACAAAAATTTTGATTTTGGCTTGATCGCCCGAAAAAACGAATTATCACGAATCCTCGCCTGGTCATTTTGCTTCACATCAGCTTCTTTTTCCTGGCGCTTATTCTTATTCATCAGGTTGTTCAATCCCCTTGCTGGTGAAACACCCATATCCTTACTCCTTTCCCGTTACCTACTCGTAATGCGCTTTTCGAATATATTGTGTGGTCCCAAAAACGATTTAAAATATCGTTCCATTTCTTTGTGATTTAAAGTCTTCGCCAAGCGAAACATTAGACCATCCCCTTCCACATCACCAATCAAGAGATTTTCAAATTCGACAAGAGTCGATTCTGACGGTGCCCTCACCACAAGATACTGGTGTAAGGATGTCAATCCCTGATTATTGTTGATGGCATATTTCAATATGTCGTGTTGCTCTTTGAGCAAGGTGTTTAAACCCTTCGACTTAACGTTCAAATCCTGTTTCGTCTGCTTCACCGCTTGTAGTTGATCTTCGACGGAATGCCCTTCATAGACGGCATCGTAAATGACTTCCACACCCACAGGTAGTTTGCGATAGAATGCATCGACCTTATCGAGGATAGTCTGTTTATCCTGTTCAAACATAAGTTCAGACGCTGATCCTACGATGTGGTAGCAGTGTCCGATTTGTCCGTCCAAAAAGTGAATACGCCCATCTTCGGGGTCAACTGTGTCTACATTTAGCAAGTATTTAAACGGATGAACGGAATCGGACATTCGAACTGGAACATATCGTCCTGTCTTTGGTAGGTAGTTAATCATGGAAAACATGAGTTCAAGACCTGTACGATTTGTCTTATCAGCCTTAGCAAGCAGGACTGAAAGAACAGTCCATGTTATCGTAAACCCGATGACGACAGGAATACCACCCTTACCGATAAACGTCTGGAAAACCAGATAAAACCAGCAGAACGCGGCAAGAAGCGTAAACAGGATAGTCTTCGCCAACACTGGTCGATTCAGCCCTACGCCGTTCTTCGACTTGACATTAAATTCCATATCAAAATAAGAAACATCGAGTGTCGTCGGTATTTTAAATCTTTGCTTCGCCATAACGGGTTCCCCTTTCTCACACTAAATAAATTAAAAGGTTTTTAAATACATAAATACCATATTATGGTAATAGTATATCATAGATAAAACACTGAGTATACAGTGTTTTAATTAACAATTTGCATCAATATGAAGGCGTTGCGTTTGAGAAATGCGGGACAAGATGCCATCGATTTTTCAACACGTCAATCCTCGCGTCGCAACAGCGTCTGTTCTTCTTCCGTGAAAACATGACCGTTCCACACGCGTTTGAAGCGTACTGATTCTCCATTTTTGCCATCGAATGACAGTAATAGGTCTACGACTGTCCTTATGAACCGTTTGCCATCGATAGAAAGCGCCGAGATGTCTAGTTGGTAGACACCTACTCGAAAGAGTAGGTGTCTCTTTTTGCGCGACCTGGAAAAATAGGTAGGCCGATTAACCGAAATCGGCTTCAAGCCCCCAGAACTTCTTACCTTTAAATTCTTTTAACTCAAGAGATACATTACAAGTGAAGTTTTTACCTTTCTTACTTTTCGCTGTGATCATCACCTTCCCGCCGGCACGCAGATCCTGTATCTCTTGTTTGGTGAGTTTATAACCCGAGAATTCCGGTTTGAACGGTGCATTTTCACGCGTGTATTCGTTTGGGTCCTTACGTGGTTCGAAATGTGGCTCAATTCCCCAGCTCTTGTTACCCTTATATTCCCTCATCTCGAACGTGACACCCACTTCAAACGGTTTCTTCGTCTTCTTGCTTGTGGCTTTGATTTTTATCTTTTCTCCAGCACGTAACTTTTTCTCATCTTCTTTTGTGAATGTGTATCCGGACCACATTTTCGGGAATGGTGCATTCTCACGGGTATAACTCTCCGCTTTTTTGCGCTGGAAACCCCAAAACGGTTTGCCGTTATACACGCCTTGTCCAAGCGAACCCTCGACATGGTGCGTTTTTCCGGTTTTTTGGCTTTTCACCTGAATCATAATCGTCTCGCCATTTAATAGTTTTTCGATTTCTTCGGATGTGAACGCATGGTCTCCCCACACTTTATTAAAACGGATTTTCTCCCCTGTCGGTTTATAGACACCTTCTGTCTTCGGTTTCGGCTGTGCCTTCTGCATCGATGCGTCCGGTGCGCCGACTTTCTGTTTCAACCTCTCGGCATTACGATAAAACACCTCTTTATCATGCTTGATGACCTTCGTTGCAGTATCAAGCACCGCATGAGGTTTCACTTTGAAATCACCAACATCTTTCATCGCCTTGAACAGTTTCTCTGTAACACCCGGATCGCCAATATGTGAACCTTCGAGTAAGGCTGCCGCAATCTCCCCAGTTTTTGTCAGGTCGAGTTTCCCTTTTTTATCCGTCAAGAGAGCTGTTTTTCCATTAGTAACTTCACTTAGTGTACTAACACGCGTCGCACCGGTTCCCACTTCGTATTTGCTCAACTGTTTTTCCAACCACTTGTGAGACGGGTGCGGTGGTTTTTTGTTCACCCCTTCCGCTACAATCGGTGAACCATTCTGTCCCAGCCCGGAGCTTGTATCATCGTCTTTGTCCTCATCGGCCGTCTCTTTATCCGCATCGAAAATTGCTTTAAATCCCTGGTCGATTGGCACGCTCACAGTCGTCGTAAATGCTGGATGTTTCGCTATGTGCCCTTTAATACTGTCATAGACGTAATTTTCCCCAAACATGGCTAAGAAGTTTTTTGCAAGTGTCTCATAGATGGCTTTTGCGCTCGTCCCGTATTTTGAAAGATCATCCAACGATTTCGGGATAACTGTTCCCGGCCGGTTTGCCCCGTGCGCCCCGCCTTCTTTGACGTGCGTTTTTCTCGGTTTTCGGTGAGTGAGTAATGACGTATCCGCCCCAACAACACTTGCAATCTTATCGACAAGCGGAAGCATTTCGTTGAATTGTTCCGTCGAGATAAACTTATCCTCGGTACGCGGATAACTCACGATTTTTGCTTCATACAATTTCTGATAGGTCGCAAGCACCTCTTTAGATTTATAGCCCTTGGCACCTAAGATAGAAGCGAGTCCCCCGAGGTCAAGTAATTTACCTGGCGCTGTCTCTTTTTTTGTTTTCGAGTCCTGCACAACGACAGACGGACCGTAATTCATTTTATCTTTCTCTGCATCTGCTTTGGTTTCAAAACGCCAACTATCCTTATCTTCATCAAATTTCCGAGCGAAGACGTTGCCATTTTCGTCTTTGTATTTCACTTCAAAATACGGCTTTTTCTTGTAGGCTTTGACCAATGCCAACTGATCGGCAACGAGCTTCGTCATAACAGATTTCAGACGACCCTGTCGGACGACCGCGTTGTACCCCTTTGAGCGGGCAGCATGTGTGGCTAAACGTGTCAACTGCATCGAAACGAAATCCCATCGACTCCTAACGTCAGCCTTCACGTACTCCCCGTCTTTGTCGTAAGCCGGCAAATCTTGAATATTTTTAAAACCTTTCTGGAGTTCTTTTTCGCTTTCGTCAATAAAGTACATACGTTTAACGGGACCGCTCCAGCCAATCGCCTGAATAACCTCCCACCCGATGAGTTGTCCCTCTCCCGATGGGTCCTTATCCGTCGCGATGACGATGGCGCTCACGTTCTTCGCTGCCTTCTTCACATCCTGAATGGCACCGGCTTTCGAGGTCACTTTCCCTGTCTTCATGTTTTTCGACTTTTGCGCCTGCTTCTTCCAATTAAGCTGAGAGACATCCCACGGCATCGTTCCCGGCTCCCATGATTGGAAGTCCTTTTTCTCACTCTCTCCAACCATTTCATGAGGTTCTACGAACTCTAACATGTGGCCAAACAAAGTCTGTACTTTATAGGCTTGTCCATTATACATGCCGGTCATTCCGCCTAGCGCTTTCGCAAAATTCTTCGCGGCACTTGGTTTCTCTGCTAATAGTAAGTACGTCATAAGTATCTAACCTCTCCTCTATTATTCTAGTTATTGTAACTTGCATGCTTTCCCGCACTTCTTACAATAAGGTTTATATCCCGCCATCTTAGGCGACCGTGAAACAGGAGCATGACAGCATAAAGAACGCTGGGTAGTCTTATCATCATGACGCATACCTCTTACCCCTTTCGCTGCTGCATTTGTCTCATGCGCTCCTGTCTCGCGAGCGTCTTTTGGCGTTTTTTCTCTGCGTGAATATAGTCAGTAATGATCACGTCTGTTTCAGCGAGCGCTCCCCGGTTTTCTTCGAGGACCCGAACAAACTCCCTGACATCTCTCGGTAATCCACCATTCAAGAGACCCATACGGTCAAGCAGGATTACGGTCTGCATGATGGCATTACGCTCGGCATGCGCTCGAAACATCTGTTCCTGCTCGTTTAATTTATCGAGAACCCGACCCATGTTCATATTGAGCATACCAATCCGTTCAGCAGTCTGATAGTCCCGTTCAGACTCGGACGATTTCCCCGAAGCGTACTCCTCGGACGTGTAAGCGACGAATAGAAGTACGTAGATGTCCAGTTCATCATTTGCTGGTCCCAAATGCGTCTCGGGGTCAAATCCCTTATCAAATACAGGGTGATGTAAGGCAACCCATTGCTTGGCAAACTGAACGTGCGTCCCCTCGACATCTCGGAGCGAATCATACAAAAGGTATCGGAACAGGGATGATTTAGTCGTAAATACCCGATTGTTCTCCGTGATTTTATACTCACCCCACGGAAACGAAACAACGGCCCCGATATGCTTTTCTTTCAAACGCTTCTGTACAGCCCATAACAACGGTTCTGGAATCCCTGCTACCTGAGTTTTTTTGATATTCTTACTCAACCCCACTGGACGCTCCCCTCCGACATGCTCGAAAATACCGGGCATCGTCTTGAATCGCTTCCAGTCAATCGATGATACCGTTCCGCTTTCCGCCACGGCTGTTGTGACGGGAGAAGATGCATCTTCTTCGCCATGATAATGTGAAAGCAACGATTCCTCTTGCTCCGATACGCTACCAGATGGCTTCGGTTTATTGGAAGATGATCCGCCGCTGTGTTTCGAGTTTTCGGAATATGCTTTCTGCGCGGGTTTTGACGGCTCCGCCTCTTTTGATTTGTCTGTTTTTTCTTTGTAACCGCGAATGCCGGCCAATTCTGCCTCGATGTCTAAATCAAATTCGAAATCTGACATATATTTTTTCACCTCTCTTTCGCTCTATCAACTAATGCGAGCTACGACAGCTCACCATCTTCCTTTTCTACTAAATAGTTGTCACCACGAATGATACCGAGCATCGCGTCAAATCCATTCACTACGGATTTTTCCAGGTGTTCGTTGCTCACAACTAGGTTCTGAATGGCATCGACCATTTGATTCAGACGCTGAATTTCGGCTGTCGGCAATTCATAATCCTGATTCCGCCATTTGACGTAGTGGTACATTGCCGTAATTAAAAACTCCGTCTGCTCCATCCCAAAACGATCCGACCAATAAACGAGAAAATTGTGATCCTCTGGATACATGCGCATATTGTGACGTCCAGTCTTTTTAGACCGAAGTGTCGCCTGCTTTTTTTGCTTAGACACACTGTCCGAAGGCTTCTTCTGGGTCGGTAATGACACAACCTCTTTTGTTGCACTGGTATTTCCAGCCATAGGTGATCACCTCTTTTTGTTATAAATGGCAATATTTGTAATTATATACTATTTTACAATGAAAACGCTGGATGTACAATATTTTAACTTGATTACATTTAGCTTGTCATGTAACAAAACAACATAAGATCAAGCTTCGACATCAGGAATAAAGACCAGTCCCGGCAAGCCGGGCGATATAAAGACTGAAATAAATTAAAAGAAATGATAAACCTTGCGGTGGCGAGCACCGCCAGGAAAACGGATGAAGAAGAAAAATATAAATTATAGGAGTGGATAAAAATGAAAAAGAATAAAACAGTAGAAACAGTGGAAGTACGTAGTTCTATTAATGATAACGTGGTGGTAAGTTTTGAACATACAAGTGACGACTCTGCGAACATCGTCACTGCAGGATTTGCTAAAATCTGCAACATGTTAAACATTAACCGCGTACAAGCAGAAAGTCATTATTACGTGACAAAAGGTTAATCCGATAGCGATGTATAAATCATACATCGCTATTTTTTTCTGAATTTACGATAAGGAGTGACTATCATGCCGAAAAAGAAAATTCTATACCCACTCATCAAAGAAACAACCTATTATCCGAGCGACAACGAATACTATAAGAGTCAAGGACTCGCCGGCAAGCCCGATAAGGTCAAAAACTCCCTAATGATGTATGACGGATATGTCGATCAAAATGTCAACTATGTCGAGAACCGGGTATTCAACGAAACCCTTACCTATACAGGGTACGGGAGAGGGCGATCGAGCGCTGTCTTCTACTTCAAAGATTCAACCGGAGCGACCTATCAGATGTTCATGACCGATATGGACGCGCTACTATCATCCAAAGACCTGATAGACGGAAAAGTCACAGGGACATGGAAGTACTGCAAGCGTGGCAAAAATTTCGGGATTAAACTCGCTTATTAAACAGAGCGAATCAAGCGGAGCTTACGAGCTCCGTTTTTTTTACTGTGACTTAAAAACATGGCGGTGATAATTCACCGCCCGAGAAAACGGGTGAAGAAGGCTAAACAGCCAAATCATGCAACATTTGCGGTGATCACTAGCGTCAGTAAAAGACATGAAACCAAAACACAACATAGAACGGATGATAAAACATGGACGGATTACAAGCAATGACAAAATTATCAACTATAACAGAAGAAATTAATGCATTGCAAAAAGTCATATCAAGGATGGAACTCGATAGAGATTTTCGAAATGAATGCAGTACCCTCACTCTTTTAAAGGAACGACTCGAAAAAGAAAAAACAAACTTAGAGAGCAAACTGCAGTCCATTACATTTTAAGAACTAAAGCGGTGTTCTAGCACCGCCGGTAAAAGAAGTGAAGATGAAAACAGAAAGGGTGAATTGTATGACCGCAACCGTGTATGACCGACTGATGCATCAAGCCAAAGGTCGTCGTCCTGAATCCCGCCACAACAAGCGCGAGAACAAGCAAACGACCAAACTGCAAAACTTTCTGGAAACCGTCAATAAACAAACTAACCACTCAAACCACGCAGTGTAACCACTGCCGGTAAATCAAATGAAGATGAAGGTCTTCGAATCTATCAAAGTATTAAAGTATTAAACCATGCGGTGAGCACTACCGCCAGTAAAAAATATGAATTCAACTAAAACTAAGGGAGAGATTTATCATGGCAAAGAAAAAATTTAACGAATTAACTGAAAAAGGTCAAAAACAACGTTTAGAAAAATACCAAAAGGAACGCGAAGCTCGCGGGACACAAGAAACCCTAGCCCGTCTAGTAAGACCAGCAAGCATTAAAGACATTAAGGGTGATAACAAATTAGCTGTCTTCCGTTTTGCCGCTTACGACAAAGAAACAGAAGAAACAAACTTCTTTACAGCCAGCGCGTTCATCGCTAAAGGTAAAGAAAAATTAGAGAAATTCTACGCAGGTCTTACAACAGGACAACTGGTTGCTGTAGAATACAAACAGAACAAAGGCTATACAAACATCTATAACCTAATGGATCGCTCTTACGCGGACAACCGTAACAATTCCGGTGCGAGTAAATCCAAGCAGGAAGAACCGGAAGCAGAACTAGAAGTATAAACAACTAAAAAACCGACTCTTAACTGGAGGCCACTGAAAATCTTATGATTTTTCAGTGAAACTTGAAGTTTGTTATAAAAAAGACGACTCAAATTCT
>NZ_JAJERH010000040.1 GCF_016919725.2 Virgibacillus sp. AGTR
CAATTCGTCGGAGCATTGCCAATATACATTAAACATTTCAAAATAACTACTTGGCTTAACACAGTCATTGCACTGATTTTATACTTTCTTAACTTAGAACAAAAGCGCAAGCGCCCGATTAGAAACGTAGCGACTGAAGCGAGTGATTGGAGGTAAAGGAAGCACGGTAAGCTTGCAAGCCGATGATGGCTTAGATTAGGACGATTCGTGAAGTCACCTCGTTTCTGGGCGCTGGAGCTGGACGCGGCTTAACACGCCCCTATTTATCCACATGGGCAAACTCTATAAGTTCCTAAACTAACAAAAACGCTACAGCATCACCTTTAGAGGTACTGTAGCGTGTTATTCCTAAAAACTACCTATTTATTTTTCTGTTGAAGATTCTTTGGAGTTCGTTTCTTTATTTGACTTATCTCCAGTAGGGTTTTCTTCATAGCTTACTTCCATACCTGCCAAACTATAGAATTCCTTCTTTAAGTTATTATACTTTACGGTATTATCATTAAACGCTTTATTTAAATCAATAACCTTTTCATAACTATCATTTATTTTATTAATTTGTTCAGTTAAAGTCTTTTGCTCAAGATCCTCTTTTTGAAGCATGGTATACATTTCTTTTTCGAGTTTTAACGATTCTTGATAAGCTTTATTTAGCTTTGAATACGTTTCATAGCGCTTTTCCATTACTTCGTTCATATTTTCAGCTTTCTTCTTCACTTTATCCGCTTCAAGATCAGTAATCAGCTCTTCTATTTCAGAGAATTCATTACTTGCTGCTTCAATACTTTCCTTTTCTTTAGCTATTTCTTTAGCACGTTGATCAATTGTTTCAATTGCTTGTTTAGAATATTTCTTAATTTTATCCATTTCGTCCATACCGAGATTGACAATTTTACTGTATAATTGCTGCTCTTCTTTTTCTAAATCAGTAATTTTACTTTGTTGCTCCTCAAAGCCTTGTTCTAAAGAAACAGCTTCCTCTAAATGTCCTTGAATTTTTTCCTCAGTAGACTTACTACTACAAGCAGAAATCACTAATAAAAGTATGATTCCTGCGAAAATGGCAGATTTTTTTAATGGCACGAATATTACCCCCTACAACTTTTCCATCAATTATTCGATTCTCAGTATACCATAAAATATATCGGACAAAAGATAAATCTAATTGCTCTAGCATGTATATAGTAAAACTATGATTAATATAACTTAAATATGATAAAATATGAAATTGAAATGAAGAATAGAGTATAGGATTAGGAGTGGTATGCATGATAACCATGAAAGATATTGTTCGTGAAGGGCATCCTTCTTTAACAACTGTTGCTGAAGAGGTGGAGAATCCATTAAACACCGCTGATAAAAAGTTATTAGAGGATATGATTACATTTTTAAAAAATAGTCAAGATGAAGAAATAGCTGAAAAATATCAATTACGCGCAGGGGTAGGTTTAGCAGCACCTCAGCTTGGCTTAAATAAGCGATTAGTAGCTGTACACTTCGAAGATCCTAATGGGAAGCAATACAGCTATGGGCTTGTTAACCCTAAAGTAATTAGTCACTCCGTAGAAAAAACCTATTTATCTACAGGTGAGGGGTGTTTATCTGTCGACCGTCCAGTGGAAGGCTACGTGCCTAGGTATGCACGCATTACAGTAAAAGCTTTTGATAAGGAAGGTAACCCTTTAAAATTACGGTTAAAAGGCTATGCAGCGATCGTATTCCAACATGAGATTGATCACCTGAACGGTATTATGTTTTATGATCATATTAATGAAGATAATCCTTTTGCTATTCCAGAAAATGCAAAACCAGTAGAATAAAGAGAAACGGCAGAACCCTTATGGACTGCCGTTTCTCTTATTCATTTATACTAAATTTACATATTCTAATCCTTTTCGTATTCCATCCTGATCAACAGAGGCTGTTGTAAAATCTGCTACTTTTTTTAATTCAGGAACTGCATTCCCCATGGCTATACCTGTACCTGTCTCCTTTAACATTTCAATATCATTTAAACCGTCTCCAAACGAATAGGTATCTTGTAAATCTAATCCACTAGCTTCAATTAGCTTTTCTACTCCAACCGCTTTAGACCCCCCGATTGGTAAAATATCACATGAATAATCGTGCCAGCGTAAGAAATGCAGGCGATCATGAGCTCGAGCAAAGAGCTTTTCTTGTTCATTTTCACAAAATATCAACGCTTGATGAATTTTGTTTACTTTATAAAAATCTGGATCTACTTTTGGATAGGAAATTTTCAGACTCCCCATACTCTCGGAAATAAAGGGGTGATCCGAAACCGAGGCTCTCATTTCCTGATTATTTAAATAGACTAACGGATAATCTAAATCCAGTGCTTTATTATATAAGTTAGCAAGCTCTTCCTTCTCTAGTGGATTTTCATAAACTGTTTTTCCTTCAAATACAACAAATTGTCCATTAAAGCTAACATAAGAATGAATATCCAACTCTTTCCGAATATCTTCAAACATAAACGGAGCTCTTCCAGTCGCTATCGCAACATAAACACCTTTATTTTTTAATTCTTGAATAGCCTCTTTTGTTGAAGCTGGTAACTGCTTATGATGATCTAATAAGGTGCCATCAATATCAAAAAATACAATTTTTTTCTGCATTCTGCTATTCCCCTTTTCTGGATGTATAAGAAATTAAACTATGTTAAAACTAAGTATACCAACGTATCAAAAGAAAGTCTGTAAAGCAATAATAAATATTTTTTAAAAGAAATAAAGTATTTTTATTTCAATCTTCCTCAACTCATACTATACTATAGATAAGAGGGATTGGATCGGTAGAACGTTTTTCTTGCTTTTCTTAAATCTGAGAAAGGAGCTGTAACGTCATGTTAAAACGCCTAAAAGAAAAGCTCAAGAAACGCTGGAAAGACTTTTTAGGCCAAGGACGTGTACCTACAACTTGTAAAAAAGACTACCATTGATAGTACCAATCGCAACAATATAAAGGTACCATAAAGCCGGAAATACAAAAACGGGAAATCGGATAAATCAGGAAAAACATGTATCAAATCAGGTATAATTTAGTGTAAATAAACGTGTTATAAAAATAGAAATGGACAAGAATGATAATTAAGGAGAGATGAGATGATTTACAAAGTTTTATATCAAGAACTGCCAGAAGAAATTCCAGTTCGAGAGCGTACGAAGAGTGTATATGTTGAAGGAGAATCTGTAAGACAAGTTCGAAAAAAATTAAATGAACGCAAGTATAATATTGAGTATATCCACGAAATGGATGAAGCACATTTAGATTACGAAAAATTATCCGATGATTTTAAAGTGGAGAACATATAAAAAATGAAGTTCGTTAAAAATGACCAAGCTGCTGTTTTTGCATTAGGCGGACTAGGGGAAATCGGAAAGAATACGTACGGAGTACAATTCCAGGATGAAATAATATTAATTGATGCTGGAATTAAATTTCCTGAAGATGAACTTTTAGGTATCGACTACGTAATTCCTGATTACACTTACCTTGTGCAAAACCAGGATAAAATCAAAGGATTATTTATTACTCACGGTCATGAGGATCATATTGGGGGAATCCCTTATCTTCTTCGTGAAATTAATGTGCCAATATATGCCGGTAAACTTGCGATCGGATTAATTCGTAACAAATTAGACGAACACGGTCTATTAAGAAACGCTAAATTAAATACCATACAAGAAGACGATATAATTAAATTCCGTAAAACTTCCGTTAGCTTTTTCCTTACTACTCACAGTATTCCCGATGCTTATGGTATCGTAGTTAAAACACCACCAGGTAACATTGTGCATACTGGTGATTTCAAATTTGACTTTACACCTGTTGGTGAACCAGCTAATCTTTCTAGGATGGCTGAAATTGGCAAAGAAGGTGTGCTCTGTTTGCTTTCTGACAGTACGAACAGTGAGGTTCCTGGATTTACCATGTCAGAAAAAGTGGTTGGGGCGAACATCAAAGATATCTTTAGCAGAGTAAATGGTAGGGTTATATTTGCGACATTTGCGTCAAATATTTATCGACTTCAACAGGTTGTAGAAGCTGCAGTTAATAATAACCGTAAAATAGCTGTATTCGGTCGTAGTATGGAATCTGCCATTAATCTCGGACAAGAATTAGGTTATATACAAGCTCCTAAAGACACATTTATTGATGCAAATCAGATTAATCGTCTTCCAGCTCAAGAAGTAACCATTCTATGTACCGGTTCACAAGGTGAACCTATGGCTGCCCTTTCCCGTATTGCCAATGGAACACACCGTCAGATTCAAATTATACCAGGTGATACTGTTGTATTTTCTTCATCACCAATCCCTGGAAATACAATAAGTGTTGGACGTACAATTAATAAATTGTACCGAGCTGGTGCAGATGTTATTCATGGCAAATTAAGTAATATTCATACTTCTGGTCACGGTAGTCAGGAAGAGCAAAAATTAATGCTTCGCCTTATCAAACCAAAATACTTCATGCCTATCCATGGAGAATACCGTATGCTAAAAGAGCATATGAAATTAGCCGAAGCGTGTGATGTAGAGCCAAGTAATTCATTTATTATGGATAATGGCGATGTATTGGCATTAGGAAAAGATAATGCCATTATAGCTGGAAAAATCCCTTCAGGTTCCATTTATGTTGATGGAAGCGGCATAGGTGATATTGGTAATATCGTGTTACGAGATCGACGAATCCTTTCTGAAGAAGGACTTGTAATCGTGGTTGTCAGTATAAATATGAAAGAGTTTAAAATCTCTGCTGGACCAGACATCATCTCTAGAGGATTCGTTTATATGAGAGAATCAGAGGATCTCATTAATGAAGCGCAAAAATTAGTCGCTTCTCATCTAGATAAAGTAATGGAACGAAAAACTACGCAATGGTCTGAAATTAAGAACGAAATAACAGATACGATTGCCCCATTTCTTTATGAAAAAACAAAACGCAGACCGATGGTGTTACCTATTATTATGGAAGTTTAATGGTAAAATAGTAGAACCGCTAAATAAAGATGATTAAATTTATCTTCTGACTGAGCGATAAATGAACAATCTGTCTGTAAAACAAAAACCCAAACTTTATCTAAAATATTTCAGATAAAGTTTGGGTTTTACATTGCAACAATTTTTTCGTCCCAGACTTTTTGTTTTTTTTAGCTTTATTCCTCGATGACTAAATGTTTTTCGAAGCGAGAAATATCTTTATCCGCACCGATAACGATAAGTATATCTCCTTCTGTGAAGACGTGATCAGCACTTGGTGAGACATTTATATCCTTTCCTTGTTTTACTGCGACAACGTTACAGCCATAGTTGGCTCGTATATCTAAATCTGCCAATGTTTTGCCTAACATTTTATTTCCTACTTTAACTTCGACAATACTATGATCATCCGATAATTCTAGATAATCTAAAATATTATTGGAAATAATATTATGCGCTATTCGTTTACCCATATCTCTTTCAGGATGAACAACTTGATCAGCACCAATTTTATTTAAAATTTTTGCATGGTAATCATTTTGAGCCTTAACTGTAATTTTTTTAATCCCTAAATCAGTCAATATAACCGTCGTAAGAATACTTGCTTGAATATCATCACCTATTGCCACAATCACATGATCTATATTTTTAACTCCTAATTCTTTCAACGACACTTCATCCGTTGAATCAGCAATCACTGCGTGTGATGCAATATTTTTAAATTCATTTACTCGATCCTCATTATTATCAATAGCAAGAACTTCCATACCCTCCATGCTAAGCTCTTTACAAATACTACCACCAAATCTTCCAAGACCTATTACCGCAAATTCTCGTTTCATCCTGTTTCCTCCATCACTATTCTTTGTCCTTAGCTTATCACATATTTCTATATGAATAAAAGAGACAAATATTTTGTGAACGGATAGCTTTCGCTGCGACTGTAAGCCTCTGTCAACAACAATCTTGGACTTTAAAGGATGTCTGAAAGGGATTTCTGCCTGTATAAAATGAACCAAACGCTTCCCTATCCTCTCCAAAAAAAGCAACTTCCTAAAAACCCGCAGGAAGCCGCTTTTTGCTTCCTAGGAGGTCTCTAGAACTCAGTATAGGCAGGGGTTTTCTAAACCATTAAAAAGAGGCTGGAACAAAACACAACTTCTTTACCCAAAATACGAATAATCATGTTATCAATAGGAGTATCATCGCCGCACCGGGAAACTATACGCTCTTTCCACGAACACGGCCACAGCTAACTTGGTAAAGAAAAACACGTTATCAGTTGGATCTTCGGACTCGTGCGGTTCCCGCTAGAGTCTCGCTTATTTCAGGTGCTAAATGAATGATTCTAATCAAAAAAACGAACGATAATTAATTTTTTTAATTAATTAGGTCCGTTTTTAATTGTTTCTTCATTCTTTTGTCTCAGCCTCTTAATCACATTGCATCAAGCATTTGAAATTGTGATTTCACTAATCCATAGTATTCTCCTTGCTTACGCATTAATTCACTATGATTTCCACTTTCTAATATTTTTCCTTGTTCTAATACGAAGATATTATCTGCTTCTCTAATGGTTGATAACCGATGTGCAATGATAATTGCAGTTCTCCCCTTCAGCAGCCTTCCTAATGCTTCTTGTATCTTTACCTCTGTCTCCGTATCAATACTTGCCGTGGCTTCATCTAAGATTAAAATACTTGGATTAGCAAGCAATGCTCTTGCAAAAGATAATAGCTGCCTCTCACCCGCCGATAAAATATTCCCCCGCTCTTCAACTTCCGTTTCATAACCATTTGCTAATCGCTGAATAAAATCATCTGCTCCAACAACCTTTGCTGCTTCTTTTACTTCTTCATCAGATGCATCTGGCCTACCAAATCGAATATTCTCTATAATCGTGCCTGAGAATATAAATGTATCCTGTAACACTACACTTATTTTTTGCCGTAAGCTGTTTAGATTTACTTCCTTTAAATCATGCCCGTCAATTTTTACTTTTCCTTTTGTAGGATCGTAGAATCTACTGATTAAGTTAGCAATTGTCGACTTGCCGCTCCCCGTATGTCCAACTAACGCAATAGTTTGACCTTGCTTAATCTCAAAAGAAATTTCATGTAAAGCAATTCGATCATTATCATAAGAAAACTCTACCTTGTCAAATTCTATATGCCCGTTCATGTCATCAATTCCATATGCATCTGCCGCCTCTTTTACATTTGGTTTTTCATCAAGGAATTCAAAAATTCGCTCTGAGGCGGCCATTGCCATTAGCATTTGATTATACATTTGCCCGAGTCGAGAAATTGGGTCCCAAAACATGCCAATAAAGAAGGCAAAAGATACAAAGTCTCCTATTTCTATCCCACCATTCTCCACACCTAAAAGAATTAGATAGGCACCATATGAAATAAGAATGATCGTACCAATTGCATTACTCATCTCTACAAATGGACGAAACATCGCGCTTTTCCTCGTAGCTTCTCTCCAGCTTTTATAATTATCTGAGTTTACTCCATGGAAATATTCCCCGTTTTCTTTTTCCTGTGAGAATGACTGGGTAATCCGCATACCTTGAAGTCCTTCATTCAAATGGGAATTCATGCGAGACTGTTGAATACGTACGGATTGCCAAGATCTACGAATAGTTCTTCTAAGCTTTGTTGTAAGGTAAAACATTACTGGCAGGATGATCATGATTGCAAGCGCCAACTTCGGACTTAATACGAATAAGATGACGATGATACCAACAAGTGTAACAACGTCCATTAATAAATTTATAATTCCATTCGTAAATAATTCTTGAAGTGAATTAATATCGTTCATAATCCGTACTAAAATAGATCCCGCAGATCTAGAATCAAAAAAACGATGAGATAGATGTTGTACATGAGAAAACAAATGCTGTCGAATATCATAAATGACGTTCTGCCCTAGAATATTTACCCACTTAATTCGATAGACGTTACCAACATAACTGAGTAAGTAAAGGATACCTATACCAATAACTAAATAGGTAAGAAGCGAAATATTCCCTTCGTCAATTGCTAAATCAATCGCTACTTTACCAATTAAGATGGGGACAATAAGTCTTACAGCTGTTGAAACTAGCATTGCAATAATTGCTGCAGGTAAGTATGTTCTCGAATAAGGCTTTAAATAAATAAGTAATCTCCACATTTGCTTCCAGTTAAAAGGTTTTTCAATAGCTTGATCCTGTGTATAGTAAAATCGTTGCAAATGTCTACTCTCTTTTTCCTCTCTTTGTTGCGCCATGGTTTCCCTCCTTATGCATGTTGTCTATTCATGATCTCTTCACGATCCTGATATTGAATCTCATAAATACGCTGGTAAGCTCCCTGATTTTGTAACAGAAAATCATGTGTACCTCGCTCTACAACCTCACCATCCTCTAAAACAATGATTTCATCCGCGTGCTTTAAGGATGATATTCGATGGGCAATGATAAACGAGGTTCTACCTTTCATTACTTCTTTAAGTGCCTTTTGTATTTTAAATTCCGTCTCCATGTCTACAGCAGAAGTTGCATCATCTAACACGAGAATACTTGGATTAATACAGATTGCTCTGGCAATGGCAATTCGTTGTTTCTGACCACCAGATAGCCCCATTCCTCGCTCCCCAAGCATCGTTTCATATCCATTTGGCATCTTCATAATAAAATCATGTGCTTGTGCTCGCATGGCTGCATCTATAATCTGTTCTTCTGAAACATTTGGGTTTCCGTATGCAATATTCTCTCTTATTGTTGTTGAAAACAGAAACGGCTCCTGCAATACAAATCCAATTGCTTGACGTAAGGTTTTAATGCGGTAGTCGGAAACAGCTCTCCCATCAACTAGAACCTCACCTTTTTCAGGCTCATAGAATCTTGTTATTAATTGAGTAATACTTGTTTTTCCTGAACCAGTTGACCCAATTAAGCCAACTACTTTCCCTGGTGGGGCATCAAATGAAATGTCTTTTAGGGCAGAATCATCGTTTTCAGAATAGGTTAATGTCACATTATTAAACGTTACATGGCCTTTAATAGGCTGATCGATAGCTGTTTCACTTTCCTCTATATCCTCTTTAGCTTCAAGTATTTCTAGCAATCGTTCAGCAGAAGCTTTTGCTTGAGAAAATTGATTGACAACAAAACCCAGATTCATTAGCGGACCCATAATGTACCAAACCAGGCTAAAGAATGCGACGAGTTCACCAATAGATAAATTGCCGTTAATTACTAGGTAACCTCCAAATGCCAGTAAAGCCACGGCACAAAAGTTACCTATAAATTCCATTAAAGGAAAATATTTAGACCATATGAAAGATGTTTTTAAATAGTTTTGTCGGTAATCATCATTGCTTACAGAAAATCTCCCTATTTCAAAATCCTCTCTGGATAAAGATTTTACTGTATTCATCCCACTAATATTTTCCTGCACTCTTGTATTTAACTTTCCAAACGACTTACGAATTTTCCGAAATGCTGGATGAACCCGTTTATCGAACTGATACACAACGATTCCAAGAAAAGGCATTGCTGCCATCGTAACCAAGGCTAGCGGCACTGAAAAATAAAACATTACTCCTAAACTAATACCGATCAGTAAAATGATGCGCAGTAATTCAGAAAAACCAAATGATAGGAAAAAACGAAATCCTTCTACATCAGCGGTTAATCGTGACATGATGTCACCTGTTTTTGCATTGTCATAGTATTTAAAAGAGAGCCTTTGTAGTTTATCGTATAGTGCGTCACGTAATTTATATACAGCTATAATCCCAAATAAATCTCCTAAATATTGATGATAAAACGTAGCAAACCCCTTAAATATCATTAACAATAAAAATGCTCCTGAAATATACGGTATCAATTCATACTGATCAGCCAAAACGACGTTATCAATCGTCTGTTGCAATATAATTGGATACACAACGGTAATGACTGTAACAAAGAATAAGAAGAATAATGACAGCATTAAATATTTCTTGTACGGCCAAAAGAATTGCTTTAGCTTTTTAAATGTGTCCAAGTGTTTCCCTCCTTTAGATGAATTTCCGTAATTACTAATATAACGGGTTCCGAAATAAATATCCACTCTTTTAACTCAATTTTTTAAATTTTTTTCAAGTTATTATTTTTAAGAATTATGAATGTGTATGAACCCTTCATTCAATGGCTTGACCTATTAAAATATAAAACATGAATAGTTACATGATCAAACTTTTATCTTATTACCTTTATAGCATAAACGAACAATCGTTCTTATATATAATATTTTTTCCCAAACAAAAACCTCTGCTTCGTTGCAGAGGCCTATTGTTAGTTATTTTCAGCATGTACCAATCGCTGGATTCGCTGTTCAAGCATATTGGTATTACTTTTTCCCTTTTGTACAAAACGTAGTATTCCTGATTTATCAAATAGATAAAACGACGGAACATAATTCAATCCAAATGCATCTGTTATCTCATCATTGTTATCTACAATAATCGGTTCATGCATACCATAATTAGCTACAACTAGTTTGATTTTCTTCATGTTCTTATCACTTATAGAACGTGGTATATGAACTGAAATAACCTGTAAATTCCCTTGATAAGTATCTCGTAATTGATTAATTCTAGGAATGGCTTTTTTACATAGATGACAACTGACAGACCAAAAATGGATGAATGTTGGTTTTGAGCCGATTAAATCTTCCTTGGTAATCGAATCACTGTTTAACCAATTAGTGGCTCCATTTAATTCCGGCATCTCATCACGTAAACGCATGCTACTACCTCCTAAAGTATCCTTAAATTCAACCGTCTACCCATACCTATATATGAATAGTTGGATAAAATGGTTCGTTGAAAATAAGAATATTTAAGAGAAAAATTAATCTAATTTATGATTTACCATTTGGCAAACATCATTTGCACTGAATCCTTGAGCATTAATTACAGCACCAGCAATTTGTGTATCCGTCACACCCATTAAATTCTTATCCTGTCCAGAAATAATACAACAATCACAATATGCAGCATCGTCTGCATTTTTTAAATCTACAACCTCATGTCCCATCTCCATTAATGCCTCTTTAACATCTGTTAATGTTTCTTCCACACCAATACGTGCCACTTTCATTGCCTCCTCTATATATTTAATTCATATATAGATTTTGCAACTAATAAGAAAGATATACAAAAGCTATAAAGAAAGCATCTTAATTGTTTTTGTAACAGCTTCTACTCCCACAAATAATGCGTCCTCATCAGGATTTAACTGTGCGTGGTGAAGACCATATTCAGAATCTACTCCTAGCCAAAACATAAATCCGGGTATATCTTTTAACATATACCCAAAATCCTCACCAGTCATTGCGGCATCTGCTTGTATATAATTCAGATCAGTCGCTTGAATTATTTCGGAAAAACGTTCCACCAGCTGGTGATCATTATACACCTGATAATAATTGGCACCATAATCAAGTGTAATGGAACAATCATAGGCCATTTCAAAACCTTTAGCCATTTTCTCCAGTCGATTTTTTACCGTCTGAATAGCATTAGGATGTTCGGTTCGAATCGTTCCCTCCAGCCTTGCTGTCTCTGCAATCGCATTCTGAACAAATCCACTTTCCATTTTTCCTATAGTGACAACCGCACCCTCCAGCGGGTTTATGTTTCTCGAAACAATTTGCTGCATCTGCACGATAAAACTACTTGCAGCAACCGCCATATCCCTTGTTAAATGCGGATATGCAGCGTGTCCACCTTTGCCAGTAAAATCTAAATAAAGTTCACTAGTATTAGCAAATAACAGCCCTGGTTTACTAGATACTGTACCTACTGGTAGTTCTGGAGCAATATGCAAAGCAAAGATTACATCTGGACGCCAATCATTAAATTGTTCAGACTGCATTAATGGAAGTGCACCACCAGGTCCTTCTTCGGCAGGCTGGAATATAAATAAACAATTATCCTTAATCGGATTTTCAATCATGTGCTGTAATGCTCCAAGTCCAATGGTCATATGAAAATCATGACCACAAGCATGCATCTTTCCTTGATGCAAGGAAGAAAACGCTAAATTGGTCTTTTCCATAATTGGTAATCCATCCATATCAGCTCGAAAACCTATGGTTTTCTCCGGAGCTAATCCCGCTACAAATACAAGTATACCTGTTTTCCATAATTGAATAGACACTCGATCAGTCTGGAAATCTTTAATTTTTTCAAGCAAGTATTGCTGTGTTTTTATTTCTTGAAATCCTAGTTCGGGTATCTGATGTAGATCTCTTCTAATCTCTTTTAGTTCTAGCATATTTATTCCCTACTTAGTCATTTAATTTCCGTAGCTCTTGTTTGATCTCTGTCTTTGATTTTGTATTCTCATCGATTTCTTTTAATACTTTTGCAGGCGTGCCAGCAACCAATGTGTTTGGCGCAACATCCTTTGTAACAATTGCTCCAGCTGCAACGATTGCTCCTTTCCCTATCGTAACACCTTCCAACACAACTACATTTGCTCCAATTACCACATCATCTTCTACGACAACCGGTTTTGCAGATGGTGGTTCAATAACCCCAGCAAGAACGGTTCCTGCGCCAATATGACAATTCTTACCAACTGTCGCACGCCCACCCAGCACAGCGTTCATATCAATCATCGTTCCTGCGCCAATAACAGAACCGATATTTATCATTGCTCCCATCATAATGACACAACCGTCACCAATTTCTACTTGATCACGAATTACAGCACCTGGTTCAATACGAGCATTAATTCCTTTTAAATCTAGTAATGGAATTGCCGAATTTCTGCGATCATTTTCCAGCACATAATCCTCTATAACATCTTTATTATTCTCTAATAGGCTCTTGATTGTTTCCCATTCTCCAAATAAGACACCACTTTTACTCTCCAAAAACGATTGAATCGATTTATCTAATTCTAATTGACTTAAATCATTACCCTTTATATATACTTTCACTGGTGTACTTTTTTTGCTGTTTGAGATAAAGCTTATAATTTCATTTGCATCCATCATATTCATTATTTCGTATCCTCCTATTTATGTACTATCTTTTAATTTAGCAGATAGCTTTTTTCGTCGCAATTATTATCCATTATGTAAATTCCTAAAGAGGCTTTTACAAATAATCTTATCTAGATTATCCCTGTTCATTAAAGCAATGAAAGAGACTAAAGCAAAAGTATTTCTTCAAAAAATAACCCGAACGAATCAGTTCGGATTATTTTGGTATCATCGCTCTAGCAAAATACTTCGCTTTTTCAAGGAGTCTACTTATTTTGCCTGCGTTTCGTATAAACACTTAAATTTTTATTGTTCCGTTTTTGGGGGTTAACTATTTTAGTTTCGTCCCAGCATCTTCTCATGATTTTTGTGTATAAATGTCTTTTTTAACTTGCTTTAAAATGGCTCTTCTTGTTAGAATCCCATCAAAATATCCATCACTATCAGCCACACAGACAAAAGGATGGTTAATAACTGTATTTAAGCCTTTAAGTAACGAATCTTCTTTTGATAAGCAAGGTATTTCTTCATTTAAAACATCCTTAACAAGGATGTCAGAAAGCCGCTCAAACTCAAAACGTTCAAGCCCTAATATTTGATTTAATATATTGGTTTTAGCTATTGTTCCAATTAATTTATAAGATGCATCAAGAACCGGAACTGCGGAATATCCAGACTTTACCAATACAAGCAAAGCATGCTCTAATGGATTATTTACTTGTACATGTGCAACCTTCTCGGAAGAAATCATCACATCACCAACAGATAGATCAGTTAATTGCTTATCTTGCAACATACTCATCACATCACCCCTTATCATACTTTCATAGAAGGTACAGTTTCGTATCCATTTTATTAACCCACCAAACTACATTCTATATTTTACCATAGTGTAGAAATAAGAAAAACGAAACAAGCTAATTTTGGTTTGCAAAAGCAACTTATAAAAGTTATAATATGAACATATGATCATATAGTATTGGAGAGAGAAAAAATGGATTATAATCCAATTGATGAACAATTAATCGATGCTGTTTCACAAACGTTTAAAGCTTTATCTGATCCAACTCGTATTAAAATCTTACATTTACTCTTCCATAAAGAGTGTTCTGTCAGTGAGATCGCAGATTGCCTAAAAATGAATCAATCTACCATTTCACATCAGTTAAAGTATCTTAAACAGCTAAGACTAGTTAAAAACCGACGAGAAAAGACCATGTATTATTATTCTCCCGATGATTATCACGTTATGAATTTATTAGAACAAACTATTGAGCACAGTAAACATACACGATAGGAGGCTTGATTATGGGACATGATCATGACCATCACCATGGTCACCATCATCATACAAGTAACAAGAGGGTACTATTCTGGAGCTTCATCATGATTACGGCGTTTATGATAATTGAAGCAGTTGGAGGTTTGCTAACAAATAGTCTTGCTTTACTATCAGATGCTGGACATATGTTGAGTGATGCAGCTGCATTAGGATTAAGTCTTTTAGCATTTAAAATTGGCGAGCGACAAGCGACTACTTCAAAAACATATGGTTATCGTAGATTTGAAATCATCGCAGCGTTTATTAATGGCATAACATTGGTGCTTATTTCCCTCTATATTTTCTATGAAGCTTTTCATCGTTTTATGGATCCGCCAAATGTCAGTGCCAATATGATGATTATTGCCGTAATTGGGTTTATCGTTAATATCATTGTAGCTTGGATGCTGATGCGCGGAGACTCAGAAGATAACCTTAACATTAAAAGTGCATTACTTCATGTTTTAGGTGATCTCTTAGGTTCAGTTGGAGCCATCGTAGCAGGTATACTCATACTGCTTTTCGGTTGGAATATTGCCGATCCAATAGCTAGTGTAATCGTCGCCATTTTAATCTTAATTTCAGGTTTCAGAGTGACCAAGGAATCTATCCATATATTAATGGAAGGAAAGCCCGTGCATATAGATGTAAAAGAAATTAAAACAGCATTATTAAAGTTACAAGGAATAAAAGATGTGCATGATTTACATGTTTGGTCAATTACCTCTGAGTTTCCAGCGTTGAGTTGTCATGTAGTTGTTGATGATTCTATCCATCGTGATGACTTACTTAAACAAGCAAATCAGGTATTAAAAGACCAGTTTCATATATCGCATTGCACCATTCAAATGGAAGGTCTTCATACACCCTTTCAAGAAGATTGTGATTCCTGTCCTTAAACGCTACCGAGATTAGGAGTGTCTGCCTTATTTTGGCGGACACTTCTTTCTATGTGAATATGCTCTCCTCCCAATAACAACAGTTCCTAAAACAAATACAGTAGCTCGTTTTTCATTATTTAAACGGTTTAATACCTATCCATTTTATCGTATGTTCTTATGAATCAAATGTCAAGTAATTAACTGACTATTCCGATAAAAAGTGTGGCTAATTCAATTTTTCACTATTCGTGTTATAATTTTGTTCTAATGCATGTCGAGAAAGGTTTGTAACCAATGAACAGAAGATCATTTTTAAAAAAAGCGCTTGGTAGTTTCCTTGCGTTACTAGGGCTAAGCGGCGGAACATACTATTATGCAAAAGAAATTGAGCCTATACTTCTTCACATAAATAAAAACAGAATCTCATCTAAAAAAATAAACCCTGCATTTCAGGATTTTAAAATCATTCAATTTTCAGATACTCATATTGGATTTCATTACACATTAGAACAACTCCATGAACTTGTTCTCAAAATCAATGGACTAGAACCTGATTTAATAGTATTTACTGGTGACCTTGTGGATGAGCCCCACACCTTTCAATGGGATGATAAAATTGTAAATATTTTAAGTAAATTAACCGCTCCTAAAGGAAAATATTGGATCTACGGAAACCATGACCATGGGGGATATGGGACAGAGATAGTGATGAAAGTAATGGAAAATGCTGGTTTTCATCTTTTACAAAACAATCACACAACAATCGACGTTAACGGAGCGCAATTGACACTAGCAGGGATTGATGATGTTATGCTTGGCAAACCAGACTTACAATCAACACTTACTGAAGCTAATCCTGAACTTTTTACCATATTACTTGCTCATGAACCTGATTTTGCTGATCAAGCCGTGAATTACCCTGTAGATGTCCAATTATCTGGGCATAGTCATGGTGGACAAGTAAGATTGCCATTTATTGGTCACCTCTATACACCTGCATATGCTGAAAAATATGTGCAAGGAAAATATTCGTTAAATGATGATAAGCTTTTATTATTTGTAAATAGCGGAATCGGAACTACTAGACTGCCCTATCGATTTTTATGTAAACCAGAGATTCACCTCTATACCCTTGAACATCATAGTTAACCTTCAGGCTATTTATTAATGTCAACTAATTATATGTTAGCGCAGAAACAAAATACCTAATAAAACACACACTATCACTATTTCAGTATTTTGTTAACAATTTATACATGGTATTTTAGGGCTTTCCATGCTACACTTAATGGGATTTCAAACACGTATGGAGGTTTTACATATGCGGACAACGTGTAAATTCATTTTACCCTTAGTGTTTTTATTATTATTATTAGCTGCTTGCGGAAATAAATATCAAGGCGACTACTCTGTTGAAGTAAAGGACTTTTCATTCACGAACCAAGATGGTGAAAATGTCTCCAAAAGTGAGTTAGATGGTGACTTTTGGATTGCGGATTTTATTTTCACAAATTGTGAGACGGTTTGTCCCCCAATGACATCCAATATGGCTAATCTACAAACCCAACTAAAAGAAGCTGGCTTAGATGATGTTCGTCTTGTTTCGTTCAGTGTAGATCCAGATAATGATACGCCAGAAAAATTAAAGGAATTTGGAGAGTCCAGGGGTGCATCTTTTGATAACTGGGATTTCCTAACCGGTTATGAATTTGACAAAATCAAAGAGTTTTCTATTAAATCATTTAAAGCACCTCTAGAAATACCAGCAGACTCTGATCAGGTCATGCATAGCGTTTATTTCTACATCATTTCTCCAGATGGTGACTTTATTTATCGATTTGATGGAAGAAAGCCAGATGAAGTGAAAAAAATCGTTCCAACGATTCAAGATTTGAAATAACGTAATAACGAGCAGATAAGTTCTGCTCGTTTCTGTTGTTAAATGATTAGCTATCACTCTTGCAACAAGATATGCTTTGCGATAGGATATAGACAAGCTATTTAAGAACGGGAGCAAAGGAGGAGCCTAACTATGACAAACAAACAACAACTAGAAGAACTTGCAAAAGCACTTTATACGATTAATCGGCATGCTAAAACAGCTCCTGACCCGAAACACCTCTACGATATAAAAAAAGAAACTATAAGTCGCTTACTCTCTGAAAAACGAGCTAATAAAGTCGGACTTCATTTTTCTAAACAGCCTAAATTTAGTAATCAACATTCAACGCTTCTTGTTAAAGTAGCTAACTATTATTTCCATATTCCGCCAACCAAAAAAGACTTTAAGAATTTAGAGCACCTTGGATCATTAGACGAAAATTATCGGAACCCTCAAGCGAAAATGTCATTATCACAAGCGAAAAAAGTCATTTATCGTTATATTAATTGGAAGCCGGAAAATAAGAAAAGAAACTATGAAAAGAAACACTCTTCTGCTTCTACATATTTCACTCCTTCTTCATTGGGTAAAATGGAATGGCCGCCAAGTAAATCACACCGAAATTAGAAATAATATTTAGCCTCATAATATCCTATTCCATACAAATACAAGTCAGTTATACGCTTTATACACCCTTTTCAAGTAGTAGCGGCAATCCTCTACTGCTTTATTTATGTGAAAATAATCGTTTTCCTGCCGAGAACAAGATTAGCACAATACCAAAAATGGATAACGCTCGTAATAGTAGTGATAAATATGCATATGTAGATTTGTCTAATGTACCTGTAGTCATAAGAATACTAAAACATACTGTAAAAACACCTAAACTAATTCCGATGTACGACAGAAGCATATATGTACGTTTCCGCATATTCCACTGAATAAATATGTTTACGAAACGATATAAAATTCCTATTCCTAGAACGATCAGGAATAGTAACAAATAGCTACCCTCCCCTATTATTGATTGCAATCGATGCATATCATACTCTATATAAAGGATGTACATTGTATCGTCCCTTTCTTCTTTCCATAGATTAGTAGCATTCTATCCTACTCTTCTTTTAACTATACATCCTTATTCATCCCTAAGAAATTACCTTCTACACAAAATTCTCACAGAACATTTATTAAATTTGATATAATGGGCTAAATTGACAACTATAGAGGGGTGATTTGTATTTGAAAAAAGCATATTTATATATTATCACCGGTGCTGCTTTATGGGGGACAATCAGTTGGTATGTTAAAAACCTCTATTCGTTTGGCTTCACACCTATGGAGGTAGTAATTTTACGAGCATGGTCAACAGCCCTATTGCTCTTTCTTTACTTATTATTTTTTTTCCGAAACAAACTAAAGCTTAAATCCTTGAAAGATATAAGGTATTTCCTTGGAACTGGTATTTTAAGCATTACTTTCTTTAATTTTTGCCTATTTACAGCGATTGAATTAAGTACCATTCCTGTGGCTACAGCATTATTATACACCGCCCCTGCATTTGTAATGATATTATCCTTTTTATTTTTCAAAGAGCCCATTACGAAAGGGAAGCTTATGGCTCTTCTAACGACATTAATTGGAACTTGTCTCGTAGTAGAAGTCATACCATTTAATCTAAATGCTGTATCTCTAAGTGCAATTATTTTTGGTTTAGGTGCTGGATTTGGCTACTCCTTATATAGTATATTTAGCAAGTTTGCACTTCGAAAATACTCTAGTCTCAGCATAACTACTTATACGTTCATCATAGCTGCAATTGCATTATCACCTCTATTTCCCTACAAGGAAAAATGGGAATTACTCATGTACCCCGAGGTGATTTTCTACACACTTGGATTAGGCTTTTTACCTACTGCTTTCGCTTATATTATTTATACACATGGACTTAACCACACAGAAGCTTCCAAAGCATCTATTTTATCAACAGTTGAGCCAGTTGTAGCTACATTGATAGGTATATTAATATTTCAAGAGACGTTTTCTATCATCCAATCGATTGGGATGGCTTGTATTTTGGGGGCTGTTCTTTTTATTCAGTTAAATAACCAACCTAAGGCGGTCAACCTTTTACGAAAAACTGGTACATCATAAAAGAGGCTGGGACAAAACACAACTTCTTTACTCAAAATACGAATAATCATATGATCAATAGGAGAATCATCGCCGCACCGTGAAAATATACGCTCTTTCCGCTATTTAGCCACAAAAACGCCCCCTGAAATTAGATTTTTTACTCTAACTTCAGGGAGTCGGTACCTTATCGTTCGTTTTTAATTATTTCTCTTCATTCTTTTGTCTCAGTCTCTTTTACCTAGACATAATAGAGATCAAGCTTTTTTCCTCTTGTTTTGGACTAATTTCATCTGTTTCATTTCTAATCTAGTTTCTATCTGAGAAATGCTTTTCTTATCGTCTAGTAATTCTTGTTTATTTTGTTTAACTAACTGCTCAAAATTTAACGTTTTTGGTCGCATGTGATACACTCCTTTTATACTGTCAACAAGAGTATACCGTAAATTCTTGTAAACTAGATCACAAATTTTTAAATATTTTTTAACAATTTAATTAATTCACCTTGGAGGTAATTTTATGCAACATCTACTTAATAAAAATGTAAAAGAAATAGAAATATCAGGGATTCGTAAATTTTTTAATATGGTAGCAGATGAAAAAGATATTGTATCGTTAACCATTGGACAACCAGATTTCCATACACCCGATCACGTTAAGGAGGCAGCGGTAAATTCCTTACATAAAAACAAAACAACCTATACACATAATGCAGGTATTATTGAACTTCGTCGAGCCATAGCTGTGTTTAATCAAAAGCAGTACGCGATTAGCTATAATCCTGAAAATGAAGTCATTGTTACAACAGGTGCATCTCAGGCGATTGATATTGCTTTTCGTACCATATTGAATCCAGGAGATGAGGTATTACTCCCTGGACCAATTTACCCTGGATATGAACCGTTAATCCGCTTAGCTGGAGCAAGTCCGGTTTATATGGATACAACTAAAACAGGCTTTAAAGTTACTAAAGATATGCTTGTTAAGCATATAACAAAAAAAACAAAATGTATTGTTTTGCCCTATCCTTCTAATCCAACTGGGGCTTCATTCTCAACAGAAGAATTGCAACAACTTGTCTCCATACTGAAAGATAAAGAACTGTTTGTATTAGCAGACGAAATATATAGTGAATTAGTATATGACAGCCAACATATTTCCATAGCTAGATTTTCCGAGATAAGAGATAAAACCATTGTTATTAATGGGTTATCAAAATCCCACTCCATGACTGGGTTTCGAATTGGTTACGTATTAGCACCCGATTGGATCGCTTCGGAGATGCTAAAGGTTCATCAATATAATGTCTCCTGCGCTTCTTCCATTAGCCAGTATGCTGCATTAGAGGCTTTAACATATGGAATAGACGATTCAAGCGAAATGCGATCTGCTTATCAGCAGCGAAGAGATTATGTACAAGAGAGATTGAACAACATGGGGCTTAGTGTCCAGAGGCCTGAAGGAGCATTTTATTTCTTCCCAAAATTTCCGATAAAAGAAATAAGCTCATTCCAATTAGGATTGGACCTAGTAAGAAAAGGTAAGGTTGCGCTAGTACCAGGTAATAGCTTTTCTAAACTAGGAGAAGGATATATGCGCATTTCCTATGCATATCAATTAAAGACCTTACAAAAAGGACTGGATAGATTGGAGGATTTTATTCAGACGTATTTATAAACCGTTCCTATAATTACATCATTATAATTTCTATTTTTCATGTGCATCAGGGTGTTTCATGCTCTCATAAAGATTTAAGAGCCTATCCAATTCTTGACTAAGCGCAACTGATTCAAGATTGGTAAACCCTTTTTCCAATGCAACCTCCGTCATTTTATTACGCAGAAATTCAATTCTTTTAAGAAGATTGTCTGTTGTACTCATTATGATCGCAGTGATACCTCCTCCTTTTGGTTTATTTTACTGTAGCATAGCATTACAGAATTTGACAAGTTTTTCTTGCTATATAACACAAGCTATTTTATTTGTAGAGATTCTCTTACTCGCTTAGTTTTGTCCACTATGCTACTATAATAAGTGTAATGTTTTCTGGAAAGGATGTCTTCGGTGGCAGAAACAAAAAAGAAAAATGAATGGTTGGAATGGGTTAAGGCAATCATTATTGCAATTTTAATTGCTTTCTTTTTAAGAACGTTTATTTTTGCAACGTCTATTGTTGAAGGTGAAAGCATGGACCCCACTCTCCAAAACGGTGAAAGAGTAATCTTTAATAAAATAATCTATATTCTTGATGAACCAGAACGCGGGGACATTGTTATTATCGAAAGACCATTAAAAAATTATGTGAAACGTATTATTGGACTTCCTGGCGAGACAATTGAAATTAATGGAAGTAACCTTTATATTAATGGTGATAAATACGAACAAAATTTTTTAAATGAAGAAGCACAACGTCAGTCAGGTAATTATGGACCAGTGGAAATACCTGAAGGAAACTATTTTGTTATGGGAGACAATAGAGCAATAAGTAAGGATAGCCGAAATGGCTTGGGATTAATCGAAGAAAATGAAATTATAGGCCGCTCTGAATTTATCATTTTCCCTTTCGATCAATGGTCCTTAACCAGATAAATAATAATATAACGTAGTGTATGGGAAAAGATCAGACGATTCGTCTGATCTTTTTTGAAGTTTCCATTAATTACTTATTTTTCTGCATCAAAGATACAGTAACCAATATTTAACAGAATAATAACAAAACAAATAATACCGAAGACAGCTCCCATATCGATTTCCATATGTACCGCACCTCCTCCAAAAAGCTCCTATGTAACATAACTTAGTTAATCTTATTATTGGAATACTTCCACTTTATCATACCAATTTCTATTACCTAAGAAAAGTCAAAATATGATAAAATAATGCTATTACTAATTAAATGAAAACAGAAGCTGTTTCATATAAAAGCAGGTGATTTAAATGCTCCATTGTCCGTACTGTGGTACATCAATTAAAGAAGATGAGAGCTATTGTATTAAATGTGGCAAGAAACTACCAGAAGATAGGTTTAACCGGATGAAAAAGAAAGTAGGCAAGCAATTTTGGAAGCTACCAGCGATTGTCACAGGCTGTGTATTGCTTTCTATCGTCTTACTCTATGTTACGTTAGAAATTCGAACTGCTAAAGCAAAGGACTTATACAATAAGGGTGAAGAGAAGGTTCTAAATGCGGAATATCAAGAAGCTAAAGAGCTCTTTCAGAAAGCGATTGACTATAAGCATAATTTTAATCAAGCACAGCATTCACTTGAATTTATGGATCATGCGTTATCCATAAGAGCTTCATTAGAAGAGTCAACGCAGTTTCTTAAAGAAAAAAAATATCAGGCAGCGCTCGATCTTATCAATAATACAGAAAACACGCTAAAAGACTTTGATGGGCCTGCGATAAACCAATTAATTGACGAGATTGCAGCTAATCGAAATGCTGTTAAATTAAAGCAAGTAACAGAATCTTTAAAAAAGGAACCGAATATTGATCAATTAAAAATATTACTTTGGGACGCTGCTTCTATCGACACTGAGGAAGCTGAACCAATTACAAAAGATATTAGAGACCAAATAATTAATTATACGTACACAAGGGCCAATGAGCAATTAAATAAAAAACAATTTAATGATGCGAAATTAATTGTTGAGGATGGCTTAAAATATGCTCCTAAGTCAGAGAAATTAACAAGTTTACAGACAACGATTGATAAGGAGCAGGTGAGTTTTGAAACGGCCCAGCAAAAAAGAATCGAGCAAGCTATGACCTCTGCTACGAAAGAACAGCAAGTAAATGAAAATGATGCGGTTGAATTAGTATCCATAAAAACCACTAGTGATGATCAAGGTAATCTTGTAGTTAAAGGGAAGGTTAAGAGTGTGGCAACAATCCCTGTTAATTCCATCATGGTTAAGTATAGACTTCGAACTAAGGATGGGCATGAGTTATTAACAAATGGCGTTTACGTATATCCTGATGAATTATATCCAGATGAGTCCGGAAACTTTGAATTCACTCATTTTGATATCGACTATAAAGCCAAAGATGTAGAAACGGATGTTGAGAAAATAACTTGGTATACCGATTAATTAAGAGGCTCATTCAAGCGAGGTGAACAATGCAGTGCCGAAACTAAAGTATTCGACATATCTTCTATCAGGTCTTGTACTTATTATTGGTATCATAGCTATGATATTTATTTACCAAAAATGGCAAAGCGAAGATATGTCGATTAGTAATCCTGTCATAAATAAAGTAACTACAAGTAATCAAGATTTAGATTTAAAATCAATCATTCATGAAGCTGAAAAAAATGTAATTCAGATTGAGGGACAAAATGAAGATAGTACCATTACAGGCTCAGGATTCGTATATAATAAAAGTGGGGACATTATTACCAACGCCCATGTAATTAAAGATGCTGATGTAATCTATGTTCGTACTGCCAATGCGCAAATTTATCCAGCTGCGGTTGTTGGGATTGGTGAAGATACAGATATTGCTGTCATTCGTGTTCCACAGCTTGCAGGTCAATATATGGAAGTCGAAAAAGAATCGCCTTCTGAAATAGGTGATGAAGTTATTGCATTAGGTAGTCCACACGGTTTTCAAAATACTGTTACATTAGGTATTATTTCTGGAAAAGAACGTAATTTTACGGTGGATGGATTTAATTATAATAATGTATATCAAATATCTGCTCAAATTACAGATGGGAATAGTGGCGGTCCATTAATTGACAGAAAAACAGGTCATGTTGTTGGGATTAATTCAGTTGGAACTAAAGACGGCACGATAGGATTTAGTATCCCAATCACTGAAGTAATTGATGAAATGGACCAATGGTCACACGAAGCTCAAACGGATAAACTGGATTTTGCAAGCACATCAGATATTATTAGTTCTAAAGACCCCGATCAGATTCAAGAGGATGCAGAGTATTTAGTTAATTATTTCCTTGAGAGTATTGAAATTAGAGATTACGTTAATGCTTACGCACTATTAAGTAGTGAGATGCAATCTAAGTCCTCCTACGCGCAATTTCGAGAGGGTTATATTGATTTTATAAACGTGAAATTTTCAGAATTAAAAAGCACTATAGCAGACAATAATCAAGTTCAAATTGAAGCTTCCGTCACCATTGAAAAAAGATCTAAAGAGGAAGAAAAAGCTAGCAAAACATCTTATGCCTATACGTTTACTACAAAATATGAAAATGATCAAATTAAAATTACTAGTATTACAGCAACAGAAACAAAGGAATAAAGTTAAACTTCAATCAGCGGGAGTTTTGTTTATCCCCCAGAGGGCTTACTGCCAGTTATATTGGGGATAGATCGGCCTTATTACTATTAGAAATCCGTTATAACTAGGTAAAAGTCCAAACCATTTTCTCCGCGATCGCATATAGTGTAACTGTAAGATCGGAGGTGAAATAATGGGTTACGGATATGGCGGAGGCTGCGGCTATCCTAGTGGAGGATATGGTAGCAACTTTGCATTAATCGTAGTGCTTTTTATTCTATTGATTATCGTAGGTGCTGCATTTTATTGCTAAACCAAAACAACAGCTTGTGCCATCTTTCTTCTCTTGGCGCAAGCTGTTGTTCTTTTAATTATCGTTAAGAAGCATTTCTTTTAATTGATAGGCAGGTACTGGCCTGCTAAAAAAATACCCCTGCATTTCATCACACTTCTCTTGTTGAAGAAAGGTAAACTGTTCTTTCGTTTCAACACCTTCAGCAATAACTTTCATATTTAAAGAATGCGATAGTTGAATAATTGATTTCACAATCAGTCGATTCTCATCTTGTTTATTCATAAACATTTTATCAATCTTTAATTTAGTTATTGGAAATAAGCTTAAAGATTTTAATGAGGAATAACCTGTCCCAAAATCATCAATAGCAACTAAAATCCCCTCTGATCTAAGTTCTTGCAAAATATCCAATATCGATTGTTCATTTTTCATTGCCATGGATTCCGTTATTTCTAATTCTAGATATTTTGCATCTAAGTTTGTCTCATTTAGGATTTTTTTGATTTTTCCCACAAACCCTTTTTGGTGAAGTTGCACGGCAGATAGATTCACACTTACAACAATAGGTGTAAGTCCTTCATCCTGCCATTTTTTGTTTTGCCTACATGCTTCATGGAGAACCCACTCACCTATATCTATAATGATGCCCGTTTTTTCTGCAATCGAAATAAAATCACGTGGGGATATATAACCTTTTTCAGGGTGTCGCCATCGCAGTAATGCTTCCACTCCGATAATTCGTGAAGATGTAAAATCGACTTGCGGTTGATAATACAACTCAAATTGGCCGCCAATTATCGCTTTTCTCAGTTGATTTTCCATAGTAAGAAGTGACTTGAACTTTTCAGAGATAGAGGTTTCAAATAATTTATAGCAATTACGATATGTATCTTTTATTGAAAGCAATGCGGAGTTAGCGTGTTTAATTAAGTCATCAGCAGTAAGCCCATTTTGAGGGAAAAGACTAATGCCGATGCTTATTGAAGTATAGATTTCACAATCATTTATTTTTACTGGGTCTTGAAAGCAATGGATTAATCGTTCTGCAAATTTATTAATGGATGCCTTCGTATCTATTCCATAGTGTAAAACGAGAAACATATCGCCACTTAGGCGAGCTATAAATGTGTTTGCTTCAATAAACCCCTTTAATCTTTCTCCACTTGCTTTAATTAATTTATCACCTACAGAATAACCCAGTGTATCATTAAGCTCTTTAATGTAGTCCAAATCAAAGGAGTAGATTGCCAAAACTTCGTTTCGGCTGGTAGCTCGCTCAATTGCTTCATTCAGTACTTTTGAAAATAATGTCTATTAGGTAAGTCCGTTAGCTCATCATAAAATGCTAAATATCCGATTCTATTTTAAGTAACGTATAAGCAGCGTCATTTCCGGCTAAGATTATTCCACTCTTGTTCGTAATTAGGATAGCTTCTTGTAAATTAACTAAAATACGATGAGGGATTGGCAAAAAACGCTTCTGCTTAGACATATATCATTCTCTCCCAACTGACAACTTATCCAATAATTAATTTTTCTTTCGGGTAATGATAATTACCACTGTTTTTATTATTTTTAAACATAAATAAAAATGTAATGATACCTACTCTGCCGATAAACATTAAAATCATTAGAACAACCTTACTAAATGAAGTTAATTCACTTGTAATACCTAGTGAAAGACCTACTGTACCAAAAGCAGATGTTGCTTCAAACATAATTTGTGTTATTGAAAATGGTTCAGCAATTGAAATAACCAGTACAGATGTAAATACTAAAATTAGTGCCATTAAAGTTACGGTAACAGCTTTTAGTAAATCTTCATCATACACTTCTCTGTTAAATAGACGAATACTCTTCCCGCCTCTAGCGTATGTAATGATAAAAATTACAACTAAAATAAATGTAGTTGTACGTATGCCTCCTCCAGCACTGCTTGGTGAGGCACCAATAAACATTAATAAAGACATAAATAAATGGTTCTGCTCCGTAAGTTGGCTGACATCCATTGTTGCTAGTCCACCACTTCTTGTCGTTACTGACTGAAAAAGCGAATAAAAGAATGCTTCATGCCATGATTTATCGACGAAAAAATTAGTAATATCCAATAGATACATGAAAAAAGCACCAATAATAATAAGGATAAGAAATGTGGTGGTAGTAACTTTTGTAAATAAGCTAAAACGAATATGTTTTCGTATATCTGGCTTAGCAAATATGTATTCTTTTACCTCGATTAATACAGGAAAACCAATCGCCCCAAAAATAATTAATAGCATATTAATAAATTGTACAAAATAATCGTCTTTAAATGGAATTAGTGACGAACCCGTTATATCAAATCCACCATTTGATACGGCGCTTATCGTACCAAAGAACCCATGAAGATACGCTTCTTTAGCTGTATCAAAATATTGTAAAAAATACGTTCCTAATACAATAAATCCAATAAATTCAATCGTTAACAGTACATAAACAATTTGCTTAATCAAACGAACCATTCCTTCAAATGTCGTTTGATTTTGGTCTGTCATAATTAATCGACGTTCTTTCAAACCAATTTTTTTTCCTAGTAAAAGCCAAATGAATGTCCCAATCGCCATAACTCCTACAGCACCTAGCTGTAGAATTGCTGCGAGTAAAATAATTCCCGTAGTGCTTAACGTATCTGCAACTGTAATGGAACTCAAACCAGTGACACTAAGTGCACTGACGGCTGTAAATAGAATATCAATAAACGGAATATCTACTCCATCTTTATAAACGATTGGTAAGGACATAATGACCGTTGATAGTAACACGGCAAAAAAATAAAATAATAATAAGATTTGAACTGGTGACAGCCTATTTGCCCAGCGAATCGCTGTCGTCTTTTGGTATTGCATATGTAATTACTCCTTGTTTGCTCTGGTGTTTACATCCATATGTACTAAAAATCCTATTCATATTATAGCAGGCGCTGTAGATAAATGCGCCTATTTCATTCAAAAAAGTTCGCGACCCGAATTTTCGCAAATTTTAAAACTTCACCAATGCTTGATTAACTTTTATCACGTAATTTCTTTAAATTTCTTTAATAGTTCTTTACCTTGATATCCTTCTTCAATTAACGTAGTTAGCATTGATTCAATATTTGCCTTTCTTCTATCTACAATATTACCTAAAAATAACACATTCATGTTTGAGCCGATCTCATTCATACCTATGATAGAAGTGATAAATGTCGCTGTATCATTACTTTCTTTTGTAATTTTAACCTGAATTAATATCTCATCTTTATTTTTACTTAATTGTTCAAAATATGGCATGTATGAGCTTTCAACGTAAGCCTCTACTGTCCATTGGTTTTTATCATCTTCCCGATTAATAATTAAACCATCTATCAATGGAATCCGATGTGGAATGATTTCTCCATCCTTTTCTTCCATCACATTTAATAATTTTAGTTTAAAAGTTTTCAACGATACCACTCCTCGTATAGTATATTAAGGAATTAATTTTCAGCCTATCCATTCTGATTCATTTAAATAATATACAAGCTGTTGCAACTCGTTTGTGGAATTTTTCATAAATGCGTTTATTTCATTGCATCAGATCTCAATCACTTGGACGTTCCGTGATGTTCCTAGATAATGTTCTAGGATCATTTGAGACAATTCTTTTCACTCCACCGGGCATAACCGAAATTGTAAAACTGTTTCCCGAGTGCTCGCAATAATATTGTCAGCCAAATTACGCAGGAAAAACAGCGGTTCCCCACCGTAATTCGTGCAAATCGCTCTACTATCAATCAATACAAATTCATCAAATGATAATAATTCAGTCGTTGATAGAAATTTTTAGTTTTCACCAAAAATTCCTTTTGGTATACAATATGTGCAGCGTAAATTGCATTGATCCGTTACTGAAATCCTTACATCTTTAAGTGGTCTTCCAAATCGATCCTCCATAATTAATCACGACATTGCCTCCCCCCTTTATATTAACGAAAATTCGCTTGACCCTCCATGTCTTCCAATAATAGAACTTCTAGTTCATCGCCTTTTTCGTATTTTTCTTTTCCGCCCGGTATTTCTATCAGACATGTAGTATACGCTAGTGAAGATACCACATTTGAATGATCTATCCCAGCAAGTTGTACATATAGTTCTCTACCCTGATAGCTTAGTTGTCCTCTCACATATCGAGTATATGGATTCATTTTTGGAAAATCATCATCTAGTTTTGCTTTGACACGTTTCATACAAACATTTTTTTGATGCATTATCCCTCTAATCATTGGTCGCACAAATAATTCAAAACCTACGTAACATGCAGATGGATTACCAGATAGTCCAAATAAAAGTTTCTTTCCCTTCACCGCTACCGTTGTTACACTTCCTGGCCTCATCGCTACTTTATTAAATAAGGTAGTTGCACCTAGCATGTTATAAAGCTCTGGCATAAGATCAAAATCACCAACGGATACACCACCTGTCGTGATTAAAATGTCTACTTCTTGAAGTACACGCTTGATTCGCGAATAACTGGAAGTAACATCATCATCAAGCTTTCCATAATAGCTAGGATCTCCCCCAGCTCGTTTGATTTGTGATAATATCATATATGCATTCGAATTATATATTTTTCCACTTTCCAGGTCTTCATCTGGCTCAAGAAGTTCCGTCCCTGTCGCAATAACACCAATAAGTGGTTTTTTTATCACTTCCACTTGATGATACCCAAACGTTGCCAATAAAGCTTTTATACCTGGATTGATGATTGCTCCTCGATCTACTAGCAAAGTTCCTTTAGCTAATTCAGAGCCTTCTTTAATAATATTTTGATTTTCTTCCATTTTTTTGGCTAATTCCATATAATGAATACCGTCTTTTTGATAGGTGTAGCAATCTTCAAGCATAACAACACAATTAGCTCCCTGCGGGATTTTTGCACCAGTCATAATCCTTGTTGCCTGTCCTTCACCTAATTCATTTCTGGGTAATTGTCCAGCTCCAATATAGTCGATAACTTCAAAAACAACCGGATCTTCATCTGTAGAATATTTCGTATCCTCTGCTCTAATAGCAAAACCGTCATAAGGAGATTTATGAAAGAAGGGTATATTATGTGTTGCAATAAATGGTGCTGCAAGCCGACGAAGGTCACAATTTTCAAGTGAGACAAGTTCCGTCTCAGCTTCCCATTTATGTCTCATTACTTTGTTAATTGCTTCATCCACCATAATAGGATTTCTAGGCTTCACCATACATTTCTCCCCTTATCCCTTTATATAAAGCTAGTGTACCAAAAATAGTAATTTTTTGATATAGCCTACGATCTGTGAAGCACGCACAATTCCAAAACAATATATCCAGCATGTAAAGCAAAGAAATAAAAATCGTCTTGATTGAACTTATATATACTTTTTGATTGTTTACCCCACATATAACTGGCAGTAAGATCCCCATTTCAAGAAACAAAGTGAAACCAATTTGGGGAAGTGTGGATCGACTGCCAGTAAATGTCCGATTGGTTCAAGGGCCTTTAGCTCATACCCTTGTGGTACTAACAATCTGAGGTGAACCCCCCCCGGATTGAAGTTTCACTTTATTGTATAATGGTAAAAAACAGGTGAGGTGTGTTCTTATGAAGAAGGGTATATTGTTCCTATTAATGCTTTTACTTACCTCATGTAGCGATGACAAACCTGTTATTGAAAGAGCAGATGCTGGAATAAACCAAGAAAATAACGGAGCCGCATTCTTGGAAGAAATAGTAATAAAGATGTAGAAGAATTTATAGAGCTTTACTTAAAGAATGAGAAAATAACCATTAATCTTCAATTGGTCCCGATATTAAGATCATATTTACATACATCTAGCGACCCAAAATCAGCTATGGAGAAAATGGATTCCGCTCACTGATTTAGCAAAACCAATCTACCTGCTCGAATTTTCTTGTACCAACGATTTGTGCTCTTATTTAATTTTTAATCCAGCTATGAACCATAAAGCATACCTTATATCCGATTTAGCAAAGGCTGTGACTATTCATTCACAGACCTGTTTGTATTTCAACGGGATACACCTCCTCTTCCAGTATCAAATATCGTAGTTATTGACGTTGAAAGCTGGGAAATAGTATCATTAGCAAATACTAGTGGTGAAGATATTCTTCCTTTTATATGACCATTAAAAAATGCTAAATGAGAAGATAATCAAACCTTATCTGTTTTAAAACCTGATTTTCAAGAACCAGAGCTAAAAAAACAAACTACCTTAGATGATCTATCAATGAGTACCATCACTTTAGAAATTAATTCACAGTAATAAAGGAGAATGATAATGACAATATCAGCAATCGACACAATCATGAGTCATCGGTCTATTCGTAAGTTTAAAAACCAAAAACTTTCAGAAGAACAAATTCAAACAATTGTGACAGCCGCACAGCAAGCATCCACCTCTAGTCATGTTATGGCTTATACGATAATTGGCATCACTGATGAAAGCATAAAAGAACAACTAGCAGAAATCTCTGGACAACCCTACGTAAAAGATAATGGACACCTATTTGTCTTTTGTGGTGATCTACATCGCGTGGAGCAAATTGGTAGCAATGAAGAAAGGCTGGCTATGCAGAAAAGCTTGGAAAGCTCTGAACAATTTATTGTCATGACAATTGATGCAGCGCTTGCTGCACAAAATGCGGCAATTACTGCCGAAGGCCTGGGCTTAGGAATCTGCTTTCTTGGAAGCTTACGCAATGACGTTCAAAAAGTAAACGATTTATTGAGGCTACCTCCAAGAGTAATACCATTGTTCGGATTAGCCGTTGGATATCCAGACCAAGAGCCTGAATTAAAGCCAAGATTACCATACGAAGCCGTTTACCATCATAATACTTACTTACAGATAGAAAAACAGCTTCCTTTTATTCAACAGTTCGATCAAGAGCTTCACGATTATTATCAGATACGGACGCAGAATAAGCGCAAAGATACATGGACAGAACAAATGGTGAGAAAATTTTCAAACCCGATTCGAATGGATGTTGCTCCATTCTTGAAAATGAAAAATGTAAACAAACAATGAGCTTCATTTATCCCGCATATAACTAGCAGCAGGTCCCTAAAGTGAAACCCAATATGATAAGTGAGGGATCGACTGCCAGTACATGTCCGATTGGTTCCTATCAGTGGAGGGAACAAGCTCCACTGATTGTAGTTTCACTTTATGTATATAACTAGGGTGTGGAACGAAACTAAAATAGTTCGAATAAATATTAATATGAAGCGCAGTCAAAAATACGTAGATTTTTAAAGAAGAGCGCTTTTTCTGCGATGTATCGCTGTCGAAGTCTTCCTTATCCCACGGGGAAAGGCGCCAACTGTAGGTGAGCCCCAGGAAGGTTGTATACTGATGGAGCAATGATAGAACCTATTTAAGTAAATAAAATTATTTTGTTCCAGTCTCTAGTTAAAATGAAGTTCTTCAACATGATCAATCACTTTCCACTCTCCATTGACTTTAAAACGTGCTTCAAAATATATATTTGTCATTTTTTCACTTCTTGGTATCGGAAATATATCTGGATCTTGAGGTATGTATACATTTCCGCTTTTAAGCGTTCTATTTACAGGACTACCAGTAAAATCATGATTTTTATGATCCATAGATACAGATATTAAGGGGGACTGATGATGTACAACTACCTCCTCATTTCCAATATACTGTAATGATCGAAAAACTTCTATTCCTTCTTGTGTGTTTTCAATTCGTATATGTAAAATAAAATCATCCATCTCTTTACTCACTGTTATATTCTCACCTAATTTTGCATTTGCATTCCTAAAGTCGCTATAAATAAGTAAGAGTAAAAAAATACCAATCATCAATAAAATAACAATGATTTTCTTCACATGAAATCCTCCCACAAAACCTCTTACATATAAGACGATTTACCCCTTAATAATGTTTCAATTTTTAATAATTTTTCATAACTGGTTATAATAGGAAAAATATCCATCGTATATTTACCTCTAGAAATCCTCATTCTAACTAATGATGATATCACAAAGGAGGATCTGTATGACTGTATCAAGCCAAGTTAAACAAACCATAGCAGGTCTTAAAAGTGCCCAAGCCAGTTTTGAACAATTTGCACTACAAACTGAAAACAAGCAAGCAAAACAGCTATATGAAAATGCTGCACAACAAACAATGGCTATCTTACAAAGTGTAGAGCCTAGAGTGAAGCAAATAGAACAGGAAGAGCCTCAATATAAAGGGTTTTAAGAAGAAATTAACTATTTCGAGGCTGGAATTACCAGCCTCCCTTTTTAGCTCGATAAATGAAATGGGTGATTAAATGCAATGGAGATGGGCTAGAAATTTAATGATAAGTTTCTTACTAATTACATTAATTGGTTGTGGTAATGACTCTGCTTTAGAGCCACCGACCAATCAACCGAATGGAGACATAGATTTAACAAAAATATCGACAAATTCATCTGTAAGTCAACATCATGCAAACAGAGCGAAAGAAATACTTAGTCACTACCAGGAAATAACTACAGTAAAGGCAGTTAATACAGATAAACATATGCTAATTGCGATAGAAATACAGCATGGTAAACGATTTCAACTGGGAAAGATAAGAGAACAACTAACCAAACAGATGAAAAAGGAATTTAAAGACTTAAAAGTCGAGCTTTCGACAGATAAGAAAATTGTTATGGAATTAGAAATATTAGAGAAATCTATTCAATCCAAATCCTATAGTAAGAAAAAGCTGGAAAAGAAATTGAAAAAGCTTATTGAATTCTCCAAAGAGCAGACATGAGGAAATGAGGGATAATGAATGGCAGATAAAACGAAAAAAAATACACCGCCTGATGCTCAGGAATATCAAGCTTTCCAACAAGAGAGGGAAGTGAAAAGACCCATATTAAAAAATTGTGTAAAAGCCTTTTTAGTAGGTGGAATCATTTGCTTTATAGGTCAAATCATTTCCACTTTTTATATCTATTACTTTCATTTCACGGAACAAACTGCAGGAAATCCCACTGTAGCAACTCTGATCTTTATTACGATGTTGTTTACTGGATTTGGATTTTATGATCGAATTGGTCAATTTGCTGGGGCTGGTTCTGCCGTACCCGTTACAGGGTTTGGTAACGCTGTTATTTCAGCAGCAATTGAGCACCGAACTGAAGGATTTATCCTAGGAGTAGGTACGAACATGCTGAAATTAGCTGGACCGGTTATTGTCTATGGTGTCTTTTCTGCATTTGTAATTGCCCTCATCAAAACCATTCTCATTCAGTGGGGTGGATTATAATGCTGACTGGACACCAAACATGGGTGTTTGCTAATACTCCTGTCATTATTGCTACTGGAACGGTCGGCGGACCGTTCGAAGCAAATGGTAATATAGCGAATGACTTTGATTTACTACATGAAGATATGTGGCTAAAGCAAGATTCCTTTGAGAAAGCACAACAAGCATTAATGGAAGAAGCTTGTCAAATGGCTATCAAAAAGAGCAAAATCGAAAAAGAACAAGTTGAATTTTTTATTAGTGGTGATTTGATAAACCAAATTACACCTAGTAGCTTTGCTGCAAAAACGATCGGCATTCCTTACTTGGGAATTTTTAACGCCTGTGCTACCTCTATGGAGAGCCTTGCATTATCAGCTATGATCATAAATGCCAAAGGAGCAAACTATATCTTAAGCGGAACTTCAAGTCATAATGCAGCTGCAGAAAAACAATACCGATACCCTACCGAATATGGAGGACAAAAACCGCCAACTGCTCAATGGACAGTTACAGGAGCGGGATGTGCATTACTCGCGCAACATGGTCAAGGTCCAGTTGTTACTTCCGCAACTATAGGAAAAATTGTTGATATGGAAATGACAGACCCGTTTAATATGGGTGGAGCCATGGCACCAGCAGCAGTAAATACAATTGAAACACATCTTAAAGAACGGAACATCGACCCCTCCTACTATGATTATATTATTACTGGTGACTTAGGACATATCGGTAGAGAAGTCTCCTTGGACTTATTGCAGAAAAGAGGCGTAACCATCCATGAAGACCAATATGTTGACTGTGGATTAACCATTTATCGGGAAGGTCAACCCGTTCTAGCTGGAGCTAGTGGCCCTGCTTGCTCAGCCATTGTAACGTATGGTCATTTTCTTAATTTAATGAAGAAGGGTGAAATTAAACGCATATTAGTTGTAGCAACTGGTGCGCTTCATTCACCACTAAGTATCCAACAAAATGATCCAATACCTTGTATTGCGCATGCAGTATCAATAGAAGCAGGAAGTGATGTTTCATGATCTTTTTTTGGGCATTTGTAATCGGAGGTCTAATTTGTGTAGTTGGTCAACTCTTACTCGATGTTCTAAAACTAAATCCAGGGCAAACATTGACTATATTGGTTGTATCCGGGGCAATTTTAGACGGTTTTGGACTCTATGAACCATTAATCGACTTTGCTGGTGCAGGGGCTACTGTACCAATTACAAGCTTTGGGAATTCACTGGTACATGGAGCAATGGCAGAAGCAGAAATCCACGGTCTAGTTGGAGTTGTAACTGGGATGTTTGAAGTAACAAGCGCTGGTATTTCAGCTGCAATTATTTTTGGTGTTATCGGTGCCATAATTTTCAAACCAAAAGGTTAGGAGGGTATTGAATGACAGTAGGTTCTCAGGTGAAAGGCTGTTTTTCTTCTATAAAAAGTATAGAGGCTACATTGCATCTATTATCAGAAAAAACAACGGAACAAGAGGCACAGCAAAGATACCTTCAAGTAGAGCAGTTAATAACTGAAATAAAAAGAGATTTGCAACAGCACGTTATTCAACTTACGAAAGAAGAGCCACAATACAAGTAATCTGTAATAAGAAAGGATAGATAACCGATGCCAGAATGGGTTATTGTGATCATACGGTCATTTTCTCTACTGATCATTTTGTTTTTTATGACGAAATGGCTTGGGAAGAAACAAATCTCACAATTAAATGTGTTTGAATATATTTCCGGTATCGTACTTGGAGGAATAGTTGCCATCCACACGATTGATCCAAACGCAAACTTAATTTATGCTATACTGTCCATGTTTATTTGGTTTATCGTACCATTAACTGTAGAGTATATTTCTTTAAAAAGTAAACGATTTCGGAACTTCACAGAGGGAAGCAGCACTGTTTTGATTCAGGATGGAAAAATTATGGAAGATAATCTTAAAAAGGAAGGATATTCGACAGATGATCTTTTAGAGAAATTAAGGGATAATAATGTTTTTCTTGCATCTGATGTTGAATTTGCTGTACTTGAACCGTCCGGTTCTTTAAGTGTTCTTCCTAAAAAAGAAAACCAACCTCTAACAGCAAAAGATTTAGGATTAAAGCTGGCGCCTGAAAAAGAACCTCAAACGGTTATTATGGATGGTGAAATGTTGTTAGAACCTCTTGCCAACTTATCCTTAAGTGTCAACTGGTTGGAGACTGAACTTGATAAACAAAATGTTAGTATAGAAAATGTATTTCTGGCGCAAGCGGATAATGACGGACAGCTATACCTTGATTTATATGACGATTTGCTTGCTGTGACGGAGCCGTCAGAAAAACCTTTACTTATGGCAACCATGAAAAAATGTCAAGCTGACCTCGAGCTTTTTGCATTAGCAACTGAGAATCAACATGCGAAACAACTTTACGAAAAAAACAGCAAAAAACTTCAGCAAGCTATCGATTTACTTAATCCATATCTCATCTAATTATACACCCCCTTTACGTACTTATGTGTAAGGCGGGGTGTATCTTTATTGTCCAGCCACCGATTTCCTTTTGTTGCGGTTGCTTTTCGTGTAAAATAAAAAGTGAAACTTCAATCCGTGGGGTTTTTCTTTATCCCACACTGATAGTTAGTACCACAAGGGTATGACCTAAAGGCCTTTGAACTAATCGGACATTTACTGGCAGTCGACGATCCCTCACTTATCATATTGGGTTTCACTTTAGGGACCTACTGCCAGTTATACACGGGATAAAGTAGTTATCTTTATTATATACGAAAGGGACTGAGTAACATGAGGAACAAATTGAAGGCCTATCGTTTTCCCATTATTTTACTATCATCGATCATTATAGGTTCTATTATTGGTCTTGCATTTGGTAAAGAGGCAACGGTAATTAAACCATTGGGTGACTTATTCATTAATTTATTATTTATGATTGTTGTTCCACTCGTTTTCTTTACCATATCATCTGCGATTGCCAGCATGGATAGTATGAAACGGCTCGGGAAAATCATGGGTTCTATGCTTACAATATTTATTGTTACTGGTATCATCGCATCAATATTTATGCTTACAGCCTCAGTAATTTTCCAGCCTGGTTCAGGTGTTGATATTCCACTTATGGAGCCAGATAATGTAGAAGAAATGAGTTTTTCTGAACAGATCGTCAATACATTTACCGTACCTGATTTTGTAGATTTATTTTCTCGTGAAAACATGCTTGCACTCATTATATTTTCTGTTTTAATCGGCGTAGCAACCGGTATTACAGGAGAAAAAGGTCGCCCATTCTCGAAATTCTTAACAAGTGGCTCTGAAGTATTTATGAAAATTATACAATTAGTCATGTATTATGCTCCTATTGGTTTAGGCGCTTATTTCGCTGCTTTAGTTGGTGAATTTGGAGCAGACCTGATTGGTGACTATGCAAAAGCTGTCATTATATATTATCCGGTTTCCTTCCTTTATTTTGTAATTGGCTTTACACTATACGCCTTTATAGCTGGTGGCAAAAAAGGAACCGTTCGATTTTGGAAGAACATTTTATCCCCTGCAGCTACCTCTTTAGGTACTGGTAGTAGTATTGCATCGCTTCCTGTGAATTTACAGGCAGCTAAACGAATTGGCGTACCAAAAGATATTAGGGAGACTATACTTCCCCTAGGAGCAACTATACATATGGATGGTTCATGCCTTTCTGCGATGTTAAAAATTTCCTTTGTCTTTGGTGTTTTTAATAAGGATTTTACAGGTATAGATACATTCTTAACAGCAATCGGTATCTGTTTGTTATCAGGAATTGTTATGAGTGGTATTCCTGGTGGTGGTTTTATGGGTGAGATGATGATTATTACCTTATACGGACTACCTATGGAGGCTTTACCAATTATATCGGCCATCGGTGTCGTTGTCGATCCACCAGCCACAATGGTTAATGTTACAGGTGACACAGTTTCAAGTATGCTTGTTACAAGACAATTAGAAGGAAAAGATTGGATGGAAAAAGCAAAAGCATCAACTGCTTAATAAGAAAAACGGAGCAATATTCGCTCAGTCCTTATCACTA
>NZ_JAJERH010000041.1 GCF_016919725.2 Virgibacillus sp. AGTR
TGGCAAACAGGAAAGGACCGGGCTGGTTTTTGCCCGGTTTTTCTTACTGTTTCATTTAGTCCCTAGCTTTACTCCTACAAGCATGTGATTCAATTGATTTACCATTTTACTTGCCTCAGGTAGGGATTCTCTTAAGTAGTATCGAATTAATTCAACAGTGTCTTTTATCAATATAGTTAAAGGCTTTTAACTAAGGAAAGAGAGATGTGTTTATGGAAAAGTATACGATTCATTCTGGATCAGCTGCTGATATCGATTTCTTATGGGAGATGCTTTATCAAGCAATATATGTTCCTGAAGGTGTGGATCGACCATCAAGAGCAATAATAAAAGATCCAGCCTTAGAGAAATATGTTCGCAATTGGGGAAGAGATGGAGATATTGCTCTGATTGCCCTGGATGAGACAGGAAACCATGTAGGCGCAATATGGACGCGCTTATTTAATGAGAAAAATCAAACCTATGGTTATATTGCTGATGATACTCCTGTGCTTAGTATGGCAGTTTTACCTGATTATAGAGGGAAAGGAATTGGCACGCTACTTCTTAATGAATTGCTGAGAAGGCTCACAATAGCTGGGTATCCTGCAGTATCATTAAGCGTTGATCCCAATAATACTGCTGTACAGCTGTACAAGCGCTTTGGTTTTATAAAAGTAGGGCTTAATGGAACGTCATGGGATATGAAAGCAGAATTACATCGTTAAGTAAAGGTTGCATGTGACATAACATACAACCTCACGCTATTTCTTTCTTATCCGCATATAACTGGTCATACCCCCCACTTCAAGCAATTGAAACTAATATTGGTTAAGTGGGGGAAAACAAAACCCCAATAGATTGAAGTTTCACTTTATAAAGAAGCTAATGACAATTCCCATGTTAACACCAATTAGAAAAGAAATGGAAAAAAGCCCTATTCCCATTCCTGTCCAGGGACCAATCGCAAATATACTAATGATGAATAATGCAAAACTGGCGAAGTTCAATAGTGTTGTAATTATATAAAGTCCTACACGATTCATGTATCTTGCTAAAAGAATGATAATGGAAGCAGTAATTAATCCTGTTAGAATAAATGGTAACCAGCCCTCTAAAAGAATTCTGAACATATGCAGTCCTCCGGAATTCGTTATTGGATCAGCCATTGCATACCATAATAATATTTTCATCAGGATCTTTTACGGCTGTAAACGCTGTTATGGGTGATGTGATTTGATAGTTCGGTTTTTCTACAAATCGAAATGCCGCTTGAATATCATCTGTATGAAAGTTGTATAATGGGTGTGGAGACGGAGTAACTTTTTGAACTTTTCCTCTAGGCCCGGCATCTAATATCAACCCCGTATGATGATTGATATCAAGCTTATAAACAGGTTGGTTTAGATGTTCTGCTTGATACTTCTGCCCTAATAAATCACAATACCATTTTACCGATCTGTGCAATTCACTAACGCTGACAAATATTGTATTAACCTGATTTTTAATGGGACTATTCACTTCACCACACTCCTTTTACATAATAGCTTAATCTTCAAAACGTACATTTCTATCCCACACATAGCTACAGTAGTAAGCCCCCATCAGGCATTTAAGTCATACCTTTGTGATACTAACAATCAGTGGGGATAACAAAACTCCCACTGATTGAAGTTTTACTTGTAATAATTTTTTCTATTCTGATTTTATAAGAAAATAATTCAATTGTCGATGAAATAATGGAAATGCTTAAAGGAATTCTTTGATTTAAATCGAATACTATTAATAGGTATTTAGGTCAGGAGGAACGTAACGTGCCAAGTTATTCTTCAGAAATGGATGAAGTGCTATTTTATATAAAAAGGCATATTGATGAAGACCTATCGCTTGCTCGATTAGCACGCTATGCAGCTTACAGTCCTTATCATTTTTCCCGTATCTTCAAAGCATATGTTGGTTTGCCCCCTCATTATTACGTTGCTTCTATTCGTTTACAGAAGGCAAAGGATTTATTGTTAAAGACAAACTTAAGTATCCGTGACATCGGTATGGAGATCGGCCAGCAAAGTCTTGGTACCTTTACAACAAGGTTTTCAAACCGGGTAGGTATGTCACCATCTGCGTTTCGTCATTCACCACAGGTAGTGAACAAGCATTTGACATCCTTGAATCAACTGGCGACATGGAAACAAACAAGCATTGTTAAAAAAGCACATAACTATGTTACAGGAACAATTGATGCAGAAGTTCCGTTCAGTGGAGTTATTTTAATAGGATTGTTTCCGAAGCCAATTCCAGAGGGAATGCCGAAATATGGTACACTACTGTCGACATTAGGTGAATTTTCATTTTCTAATGTGAAGCCAGGTCGTTACTATTTAATGGCAACTGCGGTAACTTGGGATTCGCAGGCAACAGATATTTTGCTCCCACACACTACACTAAGAGCTAAAATCCATCATCCAATTGTAGTGCAACCTCGTTCATCTGTACCACACCTGTATGTAACACTTCGTGCACCACGTTTAAATGATCCGCCTATATTAGTTTCCTTGCCCGTGCTAATGAATAATTTCCTGCGTCAGCAAGGTTAAAGTTCAAGATTGGAAGCTGGACTTTATTCTTCTAATACAAATTATGGAAATCGATAAGTTGCTGATAAGACTAGAGTAAGAGAATGGTGATGAGGTTGGAACATAACTAAAGTGGTTTTTTCTGTATCGCCTTGTTAGCTGTTAAAGTAGCAGTTGGTAGGCTCGATGTGGTATTCTTTCATTATACGAATAGGGTACATTTTCTATAGGATACTAATTCGAACGGAACGATATAATAGTAATATTTCTATAAGCATAGACAACAATAGAAATACACCCAAAGCTGGTATACCGTTACATAACAGGATTTCCTTACTCCTATAACTAAGGAAGGAGGTTTTCATGATGGATAAACCTTTATTTGATATTCCGCATCAAACCTATTCTATGCTCAGTCAAGCGGAGCGCTATTTATTGGAATTTATACACCAACATCTTGACGAGATAGCTACCATGTCAATTGTTACGTTAAGTGAAAGAGCAAATGTGTCTACAGCTACGATTGTCAGACTGATGAAGAAAATAGGCTATAACGGCTATACATCTTTTAAATATCGTTTAAAACAGGACAAGAAAATGGAGGACACCCATGATTGGCTTGGAAATATTGACGACGATATTAAACAGGTAATTAAGAAAAATGAGGAAGAGGTTACGAAAACCATCCAGCTACAAAGCATTGGTCAAATTGAAGATGCCGTCCAAAAAATATTTAATGCAGAACGAGTCTATATTTTTAGCCGTGGCTTTTCAGAAATGATTGCAAAAGAAATGATGGTAAAATTACAGGCTTTAGATAAAATATGTGAAACACATGAAGACCCTAATATCATTCGTGTGAAGTCTCGTAAAGTAGGAAAAAATGATATAGCTATTTTTGTATCGTTAAATGGTGAAACACCTGAGCTTGTGGAGGCATGCCAAAACTTAAATATGAGACAAGTAACAACGATTACACTAACTACCAAGGTTGACTCGTCACTTAGTAGATTATCTGATATGACTCTATTAGGGTATAAAACAGATCATTCCCTTTTTCCAGAATATGAAGTTCGTTCAAGACTTTCACTTAATGTAATAGCTAGAATACTTCTTGATTCTTACGTAATCCGTACAAAAAAATAAATGCAGTTCTGTGATAATCCGATATTGATTATTCTTCTAAGGAGCATTCCGTTAATTATTGGGAAACATCCTTTTTTCTGAATATCGTCTGAGGCTAGGATAAAAAAACAATTTCTTTACTCAAAATACGAATAATCATGTAATCCCACATATAACTGGTAGTAAGACCCCGACTTCAAGCAATAAAGACAAACCAAAATTGGTAAGTGTGGGAATGACTGCATTAAATGTCCGATTGGTTCAAGGACTTTTAGGGCATACCCTTGTGGTACTAACAATTAGTGTGGGATAGACAAAACGCCCATATTTATACACAGGCTCAAATTTTATATTTTCCTAAATCGCTAAAAGGCGAATGATAATTATTATCAAATAATTATCGTTCGTCTTTTATTGCTTCTTCATTCCTTTTTTAGCTTTTTTCCCCGCATATAACTGCCAGTAAGACCCCTGCTGCTAAGTAGTTTCACTTAATATTTTCACAACGCCATAGTGGCAAGCAGCTTCATTAACGCTACTAAAATTTACTAGGTTTGTCATACCTTCGCATCCTTTCACTGCAAAGGTTTACATAAGCTGAAAACATTTACATAAATGAATATGAGATACTTTACTTAACAACAAAGAAAGAGGGTGAAGCTGTGATTTATACCTGTACAATGAACACAGCTATTGATTTATACGTAGCCATAGACAACTTGAAACCAAATAGAGTAAATCGTACGTTTGATGAAGATTATCAAGCAAATGGAAAAGGCGTCAATGTTTCTATTATGCTTCAAAAAATGGGAATAGAAAATACAGCATTAGGATTTATCGGTGGATTTACAGGTAAATTTATTGAAGAAGAATTAACTAAGCAAGGGATTAACAGTGATTTCATCAATGTGGATGGAATAACACGAATTAATGTGTTTGTAAATGCCGATGAGGAATATAAAATTGTCAATCAAGGTCCAGAAGTTGGGCAAAAAGATGTTGATAACTTACTACAAAAAATAAAGGCTATTCCAAAGGGAAGTATATTAATCGTTTCAGGAAGCTTACCTAGGGGAGTAGAGGAGAGTATTCTTGTAGATATAGCCAAAATCTGTGCTGAAAATGACGTTAACCTTGTAATTGATTCAAGCTCATCTATTGTATTAGAAACTCTTCCGTATCGTCCTTATTTATTGAAGCCAAATGAAGAAGAGCTTGCTCATTTAGTTGGAAAAGATATGCCGTTATCAGAGCAAGAAATAATCGTTTATGGTAAGGAGCTCTTATATAAGGGAGCTAAAAACGTCATTATATCTAGAGGAGGAAATGGAGCAATTTTCTTAAATGACAATCATTTAGTAAACGTTAGTTCACCAGTTGGAGAAGTAGTAAATACGGCATGCTCTGGAGACTCTTTGCTCGCCGCGTTTATTGCAAAAACAATGGAAAACGCTCCATTAGATGTAACGTTAAAATATGCAGTTGCTACTGGAGCATCTACAGCTTTTTCTAAAGGTCTTAGTGACTTATCAAATATAGCAGAACTTATGAAGCAAGTTTCCATCACTAATAATAGGGGGGATTAAGTATGGTTAAAAAGAAAATTGTTGCAGCTACAGGTTGTCCAACAGGTATTGCACATACATTTATGGCTGCAGAAGCGCTTAAAAAAGCTGCAGAAAAAATGGGTGTGGAGATTAAAGTGGAAACACATGGTCAGGTTGGTGTTGAAAATGCCTTATCTCCTGAGGAAATAAAGGAAGCAGATGGTGTTATTATTGCTGCAGATAAGGATGTACAGGCGTATCGATTTCATGGAAAGCCCTTAGTCGATGTACCAGTTTCGAAAGGCATTCGTTCTCCAGAAGAACTTATTAATCAAATAGTTAATCAAGAAGCTTCTACTTATTATGACTCAGATTATCAAGAGTCAGGTAATGAGGCAGATAAAATGGAAGTCGATGAGAGGGATCAGGCTACCAAGCAAAATAGACGATGGGTTCATTCAATATATAAGCACTTAATGAATGGCGTATCACACATGCTCCCATTTGTTGTAGGGGGTGGAGTGCTCATTGCAGTTTCCTTCCTGTTCGGTATCTATTCGGCTGACCCGGACCATGAGCAGTACAATGAATTTGCAGCATTGCTAAATCAAGTTGGTGGATTAGGTTTTAGTTTAATGGTGCCGATATTGGCAGCTTTTATTGCCGAATCCATTTCTAAAAGGCCGGGGATGGTTGTTGGCTTCATTGGTGGGCTATTGGCAGATGAAGGTGGAGCAGGATTTTTAGGCGGAATATTAGCAGGTTTTATTGCAGGTTATATCATTATTCTCCTGCAAAAACTGTTAAAAAAGATGCCGCACTCATTGAATGGATTGAAGTCCATTTTCTTGTATCCAGTTTTGGGAATCTTTCTAATTGGTATCGTTATGACGCCAATTATCCAACCATTAACAAGTTTAAACGAAGGATTAATGGACTTCCTAGCATCCGTACAATCAACAAATCCATTACTATTAGGATTAATTGTCGGTGCAATGTGTGGATTCGATATGGGCGGACCGTTTAATAAGGCGGCATATGTTACTGGGACACTATTATTATCCGAAGGAAATCTGTATTTTATGGCAGGGGTATCAGCAGCATGTATTGCACCACCGCTAATTATTGCTTTTGCTACAGTTATTTTTCCCAAATATTTTACAAAAGAGGAACGAAACGCTGGAGCTGTCAACTTTATATTAGGATCGACGCACATTACAGAGGGGGCTATCCCCTTTGCAGCTAAGAGCCCTTTAATTGTTCTGCCGATTATTATGTTCGGCTCCTCCATAGCAGCGATCATGACTTACATGTTCGGCGTTCAAGTGCCAGCGCCGCATGGTGGGTTTTTAGTCCTTCCAGTTGTTACAGGAGCTTTCCAATGGGTTTTATCTATTTTAGTAGGTTCACTAATTGGTGCTTTCCTATATGGTCTATATCGAAAAAAAGCAGCACACAATAAGCCAATGAGGAGTGATCAGTATGAAACATTTAATTAATAAAGATTTTATTCTGCTTCAGGCGACAGCTTCTTCGCAGCAAGGTGTATTTCAAGCGATTGCTGACATTGCAAAAAAACATGGGATCGCCAGTTCAGCAGAAGCGATTATCGAAGGTTTAAAACAAAGAGAATTACAAAGTACAACTGGGTTCCAGGATGGTTTTGCAATCCCCCACACGCAGACGGAAGCGGTAGTGAAACCAGCGATTATTATTGTTCGCACAGAAACTGGTATTGAATGGGAATCTTTTGACGGTCAACCAGCATTCTTCTTTTTATCCCTGTTAATACCTAAATCAGAAGCTGGTTCAACCCATCTACAGGCATTATCTGCCTTATCACGCGCGTTGATGGATGAAGAAGTTAGACAATCGATGCTTGATGCAACAACAAACGAGCAGCTAGCAAATATTGTAGCAACTGCTATTTCAGGAGGAGAGATATAAAATGGGAATTATATCAACTACACCATTGTTAAACCAAGCTAAAAAGGGAAAATACGGAATTGTAGCGTTCAATGTCCATTCATTTGATAGTATTTACTGGGTACTAGAAGCGGCTGCAGAAATGAGATCACCAGTTATATTGCAAACAACTGTTGGTACGGTAAAATCACTCGGTGCAGAAAACATTGTGAAAGTTGTTAAGGCAGCCTCCGAATATTATCATGTTCCTACTGGCTTACACTTAGATCATTGTACTGATTATGAAGTGATTAAGCAGGCAATTCGAGCTGGTTATTCCTCAGTAATGATTGATGCCTCTATGCATCCATTTGCGGAAAATGTCCGCAGAACACAGGAGGTAATGGATTTAGCAGATTCACTTGGTGTAAATGTAGAGGCAGAGCTAGGGAAAGTAGGTGGAGTAGAGGATAATATTGTTGTATCAGAAGAAGATGCACAAAAAGCAGTTCCAACAGAATGTAAGGAATTTGTTCAAATGACAGGTGTACCTACACTAGCTCCGGCGATTGGAACTGCGCATGGTATTTATAAAGGTGAACCAAATATTGATTTTTCAAGGATTGAACAGATTGGTGAATTGGTAGATACTCCATTAGTATTGCATGGGGGATCTGCTGTACCAGAGGAAGATGTTCGGAAGTGTGTTTCACTAGGAATGGCTAAAGTAAATGTATCTACAGAATTAAAAAATGCATATTCCGAAGCAATAAGACAGCATTTTATAGAGGAACCAGAAAGTTTGGATCCACGAGCCTACTTACAAAAAGCAAAAGAAGCTGCAAAAGCTATGGTTGCTTCCAAAATACGGATGGTAGGAAGTGAAGGAAAAGTAGTTCCTTCTATTATTGAAGCATAAATTGACAAGATAGGGGATGTCTATTAAGGCAGTCCCCTATCATTTAGCTTCAATGATGAAAGGGGGAAAATAGGATGCAGTTGATTGCTATAGATTTGGATGGGACGCTTCTCTCCGAAAATGGAACGATTTCTGATGAGAATGTGCAGGCCATTCATGAGGTCCAAAGGAAAGATGACATTGTCGTGATTTCGTCTGGACGTTCGGTTCATGATACAAAAGAGATTCTTAGGCGTGCTGCTATAGATTGTCCAATTATTGCAGGTAATGGTGCAAAAGCATATGATAATGATAAACTTCTGTATCACTTATTCCTAACAAGTGATGTTATAGGTGACCTCATCGAGATACTTAAACAGCAATTAGTCTATTTTGAAATATACACGAAAGGTGGGATTTTAGTAGAAAGCCAAATTAGTGGGATCCTTGAACGAGAAAAAAGAGGAATACAGGATTTAGACGTAGCAATCGATTGGGTAGATCATATCATTGATATGCAAAACAGGCAGCACGGCTTACTACATGTTTCTAATTATAATGAAATCGATTATACGGATTTAGAGGTATATAAATTATTTGTTCTTTCTTTCGAAAAGCCAAAAAGGAATATACTCCAAAGTATTCTGAAAAATAGAAATGATATATCCATAACATCCTCAGGTAAACAAAAGATAGAAATAGCTCATCCTAATGCGAATAAGGGCTATGGCTTAAAGCAGATGGCAGATTATTTTAATATTCCCTTAAAGCATACAGTGGCAATAGGAGATAATTATAATGACGTACCTATGTTTTCTATTGCTGGAATGTGTATCGCGATGGAAAATGCTGAGGATGAAGTGAAACAACATGCCACCTACATTACGAAGCATCATGAAAACAATGGAGTCGGCTATGCCTTAAGGAAGTATATCTTAGAGGAATAGAAAATGCGAAAGGGGCAGGGGTAACACTTAATGCTCACTTCTAACGACTAAAATACGAGGCAAGAAAGTTTAAAAGAAAGTATCTATGTACCACTAAAAGGCGTTTATTAAAAACATGGAAATGATATAGAACAAAAAAGCTGAACGAATCTGAATATTCATTAAACCATTTCGAATATCGTTCAGCTTTTTGCTTCTTTCGTTTACTTTGGCATAGCTCATTTTTATTCCACATTTAACTGGCAGTAATATCCCTGCTGATTGAAGTTTTACTTTATGCTTCCGTTTTGACAGGCTTTTTCTTTTCTTTTTGACCCAATAATACCTTCTTTGATTTTTCTCTATTTTTCTTATTACTCAATACGTATAAGATGTCATTCTCTAAAATAACGGAATTACCAGTAGGAGTAATAACCTGTTTATCACGGATAATACCGATAATTAATGTCTCGTCAGGAAGTTCTATATCTATTAATGATGTATTAACTGCCGGAGATTGAGAGAATATCCTGACTTCCATGATCTCCGCTTCTGTATTTCCTAGATTAATGAGTTCCATTGAAGGTTTAGTAGGATCATTTTTATAGCCGGTTAATTTTAATTTTGTAGCTAGCCATGATAATGTGCTTCCTTGAACCAAAGCTGAAATTAATACAACGAAAAATACCGCATTAAAAATTAAGTCACTGTTATCTACTTCAGCAATGATCGGATAAGTGGCTAAAACGATAGGAACAGCTCCTTTTAGCCCAGCCCATGAAATAAACAATTTTTCTTTAACATTATATTTCATGAATACCATGGAAATAAATACGGCAATCGGTCTCGCGATAAACATTAAAATGATGGAGAGAATAATACCTTGCCAAAAGACTTCCGTAAGTTGACTTGGAAAAACAAGTAGTCCGAGGAGGATAAACATGACAATTTGCATCATCCATGCAAATCCTTCGTTGAATCGTAAGATAGAGAAACGATACATTAAATCACTATTACCAACAAATACAGCCATTACATAAACAGCTAATAAGCCACTTCCGCCTAAAAAGTCCGCTAGAAAGTATGTAGCTGTAGCCATACCAATAGCTAATGTTGGATATAGGCCGGCAGTATCAAGCTTAATATTATTGATAAGCATCACGGTTAGCTTACCGAGTAATAGTCCGATTAATAAGCCAAGTCCCATTTGTATAAAGAAGCTACCAATCGTACTCCAAATGGATGTTTCGGGTATTTGAATGAGCTCAATAAAGGAAACAGTAAGGAATACCGCCATGGGATCGTTGGAACCGGATTCTGCTTCAAGTGTAGATGTCAATTTCGTATTGATATTTTTATTACCAAGAACGGAAAAAACAGCAGCTGCATCTGTAGAACCAACAATGGCCCCGAATAACATTCCTTCAAGTAAAGATAGATCAAGAATATACATAGCAGCAAAGCCTGTTAATATGGTGGTTAATAAGACTCCTAATGTAGCTAACGAGCCTGCTGCTCCAAGGACAGGCCGAACCTGTTCCCACTTTGTTTGTGTCCCACCCTCAAATAAAATAATGATTAAAGCCATAATTCCGATTAGTTGGGTAAGCTCTACATTTTCAAAGAAAACAAATTTGTTAAGGCCCATACCAATTAAGAGGAACAACACGAGGGCTGGTAAGCCCAATCGAGTGGAGAATTTGGTTGCTAATACTCCGACAATGAGCATCGCAGAAAAGAGAAAGATGAGCATTTCTAAAGATAACATGTTGAACAGTCCTTCCAAAGAACATTCTACTACTATTATTATAACGATAAATGGACGTTTTGAGAAAAATGACGACTCATCCTTTTCGGAAGATCGCCGAAAAAAGGAATAATTTAGTTACTCTTACAAAGACTATAAATGGCTTGTTTAGAAGAGTATCTCGGCAGCATAAGGATTATTACCTGTTGTAATAAGATCCTAAAGCAATACCATTCATGTATATCTCTTTTAAACGCCTTTACTAAAGCTTACGTAGAAAGGAGTTATTTTATAATGGCTGATAAGAACAATCAATTTAAGGAAAATAGTAATCATGGAGAACATCGCAACGGTCGTAAAAGTCCATTTAAGAATAGTAATTCCCACGGCGGTAACGAACCAAACGAGTATGTGGATAAGAAAAAGAGATAGATGGATGTTGGTGAGGGTGGGACATAACGAAAATGGTTCATTCTAAAGACGAACAATAAACTACGCTATTTCTGGAGTAGCCTCGTTACACGAATATATTTTTTCGATGTTCGTTTTTTCTTCGATCAAAATCCTTTTGTCCCCACCTCTTTTTTAAATTAGGAATCGTCGTGTGTTATTTTTCATGGTTCAAATTAACCATTTTTAACGATTGCTTTACAAAAAATTAATACTTACTTGATATACTTGTTGATAATGAAGCAATGATGCAGGGGGAGTTTGCTTGAAGCAGGTTATTCAAAAATGGTTCCATAATACTACGCATGTTAGCAAACGGATATTGGAAAAATTAAGCTTACGAAGTCGATTACTCATGCTGTTTATTACGTTACTATTATTTTCTATGATAGCAGTAGGAGTTATTTCATACTTAAAAGCAAAAGAAACGACGATGACTTCGATTGAAAATCGTCTAATACGAGAGACGGAATTAATGGGTTATATCGCGGATAATTTGAAGTTTTTATATGTCAGTGATGATGCCTATTTTAAGCAACAGTTAGAAGCGAATGTGCGGTCACAGAAATTGAAATTAGCCGATGATGGAATGACCTCTCATTATTTTTACATAGAAGGCGGACAAGCAGTCCCCTTTAAAGTTAGTAAGGGAGAATTGCCTGTTATCTCCGAACAATTAGTAAATGATATCGTAGAAAAAAATAAGGGTTTGTTTCATCGAACAATAAATGACGAGGAATATACTATAACCTTTCAAGAGATGGAAGAAATCCAAGGGATATATGTTTTGCTTGTTCCTACTGCTTCATACATGGGGCCAGTTCATGAAATGGCTTATTTTACCTTTTTTATTATTGTTGTAAGCAGTATCATTACTATCCTTTTCATCATTTTATTTGTTCGTAGTGTAATAAAGCCTTTAATGGTATTGAGAAAGACAATGGAAGCTGTAAGAAAAGGCAATCTGCAGCAGGCTCCAGCTATACAAACAACATTACCAGAGTTTATATCCCTCCATAAAAGTTATGAAACAATGATTACTCATATGCGTACCATGCTTCATGAAATACAAGATACAACGGTAGACCTTAAGAAAGCTGGTGGAGAGCTACAAGTTTCTTCAGAATTGACGTTACATTCTGGAGAACAATTAAAGGAAGCGATTCATGTGGTAAAGCAAGGTGCTGAACAGACCGCATCGAGCTCAGAGCAAAGTGTCAAGACCTTTAAGGTGATGAAGGATGATTTGGAACGAACGATTTTGACGATGAAGGGTATTTTTATTAGCTCCGATACGATGAATCAGTCTGCGCAAACGGGTGAAGTGCAAATGGAGAAGCTAATTCAAACCATTAGCACTTTCGAAAGCGATTTTGCTCACCTTACGGAAAAAATAAATAGCGTAAAAGCAAATTCACATTCCATAGCTAATCTTGTTAATATGATACAAGCAATTGCAGAACAGACAAAGCTGTTGTCGTTAAATGCGGCAATTGAAGCAGCAAGAGCAGGTGAAACTGGCAAAGGATTTGCAGTTGTAGCTAATGAAGTGCGCAAGCTAGCGGAGCAATCTTCACAAGCCGCTATTGAAATCACTAATTCTATTTCTAGCATGGAGTTAAACACAGCAGATGCCTCTGAAGCATTTGAGCAGATGTTAACGAAAACAAACAAGACATTAATGATGTCTAACGTTTCTAAGGATGCTTTTGATGCATTGCTAAAGGAAATTACGAATGTAAGTCATCAACTTAGAGGAATACAAATAGAATTACAGCGAATTGGAGATATACTCCCTAATATAGAACAAACGGCCATTCAATATTCTTCCGTATCGAGGGAAAATTTAGAGAGTGCAGAACAGATGCTGATAAGTAGTGATGAACAAGTCATTCAACTGAAAAACAATTATCAAATTGGACGCAAGCTTACAGACATATCGGATTCGCTCTCGCATCATTCGCAGCGCTTCCATGTAGAATGATGAAGTAACATGAGCTTATAAGGCTATAAAAAAGATTGAGAGATAATTGATAAAAGACGAACAATAATTAATTTAGGTTAATTATTGTTCGTCTTTTGATAGTTTAGAAAGTTACTCTTGCGGTACTCATAGTAACAGTCAGTAGGGGATAAACAAACCCCCCAACCGATTGAGCTTTCACTTTATAAATATGAAGGGGGAGGTTATATAATTGGTTTACGCAAATCGTCTAACCAAATCTTCCAGAGATATAATCTTCCGTGCGGTTATCTGCTGGATTCGTAAAAATCGTATTGGTATCATCGAATTCAACGACTTCACCGTTAAGGAAAAAGGCAGTACGATCAGATATTCTTGCGGCCTGCTGCATATTGTGTGTAACAATGATGATTGAATAATCCTTTTTCAATTCTTGGATTAATTCTTCCACTCTCAATGTTGATTTTGGATCTAATGCAGATGTTGGTTCATCCATTAAAATGACATCTGGTTCAATCGCTAAACAGCGCGCAATGCAGATCCGCTGTTGCTGTCCTCCGGAAAGCCCGTAGGCATTTTCTTTTAAACGATCCTTTACTTCATCCCAGATAGAAGCACCTCGTAAGCTCTTTTCCACGATTTCATCGAGTACTTTTTTATTGCGAATACCATGAATTTTAGGACCGTATGCGATATTATCATAGATTGATTTTGGAAATGGGTTCGGTTTTTGAAAAACCATTCCTACTCTTGTTCTCAAATCTTCCACTTTAAAAGATTTATCCAATATACTTTTTTCATTATAGGTAATTGTTCCCGAGGTACGAACGCTAGGAACAAGCTCAACCATACGATTTAATGTTTTTAGATACGTTGACTTACCACATCCAGAAGGGCCAATGATGGCAGTGACTTCTTTTTCGTAGATGGATAGGTTAATATCTTTTAAAGCATGCGTTTCTCCATACCATAGATTTAAATCGTTCGTGTCATAAACAATGTTTTTCTGGGGCATTTGTACAGTATTTTCTGAGAATGCAAGTGGTTCTTTCATTTTTGGTTTTGTTAAGGTGCTCATTCTGTTCACTCCTTATCAATATCGTTTTTGAAACTTATTGCGGATAAAAATTGCCGCTGCATTTAGTAAAAATAGTAATACTAACAAAACAATGATGGTAGCCGCAGCTAAATTCGCATACTCTTCCACTAGGGATGAATCCAACGTCCAATAGTAAATCTGCATAGGGAGGACAGTGAATTTGTCCATAATACCACCTGGAAATGGGATTAATAGAGCTGGAATCCCAATAACAACAAGGGGTGCGGTCTCGCCAATAGCCCTAGAAAGCGATAAGATAGAACCTGTAAGTATACCAGGTAATGCTGCTGGTAAGATAATATTCTTTACGGTTTGCCATTTGGTTGCTCCCATCCCATAGGATGCTTCACTAAGATGCTGAGGTACGGCACGTATAGATTCTTGCGCAGCAACAATAATGATAGGAAGTACAAGTAATGACATGGTGAGTCCGCCAGCTAAAACAATGTTTCCAAAGTCGAGCGCACGGACAAATAATGTCATACCGAGAATTCCATATACAATCGAAGGTACACCAGCTAAGTTTGCTATATTTGTTTGAATAAAGGATTGAAAACGTCCTTTGCTTGCATATAATTCAAGATAGATGGCAGTACCTACTCCCAGGAACAATGTGACAGGAATAACAACGACCATGAGCCAGAAGGTTCCTAATATTGCCCCCATAATCCCTGCTCTATCCGGAGAAGTTGATAGCTTTCCTGTTAAAAAATCCATGTTAATCCAGCTAGCACCTTGTAGTAAGACGCGGATAATTAAGATTGCTAGAACGACTAAGCCAAATAACGTTGCTGCAAAGAATAATGATTTTAATAGATTGTTTTTTAGTAAACGCGTATTCATCTTTTTCTGTACTTGTTCGATGTTGACATATTTCATGATTAATATTCCTCCCTAAATTTACGAGAGACATATCTAGCAAGTAAATTCATGATAAGTGTGAAGACAAATAGTGTCATAGCAACTGCATATAGGCTATAGTAAATGGTCGATCCAGCAGGTGCATCCCCACCTGATACTTCCACAATGTAAGCAGTCATTGTTTGCATGGATTGGGTTATATCAAAGGTGAAGTTCTTCGAGCTTCCACTTGCAATGGTTACAATCATTGTTTCGCCGATTGCTCGAGATATTCCTAAAACAAAGGATGCGATAATTCCTGAAAGCGCAGCGGGAATAACGACTAGAAATGTAACCTCTAGCTTTGTTGCACCTAATGCGAGAGCTCCTTCGCGCATAGAATTGGGAACAGAAGTCATAGCATCTTCCGATAAAGAAGCTATCATGGGGATGATCATTACTCCCATCACTAATCCAGGGCTTAAAATATTAGTTGCTTCTACACTTGGAAATATTTCTCTTATTAGTGGTGTTACGAACGTAAAAGCAAAGAATCCATACACAATAGTAGGAATCCCTGCAAGGATTTCTAAAAGTGGTTTTAACGTTCTTCTGACCCTTTCAGAAGCATATTCACTTAAGAAAACGGCTGTCATAATTCCAATCGGCCCTGCGACTAACATAGCAATGAAAGATGAAATAATAGTTCCATTGATAAGGGGAAGTACCCCGAACTCCGGATTTTGACTAAGCGGTTTTAAGACAGTCCCTGTAAAGAAATCAGCTATCGGTACACGTTTAAAGAATTCTATCGTTTCTGTTAATAGTGTAAAGACAATACCAATTGTAGTAAGAATGGAAATAGCGGCTATGGAAAAGAGGAGTACTGGGATCATCTTCTCTGTTACCTTACGCATGTTTTGTCCATTTTTATTTTTGGCAATCATGTCTCTAACTTTTGTTTTTTCGTGATTGTCTATCTCGTTGTTCGATGCCATTATTGGTGCCCTCCTTCCAGAGCGTTAAGTCACAAGAAATGAGAGCATAGCAGCTCTCATCTCTCATATCATGTGGAGTTAATTAGATTAGGTGCTTACTAGCGTTACGAGCACATCTTAAGATGAGAAAGACCGAAACCATTAGTACAGAGCACTAATGGTTTGTCCTGTTATTTAAGAGCTTCTAAATCACTGATTAAGCTCTCTGCTTCTTCATCTGGGATTGGAGCAAAACCAGTTTCACCAGCAAATTTATTTATGTTGTTCATAACGAATAGCGCGTAATCAAGTACTTGGGGCTTCTCTTTAGCGTGACCAACATTCAAATATGTGAATACTGGGCGAGTGAACCCTGCATAATCTCCATCCTCAGCAATGGTGTCTAAAGAAGGTTCAACCGGTCCGTTACCAAAATCTACGTTAACTGCTTGCAGCTTATCTTTGTTACTGTCATAATAGCCGAAGCCAAAGAACCCAATAGCGTTTTTATCTTCTGAAACTAACGTAACAAGTGTTGAATAATCTTGTTGCAAATTAATATCACTTACTAGATCTTTTTCCTCTAAAATGTTTTCATAGAAAAATTCATACGTTCCATGATTTTCGTTTGGTCCATAGGTTTGAATTTTTTCATTTGGCCAATCTGAATTAATATCTGACCAGTTTGTATATTCTCCAAGGAAAATGCCTGTGATTTGGTCTTCCGTTAATTCTGTAGCCCAATCATTATCTGGATGAGTAACGATTGTTAATCCGTCTAAGGCTACTTTTAATTCTTTAATTTCCAGCCCAAGCTCATCGGCTTTTGCTTGTTCTTCTTCTTTAATCACACGAGAAGCATCGTTAAAGTCTGTTCCGTCTTCTACAAGGAATTTTTCAAATCCAGCACTAGTTCCTGCGCGACTTACTTCTACAGATACATTTGGTTGTTCATTAACCATATATTCTTCAGCTAATCTTGACATTAAAGGATAGACTGTTCCAGATCCATCAATGACAACACTACCCTCTAGCTCTTCAGATCCGCCTTCACCTTCAGCATTTGCGTTTTCAGATGAGTCATTTTCTTTCTCTGAACTATCTCCTTCTGAATCCGACCCGCATGCTGCGATAACAACGGCAAGTGCGGCGATAAGAAAGAACATAAGGTACTTCTTGAACTTCATTAAAATTGCCTCCCCTGTTTAGCGTATATATTATTATCAAGGAGGGTTGCCCCTCTCATTTGCTAGTATAGTAGGCGATTATTAAGCTAGTATGTTATCGATGTAAATGTTTTGTAAATTAATAGAAAAATGGTCCTTTTATAACTTGCAAGAGAGAAAAATACACTGTCGTAACAGGTAAATATTAGGAGGTTTTTGGCAGGTGAGAATAGGAAGCTTATCTATTTTAAGCATTCACTTTATAGGAAATGTAGTTTAATGATAAACGGCGTTCTGCTAAGATGGAGGAAATGATAGGTAAGGTTGAAAATTTAATGATGGGGGAAGTAATACACATGCGTACTTACCAAGCTATTTATGATACGTTATTTTCTCACTATGGTCCACAAGGCTGGTGGCCGGCAGATTCTGCAATGGAAATGATGCTTGGAGCCATTCTAGTACAACATACTAACTGGAATAATGTCGAAAAGGCAATGAAAAATGTAAAAGTATATCGATCTCCAGAGGAGCTATATGAATTGTCGCTTGACGAATTAGCCACACTTATTCGTCCTAGTGGGTTTTTTAACACGAAAGCAAAGCGTATAAAATCATTTCTTATGTGGTTTAGACAGTATGATTATGACGTAAGGAAGCTTCGCTATTTAAAAAGACTAGAGTTACGGGAGCAGTTGCTGCAAATTCATGGTATAGGGAAAGAGACAGCAGATGTAATCCTTTTGTATGCTTTTGGTAAACCTATATTCGTAGTTGATGCTTATGCAAGGCGACTTTTTAAAAGACTTGGTTTTAATATGCCAGATACCTATGATGCGTTTCGTTCTGATGTGGAAAGGGAGCTTCCAGAAAGCGTGGAAATATATAATGAATATCATGCACTAATTGTGATGCATGCAAAAGTACATTGTAAAGCAACCCCGATTTGTACGGATTGTCCTTTGTGGGAGTACTGTGAACGTCAAATATCCTAAATGAAGCGGATGTATTCCATATTATGGCCACATATACTAAGGAATAGTAGTGTAACTAACTGATACAGCAACTTCTAAGTAATATAACTTCTATACGAAACAGTACTTTTGCTTCGGTTAAGATTGTCTGAAATAATGGAGCCAGAACACTCACATTAGGAAGGAGTTCGATCATATGCATGTATTTTTAGTAGGAGCGAATGGCCAAATTGGGAAACATATTTTACAACAATTAACGACTAGTAAAGAACATACGGTAAAAGCGATGGTAAGAAAGCAGGAACAAGCAACAGCGCTAGAAAGTAAAGGAATCGACGTAGTTATAGCAGATCTAGAAGGCAGTGTTGATGAATTAGCAGCAGCAATGAAAGGGACAGATGCAATTATTTTTACAGCAGGATCTGGAGGAAGCACAGGCCTAGACAAGACGTTACTCATTGATTTAGATGGAGCGGTAAAAACGATGGAAGCTGCTGAGCAGGTAGGCATCGATAGATATATTATTGTTAGTGCTCATCAAGCTCATCATCGGGAAAATTGGAATGAGCAGATTAGGCCTTATTATGTAGCGAAGCATTATGCTGATCGAATGCTAAAAACTACGAGGCTGAACTATACCATTGTTCGGCCTGGCGGGTTGTTAAATGATCCAGGTACTGGTAAAGTGTCAGCAGCTGAGAATTTAACAAGAGGATTTATACCAAGGGAGGATGTAGCCTCAACTGTCATAGCAACTCTTAATGAAAAGAATACATTCTGTAAATCCTTTGATTTAGTATCCGGGGACAGCGAAATAACGAAAGCATTGACCAGTTTATAAAATATAGCGGACGAGACAAATGAAATATAGATAAAGCAATTCCGGACTATTATGCGAGTAACGAAGTGATATTCGGATGGTAGTTCGGATCTTTTTGAAATAATAATCCTTCTGATTAAAACAACAATGACTACAACCTGTTCATCCATATTACAGAAAAATTAAGGGGGGTTCTGCGGAGATAGCAGTTAGCGATTTAGATAGGTGAATTGTCCATTTTAAAATACCTCTATACAAAATTTTGGCATCAATGTATTATCTAATAGGATGAGACGTATTTTTCGTTTTAAACTCCGTATCAGCTATCATATTTTATCATACCGTTGGTCCCAGATCCCATTTATCGAACTCCCCAATCTTAGGGGGTCCCTCGCCGGTAGACACTCCCAAACGTGGAAGCTTAGAGGGGTTAAAAGGATCTTGATATAGTGAATGTCAGGTGTTAAAGGTGGCGGTATACCCATAACCATGATATGGATGCTCACAACTTGTATAGCCTCAGCAGAAAAAAGAGGTTTTAATTTGACTGGTTTTCACTCTAATTACCTTATGATAAAACTAGGTACTTCGTTAAAGTAATTGACTTAGAGAGAGTGCGTGATAGATTGATTTACAATATTGCTGTACTTATCGGCGTTTTTCTTTTTTTAACAATAAAGCAATTCACTTTCAATGATACAGTACAATGGTTAGGAAATATCGGAACCTCTATTTTTGCAATGTTACTGTATATTTATGCTCACTGGTATCAGAAAAAAAGCGAAAAATAATTACCCACCTTAAGGATTTAAAATTTATAAAAAATGAGACTGAGACAAAAAAATGAAGAAACAATTAAAAACGAGCGATGATTAGTTGAAATTAATTATCGTTCATTTTTTGATTAGAATAATTATTTTAGCACCAGAAATAAGCGAAACTCCGGTGGAAACAGCACGAGTCCAAAGATCCACATGGTAACGTGTTTTTCTTTACCAAGTTAGCTGAGGCCGTGCGTGGAAAGTGCGTATAGTTTCACAGTGCGGCGATGATACTAGCCATTGATAACATGATCATTCGTATTTTGAGTAAAGAAGTTGTGTTTTGTCCCAGCCTTCTTTGCTCTTTCCTTATTGTAAATGTTGATAGTTCGTTGACACTCCCCCTATTAGAAGGGGGTTTTTAATTCGCCAACATAAATTTATTTCCACTCCAAATCTATATCTTTTTAATAAACGTAAAATACATCTTGTGCATGACGATCAGTTAAATTAATACTCTTTGTATCAAGGGTTTACACAGGAATTAATACTATAAAACATATTTTCTATAAAAATATTATAGTTACCTATTGAATATATATTCATATTAATGCATAATAATTCAATAAGAACTTAATGAACAGGAGTGGTGAGAATGACCAAGGATAAAATCGTATTAGCTTATTCTGGCGGACTAGATACATCTGTAGCGATAAAATGGCTTCAGGATAAATATAATTATGATGTAATAGCAGTAGCCCTTGATGTAGGTGAAGGAAAAGACCTTGAATTTGTGAAAAATAAAGCATTACAAGTAGGGGCAATTAAGTCGTATGTCATCGATGCCAAAGCATTGTTTGCAAATGAATTTGTGTTACCTGCGCTACAAGCTAATTTATTATATGAAGGAAAGTATCCTTTAATATCAGCGCTTTCACGTCCATTGATTGCCAAAATATTGGTGAATATTGCTAAAGAAGAAGGTGCAGTAGCAGTAGCACATGGCTGTACTGGTAAAGGAAATGATCAAGTACGGTTTGATGTTGCGTTTACTGCTTTACAGCCAGATTTAAAAATTGTTGCACCTGTACGTGAATGGGCAATGTCGAGAGAAGAAGAGATTGAATATGCAAAAAAACATAATATTCCTATTCCGATTGATCTAGATAATCCGTTTAGCATCGATCAAAATTTGTGGGGACGTAGTAACGAATGTGGAATATTAGAAGATCCGTGGGCTGAAGCACCAGAAGAAGCATTTGACTTAACTACAAATCCAGTGGAGGCGCCAAATGATCCGGAAATTGTGCAAATTACATTTGAACAAGGTAAGCCTGTTTCCTTAGATGGCAATTCTATGCCATTAGAAGAACTTATCGTTACATTAAATCGTGTTGCTGGAAAGCATGGTGTCGGAAGAATTGACCATGTGGAAAATCGTTTAGTTGGAATTAAATCACGAGAAATTTACGAAGCTCCGGGGGCACTTACGTTAATTGCTGCCCATCAAGAATTAGAAGCACTAACCTTGCCTAGAGAGGTAGCTCAATTTAAACCGTTAATGGAGCAAAAGCTGGCGCAAACGGTTTATGACGGCCTTTGGTATTCTCCACTTACGGATGCACTGAAAGCTTTTATTGAAGAAACACAAAACGATGTATCTGGTACAGTTAAAGTTAAATTATATAAAGGTCATGCACAAGTAGTTGGTCGTGAATCACAACAGTCGTTGTATGACTTTGATTTAGCTACGTACAATGCACAGGACGCCTTTGATCATGAAGCTGCCTTAGGATTTATTAAGCTTTGGGGACTGCCTACAAAAGTACACGCAACTGTAAATCACGCACATAAAGCTGTTGATCAGTCTGTGAAAGACGCCGTATTAGATGTGAAGGAAGCTGTCAAGCCATGAAGCTATGGGGAGGGCGTTTTACTAAGCCGACGAGTCAATTAGTAGATGAGTATACAGCCTCCATTTATTTTGATAAGAAATTAGCAGCCTATGATATTGAGGGAAGCCTAGCACATGTGGCTATGCTAGGTAAATGTAAGATTATAACGACAGAAGAGGCTAAAACCATAGCAGAGGGTCTTAACATTGTTGCTAGTAAAATAGAAAGTGGAGAAGCACGATTAAGTGAAGAACATGAAGATATTCATATGAACGTAGAAAAGCTACTGATTGAAGAAGTTGGTCCCGTTGGTGGAAAGCTTCATACAGGGAGAAGTAGAAATGATCAAGTAGCCCTTGATATGCGTTTATATTTACGTGATGCTTTGGTGGAGTTAATCGATTTACTAGTCCATGTACAGATCGCATTACTAAAACAAGCGAAAGCAAATATGGATACCATTTTACCAGGCTATACACATCTTCAAAGAGCTCAGCCAGTATTATTTTCCCATCATTTACTGGCATATGCTTGGATGTTCCAACGAGATATCGATCGATTAACGGATAGCTGGAAGCGTGTGAATCAATCGCCGCTCGGTGCTGGTGCGCTAGCGGGGACGACGTTTCCAATCGATCGAGGATTCGTAGCTGAACAACTTGCCTTTGAAGGTGTTTGTGAAAATAGCTTAGACGCAGTTAGTGATCGAGATTTTGTTATTGAATTCTTAAGTGATGCATCAATGATTTCCATGCATCTGTCAAGACTCTGTGAAGAGCTTGTTCAATGGTCTAGTCAAGAATTTCATTTTATTGAGCTCGATGATGAATTTTCTACTGGTAGTAGTATGATGCCACAAAAGAAAAATCCTGATGTGGCAGAATTAGTAAGAGGTAAAACTGGTCGAGTATACGGTCATCTTATGGGAATGCTGACAACATTAAAGGGATTGCCGCTAGCATATAATAAAGACATGCAAGAAGACAAAGAAGGTATGTTTGATACTGTCGCGACGTTAAGAGGAGCGCTATCTTTATTTGCGCCGATGATTGAAACGATGAAAGTAAACAAAGATGTTATGTACAATGCGGTACAAAGAGATTATTCTAATGCAACAGATTTTGCTGATTATCTAGTTGGAAAAGGGATACCTTTCAGAGAATCGCATGCGATAACAGGTGAAACAGTGCTATATTGTATCAAAGAAAATAAATATTTAACAGAGCTAACGTTGGATGAATTTCAGTCTTTCTCTAAAAAGGTTGAAGCTGATATTTATCATTTTCTATCACCAGAAGCCGTTGTACAAGCACGTAATGTTCTGGGAGGAACAGCTAAAAATCAAGTAAACAATCAGCTTGAGAGCATCACACAAGCCATTAACATGAATAAGCAATGGCTTGAAGTTAAAAATGAACGATTGGCCAACCGTACACACCAAGCGTCATCTTATTAATAGCTAACTTCTACAACCGGGTATGGTGAACCCGGTTGTTTTTCTGTGCAATAGGGCGGGAAGATAGGATTCCACATATAACTGGAAATAACACCACCTCTTCTAGGAATAAAGAGAAACCAATATTGGTAAATAGGGGATAAACACCCTCCCACTTATTGAAGTTTCACTTATCAATTTACAACGTAGTTTGTATAACTGCTATAATGGTATATGTCATTTGAAAAATAGCTGGTGAAACACAGCGATGATTCAATGGATTTACGAGCAAGTCTTTTTCGTTTTGTCTCGCGGTGTTTTAATGATAAGCTATTTATTTCAATTGGTACATCTTAGAGTAGGAAGTGACCATCTTGAAGAAGTTAGGTAAAATGATCCTCCATATTTGCTTATTATATATCATATTTTTGTTTGGCAATTGGATACAAAACACATTGCATTTATTTATTCCTGGTAGTGTAATAGGTATGTTGATCTTATTTCTATTATTAATAACCAACGTTTTTCGTATTTCCTGGGTTGATGAAGGTGCTAATTATATTATTAATAATCTAGCATTCTTTTTTATTCCAGTTACAGTTGGTGTTATCAATTATTTTCACTTATTTTCTGGAAAAGGTTTTTTCCTGATTATTATCGTATTAATAAGCACGATTTTTGTTATGGGTGGATCAGGTGTTGTAAGTCAGTGGTTAATTCGCAGAAAGGAATGTCAGCATGAATGAAATCATCTTAGCAACAGTGGCAATTATCGGAACGTTTTTCATCTATCAACTTGCAGTTCGTATTCATCATACGTGGAATTACCCTTTAACGGCGCCAGTTTTAATTGCGACGACAATAATCATTATTATACTAGCTATGTTTCATATTCCTTATGAAACATATATGATTGGTGGAAAGTGGATTAATGAGCTGTTAGGTCCGGCAGTTGTTGCGCTTGCTTATCCATTATATCAACATAGAGAAACTTTAAAAAAAGTAACCATACCAATCTTAGTAGGGACATTGTTTGGGGCAATCTTAGGTATTTCAACAGGCGTATTATTAGCTAAGTGGGCGGGGTTTGAATCAAGCATTATCTATTCGTTAACGCCAAAGTCTGTAACAACCCCAGTAGCGATGGCTGTTACAGATACTCTGGGTGGTGTTATGTCGTTATCAGCAGTATTTGTTATGATAGCAGGAATCGGTGGTGTATTGATGCATACTTTTGTTCTTAGATTGTTTCGATTGGATCATTATTTAGGGCGTGGTGTTGGAATGGGGAGTGCATCTCACGCAATTGGAACAGCGACATCTATGGAAAAAAGTCAGCTAGAAGGGGCGATTAGCACGATTGCTATGGTTGTAAGTGCAGTTGTTGTTTCCATCATTACCCCTGGTTTGGTTCATCTAATGCTATAAATGTGACGTTGACTGTCCAGTGAATAATAAAACCGAGGCAATTCAGAGTGATCAGCCTCGGTTTTTACGTATTAATGGCGCTTATTTAACCAAAGAACCCCTGATTTAGCTAATCGTGGTAAAAGCCCAGTCATTGGCTTTTGCATCATGTTTCCGAACCCATCCGATTTGCCGAGTGAGCCAAGTGTACCTTTTAATTTAATTTCCTTTGGTTTTTTTGGCTCTTTATCACTGAGAACTGCTAAAAGCACCTCTGCGATTTTCTCCCCTTGCTGACCAGCTAGCTGTGCACTAGGTGAATATTCAGAGGAAGCGCAATCCCCTACTACATAAATATTTGTTCTTTCTGGTATTTGGAAGAAATCATTCACAACGATTTTCTCTTGCTCATCTTTAGCAAAGGGAAGTTCTCGAACTAAATAATGTGGTCTTACACCTGCAGTCCAGATGGTAACATCGTTTACAAAACAAACACCGTTATTGCAGACGCCATCTTTTTCTACATATTCTACATTGGAGTGGTGGAGTACATCTACATCGTTTCTAATGAACCATTCTGATACGTACTGCTGTATTTTTGCATCAAAAGCCTTTAAAACACTTGCACCACGATCTAATAAGCGAATATTTAAGTCAGGGCGGCTTTCTCTTATTTCTGAAGCCACTTCGATACCACTTAGTCCAGCACCAACGACTGAGACTTTCCCGTAAGCTTTCAAATTACAAACGGCAAGCCCTGTATTTCTTGCATTTTCAAAGGTTTGAACACTATGTGTGAACTCTTTAGCTCCTTGAATGCCGTGATAATTATCCTCACAACCTAAACCAATTACGAGATAGTCATAGGGAATGATTTCACTGGAATTAGAAAATAAAATTTCTTCCTTAACCGTATTAATTTCTTTAATCTCCCCGTAAAAATAACGTACACGTTGATCGTCAGGAAAGTGTAATCGAACATCTTTTTCTGCAGAAGTACCTGCTGCTATTGTATAGAACTCTGTTTTAATAGAATGGTAAGGATTTCGATCCACTAAGGTAATTTCTACTTCTTCTGGCAGCTGATAATCAAGCAGACCTAACAAGGCCTTCAGTCCACCGTACCCCCCGCCTAATATGACCAATCTTTTCATGCCACAAAACCCCATCTCTGAAAGTAATATCTGTATACTTATATTCTAGCGAAGATATAAAGCGATGTCACCATTTGATTGATTTCGACAAGCAATGGATCCGTTATCAACTACACTGTGTTGACTGAGGATGTAAAATTTATGCTTATACCATATATTTCAACATATGCTTGTATGCTATACTAGTCAAAAAAGGAGGGGACAACATGTCTATAGATGCAATACAAGATATTTACCCAGAGGACTATGCTTGGTGCTACGGCTGTGGAAGGCTGAATAAAGAAGGACTTCATTTTAAAACCATTTGGCAAGGTGATAAAACGATTACGGTGTATACACCTAGGCCAGAACATACAGCTATTCCTGGATTTGTATATGGAGGATTAATTGGATCTTTAATTGATTGCCACGGAACAGGCTCAGCGTCAATGGCTTTACATCGTAAAAATGGCCATGAAATTGGAGATGGGACAGAGCCACCCCGTTTTGTTACCGCATCTTTACATGTAGACTTTATGAAACCGACACCTCATGGTATACCTCTGAAGGCTATTGGAACTGTTGAAGAAATACATCCAAAGAAATTCAAAATACGCACGGAAGTGTTTGCTCATAACGACTGCTGTGCAAAGGGAGAAGTGATAGCTGCGGTAATGCCAGCAGCGTTTAAACAAAAATCAGAAGTTTAACCTGTACATAACCAGTAAGATACCCACTGATTGAAGTTTCACTTTGTAGATTAATGTGTTGTAATATGTATAAGGATTGAGTCAAAAAGGGTGTGCGTATGGGATATCCATTTTATAATGAAGCCATTTGGAAAAGAAAAGCTCGAAATGCATATTTCAGTTCACTAGCCGTTATGGTTATTTTATGGTTACAAATTAGTGAGAATGATTTTTATCATCCTGCATTCGTTGTAATAAGTAGTATATTTGCTTTTTTTTCGCTTGTTCAAGGGATCCATTACCAAACCATGTGGAAAAAGGATTACATTCGTATGGAGGATAATGAGATTTTAATTTATCGCGGATTATGTTTACCAAGGAAACGGATTTCCTTCGAAGATATAAAGAGATTCAAAGAAGTAAGTACTTTGATTGAGCTACACTTAAAGGAAGATAAGCATGCACAGTTTAATATAGATTGGCTTTCTAATCATTCGGTCAAAGCTATAAAGGAAACACTTTGTAAAAAAATCCACGAGGAAATGGATGAAGTAAGGAAAAAGGAGCATTATCATGCAAAGACTCACTACTAGATCATTATTAGATGTAATTGGTGAACTTTTTTCCGATGAGATATCTATTGCCGTAACAACGACATCGGAATATATCTACTATCGCCCAAGTATACGAATTGATTTAAAAATTAGACCTGGAGATTCAATTAAGGAAGAAACACTTGCTAGCAAGGCTCTGGTAATGGAGCAGAAAGTGTCTGAATTCATACCCCGAAATGTATTTGGGATCCCGTATCATGGTATGGCAGTTCCCTTTTATGATGGAGCTCATTTAGGAGGATGTGTGCTTGCTATTTATCCAGCATTAACGGAGGGGAAATCAGTTATTACCGTAAAGACTTCAGACGGTTGGAAACCAATTCCTTTTGAGAAAGTCCAATATATCGAAGTGAAGGACAGGAGGACAAATGTTATTTCTCAAGAATTGAATGGTGTACATCGGCTTACGTTGCAGGATTTTGAATATATGCTACCAAGAGAATCGTTCATTCGTTGTCATCGATCATTTATAGTTAATGTGAATCAAATTGAGCATATTTATCCAGATACGCATTCGACATTTATGCTAGCTATGAGAAATGGAGACCAAATACCTGTTAGCCAATCCTATTCCAGTTATTTTCGGAAGCTATTAGGATTTTGAATACAAATACTGTTTTAAAAGTATCTGGTACTGGTCTAAGCAATATACTTCTATTCCAGACATATTTCCACAAAAAAGAAAGCGCTTCATATAGAATAGTCCTTAAACTCTAATAAGAAAGAAGGGGTTTGGGATGAGATGTGAACATGATAGAATAGAGGATGTTCGACTGCATGATCGCGTTGTAACTGCAGAAGAAGCAGCATCGTGGATAAAGGATGGAATGACACTTGGATTAAGCGGCTTTACCCGGGCAGGGGATGTAAAAGCTGTACCAACAGCGTTAGTAAAGCGAGTCGAAAATGGGGAGCGCCTAAAGGTGAATGTTTTTACAGGTGCTTCTTTGGGGTCAGACGTTGATAAGATGTTTGCGGAAGCAGGCTTGGTTAATAAACGCTTACCTTTTCAAGCAGATCCATTCATGCGGAGGAAAATAAATCAAGGAGAGCATCTATTCGTTGACCATCATCTTTCGCATACCGCTGAATTACTACGGGGAAATGTAATAGAAAAAGTTGATTATGCTATTTTGGAAGCGATTTCCATCACGGCTGAAGGGTTAATTATACCAACTACTTCAATTGGTAACTCCCTTTCATTTGCAGAGAGCGCAAAGGCAGTTATTATTGAGATCAATTTAGCTCAATCTCTATTGTTAAAAGGGCTGCATGACCTATACAGCCCGGATAAGCAAGGAAAGCGCAAACCTATTCCTTTAACTGAGGTACATGATCGAATTGGTACAATCGGTATTCCGATTGATGTGGAGAAAGTTAAAGGAATCGTTTTTACAAACCAAACGGATTCTCCCTCTACGATTGTACAGCCAGATAAAGAAACAAAGGTTATGGCCGATCATTTGCTGCACTTTTTTCGTGAGGAGGTTGCGGCAGGGAGATTAACTAAAAACCTTGCTCCACTTCAATCTGGTATTGGCTCAGTTGCAAATGCTGTTTTACATGGAATGGTTAATTCAGAATTTGAAAATCTAGAGATTTACTCGGAAGTATTACAGGACGCTGTATTTGATTTAATGGATGCAAATAAGGTGCGGATGGCATCTTGCTGTTCGATTACGCTTTCTGAGGCTAGAATGCAAGAGGTCTTTAACAACTTCGAGCGATATCGAAATAAATTAATTATGCGTCCACAGGAAATATCCAATCATCCAGAAATTATTCGTAGACTTGGACTTTTATCCATTAACACAGCGTTAGAATTTGATATCTATGGGAATGTCAATTCAACTCATGTGGCGGGCACGAAGATGATGAATGGGATAGGGGGATCTGGTGATTTTGCCCGAAATGCTAGGGTCGCCATCTTTGTTACAAAATCTATTGCTAAGAATGGTACTATTTCAAGTGTTGTACCCTTTGCTTCGCATATCGATCATACAGAGCATGATGTAGATATATTAGTTACGGAGCAAGGCTATGCAGATTTACGAGGGCTTGCTCCAAGGGAAAGAGCTCCACTGATTATTGAAAATTGTGCACATCCTATGTATCGTAAGCAATTATGGAATTACTATAAGGAAGCAATTAAAGGTGGTGGGCAGACACCTCATAATTTGGAAAAGGCAATGAGCTGGCATGTTAGTTACACGAAACAGGGGACAATGCAGGAACTAATTGGGCAGGATTAGTTTCTAGATGGTTCGATTAGATAAAGGGGATCTATATAATGAGGAAGCTACATTTCTGTAAAAAGAGATGTAGCTTTTTCATAGTCTAGGAAATGATTAAATTAGTCCATATGGTTAAATAGGGTATGAGCCGCGTTTAGCGCAAGCACACCGTGATTCCTTTATCACCGTTGACTCGCTTCATTCGCTATGTTTCTAATCGGACGCTTGCGCTTTTGTTAGGAAGAAGCTGATTGCTACCTTCTGCGGACGGTGCCTGTGAGACCCCTCGTGGCTTCACTCTTGTGAAGTCACACCCGCACACACTTTTAAGGCAGGAGTCGTCGACTTTCGTTTCCAACTATGGAAGGGTTATGAAACATGCAGGGTAGGTTCACCTTACATGCAACCGACGGCAAAAATCCCATAATTTCAGGTTTGTTTTTTTAAAAGTTAAGAAAGTATAAAATCAGTGCAATGACTGCGTTAAGCCAAGTAGTTATTTTGAAATGTTTGATGTATATTGGCAATGCTCCGACTAATTACTTCGCTTTCCGCGGGCACGGCTTCAACTAACTTTGCAAAGAAGAACACGTTGCAAAGTGGATTTTCGGCTCGCGCTAATCCCGCAGGAGTCTACGTAATTAGTCTCCGCTATGAGAAGATGCAACAATTCTTGTCATAAGAAATAGGTTGACTTTTTTTACAATGGGTAAAGTGAAAATCGCTATCCGTGAGTATAAAAGCAGCTGTGTTACTTCATGCTAGCGTTGTAGAGCCTGATAATAGCGAAGGCCGGCCACTTCAACTCCTGTGGGAAATGTTTGACCTGAAGATCCACTTTTTTGAGCGGGTTTTGCTAAAAAAGTTAGCTGAAGGACAAACCCCACGGAAAGGGAAGTGGGCAGCCGGAGTGGTGGTCAAGCAGTAGCTATTATTCCATAATAGCTACTAGAGGAAGCGTAAACCTGAGCATTTAGTGATAAGGACTGAGCGAATTTTGCTAGTTGGCTATTGTACGTCATTCATCTATCTATTTTTCATGAAGGATGTAACAAAGCTGTTTTACAATGTTTACAATATGGTTAGGAGGAGGTGCTGAGTTGATGAGTAATGAATGGAAAGCAACATTTGGGTCGTGGGTACAAGCGATTGGAACAACCTTATCAGCAATAGGCTCAACCCCCTCTATAAATATACCAGCTCCCTTGGCGAAGGAACTGAATTTAGTTGGAAATGTAATGCAAGCAACTGGAAATTCTTTAGTGGCAGATAGTATTGATCACTTTACACTTAATAAACTAGGCAATGAGATTCAAGCAATTGGTAACTCAACAGTTATTACTGGAATTGTTATTGATTTTAATGAAAAAATAAAGAATGATTTAAATATCAAAGGTAATTTACTTCAAGCTTTAGGTGGTGGAGTAGCACTAGCGGACGCTCTAGGACATGAGCCAAATGAAAATGAACTTAGTAATATTTATGGTAATTTACTTCAAGCTATCGGTAATTCGCTACAAGCTCTATCGGGAAGAACTGGCGATGACGCGCAAGAAGTAAATGCTATTGGAAGTTGGATTCAAGCAATCGGGTCGGTGATTTCGGCATTAGGGCAGACCAAATAGCGAAAACAAGATTGACATCTTCCCAACATAAACAAGGGGTATAATAGAATAGGAAATTTTGAGTATCAGTGCTACGCCGAGACAAAGCAGAGAATTCACAGATCAGGTTTAGTCATTTGGAAATTGATATTCCATCAAGTGAATCTATCGGTAGAAATAATTTGTTAACTCCTAAAGGTTTATTAGTGCATCATTCATGGATGATGTGCTTGTTGAGATAATCGCAGCGCCATAAGCGACATATCTCCCGCATTTAACTGGCAGTAAGCCCCTCACATCAAGCAATAAAGCGAAACTAATATGGGTAAATGGAGGATCAACTGCCAGTAAATGTCCGATTGGTTCTAGGCCTTTAGGTCATATCATTGTGGTACTACCAATCCGTGGGGAAAACAAAACCCCCGCGGATTGAAGTTTTACTTTATATAAATCTTGGCCTCTTCGTACATACTAAGGATTATGAAGGATAGGGGGATTAGATGAAACAGCCTGCAATGTTTTTAGATCGTGATGGAGTTATCAATGAAGTATTAACAGAACGTGTGAAATTTGTAAATCAGCCAGAGGATTTTTACCTGCTTGATGGTGTAGGAGAGGCTATCAACCTATTCAATCATTTAGGGTATAAAGTTTTTGTAGTTACGAATCAAGGTGGACTTGGACTTGGTTATATGAACGAAGCAGCATTACATCAAGTACACCAAAGAATGAAGGAAGAAATAGCCGAATTTCATGGAGTCATTGATGATATTGCCTATTGTCCTCATAAACCGCATGCTAACTGTGCATGCCGTAAACCTCAACCGCAAATGATTTACGATTTAGCCAGGAAGCATGCAATTGATCTTCGTCATAGTTATATGGTGGGAGATAGAGAAATGGATATAGAGGCTGGAAAAAAGGCAGGAGTAAATACAATACTCGTTGGAGATCGTCGACATGCACAACAGCCTACTGCTGACCTTGAGTTTAAAGATTTATGGCATGTAGCTCATTATTTTAAATGGAATACGAACACTTAAACAAGCCTCTTTAGAGAAGGATTCTCTGTGGGAATAGCGAATCTAATGAATCCTTACTGAGGAGGTAGCTTATGTAATATAATGTCATTATTGTTGGAGTAGGACTAGCGAGAATTGTTACTGCAAGTGAGGTTGCGTGGAGGGAGACGCATGTTGTTATTAGACCAAGAACCGGAGCAATCTTTTGGGTAAGCATGGTAGTCATTTGATGGTCTGTTTTTAGTTAGTTAATTCACCAGAGCAGCGAAGAATGCGAATTCATGATTCGAGAGCATTGGGGTCAAAAACTTCTTCGTATAGATGCAATGGAAAGGCAGATTCAAGCGAGAGATCGTGAAATAGATAATACATTTTCAAAAGATGTACAGGTAACAGCAATAAGGGGTTCAAGAGAATATGTCGGAGATAAGTTTATTCTCGTAGCATCACCGCATAAAATTTTAGATAGTAAAAATGGTCCGCTCATTGCAGTTCGGCTATATATACTGAGTAGAAAAACATTAGGTGGATTACAAACAGATCTATTCGGACATGTATTGGACGTTTCAGGTGAATGTATACAGGACTTATATGCAGTTAGAGAAGTAACGGTTTTGGTGGTGGAGGTATGCATGATTACCATTCTTTGAAAGATCCGTTTGTTGGGGGGCGCTTATTCACTGATAAGAGAGAAGGTGAAGCGTTAATCAACGAATTATGAAGTTGTAACATAGCAGATATGATATTTGTCATGTACGCTCCTTGATATTTATGTCTTCTTATCATTAGGTAAAACCTTTACGATGATAGGAAAAGATAGTAACTAGGAGGAAAACATGAGTAGACAGAAACAAACTCAATTAAGAAAAAGTGTTGCAGTTTTTGCAAATTCGGATGTAAGGCGAAGTGTCATCCAACTCGTTAATACGATTCTTCCATTTTTAGTTCTCTGGTTTCTTGCTTATCAAAGTCTGTCCATTTCTATTTGGCTTACGCTTGGACTGGCAGTTGTGGCATCAGGGTTTGTTATTCGGATATTTATTATTTTCCATGATTGCACACATAGTTCTTTTTTCAAGAGCCCAAAAGCAAATCGAATGGTGGGTACACTCACAGGAATTATTACATTGTTTGCCTTTGAAAAGTGGAAACGTAGTCATGCGATACATCATGCGACGAGTAGCAATCTAGATAAACGTGGTACAGGTGATGTATGGGTAATGACAGTTAACGAATATAAGGAAGCATCTTTTTGGAGAAGACTCGCCTATCGTCTTTATCGAAATCCCATAATTATGTTTGGATTAGGACCATTATATCTTTTTTTACTATCGAATCGGTTTAACAGAAAAGGTGCAAGACGTAAGGAACGTTTAAATACGTATTTCATTAATTTGTCCATCGTAGTCATCTATGCCTCACTAATTTGGATAGTTGGATGGCAAGCCTTTCTCATTATTCAATTACCAATTCTTTTCTTATCCGGCTCGCTAGGTATCTGGCTCTTTTATGTACAACATCAATTTGAAGATTCCTATTTTGAAAACGAAGCAGAATGGGATTACGTAAAAGCTGCTGTGGATGGAAGTTCATATTATAAGCTGCCAAAAATAATACAATGGGTGACGGGAAATATTGGCTATCACCATGTACATCATTTGAGTCCAAAAGTTCCTAATTACCACTTAGAAGATGCTCATGAATCAACACCACCTCTGCAAAAAGCAACAACGATTACATTGTTAACTAGTTTGCAATCCATTCGATTCCGTCTGTATGATGAAGCTTCACGAACATTTATCAGCTTTAAAGAATTGAAGACATTGCAGAAAAACACGAATGTGAATATTTCTATGAAAACAAGTGTTCAAGAGAAATAATTGTAACATTCGCCAGTAATGAAAAAAGAAGATAAAGAAACTCCGAACTATAATCCTAGTGTATAGAAGTTATATCCGGATAGTAGTTCGGTATTTTTTTGAAATGGTGTTGAATCCTATCGAAAGGAATGAGTTGGCACGAAAATATTGCTATACTTAATACATCAGCTTAAGGAGGGCAAACAATGCAAAATTGGTATCATATATTCCCAAAAAATACAGGATTAAGTGCATTTGCATGGGTTGTTTTTTGTTTATTGCCCTTTTATTTTATTATTCGTTCTTCATCACTTTTGGAAGTTGGTATAGGTATTGTATTAATTGTGTGCTTCTTTACCACCTATCGGCTTTCTTTTATAAAAAAAGGCTGGACGGTTTATTTTTCCGTTAGTATCCAAATGGCGATAAGTATTGGGATGACTTTATATTTTGGGTATGTTTATTTTTCGTTGTTTCTAGCATTTTTTATTGGTAATTTGGAAAGTAAAAATGGATTTATCACATTATATGTTATTCATTTAGTTTCAACTATATCGGCAGTTAGTCTTGGTTTTTATATACAAAGTACCCTCTTTTTATCACAGCTGCCGTTTATTGCGATAACCGTTTTTGGTGTCATCCTCTTACCTTTTACACTTTATAATCGGAATAAACAGGATAAATTAGAGCACCAGTTAGAGGATGCAAATCGGAAAATTTCACAATTGATGGTTATAAAAGAGCGTCAGCGAATTGCAAGGGATTTGCATGATACCTTAGGACAAAAGCTATCGCTTATTGGTTTGAAAAGTGATCTAGCAGGTAAGCTAGTTACGATTGATCCACAATCGGCTAAAAATGAATTGCAGGATATTAATCAAACAGCTAGGACAGCGTTAAAAGAAGTAAGAGACTTGGTTTCGGAAATGAAAAGAGTCAAGTTAAAAGAAGAAATTATTCATGCTCGACAGATGATGGATGCTGCACAAATGCAGTTACATACAGACATCAATGCTGACTTTATAAAAACTCCCATTTTAGTAGAGAATGTATTGAGTATGTGCTTGAAAGAAGCTGTCACCAATGTGGTAAAGCATAGTTATGCTACCGATTGTTATATTAATGTACATCAAACAGCGAGTGCGTGGATGATGGAGATTAAAGATAATGGAGTAGGTAATGCAAAGATGTTGCAAGATAATGAAGGGAATGGGCTTCGTGGTATAAAAGAACGTTTAGAATTTGTAAATGGGAACCTGGAAATTACAGGCACAAAAGGGACTGTATTAACTATTCGTATCCCAAATGTCATCAAACAATCAGAAACGGGAGAGGAGAAGGTAGAATGATACGAATTGTTCTGGCTGAAGATCAAACGATGTTATTAGGTGCATTAGGTGCATTACTAAATTTAGAAGAGGACATAGAAATTGTTGGTAAGGCAAGTAATGGAGAAGAAGCAGTTCGATTAGTTAAGGAGCAACAGCCAGATATATGTATGATGGATATTGAAATGCCAATAAAAAGTGGTTTGGATGCTGCTGAAGAATTAAAAGATAATAATTGCAAGGTAATCATCTTAACAACCTTTGCTAGAACTGGTTATTTTGAACGTGCTAGAAACGCTAAGGTAAGTGGGTATTTATTAAAAGATAGTCCCAGTGAGGAATTAGCCAATTCTATACGAGTTATCGTAAGTGGGCGTAAGGTCTATTCCCCAGAGCTTATTGATTTGGCTTATAAGAATGAAAATCCATTAACAGAACGTGAGGAACAAGTTATACGCCTATTAGCGGTAGGGAAAAATACCAAAGAGATTGCTAAGGAATTATATATTACCACAGGTACCGTTCGGAATTATATTTCCGTAATATTGGACAAATTAGAAGTTGGAAATCGGATCGAGGCAATTGCAAAGTTGAAGGATTCGGGATGGATTGAGTAAGGTCTGATTTGATGAAAAAACCTCCCTAAGTAAGGGAGGTGGTAACTGACTTAAGCTAGACGCTCAATTCTTTCATCTAAATTTGGATGGGTTGAAAAGATAGAAGATTTTTTAGCCCCGTTTATTTTTAGAGTAGAAATCGAAGTTTCGTCACCTCGAACACGGTTTGTATACATACGTAAACATTCGAGAGCATGTCTCATTTTATCTTTACCAGCCAGGTCTGCACCACCTCTGTCAGCATGAAATTCCCTGTGTCTTGAATATGCAAATACAACGAGACTTCCTAGGACAGAGAAGACAATCTGGAAGAGGATAATCGCGATGAAATGGACGATTGGTGCTAATTCCTCTTTAACAAAACGAGAGACAATAAAAGCCGCAATTCGAGCTAAGAACACAACAAAGGTATTCACGATACCTTGTAAGAGTGTCATCGTTACCATATCTCCATTGGCAACGTGAGCTACCTCGTGGGCAATAACACCCTCAACAGCATCATCATCCATTTCCTGTAATAAACCAGTAGATACTGCTACTAAGGAGCGTTTTTTCGATGGTCCAGTAGCAAATGCATTGACTTCACGTGAATCGTAAATGCCGACTTCCGGCATATGCATTAATCCGGCAGCTCGAGATAAGCGATGTACTTTCTCTACTACTGCTCTTTCATATTCTGACATTGGTTTTTCAGGATTAATGACGCGGACGCCCATCATTCGTTTTGCCATCCAACGTGAGATAGCTAATGAAATGAATGATCCTGTAAAACCAATAATCGCACTAAAAATTAATAATGTGCCTAAATGAAGTGTTCCGTCCGCCTGAATATAGTTCCATGTACCAGGAATGAGCGTAAAAATAATCGTGATTGTTGCTAGAACTAAAATGTTCGTTAACAAAAAGTAAAATATTCGTTTTCCCACATTCTCACCCTTTACCTATAATCTGTATCTGTGGATCATTCACATTCATTATATTATGTAGCCCGTCGCCTTACAACAAATTTTATAGATGTATTTTTGGAAGGTTTAGGATAGGCGATAGATCCTTGTAAAAACCCAATATTTAATTATAGTTACTTTTTATAATAAAATTACTTGACATAAGTTTATGGTTATTTTACTATAGTTACATAAAGTAATTAACTTTTTAATGAATAGCCAGAATTAATTCTTTTGGTTGGTTTGTAATAACGATTACTTTATCGAATAAATCAGAACAGCAAGGAGATATTAAGGAATATGAAATTTCTTGATAAAATAGCTGAAAAACTTTTTACAAAGGAGCGTAATTCGATGAGCAATGTAAAATTAGCTGTAATCTACTATAGTTCTACAGGAACGAACTACGAGTTAGCTAAATGGGCTGAGGAAGCTGGGAAAGAATCAGGAGCTGAAGTAAGGTTGGTGAAAGTTCCTGAACTTGCACCAGAAGCTGCAATTGAGTCAAACCCTGCTTGGAAAGCTCACTATGATGCAACAAAAGATGTAAAAGAAGCTACATCCGATGATATTGAATGGGCTGATGCAATCATTTTCTCAACCCCTACTCGATTTGGTAACGTGGCTTCACAGATGAAACAATTTATAGATATGCAGGGTGGTCTTTGGGGAGCAGGTAAAACGGTTAACAAAGTAGTAAGTGCGATGTCATCTGCCAGCAATCCGCATGGTGGTCAAGAAGCTACCATTTTATCACTGTACACATCGATGATGCACTGGGGAGCTATAATTGTACCTCCAGGATATAGTGACCAAGTAATCTTTGGAGCTGGTGGAAATCCATATGGTACAAGTGTAACCCAAGGACAAGACGGAAAAATGGTAGAGGATGTAGAAGCTGCTGTTAAGCATCAAGCAAAACGTACAGTTGAAGTAGCTGAAAAAGTTAAATAGTTTGGAGAATAGTATAAGCTGGTCAAATCTTTGATGATTTGACCAGCTTTTTTAGATGCGCCAGGCATGGCGACTATCTAGGGTGTGAGAGGGGCGAGAAGCTCTTAGCTTCTCCCTTTACTCGTAAGTTAAGAAAGTATAAAATCAGTGCAATGACTGCGTTAAGCGAAGTAGTTATTTTGAAATGTTTGATGTATATTGGCAATGCTCCGACTAATTACTT
>NZ_JAJERH010000042.1 GCF_016919725.2 Virgibacillus sp. AGTR
ATTTTTCATTCTTTCTTAGATATTTTATGCTTTTTCTCAAATTTATTTCCAAAAACACAATAAGTTATGATATAGTAATTAGAAAAATTCATAAAGGAGAATGTAATGTGCGCTATTTAACTGCAGGAGAATCGCATGGAAAACAGCTAACGACCATTATAGAAGGCGTACCCGCCCAAATGCCACTGTTAAAAGATGATATAAACAGCTCCCTTTTAAGAAGACAAAAGGGATATGGTAGAGGTAAACGAATGCAAATCGAGAAAGATCTTGTGGAAATTACAAGTGGTGTAAGACATGGATATACACTTGGTTCCCCTTTATCACTCGTTATACATAATGATGATTATAAACATTGGATAGACATTATGGGAGAAGACCCAATCGAAGCTGATACAAAAATCAGAAGAGTGGTTACACGACCAAGACCTGGTCATGCAGATTTAAATGGTGCTTTAAAATATGGACATAGGGATATTCGAAACATTTTAGAGCGTTCCTCAGCTCGTGAAACTGCAGCACGTGTTGCGGCAGGAGCCGTAGCTAAAACGCTGTTAAAGCATCTTGGTATAGAAATTGTAGGTTATGTGAAAGAAATAGCCGGTATTGAAGCAGTGGAGCAAGCGAATTATACTGCAAAAGAACGACAACAGATCTCTGAAGATTCCCCTGTAAGAGTATTAGATAAACAGGTTGAAGAGAATATGATGCATGCTATTGATGTAGCAAAACAAGAAGGAGACTCTATTGGTGGAGTTGTTGAGGTATATGTCGAAGGGATGCCTGCTGGGATTGGTTCATATGTTCATTATGATCGTAAATTAGATAGCAGAATTGCAGGAAGTGTTGTTAGTATTAATGCATTTAAAGGTGTGGAATTTGGAATCGGTTTTGAAGCAGCGAAGCGAAATGGTAGTGATGTGCATGACGAAATAGCTTGGGATCAAGACAAAGGATATTATCGAAAGACAAATCGACTTGGCGGCTTTGAAGGTGGTATGACAACCGGCATGCCAATAATTGTTAAAGGTGTTATGAAGCCTATTCCAACTTTAATGAAGCGACCATTAACAAGTGTCGATATTGAAACAAAAGAGCCATTCAAAGCAACTGTCGAACGCTCAGACGCATGTGCTGTACCTGCGGCAGCGGTTGTTATGGAACATGTTGTAGCTTTTGAATTAGCAAAGGCTCTTACAGAACAATTCTCAAGCGATCAATTTCCACAGTTACAACAAGCTGTTGAAGCGTATCGAGAAGAAATCAGGTGCTTTTAGTATGGAAACAGATGAAATCGTCGTCCATTCTAGCTCGCATGACTACCCTATTATTATAGGTGAAGGTATTCGTTATGAAGTACAATCTTTTCTTAAAAAAGATTATACTTCCATATTAATTGTTACGGATGAGCAAGTGGGTAAATTGTATTTAACGGATGTTCTAAGCGGACTTTCCACGGAGAATGTGTTTCATTCGATCATTCCGTCAGGTGAAAAAACAAAAAGTATCGAGTATTTTTATCAACTTCAAACAGAAGCGATAAGGTATGGTCTTGATCGGGAGTCATTAATGATTGCCTTAGGCGGAGGAGTCATTGGAGATTTAACTGGATTTGTAGCTTCTACATTCATGCGTGGTATTGATTTTGTACAAATACCAACTACTATCTTGGCTCATGATAGTAGTGTAGGTGGAAAAGTAGCTATTAACCATCAAATGGGGAAGAATCTGATTGGCAGCTTTTACCCTCCTAAAAGTGTTATCTATGATGTGGAAACATTGCGGACATTAAATCAAAAAGAGATACGCTCTGGTTATGCAGAGTTAATAAAAGAAGCATTGATCTCTGATGAGTTCACTTTTCGTTCTTTTTTAAAAACGAATTTGCTTGCATTATCTTCAGAGGAACTTCAAGAGCATTTGCGCATAGGTATACAAATAAAGGCTAGGATTGTAGAGTCCGATGAAAAGGAGTCAGGCATTCGCAAATTTTTAAACTTAGGTCATACGCTTGGTCATGCCATTGAAGCTGAATTAGGCTATGGCTCGCTAGCACATGGTGAAGCTGTTGCAATCGGTCTATTATTTTCGCTACATGTAAGTGAAGATCTATTTTCAAGCAATCTACCATATCAAGCACTTTTCCAATGGCTACAACAAAATAATTACCCACTGAACTTTCAGTATGAGGATATGCAATCAATTATTACGAAAATGAAAAAAGATAAAAAGAACGTGAAAAACATGATTCAGATGATACTTCTTGAAGAAATAGGAAAACCAATTGTAAAAGAAGTAACGGATCAGCAAGTGGAGCATTATTTAAAATCTTTTGTAGGAAAGCTGGTGGCTAAGTGACAAGAGGAGTTAGAGGGGCGACAACGGTTCCAAAAAATGAGGCGACTGTTATTATTGAAAACACAAAAATATTAATAGAGGAAATGGTTAGCAAAAACGGGATCGATCCCTTAGAGGTATCTCATGTTTTTATCTCTGTAACAAAGGATATAACTGCTACGTTTCCTGCAAAAGCACTAAGAAAATTAACTGGATGGACTTATGTACCAGTTATGTGCATGACAGAGATTGATGTTCCAAATAGTTTAAAGCTTTGTATACGTATCATGATGGTTGTAAATACCGATACACCACAACATAAAATTGATCATGTATTTCACAATCAAGCAGTCAACTTACGTCCAGATTTAACAGAAAAGGTAGGAGAGTAAAAGAATGAAAGGTAAAGCGGCACTTGAGTTATTAGAACCATATCAACAAGGTAAACAGATACAGGATATCAAAGATCAATACGGAATAGATCGAATTGTAAAACTATCATCCAATGAAAATCCGTATGGTTATTCGAGTAAAATCGATGCATTTCTATTGGAACATAGACTAGGCTTCGATATGTACCCTGACGGTTACACTGCTGAATTACGCACTGCTCTTGCTCTAAAGTTAAAGGTGGAAGAATCTGAGATTGTTTTTGGAAGTGGTTCTGAAGAGATTGTTCAAATGATTTGTCGCGCGTTTTTATATCCGGGAGTAAATACGGTTATGCCTAAGCCAACTTTTCCACAGTACAAGCATAATGCCGTGATTGAAGGGGCGGAAATAAAAGAAATTCCAACAAAAGGTGGCTATCTTGACTTAGCATCAATACTTGCTGCTGTCGATGATGATACACAGGTTGTTTGGCTTTGTTCACCAAATAATCCCACAGGTAATGCAATGGCAAAACAAGACTTTTATGATTTTATAACAAGGTGCCCTGAGCATGTGCTTGTAGTTCTCGATGAGGCATATTATGAATATTTAGATCCAGTAAGAGACTTAGAAAGTATAAAACAACTGCCCAATTTTAAGAACTTAATTATTTTACGTACGTTTTCAAAGGCATATGGGCTCGCTGGACTACGGATTGGCTATGGCTTAGCAGCTGAGCAAATTATCACTAAATTAAATGTCGTTCGAGGCCCTTTTAATACAACTTCCATTGCCCAGAAATTAGCATTAATTGCATGGAAAGATGGTGAATTTTTAAACCAAACGATATCGAATAACAATCGTGTTAAGCGATCCTTTCAATACTTTTTGGATCAAATTGGTTGGGAATATTATCCATCGGAAACCAATTTTCTGCTCGTTTGCACACCTAAGAGTGGAATAGATTTATTTGAGTATTTAATAAAGCATGGATTTATTGTAAGACCAGGCGAGCTATTAGGTATCCCTAATACGATTCGCTTAACATTAGGGTTAGAAAAGGATATGGAACAGTTACAGCAACTACTTTTAACTTATAACAATGAGGAGACATAATGTGAAACGAAGAATAGTTATAGCAGGTCTTGGCCTGATCGGAGCATCCATAGCAAAAGGATTGGCTAGGGTAGCTGATCATCATATTATTGGTTACGACATCAATACAGCCACTCTAGAATATGCCAAGCAAAACAATATTGTTCATGAAGTAATAACAGAATTCCCTATGGATGCCATCAATGCCGATTATATTATCCTAGCAGCACCTATATCGGAAACAATAGCTTTATTGCAAAAGCTAGATGAAGTACCTTTTCCAAATAGAGTTATTATAAGTGATGTTTCATCAGTCAAGCAATCAGTTATCCATACAGCAAATCAGTTAAAAAATAAGAAGATCGTCTTTATTGGCGGCCATCCAATGGCAGGTTCACATAAAAAAGGAATTGAAGCAGCTAAATCCCATTTATTTGAAAATGCAATCTATGTTTTAACACCTACTGTCAATAGTACAAATAATGAGGTAGAAGAGCTGAAAGAAATATTACTTCCAACCAAAAGTAAATTTATTACGTTAAATGCTGAAGAGCATGACGAGATGACCGGTGTCGTATCCCATTTTCCGCATTTAATTGCATCCTCTTTAGTGCATCAAGCAGAACATTGGGCTAAAACGCATAGCTATCTTCCCAATCTTGCCGCTGGTGGGTTTCGTGATATTACGCGAATAGCTTCAAGTAATCCGACACTTTGGCAGGATATTTTTTATCACAATCGTAAGAAAATGTCACAGCTTTTGGAGGAATGGATAACAGAAATGCAATTTCTCAAAAATCTTGTGGATACTAGCAGTAAAAAAGAAATGATTCAATACTTAGATCGTGCTAAAAATTATCGAGATGGATTGGGTACTTCTGATAAAGGGATTATTCCATCGTATTATGATTTATATGTCGATATTCGTGATCAGACTGGGGCGTTAGCAGAGGTAACGCAATTGCTTGCCGACGAAAGTATAAGTATCAATAATATACAAATCTTGGAGATCCGTGAAGGTATCATGGGAGCATTGCGGTTAAGTTTTGCTACTCAGCAGTTACAAAAATCAAGTGAACATATTTTAAAACAGCAAGGATATGAAACGATGATTGAAAAGTAATCAGCAGTTAAAGAAAAGGATGTGAGAATGATTGAAGGAGCAAAAACTACTTCCTACTGAAAATCCGCTACGTGGAGAAATAGAGGTACCTGGAGATAAGTCAATCTCTCATCGTTCCGTTATTTTTGGAGCTTTAGCAAATGGAGTGACAAGGGTAAGTCATTTTCTAGATAGTGAAGATTGTATGCGCACAGTTACTGCTTTTCGTGAAATGGGTGTTTCTATTGAAAAGCAAGGAAATTCTTTATTGATTGATGGGAAAGGTCCTGAAGCGTTAATCGAGCCGAAGGAACCTTTATATTTTGGAAACTCTGGTACAACGGCAAGACTCATGATAGGTGTCTTAGCGGGGCTTCCTTTCTTTACAACGGCATACGGTGATGTATCTCTAACAAACAGACCAATGAATCGTGTGGTTGATCCTTTACGATTAATGGGAGCCATTATTGATGGTAGATTAGAAGGGAGTAAACTTCCATTAGCCATAAGAGGAAATGGTTTAACAGGAATTGAGTACCGTTTACCTGTAAAAAGTGCACAAGTCAAATCAGCAGTATTGTTAGCAGGACTACTTGCAGATGGGAAAACAACTGTAGAGGAATCGACGGTTTCGCGAAATCATACAGAAACAATGCTTCAAGCCTTTGGAGCGTCAATACTAATTGAAGGTAGTACCGTTTCACTACAAGGAAAACAACCGCTTACTGCTACCGATATATATGTACCAGGGGACATTTCTTCTGCTGCATTTTTCCTTGTGGCAGCTGCGATTGTTCCAGGAAGTAATGTGACATTACTAAATGTAGGTTTAAACGAGAGCAGGACAGGCATTATAGATGTATTAAAAGCAATGGGAGCGGCTGTCGAAGTGGGAAATATCCATAGAAAAGGTGGAGAATTATTAGGAAATATCTCAATCACTTATCAGGATTTACACGCTACGACTATCGAAGGTGATATGATTCCACGATTAATCGATGAGATACCAGTAATTGCACTACTAGCAACGCAGGCAAAGGGAAGAACAATAATTAAAGATGCGAAAGAACTTCGAGTAAAGGAAACAGATCGAATTAAAGCAGTTACAGAAGTTTTAACAAGCTTAGGAGCTAGGATTGAGGAAAGAGAAGATGGACTAATTGTTGAAGGTAAGTCAAAGCTAACCGGTAATAAAGTAGCATCTTATCACGATCATCGGATGGCTATGATGGCGACCATTGCCTCATTAATAACAGATGGTGAAGTAGTGATTGATGATATCTCCCCGGTTTCAACTTCTTATCCTAGGTTCTTTCAAGATTTACAACAAATGAAGTAAGACGATGTATTTATATATGTGCAGGTAGCTAGACTGTCGAGGAACTTTCTCGGCAGTTATTTTTTGTAAGTTAAGAAAGTATAAAATCAGTGCAATGACTGCGTTAAGCCAAGTAGTTATTTTGAAATGTTTGATGTATATTGGCAATGCTCCGACTAATTACTTCGCTTTCCGTGGGCACGGCCTCAACTAACTTTGCAAAGAAGAACACGTTGCAAAGTGGATTTTCGGCTCGCGCTAATCCCGCAGGAGTCTACGTAATTAGTCTCCGCTATGCGAAGGTGCAACAATTCTTGTCATAAGTAATAGGTTGACTTTTTTTACAATGGGTAAAGTGAAAATCGCTATCTGTGAGTATAAAAGCAGCTGTGTTACTTCATGCTAGCGTTGTAGAGCCTGATAATAGCGAAGGCCGGCCACTTCAACTCCTGTGGGAAATGTTTGACCTGAAGATCCACTTTTTTGAGCGGGTTTTGCTAAAAAAGTTAGCGGAAGGACAAACCCCACGGAAAGGGAAGTGGGCAGCCGGAGTGGTGGTCAAGCAAGCAGTAGCTATTATTCCATAATAGCTACTAGAGGAAGCGTAGATCTGAGCATGTAGTGATAAGGACTGAGCGAATTTTGCTCCGTTTTTCTTATAATAGAAAAGGGATTTCACGCCAAGCTATTGTTTAGTTGGTATACGTTAGTTATCCAACGTGCTATTTTCAGCTGTTTCTTTCCCTCTAGACTACCAGTCGTTTTGAAGCAACTAATTGCTTCAGATGATAAGTGGAATCAAAATAATAGCTAAAGATGAGAAGCTCGCATATGGAGAAATCTCAAGTAAACAAGTGACTATATAGAGGCTTCGTTATGAGAGGAGTACGGTGATATTGGATGTCTGTATCGGTGGTAATATCTCCGAAGTCATGCTTTTATTTTGAACATCATTCCTATTTTCGTTATGATAAAGTGTACTACTAAATTTTCACACACGGATGGAATCATTTGATTTATATATACAAAAGGAGCGTTTAATGTGGAAACAATAATGGAAGCTGTTCATTTAATGGAAGCAAAGCAGAGTGAAAAAGCGATCGAGCTTTTAGAGAATTATCTGCCCATGGCTGATGAGGAAGAGAAATATACGATTGCTGAATTGTACATCCAATGGGGATATCTTCAAGAAGCAAGTGTATTACTACAAGCATTAATACAACAGTTTCCTGCAGAAGGAGAACTAAAGGTAACCTTGGCTGATATTTATATCGAATTGGAAGATGATGAAGCAGCCATACAATTATTAAACGAAATTCAAGAAGATGATCCGGCTTATGTACAGACGTTGATTCAGCTAGCTGATTTATATCAAGCACAGGGTTTATTTGAAGTAGCTGAGCAAAAATTACTGATGGCAAAGAATCGCGATCCTAATGAACCTATTCTGGACTTTGCTTTAGCAGAATTATATTTCTCTACAGGAGATTATCGAAAGGCAACAAATTATTACGAAAAAATTCTTCCTAAAGCAAAGGAAATTGCTAATGTTTCTATCAATGATCGAATTGCAGAGGCTTATGCCGCTTCTGGAGAATATGAACTAGCATTGACCTATTATCAAGATGAAGATAGCGAAAATCCGGATTCTTTATTTAAATATGGATTCACTGCTTATCAAGCGGGAAGAAGCGATATTGCAAGAAAAGCTTGGGAACATGTTATTGAGATTGATACGTATTATCATACTGCATATTATCAATTGGCTAAAGTGTATGAAGAGGAGGGGTTAGTGGAAAAAGCTTATGAAACAGCCCTAAAAGGCATTAAAGTGGATACCTTTAATAAAGAACTCTATTTTATGGCCGGCATGCTTGCCCATAAGCTTGAGAATGATGTGGAGAGTGAAACGCATATTAGGGAAGCCATTGCTATAGATCCTGACTTTAAAGAAGCCATCTTATTTTTGATTGAATTATTAAAAAATAAAGCAGATTTTAAAGGAATTATTGACTTAATTATCGAAATTAAACATACAGGAGCAGATGACCCTCAGTATGAATGGGAGCTTGCCCGTGCATATAATGAAACGGAATCATATGATAATGCATTAAAACACTATAATGCTGCATATACTAACCTTAAAGATGATACTGACTTTCTTAAGGAATATGGTTACTTCTTAACAGAGGAGGGGAGGATGAAAGAGGCAATACCTGTGTTTGAGGCATATCTAACAACGCATCCAATAGATGATGATATTAGTGAGTTCCTTGCTCGGTTGAAGCAATCAGATAGTGAAAAAGAGTTATAGAATGATCTTAGATGAATCGTGAAGGGGGCAAAGTCACTCATGCAAACACCAGTTTCCGTAGAAGATAAAAAGAGTTTTATCCAGTGGTTTTTAAATCATTATCAGTTAAAAAAACGTGAGAGCGTGTGGATACTAAATTATCTAGTGAACCATGATGAGTTACTTACCAACGTCCATTTTGTTAGGGAAGCTAAATTTTGCCCTAGAGGAATTATCATAACAAGTCATTGTTCAGAGGAGACAGCCTTTCGTTTCTACAAAAATCAATTGGTTACAAGTGATGCAGAGAAATCCTTTCATGATATTCGCTTGAATAAGCACGAACCATTGTATTTACAACTAAATTTTAAGAAATCATATCAAAATGCGTTATACATTGCTGTATTAGAAGAGAATCCGTTTATTCCAGATGAATATTTCATTACTCAAAAAGACCAAGAGCTTGCGAAGCAATTATTAGATCAATCGATTTTTGATTTTAAGAAAAAGCAATTGCATAAAAAAATTGATCTTGCGTTGGACGAAATGAATCAGGAAGCTTTTATTAAATTATCGAATGAATTAAAATCGCTTGAAGCAAGTAACCCTCATCAACCTAAATTGCTAAAGCAATAGGTTGATTTTTTTTGTGTTAATAAGATAATATTTACACATAGTGTAATATTTTTGGCAATGCTGTTAAACAATATAGAAAGGCTGATAACTATATGAAATGGAATAAAGCGGATTTAGCTCAATATCTGGAAGCAAAAGAATACATTGATACCATTCTGATACCATTAATTCCATATCAAATGTCTACGGAATCAGAGCTTGAAAAAAATGCATTTCAAAATGAACTAACTACAGTATTAGCTAATGACCTAGAAAAAGAACTTACAGGTAGAGTCATGCTAACTCCTTCTTACTACTATGTTAAGCATGCAACAAAAGAAGAGGAAATAGAAAGATTGCATGGTTGGATAACGGAGATTCAAAAGCAGCCGTTCTCCCATGTATTCTTTCTGACATTAGATGCTTCCTGGAAGAAACACGAACAAGTACTGAAAGGAACCTTACTGTGGCTACCTGGAATGAAATCTGGTGATCTACATTCAGCTGAGATGCATCGATTTGTTCGTGATCAGGTGGATCAAATTAGTGAATTAATCCGGTCTTATTGGTAATGAATAATTAAAAAACTTTTTGTTAACAAATATGAATATTTATTGACCGGACAAACAGTTTGCGCTATCATGGTTAATGTCCTAGTAATCTGATTAAACTATTATTGTCCGTGATCATTGTAAAAGAGGGGGGAAAATCATGAGTGAAAAGAAGCAGCAAGTATCCCGTAGACAGTTTTTAAATTATACGCTTACAGGTGTTGGCGGTTTCATGGCAGCTGGAATGCTTGCACCAATGTTGCGAATGGCAGTTGATCCAGTGTTACAAGAATCTGGTCATGGTGACTTGACGAATGTCAGTCTAGCTGTTGAGGATATTACAACAGAGCCTCAGCGTATTGATTGGAAAGTGAACCAAGTGGATGGCTGGTATGAATCTGAAGTAAACCGATCAGCTTGGGTATTCAAGAATGACAAAGATGAAATTCAAGCCTTTTCCCCAATTTGTAAACACCTAGGTTGTGTTGTATCTTGGGAAGGAAATGACCAATACCCTGATCAGTTCTACTGCCCATGTCATGATGGACGCTATTATAAAGATGGGACAAATGTGCCTGGCACACCACCTTTAAAACCATTGGATGTTTATGAATCAGAAGTTCGAGAAGGTATGTTATTCTTAGGCGACGCAGTACCAAGAGAGGGGGCGTAATCATTTATGCTACAAAAAATTTATGATTGGATAGACGATCGCATAGACATTACGCCAATCTGGCGCGATATTGCAGACCACGAAGTACCTGAACATGTTAACCCAGCACATCATTTTTCTGCATTTGTATATTGTTTTGGAGGGTTAACATTTTTTGTAGTAGTTATTCAGATTCTATCTGGAATGTTTCTAACGATGTATTATGTTCCAGACATTGAAAATGCTTGGAAGTCTGTTTACTATTTACAAACAGAGGTTGCACATGCACAAATTGTTCGTGGAATGCATCACTGGGGCGCTAGTGTTGTTATCGTAATGCTGTTATTACATACGTTGCGAGTGTTTTTCCAAGGAGCTTATAAAAAACCACGTGAACTTAACTGGATCGTTGGAGTTCTCATTTTCTTTATTATGCTTGGACTTGGATTCACTGGATATCTACTACCATGGGATAATAAAGCATATTTTGCAACACAGGTTGGCTTGGAAATTGCCGAACAAGTACCGTTTATTGGTGAGCAATTGAAAACGCTATTAGCTGGTGACGCAAATATCGTTGGTGCACAAACACTAACACGTTTCTTTGCGATTCATGTGTTCTTCCTGCCAGCAGCTTTATTTGGACTATTGGCAGTACACTTTATATTAATACGTAGACAAGGTATTTCAGGACCGCTATAAAAAGGAGGGGAAAGCATTGCATAAGGGTAAAGGTATGAAGTTTGTCGGAGATTCTCGTATCTCTGCTGAAAGAAAACCGAATGTACCAAAAGATTATTCCGAATATCCCGGTAGAACAGAAGCTTTCTGGCCCAACTTTTTATTAAAAGAGTGGTTGGTAGGCGCTGTGTTTTTAGTTGGGTTCTTGTGCTTGACCTTAGCTCATCCATCTCCTTTAGAGGGAATGGCCGATCCAACAAATGCATCCTATATTCCATTGCCGGACTGGTACTTCTTGTTCTTATATGAATTACTCAAATATCAATTCGCTAGTGGAGACTTTATTATTATGGGGATATTGGTCTTACCAGGTATCGCTTTTGGAGCGCTATTACTTGCTCCATTCCTTGATAATGGACCAGGAAGAAGACCTCATCAGCGTCCGGTAGCAGTTGGTATGATGCTATTGGCTCTTGCTTCTGTTATTTGGTTAACGTACGAATCTGCATCTCATGTTGATTGGGAATCACGTGCTGAGGCAAATAAACCAATACCTCCAGGGCAAGAGGTTGCAATAGACACAGAAGATCCAGGATATGCAATTTATGAGAATAGCTGTATGTCCTGTCATGGTGAAGACCTACAGGGTGGTGCAGCTGCTCCAGCATTAATTGGTACAGAACATTCTGCTGAAGAGATTGCTACCATTGCTAAAGATGGTACTGGATCAATGCCTCCTGGTCAATTTGCTGGTACGGATGAAGAATTGCAACAACTTGTTGACTTTATAGTATCGGTAAATGAGCAATCGCAGGAATAAGAATTAATAAAAACACCTTTGCCAATCAGATTGGTGGGGGTGTTTTTTATCATTCTACTCAAATATTCGTGAGTAATGTATTGAATCTCTAGGAAAAGAGGAACGATTTCTTGATAAAATGCATATTATTGGACAAACGCTTTTTAATGCTTTTATTTTTTATCAATTTAGCAGGTACCATTTATGGTTACAAATGGTATGAAAGTCAGTTATCCGTAACCCCTGACATATTTTTAATATTTGTTCCTGACAGTCCCACAGCTAGCTTATTCTTTACGATCTTTCTTTTATTTTTTATGTTCAACAGGCATGTACCGTATGTAGAGGCACTGGGTATTATTACGTTATTTAAGTATGGTATATGGGCGGTAGTAATGAATTTACTTACACTAGCTGTTGATGGTTCGCTAAATTGGCAAGGATATATGCTTATTGCTTCGCATGGTGCAATGGCAATCCAAGGGTTATTATATGCCCCCTATTATCAAATAAAGCTTCGTCATATTGCCGTAGCAGCAGTGTGGACATTACATAATGACATTATTGATTATGTATTTGAAATGATGCCGGTATACGGATCGCTCACCGAATATATGAACGAAATTGGTTATTTTACATTTTGGTTGAGTATTGTATCCATCTTCATTGCTTATTATCTGACGATACGTAAAAAAGAACACGATAATTAACGGCCCACCAACTGCAAAAATATCACTGTTATATAATATTATCCCGTATCATACATTAGTGTTAGAAGCTAAATATGGGGTGATCGCTATGATAAAAAACAAACTGGGTTCGGTTATTACATGCATATTAGTGATCATAGGGATGATTGGTTATTTTCATATACAGCCTATCATGATTGAAGCAAGCGTGCTCGTGCAAGCAAAGGAACCACCAAAGCAAAACGGGGACCTTCTTCCGCTGATTTGGACAGTTATAATTGTTGGTGGATGTATTGGGATTACATTAACCTACGTTAGTTGGAGAAAATATAAAGGTGAATCGAGGAAAAAAGCTAAAAAAGATAAAATAGTTGACTAACTACCTATTTTTGACTAAAATTGACCTTAACAAGGAGGAATGCAAACATGTTAGGTGGCTTTGGCGGTTACCTCATTTATCTAGCTTTACTATTGATAATCCCAATTTGGGCACAATCAAAGGTTAAGAATACCTATAAAAAATATTCTAAAAAAGCAACATCATCGTATATGACTGGTGCACAAGTTGCTCGTAAAATTTTGGACGAAAATGGATTATATCATGTAACAATCGAAGAAACTAAAGGTACATTGTCGGATCATTATGATCCGAGAAAAAAGGTTGTTCGACTTTCTACTGGAAACTATCACAGTCAATCCATGGCTGCTTCCGCTGTGGCAGCACATGAGGTTGGACATGCTATTCAAGATGCAGAAGACTATGCCTTCCTAAGATTTAGAAGCGCATTGGTACCTGTAGCAAGTTTTGGATCAAATATATCCTTCTTCCTTATTCTTGCAGGTATACTCCTTAACATGGGAGGATTATTCCTATTTGGTATCATTTTCATGTCAGCAGCAGTGCTATTTCAGCTCGTAACGTTGCCTGTTGAATTTGATGCATCGAATCGTGCGATGGCTCAGCTCGTATCTTCGGGTGTAATTCGAAATAACGAAGAACGTGAAACAAAGAAAGTGCTAAATGCAGCGGCATTAACTTATGTTGCAGCGGCACTAGTAGCAGTTGCTGAATTAGTGCGGTTTATCTTGATGTATGTTGCATCAAATAATGATTAGTAAGAATGAAGAAGGGGTTATTTTAACAGCCCATTAAATAAAAGAAACACCGACCATAGTGTATGAACATCACGGTCCGTGTTTCTTTTTGATTGTTTAGGAAATTATAAAGTTAACCGATGCGGATCAAGATGGGCGTATTGATCCGCTTCCAGCTTCAGCGCCCAGAACCCTCCTTTATGTTGAGTAAGGTATGAAGAGGTAGACAATTATCTCGAATTAAGTTCTAATTTGATTGTTGTACCCTCTTAAAGAAATGGTTTTGCTTTTATTCCTGTATAGGATTTTTGTTTTCGTCTAATGTAAAGCCTTCCCCGAGTACATCGTGGACAGTGCTAACAGCAACAAATGCATGTGGATCAACGCTATTAATGATATTTTTTAAGCGTACAATTTCGTTTCTTGCTACGACACAATATAATACGTCACGTTTGTCACCTGAGAAGCTCCCTCTCCCCTCTAATACAGTAACACCTCGATCCATATCTTTCAGTATTTTGGCAGCAATATCATTGCTTTGACTGGAGATGATGGTAGCCCCTTTTGCTGAATATGCCCCTTCCTGTAGGAAGTCAATGACTCTGGCACCGATATACACAGCTAACAATGTATACATCCCTTGCTTTAAGTCTAATATTGCAAATACAGAAGTCATGATGACGATAAAATCAAAGAGAAACATGGTTCTCCCCATGCTCCATCCAACATATTTATTAACGAGCCTTGCAATAATATCGACACCACCAGTGGTACCGCCAAACCGGAAAATAATTCCTAAACCTACCCCGATAAATACCCCTGCAAAGAGCGCGACTAGAGTCATGTCTGATTCAAGATGCAAATCAAATGGATTGATTTGGAATATACTTAAAAACAGTGATACCGCTCCAGTCCCAATTATGCTATAAATAAATGAATTTCGTCCTAGAAACCTCCAGCCGATTAAAAATAGTGGAATGTTTAAAATTATATTTGTAATCGCTGGATCCCATTTCCAAAGGAAATATAGCAATAGCGTAATTCCAGTAAATCCGCCTTCACCTAGATTGTGCTGCATATTAAAGTGAACAATACCAAAAGAAAATATGGCGGATCCTAATAAAATAAATAGTATATTTTTTACTTTTAATCCAAATATCAAACGAAAACCTCCTACTTTCTAACGATGTCCATTCCTATTAACAGTATAGACAAACTATCTATAAAGAACAATTCTATTTTTTTAGGAAGTTTTAAAAAGTTCCATAATGGAAGGGTTATGAATTAAATATTTGTCAAAACAACGTGGATTAGCTACGATAATAGTAGCAAATATGAATATAGGGGGAGATTTCCATTACTATAACCAATTACTCTACAAAAGAGATACAAGAACGAGTTGATAACTATATCAGCCAATTTAAAGAAGGTTATTTCTCTCCATTAAGTTTAATGGCTAGATTGACGGAAGAAGTTGGAGAACTAGCAAGAGAAGTAAATCATTATTATGGCGAAAAGCCTAAAAAGCCTTCCGAACAGGAAAGGACAGTAGAGGAAGAATTAGGTGATATTATTTTTGTGCTTTCTTGTTTCGCTAACTCATTGGATATAGACTTATCGGAAGCATTTCATTCATCGATAACTAAAATTGAATCACGCGATAAACATAGATGGACCAGAAAAGACTAGTTATACATAAAAGGAGAATGTCACATGGCAATTAACGTTGTAATAGCAGGCCCAAGAGGGAAAATGGGTTCAGAAGCAGTCAAAATGGTAGAAAAGGAAACTGAATTTCGTCTCGTAGCATGTATTGATCGTAAACATGGAGGAAAAACGTTACAAGAGGTAGTTCCTCATTTTTCCATCGACGTTCCGATATATGAGGATGCTGAGACTTGCTTTAATGAGAATAATGAGGTAGATGTACTGGTTGATTTGACTGTTCCTGAAGCAGGTTACCAGCACACAAAAATTGCTCTAGCACACCATGTACGTCCTGTAGTCGGGACGACCGGTTTCTCCGAATTACAAATAGAGGAGCTAAGCTCCATTTCAAATTCTCAAAATGTCGGCTGTTTGATTGCGCCAAACTTTGCAATCGGAGCTGTCTTAATGATGAAGTTTGCAAAAATGGCTGCTACATATTTTCCTGACGTGGACATTATTGAGAAGCATCATGATAACAAACTAGATGCTCCTTCTGGAACAGCCATTAAGACAGCTGAATTAATCCGAGAAACAAGAACAGCTAAAAAGCAAGGGCATCCAAACGAAAAAGAAACATTGCCTGGTGCAAGAGGCGCTGATATAGATGGGATTAAGATCCATAGTGTACGTTTACCTGGTCTGGTTGCACATCAAGAAGTAATATTCGGAAGCGATGGGCAAACACTTACCATAAAACATGACTCTATGGATCGTGCTTCCTTTATGGAAGGAGTTAAACTTGGAATTAACAAGGTAATGGAAGAGCGACGGCTTATATATGGTTTGGAAAATATATTATAGGGTGGGAATTGTATGAAAATGAACATTGCATTAATTGCTCATGATAAAAAGAAGAAAGATATCATTAATTTTAGTATTGCCTATCAGCATACGTTAAAGAAGCATAACTTATATGCAACTGGTACAACAGGAAAGATGGTAGCTGAGGCAACGGGTCTTGATGTGAATTTATTTCAATCAGGACCACTAGGTGGAGATCAACAAATTGGAGCAATGATAGCAAATGATAAAATGGATATGATCATCTTTCTTAGAGATCCATTAACAGCTCAGCCACATGAGCCTGATGTTAGTGCCTTGATGCGATTATGCGATGTTTATTACATCCCACTGGCTACTAACATTGCAGCAGCAGAAATCTTTGTCAGGGGCCTTGACAATGGCGATTTCCAATGGAGGGAGATCGTAAAAGAAAAGAAGGAAAAGGATAATCGCAAATGAGGAAAATAGGCATTACTTGTTATCCTAGTGTTGGCGGATCAGGTATAATCGCTACTGAATTAGGTATGCTTTTAGCAGAAAGAGGGAATGAAGTACATTTTATTACATCAAGCTTGCCATTTCGATTAAATCGAATTAATCCTCGAATATATTTTCATGAGGTAGAATTAAATCATTATCCAGTTTTTCAATACCCACCATATGATTTAGCGCTGGCAGCAAAAATGGCAGAGGTTATTAACAGAGAGAAGCTTGATATCTTACATGTTCATTATGCAATGCCCCACGCCATAAGTGCGCTTTTAGCGAAGGATATCGCAGAACATGATGTGAAGATTGTAACAACACTACACGGAACTGATATAACTGTATTAGCAATCGATGATATATTTAAAAACATGATTAAGCATGGAATTGAAAAGTCAGATGCCGTAACCGCGGTTTCACATTATTTAGCTGATCATACTGCAGATTTATTACATGTTAATAAAGAAATAGAAGTAATCTATAATTTTGTAAATGAAAAGCAGTATTATCGTAAAGAGATGCCAATCATCAAGGAGCAGTATGGGATAGCCCCAGAAGAAAAAGTGGTTGTGCATATTTCTAATTTTCGTAAAGTAAAACGGCTTCCAGATGTCATACAAACGTTTCAGCTAATCCAAGAAAATATACCAAGCAAACTTCTACTTATTGGTGATGGACCAGAGTATGGTACTGCTTCAGCCTTAGTTGAAGAGCTAGGTTTAGATGAAAAAGTATTATTTTTAGGGAAACAAAAGAACATTAATGAATTATTATCGATTTGCGATTTAAAGCTGCTGCTTTCTGAAAAGGAAAGCTTTGGACTAGTATTACTAGAGGCGATGGCTTGCGGAGTTCCTTGTATCGGGACGAATATCGGTGGAATACCAGAAGTAATACAGCATGGAGAAACTGGCTATATTACTGAGCTTGGTGATACAAAACAAGCAGCAACTTATGCGATAAAGATATTATCCAATCAAGAACAACATCAACGGTTCGCTGCGAATGCACTTGAAATGGTTAATACGCAATTTCATTCTAAAGAAATCGTTGAACATTATGAACGATTATATGATAAAGTATTAGATACTCCGTAGAAATGGTGATCGATATGTATAATGAATCTTTCCAAAAAGCAATAAAAGTAATTGAACGAATTGAGGGCTATCATCATCAGGCTTTTTTTGTTGGTGGATGTGTCAGGGACTATTTATTAAATCGACCAGTAGGAGATATAGATATTGCAACATCAGCAACACCCGAGTTTTTACAAGAGATCTTTCATAACGTTATACCAGTAGGTATTGAGCATGGAACTGTTATTGTCCGCTTTGAAAAAGAATCTTTTGAGGTAACCACATTTCGAGTGGATGGATCGTATTCCGATCAGAGACATCCTGACTCGGTTACATATATCGACAAAATTGATAAGGATTTAGCAAGAAGGGATTTTACGATAAACGCTTTAGCCATGAGTCGTCATGGCGCCATAATTGATTTATTTCAGGGCAAGCAGGACCTTGAAAATAGAATTATTCGCACAGTAGGGAATGGAAGAGAGCGATTTATGGAAGATCCGTTACGAATAATTCGGGCATTACGATTTAGTAGTCAGCTTGGCTTTAAAATTGATGAAACGACACTAAGGCATATGAAACAAGTGAAGCAGCAGATTGGTAATTTAGCGATTGAAAGGATTACCAATGAATTCACGAAATTTTTTGCAGGAAATTATATTTCGCAAGGTTGCACGTATTTGAGAGATACCGGTGTTTATAAATATCTTCCTGTATTTAAGGATCATGAGCAGCTATTTCATGACGTTGCTTCTATTAAGCAACCTCTATATTCGTTTGGTGAGGTAATGGCTGTTTGCCATTTATTAAAGCCATCACTTAACATATCGATGTGGACAAAAGCATGGAAATGTTCAAACAAAGTGAAGAACGAAGCAATTCAACTGTCGATGCACATAGATACATGGAAAAAATTAGGGGTATCACCGCTGCTGGTATATCAGCTTCCTGAATATTTATATGAGTCATTCGTGAGGGTGGCGAGTATAGTCGATCCAACAAGTCCGATTCAACTCACGGATTTATGGGGAATTTACGAAACACTGCCGATTAAATCAAGAACAGAACTAGCAGTGAACGGAAATGATATCATACGTTTATTTCCTAGTTACAAAAAGGGGCCATGGATTAACGATCTATTAAATAACCTTGAAAAACAAATTGTTTTACATGGTTTACCTAATCAATACGAAACGATAAAGGAGTGGATAAAATGGAATCCACCCGAAATAAGTTAATAAAATTATTAGCTGAACATACGGAGGATTATATTTCTGGACAGATGCTTTCAGAAAAACTAAATATCTCACGAAGCGCTATCTGGAAACATATGAAGGAACTAGAGCGAGATGGTTACCAAATAGAAGCAAAATCAAAGGTGGGCTACCGAATTATCGGTTTTCCCGAAAGGATAACTGAAAATACGATACAATGGGGACTTAAGACGAAATGGCTTGGAAAAAAAGTAATTCATAGGGAAGTCACGAATTCAACCCAAGTTGTTGCACATCAAGAAGCCAAGGAGAACAAAGGACATGGTACCGTCGTTATTGCTGATGAGCAAAAAATCGGTAGGGGAAGAATGAGCCGAGCTTGGCATTCCAAAAGAGGCAGCGGCATGTGGTTAAGTATGATTTTACGGCCAGAGTTACCGCCATATCTTGCTCCGCAATTAACATTATTAACTGCAGTAGCATTAGCTGATACAATAAGTGACATGACAGGTACAGAACCTTTGATCAAATGGCCCAATGATATATTATTTGCCAATCAAAAGAAATGTGCTGGCATATTGACCGAGATGCAGGCAGAACAAGATAAAATTCAATACGTAGTAATCGGTGTTGGTCTAAACGTTAATCAGCAATTATCAGATTGGCCAGAAGAAATCCAAGAAAGAGCCACTTCATTACAAATTGAAACGAATCAATCATGGTCTATTCAGTCAATTATTCAAGAATTTTTATGTACGTTTGAAAAGACGTATGATATGTATATGAAAAAGGGCTTTGTTGAGATAAAGAAAAAATGGGAAGCTTACGGCTTTAAAATAGGTGAATGGATAACGATTTACACATTACAGGAGAAGAAGAAAGCAATATTTGCAGGGATTGCATCTGATGGGGCGTTATTAATCAGAAATGAGTCTGGTAAAGTAGAACGCTTGTATTCTGGGGAAATTGATTGGTTTAATAAAAAAGCGTAATTTACCGTTAAAAGTGAAGCTCATTTTATATTGACCACAAACGAAATCCTGTTATGATAAATACGATGTAAAACGAATTGATGTACTGGTTGCTAGAAGTGAGGTGAAAAGATGGAAAGATATGTTGTAATTGACTTAGAAACAACTGGTAACGCTCCAGGTAAAGAGGATAAGATTATCGAAGCGGGTCTTGTAATTATCGAAAATAATACAATCATTGATAGCTATTCCACCTTACTAAATCCAGGAAAGGAAATTCCATTATTTATTACAAATTTAACAGGAATCTCTGACAAAGATGTAGAGGATGCTCCTTTATTTGAAGAAAGAGCCGATGAAATAACACGTTTGTTTGAAGACAGCTATTTAATCGCACACAATGTTCCTTTCGACCTAGGTTTTTTAAATACTGAATTAGAAAACTGTGGTAGGAATAAATTAACAACCCCGATACTTGATACTGTTGAACTAGCAAGAATCTTATTTCCGAGATCTCCAAGCTTTAAATTAAGCCAGTTGTCTGAATATCTTAAGTTGCAGCATAATGAGCCACATCGTGCATTATCAGATGCATATGTAACAGCAAAGCTGTTTTTAAGATTAAAGGAGAAATTAGAATCTTTACCTTATGAAACAATAGAACAGCTGTTGAAAATAGAGAAAACATTAAAATCAGATGTATATCAATTACTTCACTCTAGACAGCAGGCTTTACTTTTTTCTTCTGAGGATATATCTGGTATAGAAACATATCGGGGACTCGCTTATCGTCAAACGGAACCACAGTCTTACCAAGTTCGCACGCTTGATTTATCGTTTGGTGAGTACTTGGATCATATATACGAAGAAAATGGAGCAATGGAAAAGCAAATAAATAACTATGAAAAGCGCGTCGGTCAACGTGAGATGTCAGAAACAATTTTTGATGCCTTTCAGAGTCACCAACACGCATTCATAGAGGCAGAGACAGGTACGGGAAAGTCGCTCGCATACCTTATTCCTACAATATATGAAGCAATCAAAGACCAGAAACGGATTGTCATAAGTACGTTTACTACTCAGCTACAATCACAATTATTAGAAGAAGAATTACCGATGGTAAATAAATTAGTTAATTTCCCATTACATGCGACTTTACTGAAAGGGAAGTCCCATTACATTAGCTTGGAAAAATTGGAACATGAATTACGTGATTCTCAACAGGACAATTACGATATTGCCTTAACAAAAGCGATAATACTTGTGTGGTTGACAGAGACCGTAACAGGGGATATAGATGAAATTCAACTTCCATCCAGTGGCTACCTCTTCTTTCGACGTATATCTGCTGATACGGAAGAAAATGTTGATCCGACTTCACCTTGGTTTGCTAGATCGTATTATCAGAAGGCGCGTAAAAGAGCTCAGCGTGCAGATATTGTTATTACAAATCATGCTTTACTATGCACGGATATGTTTAATGAATATCAGTTACTCCCAAGTTATGATAAAGCAATAATTGATGAGGCACATCATTTGGAGGATACGGCATCAAGACATTATGGACTTAAGCTAGATTATATTCACATGCAGTATATGTTGAATCAGTTAGGAAAAACAGAAGATAACAAGCTCCTAACGAATCTAATTAATACGTACCAAATAAATCATGATCAGCTTCCATTAGAAAAATGGGATTATATTATTGAGGAAGCTAAATATGAAACAGATGATTTATTTCGTCATTTATTTCAATATGTAGTAGATCAACATAAGTCAAACAAGACTTTAAGTGATATTGGAAGAACACAATATCGATTCTCTCATGAAAAGGAACATCCTGAGAAATGGGATGCCATTAAGGAAATGGTTAATCGTTTACTATTTTATCTGCGTGATTTAATCCACGGATTAGCTGTTATGGTACATTACTTAGAAAAGAAAGAAGAGATCGAAAGACAGGATAAAGAGCGTATCCAATTACATACAGAGCAGCTGCAAAGCTATATTGATCGACTTGAAGAGCTTTTCCTTGTCGAAGAAACAAGCGAGCAAGTAAAGTGGATAGAAATTGAAGCTTATGGAGCAAAGAATGCAGTTTATTTATATAGTGAGCCAACAAATGTTGCCGGTTTACTAGCAAAAGATTTCTTTGCTAGTAAAGAAAGTATTATTTTAACAAGTGCTACATTGACCATGAATCAATCCTTTCAATTTATTCAGGATAGATTAGGTATTAGTGCTGACAGGTTAATTACAAAACAAATTGAATCGCCCTTTTCTTATAAAGATCAAGTTCAATTAATGGTTCCGAACGATTTTCCAGATATCAAATATGGAAATATCGATGAATTTATATATGCTACATGTGAATCAATTATTTCATTGGCAGAAATAACAGCAGGAAGGATGCTAGTACTGTTTACTTCTTACGATATGTTAAAGCTGGCTCATGCCCTTTTGAAGGAAACATTAGACCTAAGTAGTTATGCCTTAATTGCTCAAGGAATCTCAAGTGGTAGCCGAGCCAGATTAAAGAAAAATTTCCAGACCTTTAATCAAGCCATTCTATTAGGAACAAGTTCCTTCTGGGAGGGTGTGGATATTCCAGGTGAAGATTTATCGTGTTTAATGATCGTGCGATTGCCATTTCAACCCCCAGATCATCCAGTACACGAAGCTAAATCCGCCTATTTAAAAGAACAAGGAAAAAATCCGTTTATGGAATTTTCTTTACCTAATGCCGTCATTCGATTTAAACAGGGGTTCGGCAGATTAATTCGCTCTTCTAGTGATAGAGGAATTGTATTTGTATGTGATGCACGAATGGTTAAGGCGCGCTACGGCAAATATTTTATCGACTCTATTCCACCTGTTCCATTATCTGTTGATTCTACTCAGAAGCTCATGGAAAAAGCCAAGAATTGGTTTTAGTGGTGAAGCCATAAAACGTGAAAGGTGCATGTACAAAAAAGACTGATGCTCGAGGCAAGAGCATCAGTAATAAAGAAGTGGTATGGGTGAGAAAAATTTTGCTAAAAACAATAAAAACAAAACACAACTTGCTATAAGCTTGTTATACTATACGTATGTGTTTGAGTTTATTTTATTTCAGCATATATATAGGTTTCACTTAGCTTGCGAAAGTATGATTAACAATTTTTTGATAAAAAGGGTATTTTACTGGAGGGATAAGATGGATAATAAAATAGAAACATTATCAACAGTTAAGCTCCAATATTCATCAGATCTTTATAAAATAGTTGATAGTTTAAATAGAACATTAAAAGAGCAGGATTTAATGTTCGGTCTAGCATTGGATGATAACGATGAGGATCAGGCAATCTTCACGATTTACCGGACCTAAATGGTTAAAATGGAGCTTACTGATTAGCATAATTATCCTAATTTCCTGTTTTATTTATATGATATTTCTATATGTCGATTTAAAAGAAAGTAAAACCGCAGGCTATGCTGAAACAGAAAGGCAATTATTAAAGGCGAACGCCCTTACAGAAGTAACAGCCATCAAAACATTCAATGGAGAAAAGGCCTATCATGTCGTGTTTGGAAAAGATGGTAAGGAAGAAAAAATTATTTTCTATCCGCTTGAAGGAAAAAAGAAAAATTTGACGACGATTAATCAATCGGAAATTATAGCAGAAGATGCTATAATAGATGATTGGAAACAGCAGTGTAATCAATGTGAATTTGTAAAAATAACACCGGCACTTGTAAATGAAAATGCTCTTTGGGAACTTACTTATAAAGATCAATCTGGTCGATATGTGTTGGATTATTTATCGATCTATGATGGGTCTAGGTATGAGCAGTATCGTTTAAAACGAATGTTTAATTAAAAGGAATGCTAACATAGAAAGGTGATATTAGTGGAACTAGCAAATCGAGTAAAAACCTTAACTCCATCCTCAACCTTAGCAATAACAGCAAAAGCCAAAGAATTAAAAAAGCAAGGTCATGATGTCATTGCTCTAGGAGCGGGTGAGCCTGATTTTAATACACCAGAATTCATTTTAAATGCTGCACAAAACGCAATGCGTGAAGGAATGACTAAATATACGCCATCGGGTGGAATAGTGGAGCTAAAACAAGCGATCGTATCTAAATTTAAAGCAGATAATCACCTGGATTATTCGACCGATCAAATTATTGTCACAACAGGTGCAAAACACGCACTTTATACATTATTTCAAGTATTGCTAAATGAAGGGGACGAAGTAATAATACCTGCCCCATACTGGGTTAGCTATCCAGAACAGGTTAAGTTAGCAGGTGGCAGTCCGGTATTTTTGACAGCAAGTGAAGAAAACGGATTTAAATTGACACCAGCACAACTTGAAAATGCGATAACTGATAAAACGAAAGCTGTAATTATAAACTCACCTAGTAATCCAACAGGTATGATGTATACAGAGGAAGAACTTAAGCAAATAGGAGAAGTTTGTTTAAGGCATGATATACTTATCGTTTCAGATGAAATTTATGAGAAGCTGATTTACTCAGGGGATCCACATATTTCAATTGCTCAACTTTCTAGCGATTTGCAGGAACAGACTGTTGTTATAAATGGGGTATCCAAGTCACATGCTATGACGGGCTGGAGAATTGGATATGCAGCTGGACCCATTGCTATCATAAAGGCAATGACAAGTTTAGCTTCACACTCAACATCAAATCCTACATCTATTGCGCAATATGCAGCTCTTGCAGCATATCAGATGGACGGGGAACCTGTCGAAGGGATGAAGCAGGTATTTGCCGAACGCCTAGAAAAACTCTATGAACTCTTACTTGAAATACCAGGTGTTACCTGTATTAAACCGAAGGGAGCCTTCTATCTGTTTCCAAATGTAGAAGAAGCATCAAGAAATAATGGATTTGCTTCTGTGGATGAATGGGTAAGTGCTTTGTTAGAAGAGGGAAAAGTTGCACTTGTACCAGGCTCTGGGTTCGGCTCACCAAATAATGTGCGTCTATCCTATGCCACATCAATGGAAGCTTTAATAGAGGCAGCTACACGAATAAAACGATTTGTATTAAAGCACCAATCTTAATCGTATCAGGAGGTAATTTTTTTGAAAATAACTATTTCACAAGCACCAGCACACAATGATCAAACAGTTACCATGGGAGCATGGCTCGCCAATAAGCGTTCAAGTGGAAAGATTGCCTTTTTGCAACTACGTGATGGTACTGGTTTTATACAAGGAGTAGTCGTTAAAAATGATGTCAGTGAAGAAACCTTTCAACTGGCTAAAAATTTAACCCAAGAATCCTCTGTTTACATAACTGGTAAAATTGTTGAGGACACCCGCTCTCCGTTTGGTTATGAAATGCAAGTAAGTGATATTGAATTAATACATGAGTCCATTGATTTTCCAATAACTCCTAAGGAGCATGGAACTGAGTTTTTAATGGATCATCGTCATTTATGGCTACGCTCTAAAAAACAACATGCTGTAATGAAAATACGAAATGAAATTATTCGCGCAACGTATCAATTCTTTAATGAGAACGGATATGTAAAAATTGATCCTCCTATTCTAACAGGTTCTTCCGCTGAAGGAACAACGGAATTATTTCACACAAAATACTTTGACGAGGAAGCCTATTTGTCACAAAGTGGTCAGCTATATATGGAAGCAGCTGCTATGGCTTTTGGTAAAGTATTCTCCTTTGGTCCTACTTTTCGAGCAGAAAAATCGAAAACACGCAGACATTTGATTGAGTTCTGGATGATTGAACCAGAAATGGCTTTTGTTGACCATCAAGAAAGTCTTGAAATTCAAGAGAATTACGTGAGCTTTGTTGTGCAAAGTGTTTTAGAAAATTGTAAGCTAGAATTACAGGTATTAGAAAGAGATACTGAAAAATTAGAAAAGGTAAAAGCACCATTCCCACGAATCTCTTATGATGATGCGATTGATCTTTTAAAAGACAAAGGATTTACGGATATTGAATGGGGAGAAGACTTTGGTGCACCTCATGAAACTGCGATTGCTGAAAGCTTTGATAAGCCAGTATTTATCACAAATTACCCAGCAGAGATTAAAGCATTCTACATGAAGCCTGACCCTAATCGTTCGGATGTTGTTTTATGTGCAGATCTTATTGCTCCTGAGGGATATGGAGAAATTATAGGTGGTTCGCAACGTATTGATGATTTAGAGCTTATGAAAGAGCGCTATGAACAGCATGACTTAACAGGCGAAGCCTATAAATGGTATCTAGAGCTAAGGCAATACGGTAGTGTTCCTCACTCAGGTTTTGGTCTAGGATTAGAAAGGACAGTCGCTTGGATATCTGGTGTAGATCATGTACGTGAAACAATTCCTTTTCCAAGATTACTTAACCGGCTTTATCCATAAATGAGGATTTTTTAAGTGACTAGCTATCAGCTTTTTTATCGCTAATTCCAATATATAGTCGGTTTAAAAGGAACAAACCTTAAACGTATAAGCGTTTATGAACCGCTGCTGTTTTTTGAGGTTGGGGTTTTTACAGCCCATTAACCTGTAATAAAATCCCTTGTCTTTTAAAGCAAGGGATTTTATTATTTTAACAACATGCTATACTTTTAATGAGGTGCTATGATGACGAAGCAAATTTCCATTCAAGATATATTGTTAAACCAAATACAGATTCCTGTAGAATTATTCTTAGCATATAAGGATTTAGGGCTCAATGAAAAGGAAGTAATGCTCTTATTACAGATTCAACGATTCTTACAGGATAGGGTTGATTTTCCTACACCTGATCAGTTAGCTGCCTATGTTACAATGGATGAAAAGGAATGTGCACATTTATTACGGGCACTGATTCAAAAGGATATGCTAGCTATTAAGCAGCAGGAAAGGGAAGGGGAGAAACTAAGTGAAGCTTATTGTTTAACCCCGCTTTGGAATAAATTATTTTCATCGGATACACAACAACAGGAAGCGTCTACTGACGGAACAATATTTATCTTATTTGAACAAGAATTTGGCCGTCCGCTTTCACCGTTTGAAATAGAGACGATAAATGCGTGGCTTGATCAAGATCATATTTCACCTGCTTTAATTAAAGCAGGACTAAGAGAATCTGTGTTGATGGGCAAGCTTAATTTTAAATATATTGACAGAATTCTAAGAGAATGGAAGAAAAAAGGAATCCATACAGTGGAGCAAGCTAGAAATGCAAGTAAGCAATTCCATTCTTCGCAAACAGGAACAAATCAGCCTACCAAAAAAAGAGATACCTCATTTTATTATAATTGGCTAGAAGGAGAAGACTAAGCAGATGCTGAATAAAAAACAGATTAGGTTTTGTTTAGATGAAATGAAAAAAATGTTTCCTTATGCTGAATGTGAACTGGAGCATGAAAATCCTTTTGAGTTGGTTATAGCAGTACTTTTATCCGCACAGTGTACGGATACATTAGTAAATAAAGTAACGAAAGAATTATTTAAGAAATATAAAACACCAGAGGATTATCTTGCAGTGCCTTTAGAGGAGCTGCAGAACGATATTAAGTCAATTGGTTTATATCGGAATAAGGCAAAAAATATCCGTAAACTATGTACCGTTCTTTTGGAGGAATATGGTGGTATTGTCCCCAAATCAAAAACAGAGCTTGTTAAATTAGCTGGAGTTGGTAGAAAAACGGCAAATGTGGTAGCATCTGTTGCATTCGGTGAGCCTGCAATAGCTGTGGATACGCATGTTGAGCGTGTATCAAAGCGTCTAGGTATTTGTAGATGGAAGGATACGGTAATAGAAGTAGAAGAAACATTGATGCGGAAAGTGCCAAAAGAGGAATGGAGCGAAACACATCATCGCATGATATTTTTTGGCAGGTATCATTGTAAAGCAAGAAATCCAAACTGTCCAGAATGTCCACTGTTAGAGGTGTGTAGAGAAGGACAAAAGCGGATGCGCACTGCTGTCCCAAAAGCAATAAAAAATGACTAAGGGATTTCCTTTTAATTTATCTAATTAAAATGGAGATCGCCTATGATTGAAACTTAACATGGGTACGGGATTTAACCTCCTCGACATCTCATTTACGGCTGTTGAAAAGACTCGAAGTCTGTGCAGACTTGATTAAGTTAAAACTGTATTCAGGCTATTGTCGATTACCTAACTTACCCAAAAGATTTAAAAGGTAATTTCAATTAAATACAAACCAAAAAACACCGACCATGATTTTTAAACATCATGGTCGGTGTTTCGTTTAATGGACTTTTGAGAATACCTCTTTATTATTATTGTTCTTCATCAACTGAATTTCCACTGTCGGGACCTCCGCCTTCAGATCCATCTTCACCACTATTTTCGCCTCCACCTTGTTGAGACGACCCTTCTTCACCACCATCTCCATCATCTCCACCAGATCCACCAGATCCACCATCTCCGTCTCCACCAGATCCACCAGGGTCACCGTTATTTTCTCCCGTTTCATCCGCAGGAACTGTCACGGTTGTATGTTGACTTTGTCCGCGGACTCCTTCGTTATTACCCTTTTTACCAACTGGTGTTACCGAGATGGTATAGCTTTGACCAGGCTGTGCACCATCAATTTTAAGACCGTTTGCTTCAACTGTCTTCGTTTGTCCGTTTACTGATACCTCGAAGCTGGCAGGCGGACCATTATAGTTCCACGAAACATCAATTTCTGAATTTGCCTCATTGTAAGCGGCTGATAATCCCTCAACAGCTGGAATTCCTTCTTCCTCTTCTTCGCCTGGAATTTTTACTTTCGTGGTTTTCGGTTCACTTTTCATTGATTCATCGTCATTACTGATAGCCACGACCTGAATAGTATAATTAGCGTCTGGCTCTACCTCTTTAATCACCATAGAGGTATCTTCTGTCGTAGAGAGTGTTTGCATTTTTCCATCGTTCATTTGTAATCCGACTTCAAATGATACATCTGCATCGGATTTATAATCCCATGAAACGTCAATCGTGTTACTTTCTTCGTTAAAGGTAGCCTTCAATCCGCTAACTGCATCTAATTTATCGAACTTCTCGGAGGTGCTGCTTGGCTCTGTTCCTTTTACGAATAGCTCCGTCAAAATAGAGGATGAAGGTGTAAATTCACTCGGCTTCGCCGCAGGGTTTGATCCTTTTTCAACCTTTGCTTCTACCACAGAATTTGGCTTAACAAAGTCTTTCGTCTCCACGTCTTTTGACAGTTCCGTCATAATGTTTTTGAATAGGGCATGTGGGATTTTCGTATGGCCGCTAGGAATTACATCACGGTGTCCATTCTCATCTGTATAACCACCTGTCCATACGGAAATCGTGTAATTCGTTGTATAGCCAGTAAACCATGAATCGGGGCTACCAGATTTATCTTCAAGATTGGTTGTTCCCGTCTTTCCTGCTACTGGTAAGCCAGAGATATTTGCAAGTTTACCAGTACCTTCTGTAATAGCAGATTTAAGCATATCTGTCATCATATATGCTGTGTAATCTGACATAACAGGCTCGGCCTTTGGTTTTAAATCAATGGTTCTTCCATCAGGAAATTCTACTTTGGTTACTGCATATGGTTCATTATACAATCCCTCATTACCAAATGCTCGGAATGCACCAGCTAGTTGTACTGGGGTAACATATGTTTGCGTTCCACCAATAGCATCTGTGATTGTAATTTTATCTTCATGGAAATTAATTCCAAGGCCTTCAGCAAATTTTTTGGAATTTTCATAGCCAACTTCTTCTAATGTTTTTACTGCCGGTACGTTTAACGATTGGTTTAAGGCATGGCGCGCTGTCATCCAGCCAGCGTATTGTCTGTTCCAATTTCGAACAGATTGGTCAGTTCCTGCTATTTCATATGGCTTATCATCGTTTATTTGATGGTATGTCGACATTTTATTATATTCTATTGCTGGACCATAGGCTATAATTGGTTTAAATGTTGAACCAGGTTGTTGCGGTTTTTGGAAGGCGAAGTTTAATTCCTTTTTCCCTTCGCTATTTCGTCGTCCGCCAATAGCTCGTATCGCACCATTCTTAGTGTCCAGAACGGCCAGACCTGCCTGCATTTCATCATCCGGATAAGGGATTGGATTATCTTCACTATCTGTTAATAAATATTCAACATGCTCCTGGGCACTTGTATCAAGTGTTGTATGAATCGTTAATCCATCTGTATTAATATCTGCACCATCTACTTTTTCTCTAACTTCTTCTTCCACCTTCTGTAAAAAGGCATCATAAGGAGCAGAATCAGGACGAGAGTCGGTTAACAGAGAAGAAATTTCCACTTCTCTAGCTTCATCGGCTTCTTTTTGTGAAATTTTTCCATGGCGCACCATCAATTTTAATACGGTATCCATTCTTTTCTTCGTTAGGTCTGGGTTATTGAATGGATCGTATGCTGTAGGTCGCTGTGGTAAGCCAGCTAAAATGGCAGCCTCAGGAAGTGTTAATTCACTTAAATCTTTTTTCCCGAAGTATGTCTCAGCAGCTTTAGCAACGCCATATGCACCACTACCGTAATAGATCTTATTTAAATACATCTCTAAGATCTCTTCTTTGGAGTATTCACGCTCCAGTTTTAATGCTAGCCATTGTTCTTGTACTTTTAAACTAATCTTTTTCTCAGGCGATAGGAAGGATTTCTCTACAACCTGCTGTGTAATGGTACTAGCACCTTCTGATCCAAAACCATTTGTTATATTGGCTACAATGGCACCACCAATACGTCTTAAATCGATTCCACCATGTTCAAAGAATCGAGCATCCTCCGTTGCTGTAACAGCATCAATTAATATTTTCGGCAATTCATCATAGCTTATTTTCGTTCTTTGCTTATCTCCAAGACTTGCAAATACTTCGCCATCCTTATCAAGAATTTGTGATGCTAATGGATCGGATAATTTTGCATCATCTATATCTGGCGCTGTAGCGATCCAATATGCAGCTGTCGCACCAGCGCCTAGTCCCATTACAACAAATATAATTAATAAGGACAGTACAATTTTTTTCCACATCGGTTTTTTCTTTGATTTTTTCTGTTTTCTTCTCGCTGTACGAGATTGGCTATTTTCTGCCATCACTTCATTCCTCCGTCTCTAAAAATAAAGCTCATCAATGATAGCTAAATAATCAATTCTTGCTTTATATTGAAAAGGGATGATATATCCTTCTTCCTGAATGGTTTCATAGGCAATCGATTTTTTGCCACCATTTAATTTGACGTTCCAGTGCACAAAAAGTTTCTCTGCAGGTAAAAAAAATGTTTCGTCATGTGCAGCAAATCGGATAATAATAAAACTAATTCCTCCATGGTCAACTACAGCCTTCATATGATCTATTTGATGTTCATGTATATTAGCTAGCGGAAACAAGGTTTTATTTTTAGTCTCTTTCGCTTCGAAATCAATATACCTATACCTATAGACCCCATTATAGTCAGTTGTTGATGCTTGTTTGAAATATGCTTCTGTAATAACTGCTGCACTTCGTTTTGGATAGTTTACCTTTACAATCTGTACTGGTGTTGGTTTTTTATAGATAACTGCTTTATTTGCTTTTACATAAAAAGTGTTCGTCTCATTAATATCTTCTTCTAATGTCATCCCTCGATTACTAAATATATTTGTGTTTTTTTTAGCGTCTTTTGGACGACTGATATTTTTTCTCTGCCCATTTGGGTAATTCATTTGTTGGTTCCTCCTTGCATAATACCATATAATATAAGAAAAAAAATACCATTTAAATAGTACGCATAAATATTACAGAATCGTGCATAGTTAAAACAAACTGTTGAAGGAAGGATGAAGATGTATCCAACGAAAGAACTTCAATCCTATGTCCATTATATAACAAATTCAACTAAATCACGAAATAGAGATAATATTAGCCGCACAACTGCTTATTTTAACTATTATTTGCAATTTCCAGAAATAAAATGGTCATACTTAGCAAGTCTTGTGTCTAGAAATGCAGGGTATAATATGACAGATCTATTGTTACCTCCTTATCGATTTATACTGGGTGATAAGGAGAGAGAGCGATTATTTATGACTTATGAACGCGCAAATTGGTTAATTTTCTCTGATGCATATCCGCAATTACTAATTTACCAGCTTTCAAAGCAACTGCGAGAGCCTGTATTTCAGTTATTAAAGGTTTTCCATGTGTCGGATTTTATGATAAAAGAATGGCATTATTTTTGGAAGTTCTCTGATGAAGATCGATTACTTCGAGCATTAATTATAAACGAACAGAATGTAATACATGGGCCAGTAATTGAACAATCATTTTTTAAAAAACGTGTTTTTCACAAGCTACCATACGTACTACAAAATCTACTTTTAATGAACGCAGTACTGTTACCAACAAAATCAACGAATTTGTATGGTGCCTATGTACAAAACTTCACAAGTTTAACCAATCGGATTAATCTCGGAAAAAAACTGGCATCAATATTATTTACCCCATCTGTGTATAATGAAACATTGGCATTTGCTATAGATTGCGAACATACCGGTTCAAGATATGATTATGAGCGTTACTTAGATCTCTCCTTCCAAGCGTCTCCATTCCTACGAATGGTATACCCTATTATTTCACATCAAGATAAGATTCGAACAGATTGGTATAAATCGGGGGGTGTCAAAAAGAAATGGACAAAGAATGTTGCTACTCCAACAAAAAGTGATATTGGCTTAACTTTCTATAAAAAACGTCAGCTTTTGTATGCTTATTACTTTATTCGGTCTGTGTTTAGTAGGCAGGAATTATAACGAAAGGAGAGGGGGGTTATACAAAATTGAATCGAGGTTCATTTGGTATGTTTTTGATTTCATTGGCGGAAAGCGGTATGTACTGTTGTGCAGTGAATAATGCATTTGAAAAAAACGAACTTATCAAAGGGCTGTCCAAAGGTATTTTTGACCTCTAGGACAGCCCTTTGATTTATTTACGTAGATGGTCGGTTAGGACCATCTAATTTCTTATCGCCCTTTTTTAGGGATTTTGACCGAATAGATTCAGTTTTTGTTTGGTTTTTCTTATTTTGTTTCATGTGAACTCCTCCTTCAATTATTAGTTTGTCAAAAACACATAAATTAATGAGTTTTATCACCTGTTTTGTAAGCTTCGTTCTAGTTTTGTCGAACAGGAAGGATTGAATGGCTCTAAACCGAATACTAGTAGTAATAACTTAACCAAGGGAGGAGATTATATGTCATTTGCTATCAGGAATCTCCATACAGCTAATCCAGGTGCCGATCGGAAATCGGTTGAATTATCATTGCAACAGTTATCAGATCAGGTACGTTGGCTGGATCAAAAGCTTATGATGAAGGTTGAAAATGAAATATCTGATCAATTTCAGGATAGAATGAATGAAATGAATGCACTAAAAACGACTTTAAAGAGAGTGGAGGGGAATTATTAAAAAAAACATGTCCATTATGTTAAAATAATCCTAATAGCAAACTTTGTTAAAGGCGGATATTCAACATGGACATAAAGAAACAAACAGAATTATTAAAAGAGCATGTAGTTCGATTAAAGGATAAATATGAGCAAAACGATCCTCCTGAAAATCGAAAAGATAAAGCTTTGTTTTTAAAGGTTAAAGAAGAAACAACGCCTATTTATGAGATGTTACAACAATGGGAAACGGGCACGCTGCGAATGGTAAAAGAAAGGAAGCTAACTATTCATCCTCAACAGGTGGCTTCTACAAAAGAAAATATGGAACTGCTACTCATGCATAGTTACTATATAGATGTGAGAAGAAAAAGATACATGGAATTAAACCATTCCATTCTCTATATTTTTGACCAAATTATTAGAGAGTTGGAGCTGGGGCATAACTAAAAAGTTCCATTTAAAAGACGAACTATTTGGTGGTTCATTTTTTTCTTAGTCTAGGAAATTTAGCCCAGGGGGATAAATATGGGCATGTTGAGCCACGTCCAGCCTCAGTACCGAGAAATGGAGGCGACTTCACGAATCGCTCTACGCTAAGTCATCATCGGCTCGCAAGCACACCATGATTCTTTTATCTCCATTGACTCGCCCCAGTTGCTACGTTCTAAACGAGCGCTCGCACTTTTGTTCTGTTCCGAGCCTCTTTACAATCATTTGATTTTTACTTATAATAACCTTCCATACTGTGGAGAAGGGGATAAATAATGACTGCTAAATATGAATTAGTGAAAAAAGCCATTCGTATAAGGGATAACGCTTATGTTCCTTATTCCAACTTTCCTGTAGGAGCAGTTTTAAAAGCAAAATCAGGAAAGCTATATACAGGATGTAATATTGAAAATGCCGCGTATCCAGTGTCGTGTTGCGCTGAGCGTGTCGCCATATTTAAAGCAATCGCTGAAGGGGAGAAGGAGTTCACGGAAATGGCTGTTGCAGCTGACACAGATCGGCCAGTTCCTCCTTGTGGATCTTGCCGTCAAGTGATGAGTGAATTCTTTACAGCAGATATGAAGATTCATTTAACCAACCTAAAAGAGGACACTAAAACAGTTACGATGGAAGAACTTTTACCTTTTTCCTTTCAGCCATCTGATCTAAATAAAGAGACGTAAAGGGCGAGGGTTTGCCTTTTTAGAGAACCTCATTGAAAACGTAGATTATTGATAATATTTGCTCTATTTCTTTGTTCATAAAAAGGGCTGCTCAAAGTCGTTTAGACTTATGAGGCAGCTCCATTTTTTGTAGTCTAGGAAATTATAAAAATTGAGCATGAGGATAGACGTGTTGAGCCGTGTCCAGTCCCAGCGTCCAGAAACTAGGCTACTTCATGAATTGCTCTATGATAAGTCATCATTGGCACGCAAGCTCACCGTGATTCCTTTATCTCCGTTGACTCGCTCCAGTCGCTACGTTTCTAATCGGACATTTGCGCTTTTGTTCTAAGTTAAGAAAGTATAAAATCAGTGCAATGACTGCGTTAAGCGAAGTAGTTATTTTGAAATGTTTGATGTATATTGGCAATGCTCCGACTAATTA
>NZ_JAJERH010000043.1 GCF_016919725.2 Virgibacillus sp. AGTR
CGCGAGCCGAAAATCCACTTTGCAACGTGTTCTTCTTTGCAAAGTTAGTTGAGGCCGTGCCCGTGGAAAGCGAAGTAATTAGTCGGAGCATTACCAATATACATCAAACATTTCAAATAACTACTTGGTCTTAACGCAGTCATTGCACTGATTTTATACTTTCTTAACTTATAAAAAAATTCGGCAAATCGTTGACTTTGCCGAATTTTCGTTAAAGTGCTCATTCTAACGAACACCTTTCATAAAGTGCTGAATTTTCGATGAAAGCATAAACAACATAGCACCTAATAGAATCGCAATTCCACCAATAACACCAAAATAAATGATTTCCGTTTCCGGTGTATATAGTTTTACAATTTGCGCATTAATTGCCTGTGCTGATGCATTGGATAAGAACCAAAGGCTCATAGTTTGGGCTGAAAATGCTTCAGGTGCTAATTTGGTTGTAGCTGATAAACCAACTGGAGATAAGCAAAGTTCTCCTATAACAACAAGTAAAAAGCTTAGCACTAACCAAACCGGACTAACTAGACTTTCTGTTCCATTCATTGACGCAGGTATGATCATTACTAAGAATGATAGACCGGCGAAAAGTAAGCCTAAAGAGAATTTTTTCGAAGTAGATGGTTGTCGTTCACCCATCTTTACCCACAATCCAGCAAAAAAAGGAGCGAGTACGACAATAAATAATGGATTTAAGGATTGGAACCAGGAGGACTGAAGTTCGATTCCTAAAAAGCTAAGATCTGTTCGTTTATCTGCGTATTCTGCTAAAATAATGGAACCTTGCTCTTGGATAGCCCAGAACATAATTGCCGCAATAAATAATGGAATATAAGCTAATAAACGTGATTTCTCATCCGCATCTGTTTTCGGACTCCGATACATCACAATAAAGTATAATGTAGGAATGATAATACCTAGAAAGCTGACCAAGTACGTAAATCGATTAATCGTTAGTATACCTGCAGGAATTGTAATGGCACCAACGATGATAATAGCTACTGCACCTAAGCCAATACGTGTAAAAACTTTTTTCTTCTCGTCTCTTTCTAATGGATTTGGAACATACGTACCGGCTAGCCCAAGATACTTTCTTTTCGTGGCTAAAAATACAGCTAGCCCAAGAAGCATACCAACAGCTGCTACACCAAATCCTAAATGATAATTATATTCTTGACCTAATGTTCCAACAATTAAAGGTGCTATTAACGCTCCCATATTAATTCCCATATAGAATATACTGAATCCAGAGTCACGACGCACATCTGAAGGGCTGTATAAATCACCAACAACACTAGATACGTTTGGTTTTAATAATCCTGTACCGACAACAATTAGAAACATAGAAATAAATAATGCAGTAGTTCCAGCCGGAAGCGCTAATACAAGGTGACCGGCCATGATTAACACACCACCATAGAACACGGTTTGCTGCGTACCAAGCAAGCGGTCCGCAATCCATCCACCTATTATCCCAGACATATACACTAAGGAGCCGTATATTGCCATTATTGATTTAGCTGTTCCATCATCAATACCAAGACCACCACTGGCCACCTCTGTATACATATAATAGAGTAATAGCGCTCGCATTCCATAATAGGAAAAGCGTTCCCAAAATTCAGTGAAGAACAGGGTAAATAAACCCTTGGGATGTCCAAAAAATCCCTTTTGCGGGACACTTTGTACAATTTCTTCTTTGCTATATCTTGACATGATAGTAAAAACTCCTTCGTCTTCCTTCAGAATAAACTGACAATTGTTTTTTTCGACAGAATTATGTTACTCCTCTTATTACCATTCGTCAAACGTCATAATTTAACAAATTTTAAGAAGTATTTCAGTATATACAGTATATGTCAGTCTTATGTAAAATTAAAGTAATAAAATGGAAATATTTCTTGATTATTATAATAATAAACAATACTCCATGACCCCTTAAGTAGATATAGTTAAAGGGAATAATGAAATAAGGGCGATATAGTTATAATGTTACACTTTATTAACATTTCATTATTTGTCTGAGAATTTGTTCATTTCCATGATAAATTCCAGCAATCCCTTTATCCCTTCCATATTCGCAAACAAAAGCATCAAAGCAACCGCATTTACTGCTAATCCAATAAATAACCACTTTAAGAAATACATATTCCCTCTCCTCTCTATTCTAAAAAACATAAAAACCTGACCGTTTACACCAAATAACAACGTGTACATGTCAGGAGAATATAATTGTGAGAAAGATATGGAATCCTCACACTTTATTAGTTTATGAATCACTATTTTTCAATTATGACAATTCTTGAGGATATATGTATTTCTAGCTTATTTGCTAAAGGATGAGATGCTATTCATTTATTTTCAATCAGAAAGCCTGCTTCTTTCAATGCATTTTCTGCTTCAACTAATTGTTGTTCGTTAGCTGCTATTAACGTATGAATATGAACCCCGTCAGTAAGTTCGGAAAGATATGCTGCACCAGTTGTTGAGATTTTTTCAATAAATTGGGCTACTTCTTTCCGATTTGATACCATAATAGATGCTGTTAAATCACCATAAACACTATGTTCAATCTTTACATCTTTAACGGTAATACCATGGTCAACAAGTAAGTGAAGCTCTTCTTCTGTTCTTTCGGGAGTATGTTGACACGCAACAGTTCGTTCTACACCACCAATAGAACTATGTGGAATATATACGTATCCTTGACTTGTTGCAATAATTGGTTCATTCCTTGCTTTTAATAATGTGATATCACTAACGATTACTTGACGGCTTACATTTGCTAATTTTGCTAGTTCCCCACCAGTCGTTGGTTCATTATTTGCTTTTAGCTTTGCTAGGATAGCTTTTCTTCTTTCATCACCAAGCATTTTTTTCTTTTCATTCAATCTGATCACCGTCCATTATCTCATTCATCCATGTTAACGATTCATTGAAAACACTATTTCGCCAACTTTCTTAATAGCTGCGCAAGTTGAATCACATCATCCAACGTAGTATCTTGTCCAAACGAGATTCGAATAAATTCTCTTTGCTTCTCTTCCATAACCCCCATAGCAATTATTGTCCTTGCTGGAGATTGAAGTTCCTGATGACAAGCACTTCCCGTTGATATATGAAACCCTCTACGATTACATTCTAACATAACCCACTGACCCTCACGTCCATTAACCGTTAGACCAATTACATGCGGAAGTTGAACATCAGAGGGTGACTCAAATATCGTAAACCGTTTCTCCCAATTGCTACCTAAGTGTTCAAAAAAGGTAGTTCTCAACTGATACATCTTTTTCCAATCTTTATTCGTTAATTTTAATGCTGCTGCTACAAAAGCAGCAATCCCTGGTGTATTAACGGTGCCTCCCCTGATTCCACGTTCATGCGTTTCGTTTGGAAATATTCCTGTAACTCGATATTCAGGTCGTATAAATACTGCTCCCACACCCTTTGGACCATATATTTTATGCGAGGAAAGAGACATTGCATCAACAAATGGACTAATGGATGCTATGTCTATCTTACCAAATGACTGAACACAATCACTATGTAAAAGAATGTTCTGTCCTCTTACCTGCTTAGATATTGCTTCAATTGGCTGAATGGAACCAATTTCACTATTAGCATGCCCAACTGAAATTAGAATCGTATCATTCTGAATGGCATCTGTTAAAGCATAAAAATCTAGTTGCCCATTTTGCAAGAAGGGAATTTCGGTTATTTTGAATCCCGCTTTCCTTAGATATGCTGTACTTGAAAAAACAGAGGAATGCTCCGCCATTGTTGTTATAATATGTTTCCCCCTATCTTGTCGGCTCAATGCTAGCGTAATAATAGCTATGTGATTGGCTTCTGTACCGCCTGAAGTAAAATAAATACCATCTGAAGAAACATGTAGTATAGACGCCAGTTTATCTCTACAGCTTTCCAATAGCCCTTTAGCTTTTGTTCCTTGATCATGAAGACTACTTGTGTTGCCCCAATAACTTAAGGCTGTCTCTTGGTATATTGCTAACACCTCTGGATCGATAGGTGTTGTAGCTGCATAATCGAAGTATTTCACATGAATCTCTCCCTTCTGTACGAAGTCCTACTATTCTATAACACTTGTAATTATTTTAATTATGTGTAATCATATGTGTCAAGACACCTGTAAATTAACAGGAGGAAAGACAATGAATAAAATCGATGTCATTATTGTAGGGAGCGGGATTGCTGCATTGCAATTAGCTTATAAACTCAGTAATCACAAACATGTGATGATTATCACAAAAGGTCAAGTTAAGGACAGTAATTCTTTCATGGCACAAGGTGGGATTGCCGCCGCTATCGCAAAAACGGATTCTCCGCAGCAACATTTTCATGACACAATGACAGCTGGGGAGGGGCATGGAAATGAGTATCGTGTAAACGATCTTGTTGAAGAAGGTAAAAAAGTTATTGAAGAATTAATTGACGCCGGTGCTCCTTTTGATTTAGAGGCTGATGGATCATTGTCATTAGGTGTTGAGGGTGCACACCGAGTCCCTAGAATACTACATTCAGGTGGAGATCAAACAGGAAAGAAGCTTGTGAATTTCTTACTAGAATCATTACAAGCTTCTGATCACATCACATGGATGGAGAATGTAATGGTAATGGATTTGATTTTAAATAGGGATGGTAAATGTATTGGCATAAAAGCCAAGAACAGCAATGAGGAATTGCTGGAATTTTACGCTCCACATGTTGTATTAGCTTCCGGTGGTGCAGGTGGCTTATTCACGCAATCCTCAAACCACCCAACCATCTTAGGAGATGGAATTGCTTTAGCCTATCGAGCAGGTGCAAGCGTAGGTGACTTAGAATTTTTACAATTCCACCCAACACTTTTATCGGCAAATGGTAAAACAGTAGGACTTATTTCAGAAGCTGTTAGAGGGGCAGGTGCCATATTAGTTAATGATCGAGGCGAGCGAATAATGGAGGGAATCCATGACCAGCAAGATTTAGGGCCAAGACATGTTGTGGCCCATGAAATATTTAAACAGGTAACATCTGGGAAATACGTATTTTTAGATATAACTACTATTCATAATTTCAAAAAACGATTCCCTTCTATTTCGCAGTTATGTAAAGCACATCATGTTGATTTGAGTAAAGGAAAAATACCAGTGTTACCAGGGTCTCACTTCATGATGGGCGGTGTTGTTACAGATAGATGGGGATGCACATCAATAAAAGGGCTTTATGCGATAGGTGAAGTAGCATGCAGTGGCGTTCATGGTGCCAACCGCCTAGCGAGTAACTCACTACTAGAGGGCTTTGTATACGGAAGTCGACTCTCTATGTTTCTATTAAAAACGAAAGTAGAAGAATATCCTAAAGATTTTGTTCCTGCCCCAGATAACAAGAACCCACTTGAATCACTTCCTTTTACAAGGAAAGAGCTGCAGGAAAAACTGACACATTATGTTGGCATAATTCGAAATAATGATAGCCTTCAACACCATTTCGCTTGGTTAAATTCCTTTTCAATCGACCCTTTTGCAAATATTGATCAGTGTAGAAGAGCGGATATACAGACTTATTTCATGTGGATTAATTCCGTATTAATGACCCAGTCAGCTCTTATCAGAACCGAAAGCAGAGGTGGTCATATCCGTTCCGATTTTCCGAATAAAGACTACAAACGCTGGCTAAGAAAAAGTATTATCCATTACCGAAAAAAGTGAAACTTCAATCCATGGAGGTTTTGTTTATCCCCCACGGATTGTTAGTACCACAAGGGTATAACCTAAGGACTTTGAACCCATCGGACATTAATTGGCGGTTATATGCGAGATAAACGAAAACATGGAGGTTAATTATAGTGAACACCATGAAGCTAAAATCTATGCTTGAAAGCTTTTTTTTAGAGGATATTGGTAATGGAGATATATCGTCACAAGCTTTGTTTCAACCTAACAAAGAGGGGGATTTACATCTTGTGGCAAAACGCGCAGGAACATTTTGTGGAGAAGCGGTTATTGAAATAGGGTTCTCCATCATAAATCCTTTGATTAACTGCAACATTCACATAAAGGACGGAGAATTTATTACCGCAGGAACCGAAATTGCACACATTAGCGGTCCAATTATTGAACTGCTTCAAGCGGAAAGAGTTGTACTTAATCTGATTCAGCGCATGAGTGGCGTTGCTACCATGACAGCAAATGCTGTGAAATTAATAGAAGGAACAGAAGCAAAAATTTGTGATACGAGAAAAACCACTCCTGGATTACGCATGTTAGAAAAATATGCAGTTCAATGTGGTGGTGGTTATAATCATCGTTTTGGCCTGTATGATGCGGTAATGCTAAAAGATAATCACATAGCATTTGCTGGAACGATTACCGATGCAGTACAAACAGTTAAAAAGCGATTAGGACACACCACAAAAATTGAAGTGGAGATAGAAACAGAGAAACAGTTAATGGAAGCTATTACAAATAAAGTAGATATTATTATGTTTGACAATTGTTCACCGGAAATAATTAAAGATTGGCTACAATATGTTCCTGAAGGTATCATCACAGAAGCTTCAGGAGGAATACAAATAGAGCAATTACATGACTATGCAACAAGCGGAATTGATTATATTTCTTTAGGCTATCTAACTCACTCTGTCAAAGCGTTAGATATAAGTGCAACTGTAAAAATTAGAAACGTATAAATCGGAAGGGGAATTTTAAATGGAATTACTCCAAACGTTAATAGGTTCTCATACTATTCCAGAGAAGTACCTTCATTTATCTAAAGCAGAAATGGAGGAAAGCGTACAACATATTAAAAAAGACCTCGGGGATTCGCTATTTATCCCTGGTCATCATTATCAAAAGGATGAGGTCATTCAATTTGCGGATGCTGTTGGCGATTCACTTCAGTTAGCACAGGTATCCGCTAAAAATTCCAATGCAAACTATATTGTATTTTGTGGTGTACATTTTATGGCGGAAACCGCTGATATTCTTACAACTGCTAATCAAACTGTTTACTTGCCAGACATGCGAGCAGGTTGTTCGATGGCTGATATGGCTGATATTTACCAAACAGAAAGAGCATGGTCAAAGCTAACTGATTTATTTGGGGAATCTATTTTGCCATTAACATATGTTAATTCAACAGCTGCTATTAAAGCATTCGTCGGCAAAAATGATGGTGCTACCGTTACTTCTTCTAATGCGCATAAAATGGTACAGTGGGCATTTTCCCAAAAGGAAAGAATACTTTTTCTTCCAGACCAACATTTAGGAAGAAATACAGCAGCTGATATTGGCATCGAACCTCATGAAATGGCAGTTTGGGATCCTATTAAAGACGAATTGCAATTTACGGAAAATGTAGATGATATTAAAGTTATTTTGTGGAAGGGCCATTGCTCTGTACACGAAAATTTTACGTTAACAAACATTGAACAAGTAAGGAATTCCTATCCAGATATGAATATTATTGTTCATCCTGAATGTCGAAAAGAGGTCGTAGACGCCTCCGATTTTAATGGTAGCACGAAATCGATTATTGAAATCATAGAACAGGCCAAGTCTGGTACTTCATGGGCAATTGGTACAGAAATGAATCTTGTACAACGGATTATTCATCAACATCCTGATAAGCGTATTATTTCTTTAAATCCTCACATGTGTCCCTGCTTAACCATGAACAGAATAGATTTACCACATCTACTTTGGTCGCTAGAAGCTATTATCGAGGGACAGCCAATAAATAAAATAATTGTTCCGCAAGATGTGTCAACATATGCAACATTTGCGCTTCAACGAATGCTGGATCGTGCATAATGTTAAATAAGAAAGCGTGAACCTAGCAACGCATATGGTCTACAGGCGAATAATATTGTATGCTTTTAAATCAATCTGAAATATGGGTTGCTTTCCGCGAACCTAGCTAAAACTGTTAACCAAAAATCGCTTAGCAGTGTTGATCTTAGGACTTTCTGACTACGTAGGTATCACACATGATTTTTCTGCTAGGATAACTGTACGGCGATATGCGTTCCTTTTTGTAGGAATCAAAAGACAAAACTCTGAACTACGATCCACTTATAGCTTCACCCGATTATAGTTCAGAGTTCTCTTATCTCTACTTTCTTTTACTTCGACCTTCTTCTAGCATAACTAGAAAACATACTTTATCGGTTCAACCTCTTAATGAGCAAAAACACTCATTTTAGCGACTTCCGAGTATACTAGTTGCTTTATCTATACAAAGATTTACATTTCATTGTTTTTCACACAAACAAATAAAAATAGTTTGTGGTATGAAGCCATATCAAAGGTTGCTGAACCTGAACCATTCGTAACCACTAAGGTTACTTCTTTCTCCCGAAGTAAGTCAACCTGTCTTTTGGTTAAGAATAAGACTCGATATTTCCAACCATTTTCAATATTTATTGTTAAACGGACGCCATCGTCTAGCTCTTTTATCTCTCTCGTATAGACCGTAGCAACGCCAAAATCTCGCTTCGGTTCAATTTCTATCTCTGGTTGCTCTCCAGGATCGCCCGGTTCTTTATCTGTTTCCGAAATTCTCCCCTCAGAGGTATACGTAAACGGATGATCTGGATTACTGTTTAAGCTTTTTACAAAATCAACGGTTGCATCAATATCTGCCGGACCAGCAACAGGATTTTGTCCTAAATCTTTAATTGGCCCCTCAGAAGTCCCCATGAAATTATTTACTGTTAGTGTATATACTTCATCTCTGTCAATTTGGGTACCATCTGGTAAGGTTACTTTCACTACTTCATTTAATGTTGAATTCCATGTATAATGCAAGCCACTCACACTATAATCTGGTCCATACTGCGAAGAAATCTGTTCATTCAATATCGTGTAAATATCATCTCCGGTTACTTCAACGGTCATCAACGTATTTCCAAATGGCTGAATATTATATAAATCTCCCCATGTCACTTCACCAGCAAGAAGATCATCACGGATTCCTCCGCCATTCATCATTGCAAAGTCACTATCCATGGCCCAATTCATAGCATCAGCGAGTAAATTCCCTAATCCATGATCTCCATCAACAATGTAATCACCAGTTAAATCAGTGGCATTATATCCGATTACGTCATTCAAAATTGGCCCAATTTGATTTTGATACTTCTCCAATATCGCGGTAACATCTTCATCTGGCGTATATTTACTTTGATCAACAAATACTATCTCCGCCTCTTTTTGAATAATATCGCCAGTTTTACGATCGATTTCTAAATCAATATCAGCAAACGCCTTTCCATATTCTGAAGCTTGGACAATTAACTTATTATCTACCATACCATCAACAACTTGATGGTTATGAGCTGCAAGAATTACGTCCACAGCATCATCCACATTTCTGGCTAAATCAGCAGCCTCTCCTGTCGCACCGTCACCATCTTGCTCTGCTGGAATATGTGCGAGGATAACAATTGATTCGACTCCTTGTCGTTGCAACTCCGCAACCGCATCATTTACAGCAATCGTCGGATCAGTAAATTCAATATCTTGTATTCCTTCAGGCATGACAATATTAGCTGTCTCCTCTGTCGTAACACCGATAAAGCCAATATCTACACCATCTACTTTTTCAATGTAGTATGGAGATAACATAGGATCACCACTTCCTTTATACACACAATTTGCACAAAGCAGTGGAAAATCCATACCGTCATATTCAGGAGTACCTTTTCCTTCAGGATGCTCTCCGCCATTTACCATTCTCAGCAGTTCCTCTGTTCCTTCATCGAACTCGTGATTTCCAACAGAGCCAACGTCAAACCCGATCGTCTCCATAACTTCAACGGTTGGTTCATCCTGTAATAAACCTGATACAGGTGAACTACCGCCTATCATATCACCTGCATGTACGACGAAAGAATTAGGGTGATCCTGCTCTCTTTCTTTAATAGCGGAAGTAACATAGTCGATCCTTCCATACATCTTTGATACGCCATCGCCATCAGGATCTAATTCATATTCCTGATCGATCTTCCCATGTAAATCATTAAATCCAAGTAACTGTACTTGTAAATTTTCATCTACTCGGTCCCCAGCAGGAGTATATCCATAGGATTCTGCCTCTTCAGGACTTGCAAAAAATACACGTTTTTCAACTGGTACATCTGCCCAATTATCTGGTACAACATACTCCTTTGTATCCGAATTACCTACATATCGTTGGAAGCCTTTCTGATCATCATTTGCTCGAAAAACAAACGGCAATTCCAATAAAGGTTTTTCTGGATTCCAAATACCAAGCCCGTTATCCTTTGCATCCTTTACAGCAGCCTGATATTCTGGATAAACCTCTTCATTAAATGGTGCAATAAAATACGTTGAAGCGAAACCCTGTTCAACCATTTCTAAATTAATATTCATTCCATCTTCTTTGCGAATAACCTCTGCTAATAATCTCCCATAATCGTCTGTTGGTGTGTCGCCAAGCCGAATGATTACCTCATCACCTGGCTGGATTAAATCATTCATATAAGCAGTCGCAGCATCCCCATGAAATTTTTGATTTTCATTTATCTCATCTCTAGCTGGGTCATCATTATGGGCTACATAGGTTTCCGGTGTATCCATATTAACAAATCTAACTCTTGTTTCACCTAATACTGGATTAGCAATACGAATAGTATCCCCATCTGTTACACGCTCAACTGTCGTTTCATACTCGCCTGCAGCAGATGGTGGATCAGGTTGTTCTGCAGCTAGTTGAAAATCACTTTGCTCCGTTGGAATCAATTGATAGCTGTTATATTGACTGACGATTCCTGTCACGTCATACCACTTCTCTTCAGCTATTTGAGTGACATCTAATGCATTTTCCATGACGCGTAAAGTTGTTCCATTAAAATCTCCATCAATAAAGGAGATATTATATCCTCCACCAGCCGGACTCTCTGGAATACTTGAAAGAAAGCCATTCACACGTACAAGCTCACCTTCAAGCGATTCTGCAGTAGTTTCATTTTGTAATGCTTCTAAGCTTACTTCTTGAATCTCAGGTAGTTGCTGATCTGTTCCCAATACTTCTACACTGGAAGGAACGATCTCTTTTAGCCCATTGTAAGAATCTAACTGGCCAACAACCTTGATTAGATCCCCCTTATTTACATCTGGTAATTCACCTTGTTCAAAAGAGAATAGATTAATGCCGCCAGTATCATCCTGAATGTATGTTGTAAATTGAGTACCATTACTAATAGCATCATTATTTACTGTAACAATTCCTTCTACAGTTACAGCTGTTCTATCATTAAGCTGCCTAGCTTCATCAATGGTAATTAAATCAGGATTCTCTGGATCAGGTTCACCTGGTTCACCCGGATCAACGCCATCTACGGTATGATCACCGAGATATGCAAATGTATCCTTGTCATAATTGGTCCACTGTCCCTCGTCATAGTTGGAAACAGGAGCAATAACGGATGAATTCCTTACTAGTGTTACATCCTTCGCAAAATTACGATCATCCCCAATTATACCAATAACATCCAAATTACTAGCATTTTGTTGCAAAGCAATGGAATCGTTCCCATTGAAATTAATTACATTACCATTTGTTTGATCTGCCACCTCTAATACTGCCTCATCTGCATTTGGATGAGCAATTACATATGCATCGTCATGTGCCAACGTACCATCCAATGTCATTGTTTGACTAGGCTCATTAGCACCATTACTATAAAGCGCCAATTGATAGCCTGACAAATCCACTTCTTCCCCTGTACCATTATAAATTTCAATGGCCTTATTATAGGAGCTACCTTCGATATACTCTGATATAAACAACTCTTCCGTTGTTTCTCCGTCGTCTGTCGCGGCCACAGATGTACTTAATACTGGTGAAAAATTCATTAAAATCAACGTAAAAATAAGAACCAAATAAAAAGACTGTTTCACCCGTAATTTTCGCATCTTCTCCCTCCTTAAGGATAAATAATTTATTGTCATGTATTACGTTGACATGACACACTTTTACTATCGCATAACAAACATTGATAATCTATAATAAATTAGTAAATTTTTGGTAAATTCAAAACTATATTACTATTAATTCTCTAAAATAGTAAATAAGTACCATGAACACAGATTAACTGATGTTGATGGACTTGCAAAAACAACCATACTTATCTATAATCAATTTATGTACGGGGCATTAGCTCAGCTGGGAGAGCGCTTCGCTGGCAGCGAAGAGGTCAGCGGTTCGAGCCCGCTATGCTCCATTAATTTAATCATGATCCACATATAAAAAATACAAACTTAGCCAATTGGTGGATAAGTTTGTATTTTTCTTTATTTAGATACTATGCTACTTATGTGATTTAACAAACATAATACATCTGACATGCTCCTCTATTAGAGAACTGTACCTGCTTATTGTTTGCATTCCATAATCTTTCATTATCCATACAAACGCCCACCTGAATTAGCTTTCCTTATACAAGCACAGTTTTTGGGATATTCACTTTACAATTAGATAATTACATCCAGAACCCTTAGCTATATATATTAAATAGACTACTATCCTTAACACGATTACCCTTTCTAAGAATATACTATATAAAAATCGTATGGAGGTGATTGGATTGAGTAAAAACAGTGAAAAAAACAGTAATAATGCCCCAGGTCAAATTGTAGATTTCCTTTTAGATGCTACACTAAAAAAACATGGGGCATCGTTAAAGACAAAAGAATTAGATGAAAAGGATAAAGAAATGGTCAGAAATATGGTTAATCAATTAAGAAAAAATGTGGAAGAATTTACGCAAGAAAATAAAGATACCAATGAAAACAAGGAATAATAGTTATTAAACTATATTGGATACTAGACAAATAAACTATTTATAAAATTAACTTCCTTCCTATATATGGTATAGCATGCATAATGAAGCCTGGTAAATCAATGGATATGTACCGGGCTTCACCTCTTTCTGAGAAAAATATCTATCTATAGCAATAAATAGGTAGTATATCTTAGTACAATCACCCTTCCTATTTCCACTCTTAATCATAAAATATTCTAAACGAGAAGAAGGAGGAAATAATAGTATGCCTAGATCAAGAGCATTTGATGATGTAAGAGACCATAGGAGAAAATGCGATTGCCATCGATTTAAGGATATCTGTGATAGCTGCGATAGACGCGATAAACACCATCATTGCGATCGTGACAGATTCGATGATCGTTTTGATTCATGTGACAAGAGCTGTGGCGATGACAAAAAATGGAGAGCACTAGACACTTCCATGTGTCACCCATTTGATAAAGATTCCACGGTGGATCAGGAGGCAAGTGGAGAATTAAATAATGTGCAAAAGTCTCTCGAATCCATTATTATTAAGGATTCCTGTGATGTAGAGGTATCCTCATCAGATATCCAAGCTGCACTTAATCTCCAAGTTGCGCTTCAGGTAGCAATTGCTATCGTAATTAGCATTTCGATTGCAGATGGTCATAAAGCAGACGAAATAACTCAAGATCTGTTCGCAAAATTAAAATCTAGCCAAATTAACAAACAACAAGTTTATATTGAAAACTCACGCGGAGTAGAAGTATCCACAACGGATACTGATATTGCTATTAACATCCAAGTTCTATTACAAGTATTGATTGCATTAGTAATTAGATTAGATATTTTATAGTTCTAATAAAAAATATATCACTCCTACAGAAACAAAGGCTATCCCAAATGTCTACGAAGCATTTGGGGTAGCTTTTTTTGTCACGGTAAAATGGCAATTTATAATTTTTTCACTTCGATTCCTGTAACTTATCGTACATAAGAAACCTAGAATCATACCGGAGAAATTCGCTTTCAACGAAATTACATCCTTCTTCACCTAAATCAATAAAGCTTGCACTTCAATTTACACAAATAACTCTAATACCAAGCATTCAAAATAATGTTTATCAGTCTTGCTATCCAGCAGTCTCCTTCTTTTTATAAAACCAGGTCGTTAACAGCCAAATTCCTATTCCCCATACCAAAATGATAGCTAAATAACCCCAAATATCTTCGATACCTGCCCCAAGCTGCACTTCTTTTGCCAATTCTGCCAGTTGAACATTTGGTAAGTATTCAATAAAGGACAGAATTGGATAAGTATTGATTAATGTTTGTAACAACGTACTAAAACCGAATAAAAAGATAATTGGTAACGTAATGACAGATGCTTCTACAACTGATTTCGTTAATAATCCCATTAGTGTACCAAGACCAATATAAAAAACAGATGAGATTATCAGTGCAATAGCAATGAGACTTATACTTGATGGCTCATAATCTATTAATCTTGCTGATAGTATGATGGTTAGAAGTGTCAATAAAAAAGTAACTAAGCTCTTACCACCAAATATCTCTAGAATAGTTGCGGGAGAAAGCATTAAACCACGCAAGGTATTTTTTTCTTTTTCTTCAGCAATAATGGCACTTTGCACAAATACTCCGATTGTAGAGAACGAAAGATTAATAACTAGATAAATCATATCTATAGAAAGCTCATCCATTCTCGAATATAGCACAGCAATTAATAGTGGCATTAGCATTGAGGAAGTAATAAACATATTCTTCGATAAATCCTTTAAATCCTTTAGAAAGATAGCGTACATTCTTTTCATTGAAAAAGTCATACCAGTTTCCTCCCTGTTAGTTCTACAAATATATCTCCAAGTGTTGGTTCATTGGAATGAATAGAGACTACTTGATCTGATGCAAAATAATCGTATATGTCCTTTGCTCCTTCTGGACCAGCTGGTACATTAATTTCTCTACCATCTTTTAGTTCAATGCATACGGAAGCTTCCGCAAATTGCCTACGAAGCTTTTTCGGTTGATCTAGCAACTGAATTCTTCCTTGATGAAGAAATGCTACACGGTCACAAATGTTTTCAGCTTCATTCATATCATGCGTTGTTAAAAAAATCGTTGTCCCCTCCTTGTTCAGTTCACGTAATCCTTGATGAATAAGTGCTGAATTGGCAGGGTCTAGAGCAGACGTCGGTTCGTCAAGAAATAAAAGCGCTGGCTTGTGCAGTAATGCCCTTGCCAAAATGACGCGTTGAAACATCCCCTTTGACAACTTAGCTACCTGCTTTTTTCGTTCTTCAGAGAGACTTACCATTTCCAATACCTCTCCAATCCGTTTCGTTGAAACTTGATACAGCTGACAATATAGATTTAAATTATCCTCAATAGATAATCGACTATATAGCCCACTATTATCTGTAATTACTCCAAATTCACGTCGGTACTGTGGTTTATTTAAAGATGATGCTGGTTTTCCAAAAACCGTGGCCTCTCCAGATGTTTGTAATAATTGGCCAGTTAAAATTTTAATAGTGGTCGTTTTCCCAGCTCCACTTGGCCCCAAAAATCCAAACGTTTTTCCTTTTTCCACCGTAAAATTTACATCTTCTAATGCAGCTTGATTGCCATAAATCTTAGCAAGTGATTTTACCTGTATAATATGTTCCATTCATTTTCCTCCTATGCTGATAACTGTTTCGTGTAACCTCAGCATAGGAAAAAATCTGCAATTCAGCAGTATTTTTACCGTGAATGGAGCCATTGAATGGATGAATGGAGTCTATTTCATTCCTAACATATCCTTCAATTGTGCCATTTTTGATTTGGACAATGGAATGGAGGTCTTTTCTTTATTATTTAGAATTAAACTATAACTATTACGTGTCCATGTTATGACTTCACGTACCTTTTGCAAATTAACTATATAAGAGCGATGGCAGCGAAAGAATCCAAAATGCTCCAAGCGGCTTTCCAATTCATTTAATGTAGATGCACTAGTGAAGAGATTACCATTACTGTATATGTGAGATTGTCCATCATTACTCTCAATATAATCAATCTCAGGAGGATCAAATAGCACGATTTTGTCATTTACTTTCGTTGGTATTTTATTTAACTGAAAAGGCTGTACTTCTGCTTCAAGCATTGGATCGTCTAATATCGAATCACTTTCTCCTTTCTCTGTAGGAATTTGTTGTAAACCTGATTCATCTATACGAAGAACTTGATCAGCAATAGTTAGCGCACTTTCCAAATTACCAGTTAGTATAAGAACACCCTTCCCTTCATGCTGCAATCTTCTCGTAATAGAAATAAATACTTGTCTTGTTTCAACATCGACGTTTAAATCTGGTTCTTCAAAAATATATAACTCAGCATGCTGAAGCAATTGTTTTCCAAAACGGACGCGCTGTTTTTCAGAATACGTTAGCGTTTTTATTTTTTGGTTTTGTTTATCTTGCAGCTGCGTGATACGCAAAAGTTGATCAATCGTTTGATTACTATCGTAAATTGCTCGATAGAATGAGAAATAGTCTCTTACTTTTAATCTGTCATATATCCCGTCCTCATAGAAGGCTAGGACCACTCCTGATAAAAATAGATTTCTATTTTCCATTATTGTAACGCCATTGATACGAATTTCCCCCTTCGATGCCAGCGTTTTACCAGAAATTATTTCTAACAGCACTTTTCTTATATTTAATGTGGAATAAACAGCAGTAATATCTCCTTTCTCTATAGTAAGATTAAATATCGGAAATATGATAGAATCTTTTGTTCGCTTTTCTAGACTATGTATTACTAATAGGCCTGCCATTCGATTTCTCCTTACGTTCTGTATTTTCGTTTATCCTTTTAGTAGTAGTATTAGTTTACTAGATTATGGCATTATACTCTATATTCTTTTCCCCATGACAAATACAATAGATCATTAATCAGCCACTCGCTAAAACTTAATAACTTTAAAAGTTAATTGATTACTAGGACTTACAGAAATAATAATGACTATTAAATCCGCCAACGTCTTTATTTAGTTTTACCTCTTTGCTAAAAGTAATTTTGTTACTTCTATCCTAAATTAAGCCATGCACTTAAGCGACTTAAAAAGCATATACTATATAGATTTTCTGTATATGGCACCTACACTATTCGATTTTTTAATACTATGCAAAGGTGGCGGTCTATAATGTTGAAAGATATATCAGCCATTATCATCTTTCCTTTCAATCAAAAAGTATTCTATAAAATGATAGCTTCTTTACGTGCTCTTCATAAGAGAATAAATTCTGTTATTGTATTTCAAGAAGAAAATGTAGTTTTAGATAGTAGTCAGTTTAGTGATTGGTCTATCCATTTTGATTTTGTTCCTATTAAGAATGACTTAGAAAAAGAACTAAATAATGTGATAGATCAGATGATTACCCCCTATGCTTTATTTCTAAGTCACACACATTGTCTATCTCCACATATCTCCTCAGAAAAGCTTCAGCTTAAACAACCAAAGACAGTGTTAGCAACGTGCTGCCATGACCATCATAGTATTATTTATCTGCCACTTTTCGTATCGACTGCGTATATTAAAAAAATAGGTGGGTTCTCCAACGTTAAAACTCCATTTAAAGAAGCCTTTTTGCCTGCTTGGATTGCGAATATAGATAAATCATGTCAAGTTAACAAAGAAGGTTTGATTAAGCAAGCATGGCAAACAGTCACCTCTACAAATAAGGAAAAACAATTAATGATAGAAAAATACCAATTAGAAAAAAATAAACGAAGTTCTCCTTCTCTTACTGTATTAATCTCAAATTATAATATGGAAAAATATGTAGAAACCGCCGTTGCTTCATGCACTTTACAAATAGAACCATTTGATCAAATACTAATCATCGATGATGGCTCTACAGATAACTCCTTAAATAAACTATTACAATGGGATAATAGAGAACAGGTAAGATTATTTACCAAAAATAATGGAGGCAAGGCTAAAGCCTTAAATAAACTACTACCTTATGTTACATCTGAATTTATAGTAGAGCTTGATGCCGATGATTGGCTAGATCCTAATGCAGTATCCATTGTAAAAAAGTACTTATTAAAGCTCTCGAAGGAAACATCCGTGCTCTACGGTAATTTTAGGAGATGGAAACAAGTAAATGAAGACATACTTTTTAAAGGAATAAGTAAGGGGAAAAGCGTTGACGGAGAAGCTGAGTTGATGTCTTATTCATTCCCTCTCGGACCGAGGATATATCGAACATCGATTTTAAAAAAAGTAGGTGGCTTTCCAGTAATCGATTTTGAAAGTGGAAGGCTGTATGAAGATGTAAGCATCTTATTGCAATTAGTAAAGCAATCTAAGCTACATTATCAGGATTTTACGATTTATAATATTAGAGAACACAAAGAAAGTATTACCAAAAATAACGGTAGCAAATGGAATGAGTTTATTAACAACATAATTCCTAGGATAAATAATAAAAGTCCTAAAATAAATGAAAAGGATTGAATAAGTATTACTTATATATAGCCGACTATAGCTTCTTCACTACTTGTTATTGTAAATTATAAATGATTAAGTAATCAAAAAAATCATTAGAGCTTATTAATAGTCCTAAGAAAGCAAAGCATAAAAACGCCCATAAGACTAGTTCATTACTCCTCTACAATTATGGGCGTAATTAGTTTATCTATGGCTTATAGACCGCTATTTAAAAAGTTTAAAACCTTTTCAATCACATACTCTTGTTTTTGAATAGATAGCATTGGATATATAGGCAACGCAAGTATTCTATTAGCTACTTTTTCTGCTATCGGGAAATCCCCTTCTTTATATTCGAGATAATGAAAAGCCTGCTGCAAATGTAAAGGAATTGGATAATAAATAGCAGAGGCAATTCCATAATTTCTTAATTCTAGTGCAAGTTCGTCTCTTTTATCTAATTCAATACAATACTGATGGAAAGTATGCGCTTTGTTATTTGGTATTACTGGGCTTTTCACAAATTCCTTAAAGTTATCTGTATACCGCCTTGCAACCTCCCTTCGCTGATGCAGGAAAATATCTAAATAAGATAATTTAATTAATAAAATAGCAGCTTGAAATTCATCAAGCCTACTGTTCATACCAATTGATGAATGATAATATTTTTCCTTACTACCATGATTTCTGAGTTTACAAATTTGTTCATAAACCTTTTTTTGATTCGTAGTTATCATTCCTGCGTCACCAAATGCCCCGAGATTTTTTGAAGGAAAAAAAGAGAAGCAAGCAATATCTCCAATCGATCCTACTCTTTTTCTATCATCTTCTGCTCCAATTGCCTGACAAGCATCTTCAATCACCTTCAAGTTATATTTTTTAGCTATATCTATGATTTCTTTCATTCTAGCAATTTGACCATATAAATGTACTACAAGAATGGCTTTTGTTTTTTCCGTAATTTGTTCTTCAATTTTTGCAGGATCTATATTATATGTTTCTTCTTCAATATCTACAAAAACAGGAGTAGCACCGACTTGTGCGATGGCTTCACCAGTAGCAAAGAAAGTAAACGGAGTAGTAATTACTTCATCTCCGTCCCCAACATTTAAAGCTTTAAGGGACAATTCTAACGCATCAGTGCCATTTGCTACTCCGGCACCATACGATGCTCCTACATATTTCGCTATTGCCTTTTCTAATTTCTCTCCTTTTTCTCCTAGTATATACTCACCGCTATCTAAGACATCACCTAACGTCTCGATAATTGGACTTCTTATTAGATATAATTCTTCTTTTAAATCTACCATTGGAATAGGGGTTAATTTGTTATTGTTAAACATCATAACTCCTCCTTTGGCTTTTCATTACCTATACTCCTATAAGTAATCCCCAGACTACTGATCTCATTTTTATTTAGTTTATTTCGGCCATCTAAAACTAGCATACAATTTTTGAACTCTTCAAAACTTAAATCAGTATAAGCATCATGAAAAGCCTGAAGGATTACAACATCAATTTCAGAAACAAATTTATCCTGTAAAGATAAAGGCGAAGCTCCATATGATTTAATTTCTTCATTCGTAAATAAAGGATCATTTACAAATACATTTGATCGCATATTCGTTAGTTGGTCCATTAAAAGTAATGTTGTAGACTTAGTTGGTTCCTTTACATTTTCTCTATACGATAATCCTAGAATGAGAATATTTTTGTCTGTTAAGCTTCCAAGTTCCTTTTCAATCTTAGCAATAGCATAATTAGCCATACGATCATTAATTGTCCTTGCCAACCGTGTCATTCCTTGTTTCAAACCTTTATTAATAAAAAAATATGGATATATTGGAATACAATGTCCTCCAACACCAATTCCAGGTGTGTGTAAATGTGAATATGGCTGACTATTACTTGCTACTATTACTTCTGACATATTTACGCCTTTTGTTTCTGCAAACTGAGCTAGCTCATTTGCAAGTGCAATATTCACATCACGATATACACATTCTGCAATTTTAGAAAACTCAGCTGTTTCTATTGAGCTCACTTCAATCAATTCACAATGTAAAGCATTTTTATAAAATTTTACAGCTAATTCCAAACTCTTTTCATTAACTCCACCAACAACCTTTGGATATTTTTTTAAATCTTCTATTATTCGATTGGAATAAACTCTCTCTGGACTATAAGCGAGGTAGAAATCTTCTCCTAAGCGTAAACCAGATAGCTCTTCTATCTTTTTACCAAACCGATGTTGTGTATCACCAGGAGGAATAGTCGTTTCAAAAATAACTAGTGTACCTTTTTTAATCCCACTAGCTATATCTTTAACGGCAGCATCTATCAATTGATAATCTACATTGTACTGATTATCGATTAGTACAGGGACAATTACAACAACTATATCCGATTTCGTAACAGCTTCTGCTGTCACAGTGGTTGCAGATAAGTTCTTGCTTTTATGAGCTGTCAAAACCAACTTATCTAAGCCAGGTTCATTAACAATATGAGATTTACCTTGATTAATTGTAGCGACAACATCCTTATTTATATCCGATCCATAGACATTATAATTATTATTCGCAAATACTGCAGCCAGCGTTAATCCAATTTTCCCAAGTCCAATTACTGCCACATTCGCTAATGCTTCTTGTTGATTTGTTATCATTATTCACCCTCATTTCTACAAAGAAAGATACTATAACATACGAATCCACTTGTAGAATGACTGTACATTAGCACTTATAAGGATAAAATCAACTACCGCCTCTAAAACTACTACTTTAGTTCGTTATAAATATCAAGATAACGTTGTGCGACTATTGGAGAATCATGATATGTCTCAATATATTTTCTTCCCCTTTTTCCAAGCTTATTCCAGCTCTTTGGTCTTTGGATTAGTTCTTTTAGTACGCTTGTAATCGTAGAAGGATTCGCATTTATGATTGGGGTATTACCGGGGTATTTAGTCACTAGGTCTTCCCTTAAATAGCAAATAACAGGCTTTCCGAAGGCCATTGCCTCAGAACTAATATACCCGCTAGCCCCAATTCGTAACTGATCAATAACAATATCAGCTTGGGACAGCAGATTCCTTGTCTCTTCATATGTAATCCCTTCAAGCAATTTAAACTGAAAAGGTATTCCTGATTCCTTTAAATCATGAACAGCTTGTAAAATAAATTCTGTCCCCTTAAGATCGCGCGAGGTAGGAGCATGAACAACAAGTGGAGATGTTTTTCGTGGGTCAGGGTACTTTGGCTTAAAATTACGGACATTAATAGTATGTGGAATAATATGTGTATGTTTATACATGTGTGAAATATACCCTTCCAATTCAGGGTCTTGGACAACGGCATGATCAATATAGCCTGAAAGAGTAAATACATTGCTATATATTTTTTCTTCCGTCCATTCAGGTTTCACACGAACATATGGGTTTAAACGCTTTGCAACGGACAATACGCGAATATCAGAACCATGATGATGTACGATCATTTTCTTACCTGCTTGCTTTAACATGGCTAGATCCCTTTTATCAGAAAAAAAAGTTTCACCAAAATGAAAGTGAAAGATGTCATAGGTTTGCATCGCTTCTTCTAAAAATTCGTTGATTCTTTTTTCCCTTTCCGTAGGTGGTAATAAATTTAAATGTAGGCACATATCTGGTTGAAACTTGTATATATTGTCGTTAAAATGGCATGCTGTCGCCTCGACTCCTTTTGCTCGTAATGCCCGACATAATTCAATCATAGGGGCACCATAAGGTAAATGTAAGACTTTCATTAGAATTCTCCTCGTATATTAATATTTAGGCGTTATGTTTTCGCCCATTGTTTCCTATTCATTCTTATTTCTTAAATATTTTACGTGCGTTAAACCCGTCGCTTTACACTACAAACGGACACTTTCCGATGGCTAATTAGCACTATTCTACCAATTATCCATCCATTAATTTTTTATACACTTTAAATAGTCTATTTTCCATATGCTCCCAACTGAACATAGACTCCATTATCTCTCGTGCATGATAACTCATCTCATCAAGCTTATGATTTTCTAAATAAAGTAAAGCTTCTACGTAATCTTGTGCATCAGCCTTTAGTTTGGGGACAACGTAACCACATCGATACGTTTGAATAAATTCAGCCATATCTTTGCATTGATTTACTAAAACAGGAACACCATTGTTTAAATAACTAAAGAACTTATTTGGCATAGCAAATCTGTTATTTAAAGAATGGCTGACGTCTAAATCAATCCACCCTATATCTGCATCTTTCATAGCTTTTGGTATGGAATCATAATGCTGCCAACCAACAAATTCAATATGATCATTAATATTCGTTAGGTTGTAATGATTATTATCGTATTTATCTGCCTTCCATCCCCCAATTATTTTGGCTTTTACAGGCATTTGCTTATTAACTAATTCCAATATATGAACAAATTTATCAAAGCTCCCTCTCTTTTTATTTACTGTGCCTTCATACACAAGCGTTAATTCGGAATTGTTCGTTTTCTTCGGTACATAATCCCTAGCTAACGGTGGAGAATTATAAATTATTTCTATAGGGAGATTGAGATTAAAGGATAAATACCACTCTTTAATTGATTCAGATACAGTTACCAAATAATCTAACTCTTTTAGCATTATTTTCAGCATCTGAATTTTTATTTTCAACGTTTGGATAGGCTGTTTTAAAAGGGGGTCAGGTTCTAATTCATGACTATCATAAACAAGTTTGCATCGTTTTCCTTGAGACATGAATGCACGTTTGATCAAAATACCAGAATATAAAGAAAAAAATTCATGTGCATGATAAATATCAGCATCCTGCTCAATCCCTAGTTGTGTTAACGGATCTGAAAACTGATTATTCTTTTTCGACTGGAGGTTATAATGCAATGTTTTTATATTTTTTTCCGGGAACATTTGCTCATATGTAACTATCTTTATGCCTTCATAATAAAACGTTTTTTCTAGAAAACGTTCAGTAAATGTACTACCGTCAATATCAAATAAATACCCCTCTATTCTGGGCACAATCATCGTTACACGATACCCTTGTTTTAACAGGCTCTTCGCTTCCTTTTTAAAAATACGAGCATCCAGAAAAGGATGCTCCGTTAATAAAAAACAAACATCTGTATGCATTATTACCCTCCCAATAATAGCCTCAATTCATTCTATAACAGAAAATACGGTTGTCGGTTTCCAACTAAGGATTGATAAACCGCCAATAAACGTTTTTCCATATGGCTCCAGCTATAGGTTTCTTGCATAACGTTTCTTGCATTCTTACTCATTATCTGCCATTCATTCGGGTATTGGTGCAAATATTTTATCGCATCTATATAATCCAAATAGCTAGGATTTCGTTTATTAATCACCATTCCACAGTAATACGTTCTAATAAATTTCTCTAGATCACTACATTTATTTCCTATAACAGGGATGCCATTGTTTAAATAACTAAATAATTTAGCAGGCATGGTAAAGGCATTATTAAGTGAATGTGATGGATCAAGATCTATTAACCCAATATCTACATCCTCCATGGCTTTCAGTAGATCATGATAATTAATCCAACCAAATAGCTCTATCCTTGATTGTAAATGTTTTGGTATGGAAAGTGTTTCCCCGTATCTTGGGCCACCAATGATCTTAAAGTGAATATCATTATCTTCATTGTAAAAATCCGTTATTGCTTTTATTTTCTCAAAGGTTTCTTTTGATATATTTCCTTCATGTGCTACCACAAGTGAATGATTAGACCCATTTTTTTTCTTGATATTTGGTGTTAATGATGGCGCATTATACACGACCTCTATGGATAGCAATGGATCTATAGATAAGTACCAGGATTTAATCGATTCAGATACTGTAACAATGTAATCAACCTCTTTTAAATTATCTTGGAGTGTCCTCATCCATCTTTGCTTTGTTTCAGCATTGATTTTTAAAGAGAATGGGTCTGGAATTATTTGTCTGCTGTCATATATTAATTTAACCTTTTTATTGTTCTGCTGTCTTAAAGCACACTTAATTTCTTTACCATATGTAAATGAATTCAACTCATGGGCATGATAGAAATCTGCATTCTCTTTCAATCCTAATTGATAAAGAGGATCAGATAAATAATTAACGGATCTTTTTTCACTATCATAGGTAACAACTTTAATGCCTTGATAATAAAAAACCTTATCACGAAATTGCTTGGAAAATGGTTTTCCATCGACATGAAATAGCAGACCGCCTTTTCGTGGTGCAATAATCGTAACATCAAAACCATGATTTAAAAGGCTTTTGGCCTCACATTCAAATATACGTGAATCTAGAAAAGGAAGGTAACATAGCAACATACATACCTTTTGATTCAAAAAAATCCCCCTATCTTTACTGTCTGAATTGAATATAGTCCTTCTTTCTACTTAATAAAGTATTAACACTCTAAATAAAATATTCATACATATAATTGAAATATGTGATGTATTTTTCACCGCTACATGAAATATTGGAGGATAACTTATGGATTTACAATTACAAGGTAAGAAAGTACTTGTTACTGGTGGAACAAAAGGAATTGGTAAAGCAATAGCAGAAGCCTTCCTAAAGGAAGGGGCCAAGGTGGGTATTGTAGCTAGAAATAAGTTAGAACTAGAAGCAGTAAAAAAGGAACTTGGTGTCAAGATTTATACAAAAGATATCGCAAATAATCAGCAAAGAGAACAATTAATATCTGATTTTATAAACGATTTTAATACAATAGATGTTCTTGTTAATAATGCAGGGGCTAGCTATGGAAAAAGTATTTTAGAAACACCCCCCAATCTCTTTAATGAAGCGATGAATCTCAACTTTATCGCTGCTGTTCATTTAAGTCAATTAGCAAGTCAGCACATGATTGCTGAAGGGTCCGGAGTAATTATAAACATCTCTTCTATTTACGGAAAGGAATCAGGGGGAGTTCCAGCTTATAACGCTTCAAAATCCGCTTTAAATAGTTTCACAAAATCGTTTAGCTCTGAAGTAATAAAACATAATATTCGTGTTAATGGTATTGCTCCAGGTGCTATTTTCCACCCCAACAAGGAATGGAAACGACGAATTAAAAACGACCCACACTTCTTAGACAATTATGCACAAGCTAACATACCAGCAGGAAGACTTGGTAAACCAGAGGAGATAGGAAATACTGCTGTTTTTCTTGCATCAAATAAAGCTTCGTGGATCGTTGGATCTACAATTAGTGTAGACGGTGGACAGTCACGATTGAATTATTAAATGAAACATGGAAGGGAAGGGCAACATGAAAAGGCAGTCACTTAAAAACAGTACTATTTTAGTCATTGGTGGAGCGGGCTTTATTGGAAGTCACTTAATAGATAAATTAATAGAAGAAAAAGCTAAAGAAATTATTATTTTGGATAATCTTTTTACCGGAAACAAAGAAAATTTAACCTCTGCTCTGGAAAAGAATAATACAACGCTTTATATCGATAATGCCGAAAACCAAGAAACCCTAAACTATATTATGGAAGAACACGACATTGACATTGTTTTTAACTGTGCAACCAAAGCATTGAATTATTCGTTTATGAATCCAGCCAATGCCTTTTTAACAAATGTTATAGTTTTAAAAAATTTATTAGAATTACAACGAAAAAAGAAATTTAAAACACTGTGTCATTTTTCATCATCAGAGGCATTTGGATCATCTCAGTATCAACCGATGGATGAAAATCATCCTTTAGCTCCTACAACAACTTATGCCGCCGGAAAAGCTGCTGCTGATTTGATGTTACAGTCTTATGTAACCATGTTTGATCTAGACGCATTTATTGTTCGGCCATTTAATAATTACGGGCCTAGACAAAATTTCACAGGACCTCTAGCTGGGGTTATTCCTACAACGATTAGAAAAATACTTTCTAATGAAATTCCTGAAATTCATGGCAGTGGTCAACAAACAAGAGATTATATATATGTGAAAGATACTGTCGATATCGTGACAACACTATATTCCGTAATTCCTCCAGGAGATTCTGTAAATATTACAACAGACCAACAGTTATCGATTGAATATATAATGGAGACGATCATTGATGAAATGAATTATCAAGGAGAGATCCTTAGAAAACCAAATCGAAAAGCTGATGTTACCAGCCATAGGGGATCAATGAAAAAATTGCAGAGCTTGATTGGCTCCTATAGTAAAACTGACTTTAAGGATGGTATTGCATTAACGATAAATTGGGTAAAACAGCAGGTCACTGAAACGAACTAAAAAAGAGCTTTACGCTAGTTATTGAGTAACTCATGATATACATTATCTAATCGGTTCTCCATTTTCTCCCAGCAATACGTTTCTTCCATTACTTTTCTAGCGTTTAGACTCATTTGTTTCAATACCTTCTTATTATTGGCTAAATATAGCATAGCTTCAGCATAATCTGTAGCAGTAGCATCTCTTTTATTAATTACTAAACCACATCGATGGGTTCGTAAAAAAGATTCCATCTCGTGGGAGCGGTTTACTACAATAGGAACACCATTATTTAAATAACTAAAGAATTTATTCGGCATCGCATAGGAACGATTAAGTGATTCATGTAAATCTTCATAATCAATCCAACCTACTTCTACATCTTTCATATGTTGTGTAATAGAATAATAATCTACCCACCCAGTTAATTTAATTTTATCCTTTAAATGATTGGGAAGTTTAAATGTATCACCAAACCTCGTTCCACCTATAATTTTAAATTGAAATCCGATGGAATCAGCACATTTTTCTGTAATTTGTATTATTTTATCCTTACTTCCCCTTTTATAATCAATGTTACCTTCGTAACAGGCAATTAGACCATTTCCGGTAAAGTCCTTTGGTTGAAATTCTTTAACCAATGGATGCGAGTTATATATGACCTCTACAGAAAATGTGGGATCTTGGGAAAGAAACCAAGACTTTATCGAATGTGAAATGGTAATGATTTGATCAACTTCTTTCAGCATAATTAAAAGCTTCTCTTTCAAGTTATTGCGATGACTCTCATGGTTTTTAGGATCGAAAGGGTCTGGTGTTAATTCATGACTATCATAAATTAACTTTACTTCTTTATTCCTTTGCTTTAATAACCTTTTTACACCAATCCCAGCAAAAAGCGATAAATACTCATGAGCATGATAAACGTCTGCATTTTGTTGTATACCAAGTTCTGTTAATGGGTTACTGAACCCTTGTTCCCACTTAGATACGGGAGCTACGACTTTGCTTAATGGTGCTCTACTTTCTTCAAATGAATAAGTGACTATCTTAATTCCTTCATGCATAAATGATGAAGAAGTAAATTTATCTTTTATAGGAGTACCATCTATGTCAAACAAATATCCATCCTTTCTAGGAACAATTAATGTCACATCATAACCTAAATTTTTTAAACTTTTGGCTTCTCGTTTAAATATTCTAGAATCTAAAAATGGGTGTTCTGCAACTAACATGCATACCTTTTCAGACAATTTTTCATGCCCCTTTCCTGTATTAAAATTGTTTTAGATATCTAACTCTATTATTCTATTTTTTTACTTTTCAAGTCATGTGCAGACTAGCGATAAGGATATAAAAAATCATAATTTTATACTGTAAGCCTTATATAGAAAGGAGAAAGAAATGCACATTTTAACTATAGTAGGCGCAAGGCCACAGTTTATCAAAGCATCCATGTTATCTAAAGCGATCAATTCCCAATCCAAAATAAAAGAAATCATGGTACACACAGGTCAACATTATGATGATAATATGTCTACCATCTTTTTTGACCAATTAAAGCTTGCTAAACCAGATTATTATTTAGGTATAGGTTCTGGCTCTCATGGTGAACAAACTTCTAAAATGCTATTAGAATTAGAAAAGATTATGATGTCTGTTAAGCCTGATATTGTACTTGTATATGGAGATACGAATTCAACCCTTGCAGGAAGCATCGCTGCAGCAAAACTCCATATTCCCTTAGCTCATGTTGAGGCTGGTTTACGTAGTTTTAATAAAAAAATGCCTGAAGAAATTAATAGAGTGATTACTGACCATTTATCAACATTGCTATTTTGTCCAACGCAAACTGCTATTAATAATTTAAAACACGAAGGCATCAACAGAGGTGTTTATTTAACGGGAGATATTATGTATGATTCTATTCTTTACTTTAAAGATCATGCTATCCAACAATCTACCATTTTAGAAGATTTATCACTTACAAATAATAATTATTATCTTGCCACTGTTCATCGAGCAGAGAATACCGATCAACCCGAACATTTAAAACAAATACTAACTGCATTTCAACAATTAGCTAAAACAGTAGTCCTTCCATTACACCCTAGAACTAAAAGTAAAATTAAACAATATAAGTTAAATGAATTAATTGATTTACCTCATATCAAAACAGTAGAACCATTACATTATTTTGATATGTTAGCATTAACTGCTCAAGCAACAGCAGTTCTAACTGATTCTGGTGGTTTACAAAAAGAAGCCTATATGCTACAAATTCCGTGTATTACATTAAGGCAGGAAACAGAGTGGATTGAAACTGTACAGACCGGCTGGAATCAGCTAGCAGGATATAATACGAAACAAATAGTAAATAATGTCAGGAATCTAAAGACTCCTAATCATTCTCCTCCACGGTTTGGTGACGGAAAAGCAGCCTACGCTATTCACCATATTTTAATGAATGACTTTTAATTTAAAATAGAAACCTGAGAAAATGAGACTAAATATACAGATACAATAAAAGTGAAACTTCAATCAGTTGGGAGTTTTTGTTTACCCCACTGATTGCTAGTACCACAAGGGTATGACCTAAAGGCACTGGAACCAATCGGACATTTACTGGCAGTTGATCCCACACTTATCCATATCGGTTTCACTATTGCTTGAAGTGGGGATTTTACTGCCAGTTATATGCGGGATTAACGATGATCTTTCTTTCCAGAGCCCCTTGATATCCCCAACTTAGGGGGAAACACAGACGCACTGCCCCTATTGTCTTACGCATCTCATAATAGGGGGAGCACTGCGATGTACAAGCCTACCTTCACATAGAATCGAGCTTCTATAACATTCTTTCCTATTTAGAGAACAATTCATTTGTATACTTTTATTTGAATTATACAGTAACTTTTCCGTCTAAATAGCCTTTCCATCTTTGTAATGCTTCGTTCATTTTTGCGTCCTTCTCTATCGAGTTTAATGCAGCTAATAAATGGATATGGGTAATATGATACCCCCACTTTGCTACATTTGGATAACCTCCATCCGTTGTATAATGCGTTAAATCATAAGCAGTGCGTGATCCCAAATCATATAAAGGTAACATTCTTTTTAGCGAAACAATTCCTTCTTGATATAATTTTTTTGTTTCCACATCACCACTTTGTTTATAAAGATCATATAACCCAATTAATGCAAACATGAAGCCATTCAAAATAAAACTAGGTGGATCTGTTGGACATTCTTCATAGAACATGTACTTGTCTTCAAACTTAGCTAGCACCCCATTGTTATTTGAAGGGATTTTAAACATTTTAGTGGCTTTTAATGCACTTTGCTCATACTTTTTATCTCTGGTAAACGCAGTAGCCCTAGATAAAACAGACATGACCATACCTAATCCAATAGCAGAATACCATGGAGACTTGATTTTATTTAACCTAACAGGGCAATAGTGAAGATCAAATTGATACGACCACCCTCCTTGTTCGTCTTGATGATGCATAAACCAATCAGCTACTTTTAAAAATTTTTGCTTACTTGCATATTTCTTCTCTTTTAAATAAATGCTATAATGTTGCAGCCCATATTGAGCAATTGTAGAAGGATTAAAATATTTTCCATACGTGTAAACTGTTTTGGGAATACCATTAATAAATTCAACATTCCAATTCTCTACACGATTTCTGTCATAATGTAAGTAATTACCTTGATAATCATATTGATCTATTTCTAAATAACGAGCCTTCGTAATGAAAATTTTCAGCAAATTATCTGTTTCTAGCCACTCTTTTTCAACACCATAACCTTTTTCTAGTAAAGTTATTGGAATTAGAAATTCATTACCAATTCTCTTCCCAACTGCTTCGAATTGATTATGCATCAAAACCATAATATCTTCTATCTGCTTTGTATTTATCTATATCAACTCTCTTCTGATAAATCTATTTTTTTTGCGGGTATGCCTACAGCTATTACACCATTTTCTAAATGCTTTGTAACAACAGAACCTGCACCGACTATCGTGTTGTTTCCAATATTGACCCCCGGTAGTAATGATGCATTGTTTCCAATTTTGGCACCATTTTTAATAAAAGGTCCCTTTAGGCTATAACTTCGCGCTCCCATATACTTATCATTAGACATTGATACACAGGGACCAACAAATACATTATTTTCTATTATAGTATCCCCTGTAATATATGCCATTGTTTGAATGGTACAAGAGTCTCCAATTTGTGTATTTAGTTCAACTATCGCTGCTCTACCGATAACCGTTTTATCACCGACTATCGTATTTTCTCTGATACTTGCATGATCACCAATGAATACCTCTTCGCCAACTTGAGTACCAGCGTAGATGGATACTAGATGACCAATCCGTGTACCAGCTTTAATTACTAACTCGGTAGTATTCGACGTTTTCCGCATTCTTTGGTTAATAGCTGGCTTGATACCAAGAACACAATTACAGCCAATCATTACATTGTTATCAATTTTTGTTCCCTCTAAGATCACAGAGTTATGGCCAATTACAACATTCTCTCCAACTGTGACGTGATCCTCAATTGTAACATGATGACCAATCTGAGTGCTTTCAGGTATAGAAGACAAACAAAAACCTCCCATTATTGTGATTGAAGTATCTTTTCTATTTTCTTAACTAATTGTTGTGCTCGGTGTTGAACAGTATGGTGTTGATGAATAAACCGGTATCCTTGTTCAATAATTTGTTTCCGTTCCGTTTCATGAGCTAAAAAATATGCTGCCTTTTCTTCAAAATCATTTTCATCGATTGCGACAAAATGTACTCCTGGAATAAAGCCTATATCTTCTAATTCTTTAAAGGTAGGGGCTAATAGCAATGTTTTACAAGCAAGTGCTTCAAAATATTTTAGAACTGGATAATTATGTCTAGATGGACAAGTAAAAAATAGCTTTGATCTGTTCAATTCTTTTGCATAATTCTGCTCAATCATCTTTTCTTGTTCTTTCCCTCTGAAACTTTGATAACCTGGATGCCTGTAATAAATGAAATCAGCATTCCCCTCATACGTCTTTATAATTTTTTGCCTTAAGGGATACGTATCACTTACCGCTCCCATCAATAATAAATTGAAATCTTTTTTTAACTTATAGTCTTTACATACATCTATATTGACGAAATGCGGAAACCATTCCATTTTATCTTGAAATTCAGGATATAATGTTAAAAATTTATCTCTAATGACAGAAAACAAGTAGTCTATATTATTTTTATTAATAAAATTTCGTCTAAGGCTTATAAAGCGATGAACATCATTTACAAATAACCCAGTTGGTATATCAATATGAGCAAGGCCTTTTATCTTTGGTGACATGTGTCGATCAATATCATTTAAAAGTAAGATAAAATCTGGTCTAGTTTCTAGCTGCCTTAAAATATAGTCAATGTGTCCAGGCTTTCTCCATATTGTTAAATGTACAACATTTTTAAGCTCTTGTTCTAAATAAAAATAATTTCTGTTAATCATTTTTGAAGTGTCTTTTGCAATGAATAGTAAATTAATCAGGATAACACTCCTTCACAAAATTACTAACTGGTTAACTGCCAATTTTGAAGTTTGTCGTTATGACAGTCTACCTCGCTTTCTAGCTAATGCATAATATGTAAATAACTCGTATTCAAAGTGAGGAGAATTATATGAGAGTTGGTGTAATTGGAACTGGTAATATGGGAGAGAATCATATACGAACGTATTCGTCTATGTATCATCACTGCCAACTAATAGGTATATATGATATAGATGAAACGAAAAGAAATGAAATTGCTAAAAAATACAATATTAAGCCTTTCCCATCATTGGATAATCTCTTAAAAGAAGTTGACGCTGTTAGTATAGCTGTCCCAACTAAGTTTCATTATGATATTGGTTTAAAGTGTATTGATAATAAAGTACACATGTTATTAGAAAAACCTATGACCAGTACAGTAGAACAGGCAGAAGATTTACTTTATAAATCTTCAAAAGCAGGAGTCATACTTCAAGTAGGACACATTGAGCTTTTTAATCCATTAATTCAGGAACTTCTAAAGGTATTGGAAAATAAAAAAATAATTGGAATTGAATTTCAACGAATGAGTCCCTACCATGAAAGAATCAAAAATATCGATGTTGTAGAGGATTTAATGATTCACGACCTTTATATTTTGCAAGAAATTCTTAAAGAAGATAAACTCATGGATGTTCAGGCGTTAGGAAAGATAATTGACGGTACAATTAAACATGCTGTTGTCATTGCCACATCTAGGCAAGAGGTTATCGTACAGCTGACTGCTAGTTTTAAATCAAAAAGTAAAGTTAGAACCATTCAAATCCTCACTGAAGATGATTTTATTGAAGTCAATTTATTAAAAAAAGAAATCAACATACGAAGCTCTATTCTAACCAAAACTATTAAGGTGGATGATTCCATCCATCCATTACAAGTACAGCTAACTGATTTCATAAACTGTATTAAGGTCAAAAGAGAACCTTCTGTATCAGGAAATGAAGGAATAAAAGCATTATTAATCACCAATCAAATTAGTAAGGAAATTAGCAAAATAAAAAACGAGAACAAATATTTATAGAGAAAATTCAAATACCAACCAGTCTTAGAAAGTATGAATAATTAATATCTAATTTTATTTATATTCACTGGTTAATCATATCATTCATATAAATATTTATTTTCAAACTTGGGTACCGATGATTATTAAATCAAAACCATGCTATTACAAGAGTTAAAACCAAAACCACAATTGGATTATTTAAGTGTGGTTATTATTGGTCAATTTAAAACAATTGTTTCTTCTTTATTAGTCATTCAATTTAAAATCATGTAATACGTTCTTTTTTCCCCTAAACTCTAAGAATTTTTGTATATCTAAATATTCTCTGAAACAGGCAATCTACTCCGCCTGTTTCAGAAATTATATGCTGATTTTTCAGTACCAAGTCCCCTCTAATAAAAAAACACCAAAAACGTCATTAACCTATTTGAGCCGAATTCAGTTGGTCTACTTTACTATGAATTTTTCTTAGACCTTATTGTAATGAAGATAGTGATTTCCTTTTAACTGGTTTGCTACAGGAACATCATGGACAATCTGTATTATTACCCTCCTGTAGATACTTAAACTACTCTTTCTTCACCATGATATTATAAGGATCTGTCCCTCTACCGAACGGACAGTAAAAAGATTTCGTCCGAACTGATCCTGAGTAAACGACTTCCCCTCAGTTTGATGACATCTATACACTTTCTATACTCAGTAGTTCAATGGTTTCGTTTCCTTAATATTCACCTGACAGACTCTCTTTCTGTGTTTTCCCTAACGCTCAATACTATAACTTTTAACTATACATGTGGTCACACGTCATACCACCCCCTGTTGTACCTTTATTTCTGACTACTTGAAGATAAGCTTAATTGAGATTATTTCTTGAAAGAATCCTCTCTAACAGATGAAATACACCATCTTGGTTGTATCGGCTCGTTATCCTATAATTCTCACAGCACCCTCATAAAATCTCTTCAGGTAAGAATGAAAACTTTCCTCCCATGTAACTGCTAGATTTACTGTATGGGTTTCGGCAGTATTGGACTTTGTCTTATGTTACAGGCTTATCTGACCTAATCCAGCCTTCTATATAGTTTCTGTTCGTCAGTTCAGGAGTTTACGTCCAGCTTCCTTCAGTCACTACCTCACGATAGCCACCTTTCCATTCGCTAACAATTCCTACTGCCAAGCCTGTAGCAGACTTTCAACGCCAAGTTTTCACCCATGCACGGTGCATAACTAAGAAAAACCGGGCAAAAACCAGCCCGGTCCTTTCCTGTTTGCCATAGCTAGAGCACATCCGATAGTTTGTATTCGTGTCCTTGTACTCCTTTATAATACTCCGGATATATTTCTCCTCCACATTGTTCACAGCTGAATCTTGGTGGCGTAGTTGGGTCTC
>NZ_JAJERH010000044.1 GCF_016919725.2 Virgibacillus sp. AGTR
AAACATTTCAAAATAACTACTTGGCTTAACGCAGTCATTGCACCGATTTTATACTTTCTTAACTTAGAACAAAAGCGCAAGCGCCCGATTAGAAACGTAGCCTGGAGCGAGTCAACGGAGATAAAGGAATTCACGGTGAGCTTGTGATCCGAACTTATTGTAGGGCGATTCGTGAAGTCGCCTCGTTTCTGAGCACTGGAGCTGGATGCGGCTTAACACGCTCATATTTATCCACATGGAATAATTTCATAACTTCCTAGACAATAAAAAAACAGATGTGGCAAGAAACCATCACCTGTTTAACAATTCGTATTTTTTCCATAGCATGATTAAGATAGCTCAGCAGCAATTTGATTATTTGTGGCATCTACTTGTACAAAAGAATCTATGGCGTGGCCATTCTCATCCACTCGTTCAATATCAGCTCCAAGGGATGCAAGCTTACCAGAAAAATCTACATATCCGCGATCCAAATGCTTTAGCTCTGTTACTCTAGTAACACCTTCAGCACATAAACCAGCTAAAATTAATGCAGCTGCGGCACGTAAATCTGTTGCTGCGACTTCTGCACCTTGAAGGTTACTTGGACCCTCAATAATGACACTATGACCTTCGATTTTCATTTTTGCATTCATGCGTCGGAATTCCTCTACATGCATAAACCGATTCTCAAATACCGTTTCCGTAATAACACTTGTACCTTGAGCAGCTAGCATCAGTGCCATCATTTGTGATTGCATATCTGTAGGAAATCCTGGATGTGGTAGAGTCTTTATATCAGTTGCCTTAAGCTTCTTAGGACCAATAACACGAAGACCATTGTCTTCTTCAGTAATAGAAACGTTCATCTCTTCCAGTTTAGAAATAACAGAACGAAGATGTTCCTTTTCTGCATTTTCAATCAATACATTTCCATTTGTAATTGCAGCTGCAACCATAAATGTACCTGCTTCAACTCGATCCGGGATAATGGTATGTTCAACCCCATGTAGTGAATCTACACCTTCAATTCGAATCGTCTCTGTACCAGCACCAACAACTTTAGCACCCATTTTATTTAAATAATTTGCCAAGTCAACAATCTCTGGTTCTTTTGCACAGTTTTCGATTATTGTCTTACCCTCTGCAAGCGCAGCAGCCATCATGATATTTTCTGTTGCACCAACGCTAGGCATATCTAAATAAATTTTCGCACCTTTAAGACGCCCATCTACGTTCAATTCTACAAAGCCATTACCAACATGAGTTTCTGCACCCATAGCCTCGAACCCTTTTAAATGCAAATCTATTGGTCTTGACCCAATTGCGCATCCACCAGGCATAGCTACTTTTGCATGGCCATAGCGTGCCAGTAATGGTCCGATTACTAATACAGAGGCACGCATTTTACGAACATATTCAAATGGGGCTTCCGTAGTTAATTTATTTGAAGCATCAACAGTAACTGTATTATTTTCAAATGTAACATCTGCATTCATATTGCTCAATACTTGATTAATTGTATATACATCAGCGAGTTCAGGGACATCTGTAATAACACTCTTTCCTTCACTTGCAATAAGACTGGCTGCAATGACAGGAAGTACAGCATTTTTAGCACCTTCAACCCTAACGGTGCCCTCCAATTGGTGTCCGCCTCTTACGATGATTTTTTCCATATTTCAAATCTCCTTCAGATCCAATTTCATTATATTAATATTCATTTATTAGGATAGGTGTTCCTATCGTATATGTAGGATAGTCCGATCCTGTATCTTTGATTGCGATTTGTAAGTTCATAGATGTATTATCTACAGAAATTTTTTGATTCCATAGAGGTGTATACCCATAAATTATTTTTTTATGCGTTGAATTCTTCACATTATCAAATTGTGTCTTTACTTGTTGTACTTGAAAATAATTTGTCATGTTTTCTAAAAAATAATCACCACTTATTATATCATTCCCCTTAGTCGTCAGACAAGCAAATTTTTTTACAGCTTCAGTAAAATATGCATTTAAACTAGTAGTTAATACGTTTCTATAGTTTTTTTCAATTTCTTTACTCCAGCTCTTTCCTTTAATAACAATAATGAGTTCTGCATTATACTGCTTTTGCTTAGGAATCACCACATTATATAATACGTTAATCCCCTCTGGTAATAGAGCGTCACTAAAGGAATATTTTAACTTATTTTTGTCCTCGGAAAAATTAGGTTTAAAGTTGGTTTGTAACTCATGTACAAGATGTTCACTATCCTCTCTAGTGATAGCTTCCTTTAAAGTTACTTGCCAATCTTCCACCTTGGCACTGTTATTCATCATATAATTAGCTAAATCAACAAGCTCTTTTTGATTAAATGATTGCTTCGCTGCAACATTATTTGTAATCATTAGTAGCATAATAGATAATATAAATATCTTTTTCATAATAAAATCCCCCGTGTCCAACTATAGTTACCCATAGTATGAACCGAGAGATCTCAATACATACGATACAAATTATGACATTTTACTAGATTTATAAAATATTAATTAAAATAAGTGATTTAAATCTCTAGACCATTGGAGAATTTCTAAAAAGAACCTACTTACTCCAGAGCCAATAACGATCGTTATAAATAAGATAAAGATTTGAGCTTCCTTTGCTCGTCCTTTCTTAATAATAGGTTCAAAGTTGATTGCCGTTATTAACCGCCATGTGAGATATATAAATAGTAGATGCGATAGAATACTAATTATTGCTTGTTGTCCAATCGAAAACATAAGTACCACCTTTATTTTATTACTCTTTCTAACTTTGCCATGTATGCTAAAAAAAGTCAATCATGTAGAGAAATAGAAGGAGAGCGATTATCAAACGCTTACTTTTATTCCTCATATAACTGACAGTAAGACGCCGCTTCAAACAATAAAGTGAAACCAATATGGATAAGTGGGGGATAAACATCGCTCGCTGATTGAAGTTACATTTTATCCATTTCCCGGGAAATATCGACAAACTATTCATACTTTACACAGTAAAAAACCCATTGATTGGGGTTTCACTTTTTCTTGTATTTAATGTATACATTGTTAATTAATGTAATTTTTAGTGGGAATTCAGATTTTATGGTATATCATGAAGTAAAAAACCTTTTATAACTTTTGTTATAAAAGGTTTTTAAGGTAATAAGCAACTATTAAGAATGATTATTAACATTGCCCAATGAATATTACTGACCTATGATCACATGAGTAACGCTATGCTATGGTGGACAAACACCATTGCTTACTTTGCGACTTTTAGTCGATTTATCGCTCTTTGGAGTGCTAATTCTGCCCTCAGGAAGTCAACATTGTCTTGTTTCGACTGCAGGCGTTGTTCTGCACGAGCTTTTGCAGCTTCTGCACGTTGAATATCTATATCTGTAGGTTTTTCAGCAGATTGTGCTAGAATCGTCACCTTGTCTGGTCTAACCTCCATAAAACCTCCATTAACCGCTAATCGTTCGATATTATTTTCACGCTTTAAACGGACAGCACTAATGGATAATGGTGCTACAAGTGGGATGTGCCCTGGTAAAATCCCCAGTTCTCCACTCTCTGCTTTACAGCTGACCATTTCAAAACTATCTTCCAGTATTGGACCGTCAGGAGTAACAACACTCACAGTTAGTGTTTTCAATGTAACCCCTCCTCTGTTGACATGAAGCAATCAATGTATTGGATTGACCAAGTATATACATACTTTTCCATAGCTTCAGCCAACTTCTATTATTCCATTTCTTTTGCTTTTTCCACTACTTCTTCAATACGTCCAACTAAACGGAAAGCATCTTCCGGAAGGTCATCATGTTTACCGTCTAGAATTTCTCTAAATCCTTTCACTGTTTCTGCTACAGGTACATATGAACCCTTTTGTCCTGTGAACTGCTCAGCAACGTGGAAGTTTTGAGATAGGAAGAATTGAATACGGCGAGCACGAGCAACAACTAATTTATCCTCATCACTCAATTCATCCATACCAAGAATAGCGATGATATCCTGTAGCTCACGATAACGCTGTAGTGTTTGTTGTACTTCTACTGCTACTTGATAATGATCGTTTCCAACGACCTCAGGGTCTAATGCACGTGATGTAGATGCTAAAGGATCCACCGCAGGATAAATACCTTGCTCAGATAATCCACGATCAAGGTTTGTTGTTGCATCTAAATGAGCAAATGTTGTCGCTGGTGCAGGGTCTGTATAGTCATCGGCAGGCACATAAATTGCCTGAATAGAAGTAACAGATCCTTTATTTGTTGATGTAATTCGTTCTTGTAATTGTCCCATTTCTGTAGCAAGTGTTGGTTGGTATCCAACCGCTGATGGCATACGTCCAAGAAGTGCAGATACCTCTGAACCAGCCTGTGTGAAACGGAAAATGTTATCGATGAACAATAATACGTCTTGTCCCTGTTCATCACGGAAGTACTCAGCCATTGTTAGACCGGATAATGCTACGCGCATACGAGCACCTGGTGGTTCGTTCATTTGACCAAATACCATCGCTGTTTTAGCAATAACACCTGAGTCCTTCATTTCATAATAAAGATCATTACCTTCACGTGTACGTTCACCAACACCTGCGAACACGGAAATACCACCATGCTCTTGGGCGATATTATTAATTAATTCTTGGATTAAGACGGTCTTACCAACCCCAGCACCGCCAAACAAACCAATCTTACCACCTTTAACATAAGGTGCTAATAAATCAACGACCTTGATACCCGTCTCTAATATTTCCGTCTCCGTAGTCAGGTCTTCAAATTCTGGTGCTTGACGGTGAATTGGATCACGACGTACTTCTGTAGATAATGGCTCATCTAAATCAATATTCTCACCAAGTACATTAAATACTCTTCCAAGTGTCACATCACCAACAGGAACAGAAATTGGCTTTCCTTTGTCTTCAACTTCTATTCCACGCTTCAAACCATCTGTTGATGACATAGCAATTGTCCGAACGCTATTATCACCTAAGTGCAGCGCTACTTCTAATGCTAGCTCTGTCGTTGAGCCTGTTTTTTGATCAGTAACCACTTGGACTGATAAAGCGTTGTAAATATCAGGAAGCTGTCCGTCTTCGAATTTAACGTCAACGACAGGTCCCATAACTTGTGTAACAAGTCCTTTGCTCATCGATTTCCCTCCTAACTAACTTTCCAGAAAACGCAAGGAATGCTACTCGAGAGCAGCTACTCCTCCGCTGATTTCCGTAATCTCCTGCGTAATTGCAGCTTGACGCACGCGGTTATAGGTTAATGTCAAGTCATCAATAAGCTCGCCAGCATTATCCGTTGCACTCTTCATCGCCGTCATACTTGCCGCGTGTTCACTCGCTTTACCATCTAATAATGCACCATAGATTAAACTTTCTGCGTATTGAGGTAAAAGTATATCGAGAATTTGCTGCGCATTTGGTTCATATTCGTATTCACTACTAGAGCTAGCCTGTTCTCCCAGATTAGTAATCGGCAACAGTTGTGTCGTCGTAACTTTTTGTGAGATTGCACTAACATAGTGGTTATAGAACATATATAATTCATCAATTTCCTCATCGGCATACAATTGTACCGTTTCAGAAGCAAGTGCTTTAATGTCTGCAAAATCAGGTTGATCTGCGATCCCTACGACACTTTTAGCAACAGGAAGATCCATTTTTTTACAAAATTCATAACCCATACGTCCAATTGCAATAATCGTATATTCATCTTTTGACTTATGGCGATCCTGAATCGTTTTATAAAGGCTTTTTAAAACATTACTATTGTATGCCCCTACAAGACCTTTATCTGCTGTAATAACAAGGTAACCGCTCTTCTTAACTTCACGCATCTCCAGCATTGGATGCGTTGCATCTGTCGAGGAGTTAGCAATATTTGCCATGACCTCCTGGATTTTTTGGCTATAAGGTTCAAATGCCTTGGTATTTTGTTCTGCTTTTGCCATCTTAGAAGCAGATACCATTTGCATAGCAGAAGTGATCTTTCTTGTCTTCTTCGTAGAATCAATTCTACCTTTAATATCTCTAAGTGATGCCAAGCTATTTCACCGCCCTTTCATGTAAAAGGTTACGCGTATTGTATCTCATCCTAAGTTCTAACCTTCAGAAGGCAAGAATGTTTTCTTGAATGTTTCGATTGCATCGTTCATATCAGACTCTTCTGGAAGTTTTCCAGTTTCACGAATAGAGTCTAATAGTTCTTTACGGTTGCTATCCATCCAAATGTTCATCTCTTCTTCAAAACGAAGAATGTCTTCAACTGGAATATCATCAAGGAATCCTCTTGTTAATGCATAAAGACTCATCACCTGTTTTTCAACAACCATTGGCTTATGAAGCCCTTGTTTAAGAATCTCAACTGTACGCTGACCACGATTCAATTTTGCTTGAGTTGATTTATCAAGATCAGATCCAAATTGAGAGAATGCCTCTAACTCACGATAAGATGCTAAATCTAAGCGAAGTGTACCAGCAACTTTTTTCATTGCTTTAATTTGTGCTGATCCACCAACACGAGATACAGATAAACCAGCATTGATTGCTGGACGAACCCCAGAGAAGAATAAATCAGATTGTAAGAATATCTGTCCGTCTGTAATCGAAATTACGTTTGTTGGAATATAGGCAGCGATGTCACCAGCTTGTGTTTCAACAAATGGGAGTGCAGTTAATGAGCCGCCTCCCATTGCATCACTTAACTTAGCAGCCCGTTCAAGAAGACGCGAGTGGATGTAGAATACATCCCCTGGGAATGCTTCACGTCCTGGTGGGCGACGCAATAGTAATGAAAGCTCACGATATGCTACAGCTTGTTTTGATAGATCATCGTATACAACAAGTACGTGCTTTCCGTTATACATAAACTCTTCACCCATTGCTACACCAGCATAAGGAGCAAGATACAATAATGGTGCTGGGTCAGATGCACTAGCTGATACAACAATTGTATAGTCTAATGCACCGTGACGACGGAACGTCTCTACCGTACTTCTTACAGTTGATTCTTTTTGACCGATTGCTACATAGATACAAATCATGTCTTGGTCAGATTGGTTCAAAATAGTATCAACAGCAACTGTTGTTTTACCAGTTTGGCGGTCACCAATAATTAATTCACGTTGCCCACGTCCGATGGGTACAAGAGCGTCGATCGCTTTAATACCTGTTTGTAATGGTTCATCAACCGATTTACGATCCATTACACCTGGTGCCTGGGCTTCGATTGGGCGTGTGTTAGACGTTTCAATAGATCCTTTGCCATCTAATGGCTGACCTAACGGGTTAACAACACGTCCGATTAATTCCTCTCCAACAGGTACTTGCATAATACGTCCCGTACGACGAACTTCGTCGCCTTCTTTAATACCAGTGTAAGGGCCAAGAATTACAATACCAACATTGCTTTCCTCAAGGTTTTGTGCTAATCCCATTACACCATTAGAGAATTCTAGTAACTCACCAGCCATTGTATTATCAAGACCGTGAGCACGTGCGATACCGTCACCAATTTCGATAACAGTGCCGACATCACTTACTTCAATATCTGAATCGAAAGTTTCGATTTGTTGCTTAATCAGATTACTGATTTCTTCTGCTTTGATGCTCATACCATTTCACCCCTATCTTCATTTGTTTGCAGTTACAATATTTCGTTCGATTCTTTTTAGCTTGCCGCTAACGGAGCCATCATAAATCGTATTTCCTAAACGAATTTTCATTCCACCTATAAGTGTTGGATCTACAACGTTTGTAAGCATGATTTTCTTCTTATTAAATCGTTTAGCAAAGCTATCTTCTAATTCACGGCGTTCTTCATCCGCTAATTTACGAACCGAATAAACAGTCGCATCTGCAATCCCTTTCGCATCATTTACTAACTGGATAAAATGATCAATAATGGATGAAGTGAGTTCAATGCGATGTCTTTCTACTAATAGTTTCATCGTATTGATAACATCTATTTGAAGACCGTTAAACACTTCGTCAAGGAACTGTTTCTTTTTCTCATTAGTAATACGTGGATGCTTTAGGAATATATAAAGATCTTCATTATCTTCAACTACTTTTTTAACCACACGAAGCTCATCTAAAAGCTGTTCTAATGTAGCTTTTTCATTTCCTAGTTGAAAAAGAGCCTCTGCATATCGCTTTGCAACTACTGCATTACTCATAGCTCTTCTCCTACCTCTTTAATGTAATCGTTAATAAGTTTCTCCTGATCCTGAGAACTTATTTCTTTTTCAATTACTTTACTTGCGATAAGTACAGATAAGGAAGCAACTTTATCCTGCAATGCTTGCAGTGCCTTTTCCTTCTCATTCTGAATATCAACCTGAGCTGATTCTTTCATGCGATCAGCTTCTGCTTTTGCAGCAGCGATAATTTCTTCTTGCTGTCTAGTTCCAGCATTCCGTGCTTCTTCAATCATTGCTTGCGCTTCTTGCTTCGTCTGCTTTAGTTGTTCCATTGCTTCTTTAGAAGCCTGTTCTGCTTCGGCACGACTTTTTTCAGCTGCTTCAATTTCACCTGCAACATAGTCCTCGCGCTTTTGCATCATGTTCATAACTGGACCCCAAGCAAATTTACGAACTAAAAGAAGCAATACAATAAAGAAAAACAATTGCATTAACATATCACCGTAATGGAAACCACCAAGTGCTGCATAAATCATCGAATAATCCGTGAATGCTTGCACAGAATTCACTCCTTTCACTTCTTATCGTGAACCATCTATCTTCTACTTCCTACTCATTACAAACAACGGCGAAGCACTTTATAAAGATGGTCTTCGCCATTAAAGATACATTCTATTTCTACATAACCATTAATGCGATAACTACGGCAATAATCGGCATTGCCTCAACTAAACCTACACCAATAAACATAGTTGTTTGTAATTGACCTTTTAATTCTGGTTGACGGGCAATCCCTTCAACTGTACGACTAACGATTAAACCGTTACCTACACCAGCACCTAATGCACCTAATCCTACTGCTATTGCAGCTGCTAAAGCTCCCATAATATAAATCCTCCTCAAAATGTTGTATAAGTTTTTAATAATTTCCTATCTCAAATATAAAGACAGGCTAATTAACGATATTAGTGATCTTCACTTACTTTATGTGACATATAAACCATTGCCAACATCGTGAAGATAAAGGCTTGAATTCCTCCAATAAACACACTGAATCCTTGCCATGCCAAGAATGGAATAGCTCCACCTAAAAATCCTAATACGGAAGAAGTAGTTAAACCTACTAATAGAGAAAGTAATACTTCCCCTGCATACAAGTTACCAAATAGACGTAAGCCTAATGTAAGAGTGTTTGAGAACTCTTCGACGATTTTAATTGGAAATAGCGGCCATAGAGGTTGTACATAACTCTTTAAGTATGCTTTTCCACCGCGAAGTTTAATACCATAAAAATGTGTTAAAACAATTACCATTGCTGATAACGTTAGTGTTATTCCTGGATCAGCAGTTGGTGACTTCCACCATACATCATGACCAACAACACCGTTTGTAATTACCCCTAGCATGTTTCCTACTAAAATATAAGTGAACAGTGTTAATGCTAGTGGGAGGAATAGTTTCCCAGTCTTCCAATCCATGGTGTCATTGATGATTCCTTTTACAAAATCTAGGATCCATTCCATTACATTTTGTGCGCCTGATGGCTTCATTTGTAGCTTCCTAGCACCTAGAACACACAATACAAATACAATAAGTGATGTAATGAACATCATTAATACATTAGATAAATTAAAATCAAGCCATGAAATACCAAATAAGTCATGGTAAATCGGTGCAGTATGATCCACGTTATTCACCCCTCTTTCTTGCTCGAATGTTTAATGTTATAAAGAGCAAAATCTATCATAATGACGAGATAGGATGTCATTAATCCAATTAATACAGCAATGATGTGAAAGTTCTCCTCCATTCGAAGTGCAATAATAATTGCTAAAGCAGCCGCAGCGAATCTTGATACAGTGCCGATACCTCGAGTTGGTGTTTTATTGGCTGCCGCATCAGTAAAATCGACAATTTTCTTTTGGAGTAAATATAAGTTATAAAAACTTACAATGCTCCCTAAAAGCAGCCCGAGGAAAATACGAGGATATGGTGTGAATCCAGCCCCAAGTACAAAAATAGCGAGAAGGTAGAACATCCACTTGCGTTGTCGTGCAGTCATTTTTTCAAATTGCGACATAATTCCCTCTTCCCTCGTCATTTATCAACAGAAGTTGAATAGCATGTACTTATTCTTTCAAACATTCGGAAACTAACCTAAACTGTGGTTTATTCCTTATGCGTATTCCTCGTTGTTCTTTGTTTTCACATTCATTGGATTCGAAGTTTCTGTGTGGAAAATCTTATGTTCTTTCAGCTGGGTTACATCGTATATTATGTAACGGCTATTAAATAAGGAGAAATGTACTTAAGTGCTGTGAAACCCCTACCATTCCACACTAAGCAAGTTTACAGGAGCAACCCCTTAATGTCAATTAGTTTCAGGCATATTTTGCATTAAATTTACTAGCCAAAATTTACAACATGATTCAAGGGATTTGACGTTTTTTTTGAAACTGTTTGTAAACCCACTAAGGTATAACAAAAGCCAGGAAAATCCTATTATCAGTATAGTGGATTTTCCTTTGCTAATTCGTGACATTTCTGTGAACAAATGATTACTTTATACTTATTAAGGTATTGTTATCATCGTTTGATGGCTCTCATATGATCCATCTGCTAATTGGACTGTAACAATTGCTAAATAATGGCCTGACTCACCAGCTTCCGATTTCTTTAATTGTCCTTCATTTACTCCTGTATTCATATCTTCCTTGGTCATTAGTCTACGCTCATAAACGAGTGTATCCGGATTGTAAAGATCAATATCAACGCGCTGTGCCGGTTCTGTTACATATAATCGATACGTAAATACATCATCGGAAAAAGGTTTTAATGAAAATTCAAAGCCCATTGCTTTAGGGTTGTCCGCAGATTTATTTACAAACAAATAAGGCATTTCATATGTGTTACCTTGCTCATTAAGGGTTATCCAACCTTGATGTACACCTTTTTTTAATTGTGAAGATGTTACCCTTAACTCAATTGTTATTTGCTTTTTTTCATGCGGTTTTAGTGTAAAAGATTTTGGTAGTTTCCAGCTCAATCCTGCTTGTTTATATGGAATCTTAAAATGATAGGTTTTCGTTTTATTACTGGTGTTTTCAATTATCGTTTTTCGCTTTCTATTTTCACTATAGTCATCAATTTGACCAAACGTTAATTGTGGGTCATATAAAATAGTCTCCGCCTCTATAGCTTGTTTTGGTTGAATTAGACCCATACCCTGAACAATAGGATCAATAGACTCTTCCTCATCATTTTTCAATCTTGCTGCTGTAGTTTTTATGGCTCCATAGATTTTTGCATTTGACCAAGTTGGATTTGCTTCTTTTACTAAGGCAATCGCGCCTGCCACATGCGGTGCAGCCATGCTTGTTCCTTGCAATGCTTGATAACCACCTGGGACAGTGCTTACTATTGAAGCACCTGGAGCTAAAATATCAGGTTTTATGTTCCAATTAACGGTTACAGGACCTCTAGAACTAAAGTCTGCAATGGATTCTTCTATTTTTTTATAGTTGGTTTCTAAAGAAAGCTTCTCTTTTTCATCTAATTTTTTCTTTAGCCATTCCCCGTCGCTTTGAGAAATCGATGCCACTGGTATGTTAATTGGCTGCTTATCTGTATGAATCATCCCCTGAAAATGACCTTCTTCATTATTGTGAATAACTACCGCTTTAGCTCCTGCTACTTGAGCCGCTTGTGCCTTTTGTGAAAAAGGCACGTCATCACGCGTGAACAACGCAATTTTACCTTTAACATTTGCTGTTGTATCAGCATTTACTATCTCATAAAACGTATCAAGATTCCATGGTACAGACCCTGACATAGTGGATAGACTAATCTGTTTATCATCCCATCTTTCATAGAGGAATGGCATCTCTCGTTCTGGACTAGAAGCTCCAACTGACAATGCTTTATTTGCTGTAGCTGGTGATCCAACAGTCCAATTAGCTGGACCGTTATTACCATTTGCTATCACTACAGCTATACCGAGTTCTGCAGCTTTGTTTACTGCCACACTTGTTGGGTAATCAGGTCCATTCACACTATTTCCTAATGATAGATTCATGATATCCACACCATCTTCCACTGCCTGCTCCATTGCCGCAATAACTTGTACCGACGTACCACTGCCACCTGGACCAAGGGCACGGTACGCATAGATATCAGCCTCAGGTGCTACACCTTTCAATTGCCCATTCGCAGCAATAATTCCAGATACGTGAGATCCATGTAAGGTAGGGATGCCCTGCTTAGACTTCGTTTCCATTGGATCATCATCCAAATCTACCAGATCATATCCCCTTTGATAGTTCTTTTGTAAATCAGGATGTTCATAGTCAATTCCTGTATCAATCACACCTACTTTTACACCTTCTCCAGTATAGCCTGTATCATTTAATTCATATGGAAAAACGGCATTTTCACTATCAACGCCTAAATTTTTGAATCTTGTTGTTTCATATGTTTTTACTGCATGTACATTTTTCACAAAATCCAGTGATTGCATTCTTTGTAATTCTTGTGGGGTTCCTTGCAGTGCGAGCCCATTAAATAATTTTGTATAAACAGCTACGACGTCAATAAAGGGATAATGATCCTGTAGATAATTTCGATGTTCACTAGGACTTCCTTCAACTTCTACGATAATGGACTGCTTGTCTAAGCTATCCTCAGCAGCCAAGGATGAAGATAGTGGGATCATTATCATTAAGAGGGTAATAACAAAAAGCAATGGACGCATTATAATTAAACTCCTTTCTGCCATTAGCTTTTGAAAACAAGACAAAAACTATGCACTTGTCATATTTAATGCTATATTGTACAAACGTTTGAATAATTGTTAGGCACATATCATCAATTACTTTTTTAGAGGAAAAAGGGTGTGGGAAAGGATGTTGGGAGTCAAAGAAAACAGCCGAACGATCATCCCGAAACGCTAAAACAGCCTTCGGATCCGTTCGGCTTTATCATGTTTTTTAGATATTTTTTATTTCGAAAAGTATTTCTTTATTTCATCTGCTATTCGACGTGAAGCTTCTCCGTCCCCATAAGGATTAGAAGCTTTTGCCATTTTATCATGTGCGTCTTGATCGGATAACAATTCATTAGCTAGTTGAAAAATTGTCTCTTCATCTGTCCCTGCTAATTTTAATGTACCTGCATCTATTCCTTCTGGCCGTTCCGTTGTATCTCGCAACACAAGGACAGGCACACCTAAAGAAGGTGCTTCTTCCTGAACACCACCAGAATCAGTCAAAATCAAATGAGAACGAGCTGCAAAATTATGAAAATCGACTACTCCGAGTGGTTCAATTAGTTGAATTCTTTCATCATTTCCTAAAATTTCATTCGCAGTCTGTTGAACGACCGGATTCAAATGCACTGGGTATACGACCTGAATATCGTCATGTGTCTCAACCAATCGCTTAATTGCTCGAAACATTTGCTGCATATTATTACCTAAATTTTCTCTCCGATGAGCAGTCATTAAAACAAGGCGTTTGTCTCCAATTTTATTAAGGATTGGATGACTGTAGGATGCATTTACCGTCGTTTTCAACGCATCTATAGCCGTATTCCCTGTCACAGCTATATGCTTCTCAGACTTGTTTTCCTGTATTAAATTCTGCTTGGATTTATCCGTTGGTGAAAAATGCAGATCTGCCATAACGCCAGTAAGCTGCCTATTCATTTCCTCAGGATACGGAGAGTATTTATTCCAAGTTCTAAGACCAGCTTCTACGTGACCTACAGCAATTTGATTGTAAAATGCCGCAAGTGAAGCTGCAAAAGTAGTTGTAGTATCTCCATGGACAAGAACAATATCAGGCTTCGTTTCTTTCATTACTTCATCCAAACCCTCTAATGCCCGCGTCGTAATTTGTGCTAACGTTTGCTGCTTCTTCATAATATTTAGGTCATAATCTGGTGTAATATCAAAAATTTCCAGAACCTGATCTAGCATTTCTCTATGTTGAGCAGTAACAGTAACAATAGATTCAAATTCATCCGATCGCTTATTTAATTCAAGTACAAGAGGTGCCATTTTAATCGCTTCTGGCCTTGTACCAAAAATCGTCATTACTTTTATCCGCTTAGTCATTTTATATTCACTCCAACAGGATATTGTTATTTTGTTCCGAACAAACGGTCTCCAGCGTCACCTAGCCCAGGGATTATATAACCCTTTTCATCTAACTTCTCATCTAAAGCTCCAAGGTAAATATCTACATCCGGGTGCTCTTCCTTAATTACCTCTACTCCTTCTGGAGCAGCTATTAGACACATCAACCGAATGTTTTGTGCCCCCCGTTTTTTCAAGGAATGGATTGCATCGTTTGCCGATCCACCAGTAGCTAGCATCGGATCAATCACGATCAATTCACGTTCTTCAATATCCGTAGGCAATTTAACATAATATTCAACTGGCTTTAGTGTCTGCGGATCACGATATAATCCAACATGACCTACTTTCGCTGCCGGGATAAGCTTTAACATACCATCAACCATACCTAACCCAGCTCGAAGAATAGGTACAAGTCCAATCTTTTTACCAGCAAGTACGTTGGCTTTTGCCTCCATCACTGGTGTTTCTATCGTTTGTTCTTGCAGCGGCAGGTTTCTGGTAATTTCAAAAGCCATAAGCATGGAAACTTCATCTACCAATTCCCGAAACTCTTTCGTTCCAGTGTTTTTATCTCGTATGTACGTTAATTTATGCTGAATTAACGGATGATCCAGTACGAAAACCTTTCCCATTTTGCCGATCACTCCTTTGTATTAGTTGCATCTTTAAAATTGTACTCAAAAATAGATAAGCTTTCAAGCTTAGCGAAAATATTTCCATATTAAATGAATGGTAAATTAGCCTAGCTATTCACGTCTACCTCGAAAAAAGGATGCCCATAAGGACACCCTGTAAAATCTATGCAAAGACAGCATATAATGGGAATTTTTCGGTTAATGCTTTTACACGTTGCTCTGCTGTTTTCAAAGTCGTTTCATCTTCGTGATTTTTCAAAGTTAATGCAATTATAGCAGCAATCTCCTTCATTTCTTCTTTACCAAACCCTCGAGAAGTAACTGCAGCAGTACCAATTCGAATCCCACTTGTTACAAACGGACTCTCTTGATCAAATGGTATCGTGTTTTTATTGGTAGTTATACCAATATCGTCAAGAACCTTCTCTGAAATCTTTCCTGTTAAGCCAAGCGGCGTAACATCTAAAAGCAGAAGGTGATTATCCGTTCCTCCAGATACAATACGAATTCCTTCTTCCTGTAATGCCTTTCCAAGTACAGTTGCGTTTTCAATAATATGCTTGCTGTATGATTTAAAAGAATCGGATAATGCTTCTTTGAATGATACTGCTTTTGCAGCAATAATATGCATTAAAGGGCCACCCTGCATTCCTGGAAATACTGTTTTATCGATCTTTTTAGCAAAAGCTTCTTTACACAATATCATCCCGCCTCGTGGACCACGCAATGTTTTATGTGTTGTTGTAGTTACAAAATCAGCGTATGGAACAGGATTTGGATGAAGTCCTGCAGCAACTAGTCCAGCAATATGTGCCATATCAACCATTAAATAAGCGCCTACCGCATCGGCAATCTCTTTAAATTTTGCGAAGTCGATAACTCGTGAATACGCACTGGCACCCGCAACAATTAACTTCGGCTGAACTTCTTCCGCTTTTTTTAATACTGCATGATAGTCAAGTTGTTCAGATTCTTGATCGACACCGTAATCTACAAAGTTATAAAGCGTACCACTAAAGTTAACTGGACTTCCATGTGTTAAGTGTCCACCATGACTTAAGTTCATTCCAAGTACCGTATCTCCCGGTTCTAAGATTGTAAAGTAGACAGCCATGTTCGCTTGTGCACCTGAATGAGGTTGAACATTTACGTGATCTGCTCCAAATAACTGCTTTGCACGATCACGAGCTAGATTCTCTACCACGTCAACATGCTCGCATCCACCATAATATCGTTTTCCTGGATAACCCTCTGCATATTTATTTGTTAACACAGAACCCATCGCTTCCATAACTGCTTCTGAGACGAAATTTTCTGACGCAATCAGTTCAATTTTATCCTGCTGGCGTTTTTTCTCTGCTTCCATAGCTTCAAATAACTCCATATCTATTTGTTTCACATGCTCCATTGTAAAACCTCCTATGTATTTTAATCACTTCAGATGTTGTTCAAAACATTGGAATAAATTTCAATAGACTTTCATCCAATAATTTGAACAGTGACCCTAATGTGAATAATTAATAATTTGTGAATAGCTGTGTCAACTACTAGCATAGACAGCTCGATGCCCACCAATTCTTTTTGGTCGAGTATATGCTGCTACAACCCTCGCATTACCGAGAAAACGCTGTTGAAAACGAATAGGAACTGCTACAGATTTTAAATGCATCCCAATCATTGTCTCTCCAATATCTATACCAGCATGTGCCGAAATACATTCGACAATCACTGGGTCCTTCAAATGTTTATAAGCATACGATGCCATTGATCCACCCGCTTGACGGGTAGGAATCACGGATACTTCTTCTAATTTATATTGTTGCATTACTTTTCGTTCTACGACAATTGCTCTATTTAAATGTTCACAACATTGAAATGAGAGGTGAATACCTGTTTTTATTTGTAATTCAGTTAGCTGTTCAAAAATGACTTCTGCGATTTCTTCACTTCCAGAAGTACCAATTTGTTGCCCTGCTACCTCACTGGTAGAACATCCTACTACAAATAATTCACCTTGATGTAAGAAACCTGATTTCTCCCATTCCGTTTGCATATTAGACAATTCTAGCTTCATTTGCTTCAGAAGTTCGAACATTTTTATCACCTACCATGTGATATAAGTCTAGGCAAGCCCATAGCTTGCCTTACTGCTCTTCATACGTTGTAATTTTGTTAATTCGATTTTCATGACGTCCACCGTCGAAGTCCGTTTCTAGCCAAATTCTTGCAACCTCACGAGCAAGACCTGGACCGACAACACGTTCCCCCATAGCAAGAACATTTGAATTATTGTGTTGGCGTGTCAATTTCGCACTATATACATCATGAGTTAAGGCACAACGAATACCTTTTACCTTATTCGCTGCAATCGACATTCCAATACCCGTTCCACAAATAAAGATACCTCGATCAAATTCTCCACTGGCTACTCGTTCTGCTGCCGGTAATGCGTAGTCTGGATAATCTACTGACGATTCACAGCTACAGCCAACATCCTCATAGTCAATGTTCATCTCCTCTAGTAAGTCCTTTATTTCATTACGGACAGTCATTCCTGCGTGATCTGCAGTAACAATTACCTTCACTTTTTGTTGCTCCTTTCTAGTACCAAACTAATTTACTTTAAACTGATTGATTTGCTGATTTAAGCTCTTAGCTTGCTCTTCTAATTCATGTGCTAAATGATCCACTTGTTCAATCGTAGATGCTTGCTCGTGAATTGCTGCATTTACCTCTTCTGCTCCAGCCGATGTTTCTTCAGCAATCGCAGCAACCTCTTGTGATTGCTTTACGGTATCCTCAATAGATTTTAATTGGCGATCCACCAATTCCGAGATACGATCAATTTCACTAGCTACATTCTCAACAGAACCTGACATTTGCGCAATTGCCTTGTTCGTTGTTTTACCATTAGCAGCTTCTGCTTTTGCATAGGAAACATTTTCGTTAATTTTAGCAACAACACCAGAGACATCTTTTTGAATTGCAGCAATTAACGCAGAAATTTGCTGTACTGCTTGTGCACTCTGATCAGCTAATTTTCGAATTTCATCAGCTACTACTGCAAAACCTTTTCCATGCTCTCCCGCACGCGCCGCTTCAATTGAAGCATTTAATGCAAGTAAATTTGTTTGTTCGGCGATTTCACCAACCAAGGTAATAATCGTCTCAACTTGTATGGCATTTTGCTTTAAATGGTCAACATCCTTTAATGATAATTCCTGTTCATTGGCTAGCTTCTGAATACCATCAACGAGTTGATTAACAGCTAGCTTACTGTGATTTAGGACGTCGAGCATCTCTCCAGATTTTTCTTTTGAGTGTGTCGCCTTACGCTGAACCTCTTGTGCCAGCTCTGTTGCCAATTCAACTGCTTCAGCAGTATTTTGAATAGCTTCTGATGAGCTCTCTGCCCCTTTTGATATATCATCAATTGACGAGCGTATTAAGGTAGAATGTTGCGTAACCTGATCGGAAGCATCTTTAATATGAATAACTGATTTATTTGTACTTTCAAAATGCCTATCTATATTATGTACGATATTCGTCAGATTTTTAAGCATTTTGTCAAATGAGATTCCAAGTGCTCTGATTTCATCATCCGATTTAGAAATTTCTATAACTTGATTCAGGTTGCCCTTAGCAGCATCAGATGCAGCGGCTTCAAGCTTTTCTAGTGGTTTTACTATGAAACGGGCTGCAAAAAATGCTAATATCCCTGACCAAATAATACCAAGTATAAGTGTTCCGATCGTAAATAGTTGTTCAGAGATTTCCCAGTAATTTTGCACATAATTAAAGACAACATAAATAAAAATGGCACTAACCGAATACGTTACCAGTGCTAATACTGTCGTAAACAACACTAATTTCAGCCGTAAACTAAAACGATATCTTTTCTTTTCCATAATACGTTCCCCTGCCTATTTTGATAATTTTTTTTGCAGTAGATCGATATATTTATCCAATTCATTTAGTGTCTCTTGATATATTCGTAAATCTCCACCAAAGGGATCTGATATATCGTAGTTAATTAAATTAGCCTCGAGTCTTCGAATATTAGTTATGTCTTCTGCAAGATACTCTTGAATCTGTTGGTCTAAGAGAGAATTATCTAGCTTATGCTGATTTTCTTGGATAAATAGTGACCTTTTTTCCTCATATTCCGCATATGACTGCTTTAATTTCTTCCATACTTCTTTATCGGCTTCGGAAACGTATTCTTTTAACGTATAGTACTTATCCTGATAGTTAGGATATTCCATTATAAGTGATTGCTTATGCTGTGTTGTCATTGTCAAAACAACGTCTGCCCAATTCAAAAGCTTATTTGTGACTGGTTGCGATTGATGATTCAGCACTATTTGTTTTTGTCTTAAAACTTCTATGGCTTTTGGACTTGCATACTGACCTTCCGCAGCAAAAATGCCAGCCGATTGTACTTCTGCTTCTGGTATTTTATGTTTCACTAAAGCTTCTGCCATTGGACTGCGACATGTATTGCCTGTGCAAACAAACAATAATTTCATAAAAGGGAACCTCCGATAACTAAACTCTTTCTCCAATATACCATATTCGTCTTCCTATAAACCACCACCTTTTTATTACATTTTAAAAGAACCAATTCTCAGCTAGTAACCAGCGCTGAGAATCAGTTCTTAATTAAAGTACGACTATCTGACTACAATAGCTTAATTTTCAAGATGTAATTTCAATCCTTCATGAGAATTGGTAAATCCAAGCTGTTGATAAAAAGCTAGTGCATCTGGTCGTTGTTTATCTGTCGTTAACTGTATAACATGGCAACCTTTCTCCTTAGCTTGTTGAATAGACCACTCCATAAATTTCTTCCCCACACCACGTCCTCTTACAGATGCATCAATTCTTACTCCTTCTACGGTTGCTCTCCAGCCTCCCTGGTATGTAAGATATGGTGTGAATGTAATTTGCAGTACACCTACCACTCGATTTTCCTTTTCTACCACACATAAGCTATTATTTGGATCTGAGTCAATGGCTTGAAAAGCTTGGTGATAGCTTAGAGGTAATGGGTTTTCATATTTTTCTCTTACTTCCCCAAGCTTATCATCTGCTAGTAACTTGACAATGTCATTGAGATCATCGAGATTAGCAAGCCTAAACGTAAGATTAGATAGCATGATTCTCCTCCTGAGTCGCTTGTTTTCTATTCACCATAAGCTTACCCGAGAAAGCGAATAAAATATAATACGCTCTCATTATCTGAATCAATAATTATAGATTATAATGACAATCGGGCTTACCCAAACAATAATCGAAACCCAAATCCGATTAGAATACTACCTCCTAATAATTCACTGTAAACACCTAGGAATCCTCGTACCTTCCTACCTAAGAGCAATCCGACCCAACAAAGGATGGAACTAATTATTCCAAAAAGCAATAACGCCACAATTGTTTTTACTCCAGATATCCCCAGACTAAGTCCCACTGAAAAGCTATCAATACTCAGTCCGAATGCTAGTAAGATCAGTCCTCCTCCTATAGGCTGGATGATTTTCTTTGCTTGATGATTAAATGCAGAGAACATTATTTGTGCACCAATACCTATGAGTAATAGCCCTCCAGCTAGTGTCGTTAGATGACCAATTTGTTCCGAAATTATTCTCCCTAAAATGATTCCTATAAAGGGCATAATGACATGAAATTGTCCAACGACTATGCCTATTAACGCTATTCGTTTCAGACGCAAGCGCTGCATACCCAATCCCAGGCTTACAGAAAATGCGTCTAGGCCAAGTGCTAACGATAAAAACAACAAAGCCGTAAATTCTCCAATATACCCCGACATCGATAATCCCCCTAGGACACGCTTATAAACTATATGCATGTCCTACATGGAATATGAACATAGGGAAAGTGATTTATACAGACCACCTAACAATCAGATTTTATAGAAAGCAAAAGCCAGACAGATTCGAAACGTTTCAGCTAAATTTCGAACTTGTCTGGCTTTCTCCAGTTATAAAGTGAAGCTTTACTGATTGCTAGTACCAGAAGGGTATGACCTAAAGACATTCGAATCAATCGAACATATATTCGTCTTATGGCATTGCCTCAATTTAATTCTATATACTGGCTTGCAGCTTTTTTTAAACGATTCATCACTGCCTGTCCGATCCCTTTCTCTGAAAAGGACTCACTAATAATAATGTCAACTTTTCCGTTCTTGAACGTTCGTAATGCATCATATAATTTTGACGCGATTTGAGTAAGATTATCTCCTAGCGGGATGACTTCATCCGCAGTTAAATGGTTGGTAGCCTTTGTACTTGCCATTAAGCCCACCAGCTTTCCCTCCATTTTCAACTGGTTGATTTTTCGTTGAATCGCTTCTAAAGAACCCTCCACAATATATAAAGGAACTTCTGGTGAATAATGTTTATATTTCATACCTGGTGATTTAGGTCTTTCGGATTGATTTGCCAAAGCTGGATCAATCATAACAGCCCCAGTTATTTCTTTTATTTCCTCCTGTGTAATGCCACCTGGACGGAGGATAATAGGAATATCTTGTGTACAATCTATCACCGTTGATTCCAATCCAACACCAGTTGCTCCGCCATCCACTACCCCAGCAATTTTCCCTTGTAAATCAGTCCAAACGTGTTCCGCACTAGTAGGACTAGGCTTTCCTGATAAATTTGCACTAGGCGCTGCTATTGGTAGATCACATACACGGAGTAACCACCTTGCTATCGGATGACTTGGGATTCTCACGCCAATGGTTGATAAGCCCGCTGTTACGTTTTCTGCACATACCCCATTACTCGGCAAAACAAAAGTAAGCGGTCCAGGAGCAAAAGCTTCCATTAACTTATCCACATATGCGGGCCATCCACACACAAGTCGCTCTAACTGTTGTTTATTAGCAACATGTGCAATAAGCGGATTATCCTGAGGTCGACCCTTGGCTGCAAAGATTTTGCTAACCGCCTCAGAATTGGTAGCGTCTGCACCTAATCCATAAACTGTTTCGGTTGGAAATGCTACCGTTTCGCCTTGCTTCAAAAGTGTGGAGGCTTCTTGAATCATCTCTATATCTATTTTTTCTTGTTTTGTTAATTTCCAATACTTTGTTTCCATCAATGTTGTTACCTCTTTTCTACTATAATCATTTTAGTAGATAGCAGATGTTTTCGCAATGGAACAAGTATACATTCAGCTTGCATAAATACTCTGTACGTTCCCTAACTTATCTTTTCCTTGAAACTTGAAAAATAAAATTCGAAGCTAAATGAAAAACACCCTCGGTCGATTCCTAAATGAACAAGCAGCTGTTGATCCTAGAGTATTCTAAGCATTTCCCATAGAAAGCAAGAAGTGACTCATCTTAATTTCCCTTCAACTAGATAACTATAGGGAGTTAAGTTATACACATCATCACAATTCAATTTATCCACAGCATTATTCTTTAATAATTTAGTTATACTAACTAATGTTTGAATTATACACATTTATCCACAATAAATACGGTGGATATCCACAGTTTTTGTTGATATGTTTGTGGAATTCCTTAGGACACATGATACAACCACCAATTACCGTTTGATTTATCATACTTATCCACGAAAACTTTTTCCTTTTGTGGATGGAATTGTAACGCTTCCAATAAAATATCAACAACCGGCTGATGACTATGCACATATACTCGCTCAGCATGCTGCTGCTTAGCCATTAAAAGGATAGATTCTAATAAAACAGGAAGATGCGCCGCTTCTGATTGTGTAATATATAGTTGCTTTAACCAATAAGTTCCTTCTTCCATTTCTTCTAGTATAAAGCAACCTTCTATCTCTCCTCTTAATTCAACCACATACCCTTTCCGAAGTAGACTTTCTTGATTCACATTAGGGTTATTTTTTAAAAAATGCTCTATTTGTTCAGAAGAAGCTTTATAAGCTGGAATTAAATTCATTTTATTCACCTCTATCTAGATTTAATAGTCTTTAACCATTTACCTCATTCTATGCAAAAAATGGTATATCTATGACCACCCTAGCCATTCAAATAGAAAAAATTTGACCTCTGTTTTTTCCTCTTGCTTTGCCATTTCTTGCTCCTCTGCTTCCTTTTTCTCCTTCGATTCAGCAGCTACAGCACTAGTACCATTTGAAAAATCAAGAAAACACAATGGAGGAAATAGAACACACCACCAATTAGCACCTTGTCCCTTACCTATCGTGATGAGAACCGCTTCATATTCACCAGCTGGGTAGACGTATGAACCATACACTTTTGCTGGAAACGTTACGTTCTTTCCATATTTCACTTGAAAAGCATTAGAATTTCTTGATTCATCCATAGCATTAGCTATTATTTCCTTAATTTCTGGTGTACGTTCCTCTATTAATCTTCTAGCTGCTTCAATGTCTGTAATCTCTTCTACCCATTTGGTGATTTCTTCATTTACTCGATCTCGTACAAGTCTTTTTAATTGTTGATCTTCCTCACTATCACTGTTCGCTAGAATTCGTAAGCGAATGGCATCATCAGGTATTACTTGATACGATTGATTCATACCCTTTTCATCGGTATCCTTACCGGTAATTTGTGCAGGTATACTTAACATAAGAATAACTATTATAAAAACAAAAAATACTAGTTTCTTCATTATCCTGTACCTCCCTACTAACTATAGAAAACAGTATTGTCAGGAAGTGATAAATTTAAACTAGTATTCGATAAAATCATATTTTTATAGCTTTGCAAACAAGATACGATCCTTGCCGTTTATGTCCTTTAGAACGTTTATGTCACTATTAGGATACGTTTTTTTCACTAGGAATGTCACAGCTTCACCTTGTTCATGACCAATTTCAAATGCAATACAGCCATTCTTACGTAATACCTGTTTAGACTGGGATAGAATTTGTTTATATGCTGCAAGTCCATTTTCATCGGCAAATAAGGCAAGCTCGGGGTCAAAATTCTTAACAGTATCCGGTAATTCTGATACCTCATCTCTTGATATATAAGGAGGGTTTGAAACAATAATATCTACCTGCATATGCTGCTCTATTAATGGTATTAAAAAATCTCCTTGATAAAAACGTATATTGGTATGATAATGCTGAGAATTTTCTCTTGCTGTAGCCAATGCTTTATTAGATATATCAGTGGCATATATAGAGGCATTTTTTAATTCTAACGCAAGTGTAATCGCTATAATGCCACTTCCAGTCCCCGCATCCACAATTGTTGGTATCTTATCCACAATCTTCGAATTTGTATATTGTATAACATGTTGTACAAGCTCTTCTGTCTCTGGTCTAGGGATAAGTACATGTTGATTAACATGGAATGTTCTACCATAAAATGATTCATAGCCAATCAGATGTTGAATGGGTACCCCTTGTTTAGCATGCTTTACTATATCCTTTTCATATCTTGCTATCACTTCTTCCGGTACGGAGTCACGCATTGTCACAAAAAATTCAGAGCGTGAAACCTGTAGGTGATGCTGCAGAAGAAGTTCTGCTACTCTTTTTTCCCTATGATGCTTTTCTAAAAAAAGAGAAGCCCATTCGAGGACTTCATATTGCCTATTCTTTTTCATACTATTCACCAATTTGCTCCAGCTTTTTAGTTTGCTCTTCCATAACTAATGCGTCAATAAATTCATCTAGTTTACCTTGCAATATTTGATCCAACTTTTGTATAGTTAAACCGATTCGATGATCTGTCACACGATTTTGCGGGAAATTATACGTACGAATACGCTCCGAACGATCTCCAGTACCAACAGCAGATTTTCTATTTTCATCATACTCGGCTTGCGCTTCCTGTTGATACTTATCATAAATGCGGGCACGAAGTACCTTCATAGCTTTTTCTTTATTTTTAATTTGAGATTTTTCATCTTGAATCGAAACGACAACTCCAGTTGGAAGATGTGTTAGACGTACTGCTGACATCGTAGTATTAACACTTTGCCCACCAGGTCCGCTGGATGCAAACGTATCAACACGGATATCCTTTTCATGAATATCCACTTCCACTTCCTCAGCTTCCGGTAGGACTGCCACGGTCGCTGTAGAGGTATGAATCCTTCCTCCGGATTCTGTTTCCGGAACACGTTGAACCCGATGTGCACCATTTTCAAATTTAAGTTTAGAAAAAGCGCCTTTACCGTTTATCATAAAGATAATTTCTTTATAGCCACCAACACCTGTCGTACTCGCTTCCATTACTTCAATTTTCCAGCCATACTGCTCTGCATAGCGAGAATACATACGATATAAATCTCCAGCAAATAGTGCTGCTTCATCACCACCAGCTGCACCACGAATTTCCATGAACACGTTTTTATCGTCATTGGGGTCTTTTGGTAATAGAAGAATCTTCATTTTATCTTCTAGTTCTACTATATTATCGTTGAGCTCGGTTATCTCCAATTTCACCATTTCTTGCATTTCTTCATCTAGATTATCTTCTAGCATTTCCTTTGCATCCTTCAGTTGGGATGTCATATCTTTATACTCTCGAAAAGCTTGAACAACATCTTCCAGCCCAGCTTGCTCTTTTGAATATTCACGTAGTTTCTTGGAATCATTTATAATTTCCGGATCACTTAACATTTCATTTAATTTATTGTAACGATCTTCTAAAGACTGTAAACGTTCTAGCATCACGGCCACCTCTTTCTGATTAACAGTATAATTATAGTATACTCACGTTATGAGGTCAAAGTTATACCCACTTGCTCATCTATTATATGATTTTTCAATCTATTACACATACAGAATATATTTATGCATTGTTATACAGCGAAGTACAAAACAATTTTAACTTAAAACCAAATGTTTAGTTGTCGCTTGTACTTCCTTCTTATCATTCTATTCTTATACAACCAGTTTATCGGGTTTAAAACGCTTTTAAACAGTAAAAACAAAGGATATATAAAGCGAAACTTCAATTAGTGGGGATTATATTTAATATAGAAACTGGAATATACGAGGCTCCTGCGAAAAAAGAAACGATGTAAAGCCCAAGAGGGCTGGACGCAGAAAGCGAGTATATTCCAGTATGTAGGTATGGAGCTGCTTTTAGTCAACCCCTTGATCTTGATAGCTTCGATAAGCTATTTAAAATAGTATTCGTTGGTTTATTAGGCACTTCGTGATGATGGCGGCATCTTGGCTCATAAGACTCCGATGCTCCGACTAAAATAATTGGATCATCATACGAAGCGGGCTTATTATTAATCAAACGTTGTGTACGGCTAGCTGGTGAACCGCAAATCGGACAGATGGCATTCAGCTTCGTCACCGACTCACTTAAAGCCATTAGCTTCGGCATTGGTCCAAATGGTTCTCCGCGAAAATCTGTATCCAAGCCAGCAGTAATCGCACGAATCCCTTTATTTGCTAATTCTTCAACTGTGTCAACTATATTCTCATCAAAAAATTGGACCTCATCAATGCCAACGATGTCTACTTTTTCATCCATATGCTCTAATAACTCATCTGAACTACTCACCGGTCTAGCAATAATTGAAGTACCGTTATGCGAAACAACTGCCTCTTCTTCATATCGATTATCAATAGCTGGTTTAAACACTCGTACTGATAGGTTTGCATAGGTTGCTCGACGAACACGGCGAATTAGTTCTTCAGATTTACCAGAGAACATACTGCCACATATTACTTCGATCCAACCACTTTGCTTCATCACATACATGATAAGTGTCCTCTCTTTCAATAATTACAATGTATCTTAGTAGTTTACCCGTCATTTATTTTACCTTACATGGAAATAAAGCATTTATTAAAAAACGCTGTTAATATATCAGAATAACATGATAACGTCTGGTTCGTCCTCTTTCCACATTCTCTCGTAGTAAAAAGTAAAAAACAGGCAAAGATTAGACGTTTTGCCTGTTTTTAAGGTATTTTCAATAATTCTAGCTAGGACATCAACGTGTTCCTGCTATTTATTTCATATTATATTTTTTCTTGAATCGATCTACGCGGCCGCCAACTTTATCAGCTTTTTGTTTACCAGTGTAGAAAGGATGTGATTCTGAACTGATCTCCACACGAATCAATGGGTATGTGTTACCATCTTCCCACTCAATTGTTTCGTCAGAAGACTTTGTTGAACCACTCAAGAATTTAAAATCTGAGCTTGTATCAAGAAATACTACTTTTCTGTATTCTGGATGAATTTCCTTTTTCATGTTATTCCACTCCTTTTTGCCCTGAGTCCTTTGGAAACAGAGTTATTGTAAGAGCCGTCATAGGTACAATACCTTATCTAAACTCACATAAAAAGATTATAACAGTCTGGCCATCTGAATGCAATAGTATAGAATTAAATAATTGAAGTTGACGCTTTACCTCTTAGTGCCACGGCGTTTCATTTCTTCGTCCATTAATTGGAAAAATTCTTCATTATTTTTTGAAGATTTAAGACGCCTTAAGAAACGTTCGAGGAAGTCATTTGAATCTTGCATTGTTTTACGAATTGCCCACATTTTATCTAGATGGGCTTTTTCTACAAGTAATTCTTCTTTTCTTGTACCTGAACGTAGAATATCAATTGCAGGAAAGATTCTACGTTGGGCAAGGTTACGATCTAAATGTAATTCCATGTTACCTGTTCCCTTGAACTCTTCATAAATTACATCATCCATCCGTGATCCTGTATCAACTAATGCTGTAGCAAGAATTGTAAAGCTTCCGCCTTCTTCAATATTTCTCGCTGCTCCAAAGAATCGTTTTGGACGGTGAAATGCCGCAGGATCAATACCACCAGAAAGTGTACGCCCGCTTGGAGGGATAACCAGATTGTATGCTCGCGCCAGCCGCGTAATACTATCCATTAGCACAATAACATCACGTTTATGCTCCACTAAACGCATTGCTCTTTCTAGCACTAATTCTGAAACTTTAATATGACTCTCTGGTACTTCATCAAATGTAGAACTTACTACATCAACATCAGGATGTACAGATCTTTCAATATCAGTTACTTCCTCTGGACGTTCATCAACAAGTAGAATAATAAGCTTTGCATCTGGATGGTTTTCAGAAATACTGTTTGCGATCTCTTTTAGAAGCATTGTTTTCCCAGCTTTAGGGGGTGCAACAATTAAACCTCGTTGACCATAACCTACCGGTGTCATTAAATCAATGATACGCGTAGACAATTTATTTGTTTCTGTCTCAAGTTTCATTAGACGATCTGGATACAATGCCGTTAGAGCTGGGAAGTGAACTCTTTCCTTCGCTGTTTCAGGATCATCACCATTTACCGCATCTACATGTAATAACCCGTAATATCTTTCATTTTCTTTAGGTGGACGAACTTTACCAGATACTTTATCCCCATTTCGTAAATCAAAGCGACGAATTTGCGATGCAGATATATAAATATCCTCTGCACTCGGGGAATAATTAATAGGTCTTAAGAAGCCGAATCCTTCTGATGGAATAATCTCTAAAATCCCATCCATAAATAGATACCCATCTTTTTCAGCCTGTCCTTTTAAAATTGCAAAAATAAGTTCTTTTTTCGTTAACTTTGCATAATAAGAGACTTTATACTCCCTTGCTAATGCATAAATTTCTTTCAATGTTAACGTCTCCAGATGGGAGATAGTTAATCCTGCCATAAAATCACCACGCCTATTTAATATTAAACATAGAAAAAATATAATTACTAAAACCCATTGCATTATTACGAGTTTGTGATTTTCACTTCTTTTTTGGAAGGTCTGTCCTTGTAGAAATGAAGAAAATTTCGGAAGCTAGATTAGAAGTCCAACGATATAATCATGTATTAAACATATACCATAATACTCTTTTGATGATTAATATTCAACACCATAATGACAAATATCATAGAAAATCTTAAAGATTTAGAGGTTGTGTCATCATTTACATTGAGGTAGCTAGTGATTATTTATTACGTATATCACTAATTCCAATTATTGTTCGCTTTTAAAATACAGCACATGCTAAATTTTGTAGTTTATATAGAAAAGGAAGCCACTACACTTGACTGGCTTCCTTTTCTATCATCTCTAAAAAAGAAAGTATAGCTACACACAACAGTTGTAACCACATTTCATTATTTTCATACGTTATTCTGGTTTAATAACAAGATCAGGTTTTTTCTGCAGGCTATGCGCACCATCAATAAATCGTACTGTACCACTTTTCGCACGCATTACAATGGTTTCTGTTTTAGCCTTTGTACCCTTAAATTGTACACCTTTTAGTAATTCACCATCTGTTACACCAGTAGCCGCGAAAATAGCATCATCACCACTACAGAAGTCTTTCATCGTAAGTACTTTGTTCAAATCAGCTATTCCCATTTTTTCACAACGTTCTTCTTCCTCTGTGTTAGATGGCACGAGCTTCCCTTGCATTTCACCGCCTAGACATTTTAATGCAACTGCAGCTATAACCCCCTCAGGAGCACCACCAGTTCCCAGTAAAATGTCTACACCCGTTTCATCAAAAGCGGTGTTAATTGCACCTGCTACATCACCATTAGAAATTAATTTAATACGCGCTCCTGCGTCACGAATTTCTTGAATCAATTTCTCATGTCTAGGTCTATCTAGAACAGTTACCACAACATCTTCAACAGCTTTATTTTTTGCCTTTGCTACTGCCTGAAGGTTTTCTATCGTTGATGCATTGATATCAATCTTCCCAACAGCCTCTGGTCCAACAGCAATTTTCTGCATATACATATCTGGTGCATGTAATAATGTACCTTTGTCAGCAATAGCAATAACTGCTAGTGCATTCCATGAACCATTTGCAACAATACTTGTACCTTCAAGTGGATCAACAGCAACGTCTACTCCAGGTCCATGACCTGTGCCAAGCTGTTCCCCAATATATAACATTGGAGCTTCATCCATTTCTCCCTCACCGATAACTACAGTACCTTGCATTGGAATAGTATCAAATACATCACGCATAGCTGTTGTTGCTGCATCATCTGCTTCATCTTTTTTACCTCTACCCATCCAACGAGCAGATTTTAATGCGGCTGCTTCGGTAACCCGAACCAATTCCATTGTTAAACTTCTTTCCATTACGTATCTCTCCCTTTTGTAAAATATCCTCATCCCGAGAAGAATTTTTACAAAGGTATTCCCTAACCTTATGCTAACTTCTCTCTAAGAATTCTGTAGTTGTATAATTTCTTGATCTGTCAATTCTTCACGCCAAATTTTAGCACCTAGGTCGGTTAATTTATCTGTGATTTTCTCATATCCTCGATCAACATGATCGAGTCCAGTTATTTCGGTAACTCCATCTGCCATAAGTCCAGCAATTATTAATGCGGCACCTGCTCGGAGATCCGTAGCGTTAACTTTAGCAGCTTGTAGCTGAACGGGGCCAGAGACAATAGCAGATCCACCTTCTACTTTAATAGACGCATTCATTCTTCTTAATTCATCTATATGCTTTAAGCGAGCAGAATAAATCGTGTCTGTAACCACACCCGTATTTACCGCTTTCGTCAACAAGGTAGTAAATGGCTGTTGTAGGTCTGTCGGAAATCCTGGGTAAACAAGTGTTTTTATATCAACACTTTTCAATGGATTTTTAGGAGCAATAAGTAACTGTTCCGCACTCTCTTCAATAGATATCCCCATCTCACGTAGCTTAGCTAAAAGTGATTCCAAATGAGGAGGAATTACATTATCGATGATAACCTCTTTCCCTTGTGCTGCAGCAGCTATCGTGTAAGTACCTGCTTCAATACGATCAGGGATAATAGTATGTCTGCAACCATTAAGCGAAGGTACTCCTTCAATCCGGATTACATCCGTACCTACCCCTTTTATTTTTGCTCCCATATTCGTAAGCAGTGTAGCCACATCAATTATTTCAGGTTCCTTTGCAGCATTCTCAATAACTGTTTTTCCTTTTGCCTTTACTGCAGCTAACATGATATTGATTGTTGCACCAACGCTTACAACATCAAGGTAGATTCTTGCACCTCTAAGTTCATTCGCCCGAAGGTAAATAGCTCCTTGTTCATTCGTTACCTCTGCACCAAGTGCTTCAAACCCTTTAATATGCTGATCGATTGGACGTGGTCCTAAAAAACAACCACCCGGAAGTCCGATAACTGCCTTTTTAAATTTTCCTAGCATTGCTCCCATAAAATAATAGGAGGCTCTAAGCTTTTTCACTTTCCCATTAGGGAGAGGCATGGCAATCATATTCTCAGGATTGATATGAACGGTTTGTCCATCCCAGGAAACCGTACCACCGATTTCCTCAAGTAAATCGCCTAATGTATATACGTCTGAAATCTCTGGTAGTCCTTCAATAGTTACATTAGAATCAGCTAAAATCGCGGCTGGCAATAGCGCTACAGCACTATTCTTCGCTCCGCTGATTCGTACTTTGCCATTTAGAACATGGCCACCTTCAACTAACATTTTTTGCATTAAGATAACCCCACTTAGGCAAGGAACATGATTAGCATCGAATTATGCTAACATTGACTTGCAAACTTATTTGCAGCAAGTACTGCTGCTTCTGTTCCTTAGGATGTGTACTTCTTCCATTATTATGCAATTATTTTTGCTTATTCCAATCAGCAAGGAATTTCTCGATTCCCTGATCAGTTAATGGATGTTTTACCAGCTGCTCCAATACTTTAAACGGAATAGTAGCAATATGCGCACCCTTTTTAGCAGCATCTATAACATGTAGTGGATGGCGTATAGAAGCCGCAATTATTTGTGCATGAATATCATGTTTATTAAATATCTCTGAAATGGTTTCAATTAATACCATACCGTCATGGCCAATATCATCTAATCTACCTAGAAAAGGTGAAACATACGTAGCTCCTGCACGCGCAGCAAGTAGCGCTTGATTAGCATTGAAAATTAGCGTAACGTTGGTTTTAATATTCAATTCGCTAAATGCTTTAACAGCTTTTAGTCCTTCCAATGTCATTGGAACTTTAACTGTTATGTTTGGTGCGATTGCCGCAAGTTCTTTCCCTTCACGAATCATTCCTTCTGCATCCTCGGAAATCACCTCTGCACTCACAGATCCAGAAACTTCTTCTGTGATTTCACGTAATCGATCGTGAAAAGATACATCCTCTTTAGAAACTAAACTTGGGTTAGTTGTGACACCATCTAAAACGCCAAGTGCATTTGCCTCACGAATTTCATCAATATTGGCTGTATCAATAAAGAATTTCATTGATTGTCGCCTCCTAACTAATAAGCTGTTACCGATTATGCTTGTTGTGATGAACCAAATTCACGCATCTTGCCAATAACGGTTTGCTTGATTGCTTCTGTACCAGGTCCTAGGTATTTACGTGGATCATAAAGCTCAGGCTTATCTTTTAATACTTGACGTACAGCGTTTGTTTGAGAGATTTGGTTCTCCGTATTCACATTGATTTTCGCAGTACCTAAAGAAATAGCACGCTGAATATCTTTAGTAGGGATTCCCGTACCACCATGTAAAACTAACGGTAATTTAACAGTTGAAAGAATTTCTTCCATTTCTTTAAATCCTAAATTGGGTTCTCCTTTGTATGGTCCGTGCACTGAACCAAGCGCTGGAGCTAAACAATCAATACCAGTTTGATCCACTAATTCTTTACATTCCTTTGGATCAGCATAAATAACACCGTCTGCTATCACATCATCTTCTTGACCACCAACTGTTCCCAATTCAGCTTCAACGGATACACCATGAAGATGAGCTAGTTCCACAACCTTTTTAGTAATTGCTATGTTTTCTTCAAGTGGATCATGAGATGCATCAATCATTACGGATGTAAAGCCAGCGTGAATAGCTTCTGCACACTTAGCAAAACTTGAACCATGATCTAAATGTATAGCAACAGGTACGGTTGTACCATACGATTCCATAAGTGCCTTCACCATTGATACAACAACGTTGAAGCCACCCATATATTTAGCAGCACCTTCTGATACCCCAAGGATTACTGGGGATTTCTCTTCTTCTGCTGCCTGAAGAATCGCTTGTGCGTATTCCAGGTTATTTAAATTGAACTGACCAACTGCATAACCATTGTCTTTCCCTTTTTCTAGCATCTCTTTCATTGATACTAATGGCATATATATCCTCCTCTTAGATGAACTATGCACCTATTTGAAAATAATTTAATTACAATATTAGAATACCAACAACAACTCAAAGTCGCAACAATCCTGCTAGTCAACCAATAATTGATTTGACCAAATCACATACTTCTTGGATATTAAAAGGCTTCGTTAGCACACTTTCTACGTTGCTACAATCTTCATTCTCACGAATAACTTCTTCTGTTATACCGCTCATTACAATAGTTCGTGTAGATACACCTGTTTGATTCATCAATCGTATTACCTCGAATGCATTATAAATTGGCAGCTTATAATCAATCATTAATAATTGGAAAGAAGAGGAAGTGACTTTGTCCAATCCTTCTTTACCTGTTTTCGCAGTTTCCACATGATAACCTTCATTTGTAAGGATATCTGTCAGTAGCATACAGATTCCAGGTTGGTCATCGACAATTAAAATTTTCTTTTTCATATAATGAATATCCCCTTTCCAAAAGCATTTATCCCCCATCACTTATATTCTATATGAACAAGATGATATCCTGCTGTCATATTAGGTTTTTACTGATTATACATACTCAACTCGTAAGAAGCGCAAGGAAATAGACTAAGAAAAACTGAGCAAAATTCGCTCAGTCCTTATCACTAAATGCTCAGATTTAAGCTTCCTCTAGTAGCTATTATGGAATAAT
>NZ_JAJERH010000045.1 GCF_016919725.2 Virgibacillus sp. AGTR
AGGAGGAAGATGGATAAAGTAGTTGTGGAAGAGAAAGGTTCATTAGCAATCATTATACTGAATCGACCAGAAGTATTAAATTGCTTTGATTATGATATGTTACAGCAGTTGGATAAAACGGTACGTAACCTACAACGTAAACAAGACATACATGTAGTTATATTTACAGGTTCAGGTGAAAAAGCATTCAGTGCTGGTGCAGACCTTAAGGAAAGACGAGGGTTATCTGAAGCTGAAGTTAGAAGGAATGTAAATAAGATTCGTAGAGTATTTTTACAAATTGATGAACTGCCACAGACGACCATTGCTGCAATAAACGGACACGCTTTTGGAGGTGGATTTGAACTAGCTTTAGCATGTGATCTTCGAATAGCAGTAAATGATGCAATGCTAGGTCTAACCGAGGTTAGTTGGGGGATTATTCCAGGAGCAGGAGGTACACAGCGGTTAGCTAGACTAGTAGGTCCGGCTAAAGCCAAAGAATTGATTTTGACTGCTCGGAGAATTGAAGCTAAAGTTGCTGAAACGTGGGGAATAATAAATTCAGTTGTAGAACACGGAGAATTAATGGATCAAGCCAGTTCTTTAGCAGATGAAATTCTTGCTAATGCTCCATTAGCTGTAAATCAGGCGAAGTTCGCTATTGATAAAGGAAGTAATATCGATCTCCATTCCGGATTAGCTATTGAGGCAAATGCTTATGAATCTATTATTCCAACTCAAGATAGGATCGAAGCTTTACTTGCTTTTAAGGAAAAGAGAAAGCCAAAATTTCAGGGAAAGTAAAGTAGAATTCAACACCGGGATTTTCTTTCATTTCCCGTTTCCCCTCTTTGTATAACTAGACTTTGTGGTTTGAGACTTTAGCTTCTAATTCATGGAGATGGCGGAATAACTAACTGGATGCTACGCAGCATTCAGTTTTTTGATATATATTGTACGTTATAAACGAGCCTTTGGTTTTCCTAACTCAAGTAATGCAGTTTTTATCGAGCTGGTTAGAGGTAAACAGGGGACTCTTCGCAATTTATCCGCATATAACTGGCAGTAAGCCCCCGACTTCAAGCAATAAAGAGAAACCAATATGGATAAGTGGAGTGCCAGTAAATGTCCGATTGGTTCAAGGGTCTTTAGGTCATACCCTTGTGGTACTAATCATCCGAGGGGGATAAAAAAACCCCACGAATTGAACTTTATTTGATCGATTAGAAGTATGGAAGAGGTAGAAATCGTAATAGAAAAGATAGATGGTTTTAATGTTTCAGTTAGGAGTGATATTATTGTCAAAGGGATTGCTGCATCATATTGAATTAAATGTATCTGATTTAAAGGAAAGTGTTCAATTCTGGGGATGGTTGTTAGAAGAGTTAGGATACAGTGTTTATCAGAAATGGGATTGGGGTCAAAGCTGGATATTAGCGCATACATACATTGTTTTTGTTCAAACAGATAATAGATTTTTAGAAGATGGATATCATCGGCGTAGGATCGGTCTTAATCATTTAGCATTTCATGGAGAATCGAAAGAGCATATTGATGAAATTACAGAGGAATTAATAGCGAGAGGAGTTGCTATTCTCTATTTAGATAAGCATCCCTATGCTGGAGGTGTCGATCATTATGCGGTTTTCTTTGAGGATCCTGACCGTATTAAAGTAGAAATAGTGGCTAGTAATGGAAATTAAGGAGGAGCATTAGGTGAAGCTAGAGCATTCAAGAGACTATAAATTGCTTGCTAGACTAAATAGAGGTGTTCATGAATTGCATGTTCAGTTATATCCTGAATACTTTAAGCCGTATAATTACGAGAAGATGATTGAGCTATTTCAAACATATATGGAGGATGAAAATAATTATTTTCTAGTATTATTTGATGCAGAAACAGCTAAAGGGTTTATTTTCTATGAAATTGTGACAAAATCAAATACCCCATTTAACAAAGAATATAAATCACTTTATGTGCATCAAATTAGCATTGAAGAAACAGCTAGGAGTAGTGGTTATGGCAAAGCGCTCATGATAGAATTAGAAAATATAGCTTATACATTGAAGGTAGACTGTATAGAACTTGATTATTGGGTAGACAATCATGTGGCCAGAAATTTTTATGAAAAATTAGGTTTTCATAAAAAAAGAGAATTTGTTCGTAAAGATTTAGATACATAGATTGGTGGTTTATTAATGAAAGCTATTGAATTGAAAGGTTATTAGTTGATTAACAAGAGTTGAATCAACATTCCATTGCTTGTGAGTTGGAGAGAATTAAATGCAATGCTACGATATATCGGTCATACAGATCCCGGTTAATAATTTTCTTTTCCTTTCATAATCTCCGTGCGATAATGAGAAAAAAGGTTAGTTAGGATGAAACGATGACAAATGTAATTGAATTGTATGTAAAGGAAAAATATAGTAAGCAATATATAAATGGATATCCACTTATCGTAAAAGATGCTGTTCGTAATTTAGATGTACTTCATCAGGAAGGGGTGATTATCCATTTATTGGATAAAAATCACCAATTTCTAGCAAAAGGTTACTATGGTATACAAAATAAAGGAATTGGGTGGATATTGACCAATAAATTAAATGAAGACATTAACTTTTCGTTCTTCAAAAAGAAACTACTTTCGGCAATAAATAAAAGAAAAGGTTTCTATCAATCAGATGATACAAATGCGTTTCGCGTTTTTAACGGTGAGGGTGATGGGATTGGTGGAGTTACCATTGATTATTACGCTGGATATTATCTGATTAACTGGTATAGTGAAGGGATTTATGCATTTAAAGAGCATATTGTACGTGTGATAGACGAACTTGGTGACTATCATGGGATATATGAAAAGAAACGGTTCGATAGAAAAGGTAACTATATTGATGATGACGATTTTGTCAAAGGCAACCGTGGAGAATTTCCAATCATCGTAAAGGAAAATGGAATGCATTACGCTGTTTATCTAAACGATGGAGCAATGGTAGGTGTATTCTTAGATCAACGTGATGTGAGAGTCGCTATTCGAGATAAATATGCAAAAAATAAACAGGTGCTAAACACTTTTTCTTATACTGGAGCATTTTCGATAGCCGCAGCATTAGGAGGAGCGGCCAAAACCACGAGTGTAGATCTTGCTAAGAGGAGTAAAGGAAAAACAATCGAGCAATTTAGTGTAAATGGTATTGATTTCGAACAGCAGGATATTATAGTAATGGATGTATTTGACTATTTTAAATATGCTCGAAGAAAGCAACTTAGCTTTGATATGGTTATATTAGACCCACCTAGCTTCGCAAGGTCCAAAAAGCGAACCTTTAGTACTGCTAAAGACTATCCAGCTTTGATAAAGGATACCATCTCTATAACGAACCAACATGGTATTATCGTTGCATCTACAAATAATGCAAGTTTGGGTATGAAAAAATTCAAAGGGTTTATAGACAAAGCATGTAGTGAGATGAACACATCATATAGGATTCTTGAAGAATTTCAGCTACCAGCTGATTTCCAAACAGATAAAAGATTCCCTCAAGGAAATTATTTAAAGGTCTTAATCATACAACTAGGATAAATTTGACTGAATCGCTTCGAAATTTTGTTCGAAGCGATTTTTTATTAACTCCAGTCGCTACATTTTTAATCGGGTGCTTGCGCTTTTGTTCAAAGATAAGAAAGTATAAAATCAGTGCAATGACTGCGTTAAGCCAAGTAGTTATTTTGAAATGTTAGATGTATATTGGCAATGCTCCGACTAATTACTTCGCTTTCCGTGGGCACGGCCTCAACTAACTTTGCAAAGAAGAACACGTTGCAAAGTGGATTTTCGGCTCGCGCTAATCCCGCAGGAGTCTACGTAATTAGTCTCCGCTATGCGAAGGTGCAACAATTCTTGTCATAAGTAATAGTTGACTTTTTTTACAATGGGTAAAGTGAAAATCGCTATCCTTCAACTCCTGTGGGAAATGTTTGACCTGAAGATCCACTTTTTTGAGCGGGTTTTGCTTAAAAAGTTAGCCTGAAGGACAACCCCCACGGAAAGGGAAGTGGGCAGCCGGAGTGGTGGTCAAGCAGTAGCTATTATTCCATAATAGCTACTAGAGGAAGCGTAAATCTGAGCATTTAGTGATAAGGACTGAGCGAATTTTGCTCAGTTTTTCTAACCTGCATATAACTGGCAGTAAGACTCCGACTTCAAGCAATAAAGTGAATCCAATATGGGTAAGTGTGGGATCAACTGCCAGTAAATGTCCGAGGCCTTTAGGTCACACCCTTCTCGTACTAACCATCCGTGGGGATAAACAAAAACCCCAACTGATTGAAGTTTCACTTTATATGGCGTTTGTTTTTTATTTTTGATCCGAAATAGAAAAACGTATTGTATGTTTATTCTTTTTATTGCATAATAATTCATATACGATTTGGAAGGTGGAGATGTAATTGGGAGTGGGAATAAAACGAGCGACAGCAAAGTTTCATGAATTACATGGTCGGAATTTTTTAACATTAGCTGATTATACGGAGGAACAGATTAATAGTTTATTAGATTTAGCAGAGAATCTAAAGTATGAACGTAGGAAAGGAATTCCCCATCATTATCTAGAAGGAAAAATACTTGGCATGATATTTGATAAAGCATCTACGAGAACGAGAGTTTCTTTTGAAGCAGGAATCTATCAATTAGGGGGGAGTGGTATATTTTTAAGTTCCAATGATATCCAGATAGGGAGAGGTGAATCAATTACAGATACAGCTCAAGTGTTGTCATCTTATGTGGACGGTATAATGATTCGAACATATTCACAATCAACAATTGAATTGCTAGCAGAGAAAGCTAGCATCCCTGTTATTAATGGATTAACGGATTTATATCATCCTTGTCAGGTTTTAGCTGATTTCCAAACAATAAAAGAGTTAAAGGGTCAGTTAAATGGTGTTAAAATAGCGTATATTGGTGATGGGAATAATATGGCGCATTCGCTTTTGATTGGTGCGGCAACAATGGGAATGCGCCTCTCAATTGCTTCACCGAAAAATTATCAACCTGATGCTGATGTGGTTATAAATGCAAAGCGAATTGGTTCTGAATCTGGAGCGGTTTTAGAAATTTCCGATTGCCCTGAAGACGCGGTTCAGCAAGCTGATGTAATTTATACAGATGTATGGGCGAGTATGGGCCAGGAAGAAGAACAACAAAAACGAGAAATAGCATTTACAGGCTATCAAGTTAATCGAAGTCTACTTTCGCTTGCCAAATCGGATGTAATATTTATGCATTGTTTGCCAGCTCATCGCGGTGAGGAAGTATCTGCTGATGTAATTGATGGAGTACATTCTGTTGTCTTCCAACAAGCTGAGAATCGTCTGCATGCACAAAAGGCTTTGATGGTTGCACTATTAGGCAAATAGGGTAGTATTTAATAAGCAAAAAAGCATTGAAAATAACAGCAAATCACGAGCAAAAGAAGTTGCAGAATCAATTTTCCGCAACTTCTTCTTTTCCTGATGTTACCTTCATGCCTTGGGTGTCGATATTCACTTGGCAAATGTTATAGGAAGAAAATTGACCCTGTAATTCACCTGCGATGGACTGCCCCTTACCCTTTGGAGCAAATACTAGCATTGTTGGTCCAGCTCCGCTAATCACAGTTCCATAGTTTCCAAGACTTCTCGCTGCCTTTTTGATCTCTGTATATTTTGGAATTAGGGTAGCACGAAATGGCTCATGAAAAAGGTCATTTTCCATCATTTCTCCTGCTAAATGATAATCATGGGAAGTGAGCGCAACAATAAATAGATTACAAATACTACTAGCACTTGCTGCATATTTCCTAGTGAAATGCTCAGGTAGTACGCTTCTTGAGGCTTCCGTTTTTAATTCTGTATCTGGAATAACTGTAATAATATCTATGTTTAGACTGTTCCATTTATAATAGTTAATTTTATCATTTGCAGTTGAGGCTGTTACTACAAGACCTCCTACTAATGAGGCTGCAACATTATCAGGATGCCCTTCTTTTTCTGTAGCTAGCATTAATTTGTCGAGTAGCGATAATTGTAGGCGGCACAGTTGATTAGCAAGCTCGATGCCAGCAATTACTGCAGATGCACTACTTCCAAGACCGCGAGCTAATGGTATAGAGCTATCGATGGTAACTTTGCAAGGTGGCAGTTGCTTTCCATAGTGATGTGCTGTTTCTTTTGCAATCTGATAGATAAAATGCTTATCATAGCTTTCAAAGTCAGGTAATAGAAGTGATTGGTGCTGGATTTCCCAATGACTATGCTTCTCTACAGATAATGTTAAATATAGACCTAGGGATAAACCTAGCGAGTCAAAGCCTGGCCCTATATTTGCAGAACTTGCCGGTACAGAAATGGTAAAGCCATTCATATTTGCACCTTGTTTTCTAAATACTCCATAACTGTTTTTTCATCATTAGGTAGTGAAACAGGGTTAATCGTTAATTGGTCAATTGCAGTTTGTGGATCTTTTAATCCGTTTCCTGTAAGAACTGCAACCACTTTACTCCCCTCTTTAATAACTCCCTTTTTGCATTGTTTAATTAGTCCGGCAATAGATGCACATGACCCTGGCTCAACAAAAACACCTTCACTTGCTGCTAGTTTTTTGAAAGCTGCTACGATTTCATCATCCGTTACGGAGTTTATGATACCTTTTGATTCATCCCTTGCTTCCTCTGCTAGCTTCCAACTAGCCGGGTTCCCAATCCGTATGGCCGTGGCTATAGTTTCAGGATGTGGAATCACTTTGTTTTGAACAATAGCAGCCGCTCCCTCTGCTTCAAAGCCAAACATTTTTGGGAGACCTGACTGTTCTATATCGTTATATTCTTTAAACCCTTTCCAATATGCACTAATATTTCCTGCATTGCCTACTGGTATGGAAAGAATATCAGGAGCAGTTCCAAGTTGGTCGCATACCTCAAAGGCCGCTGTTTTTTGACCTTCTAAGCGATATGGATTAACAGAGTTGACTAATGTAACAGGAGATGACTCGCTTAATTTTCGTACCATTGCTAGTGCTTCATCAAAGTTTCCATCAATTTCCACAATCTCCGCACCGTACATAATCGCTTGTGCTAATTTTCCTAATGCAACTTTTCCTTTAGGAATCACAATAATTGCTTTAATTCCTGCTTTTGCTGCATAAGCAGCTGCAGAAGCTGAGGTATTTCCAGTCGATGCACAGATGATTGACGTACTGCCTTCTTCAACCGCTTTTGCTACGGCCATAACCATTCCCCTATCCTTAAAAGAACCGGTCGGATTAACGCCTTCAATTTTGCCATAAAGTTCTATTCCAAGCTCTTTAGACAATGTAGAGAAATGAATTAATGGTGTATTGCCTTCATGTAATGTTAAAGCTGGTGTGTTTTCTGTTATAGGTAGTAACTCCTTATAATTTTTTAGTAGTCCCGGCCAATTCATGTGCTGCATCTCCTTCCACTTTATAATAGCTTTTTATCTGCAGTACCACATCTAAATTGTGCAGTTGATTTAGCGCATCTTGAAAATTATGAAGCGTAGTGTGATGTGTAACAACAATGATCTCAGCCAACTCCCGTTTTTTAATTGGTGTCTGAAGAATCCGCTTAAAGCTAATATTTAGGTCGTTAAATAATGTAGATATCTCAGAAAAAGCACCTACCCGATCCTTGACATGTATTCGTAAATAATACTGTCCAGAACGTTGGTCAGAACTTCGTAAATGTTTTTCAAATCTTGCTTCAAGTGAGTGTTTACCACTTACACCGAGGCGCATATTCTTAATTACCGTTACAAGATCAGAAACGACAGCTGTTGCGGTTGGCAGACTTCCCGCTCCTGGCCCATAGAACATTGTTTCACCAACTGCTTCACCATACACATAAACAGCGTTATATTCATTTTTTACATCTGCTAACGGATGTTCTTTTGAAAGTAGTGTCGGCTGAACACTTACTTCTATTTGTTGATCCGAGCATTGAGCATAGCCAATTAATTTCATAGTATAGCCAAATTTTTCACCATATTGAAGGTCAGCCAATTCTAGGTTTTTAATACCAGATACTTCTACATCTTCGAGAGCAATATCTGTAGAAAATGCTAGTCTTCCTAAAATCGCCATTTTTCTAGCCGCATCTAAACCTTCTACATCGGCTGTTGGATCTGCCTCAGCAAATCCAAGTTCTTGTGCCTCCATTAATGCATTTTCGTAGGAAACACCTTCGTTGCTCATTTTTGTTAGAATGTAGTTGGTAGTTCCGTTGACTATTCCCATTACCTTTTGAATTCGATCAGATGATAGTCCGTCGGAAATTCCTCTCAAAATGGGAATACCACCAGCAACACTTGCCTCATAATAGAAATCACATTTGTTTTGTCTTGCTGCTTTTTCTAGTGCTGTGCCATGTAAAGCAACAAGGTCTTTATTTGCCGTAACAACATGTTTTTTTGCAGCAAAAGCTTGTAAAATATGATGATATGTTTCGTCAATTCCACCCATTACTTCTACTATTACATCGATATCCGGGTCATTAATTATGTCATCAGGATTCGTAGTGAGAAACGTTCGATCTATTTCTACATTACGAGCTTTTTCAAGGTTACGAATTAATACGCTTTTTACATTAACCTCACAACCTAGTTGGTGAATAAGCTCTTCCTGATGACTTTCAATAAGTTTTATGACTCCTGAACCGACTACTCCTAATCCTAATAGACCGATAGAAACCGTGTTTCCCACTTCATCACCTCATCGTTTTTGTTTAATAGCTATTTAAACACGAATACTGAACTATAGCAATAGTCAATTTTTTGTACGCATAGAAAAGTTACGTTTTTTCAAGATGTGGTTTTTTCGTCATCATATTCTTTTCTTCAGAGTAGTTTTTTCTAAGTACCCAGCTTTCTTTTAAATAAGTTGGAATTCTGTAACTTCATTAACTTTTGTTACGTCGTGCGAATAAACTGAGTCTAAGGTAGGTCAGTGATGGAGGTGTATGGTATGAGCGATGCAACAGCCGGATTAACGTTTGTTACTTGTTTATTGCTAGGTGCAGGCATTGGAATGTTGTTTGGTCATTTAGAAGCTGGGGGAGCAATTGGTCTTGGTCTTGGTATTGTTTCTATTGCTTTATTTCGAAAAAATAACAAATGATGCTATTTGTCCCACATATAACTGGCAGTAAAACTCCACTTCAAGAAATAAAGGTGGAGGGACTGCCAGTAAATGTCCGATTGGTTCAAGGGCCTTTAGGTCATACCCTTGTGTACTAATCATCCGTGAGGGGTAACAAAACCCCCACGGAATGAAGTTTCATTTTATATTCATTGACGCCTCTCTATTGTCTTTTTATACTTAGGAAGGCAGAGAAAGAGATAGGTGATTAAATGGAGTTTTCAATAAATTATTTATCCTTTTATCTTATTCATGTGGATGGCGAGGATAAGCGATCAAAGCACTTTCAGACATTGGATAAGGATAGATATGATAATAATCCTCTTAAGGATTTTTTAGATGGAGAGTTAACCAGAATTACCAAACGGAAAGTGGAGCGGCATGCGAAATCAGAAAACGCTCCAACAAAGATTGGTAGGTTTATTGTTGAGCCCGGCCATGAATTAACCTCTAATCCAAATTATAACTTATTTCAAAAAGTGAGAAGTTCTGCGTCAACCGAAGATTTTCGAGAGGCGGCTGATCAAATTGCCCAAATGTATATGGATACAAGCGCTGTAAGAGGGGGAGCGTTGTTAATAGCTTCTGCAAAATTGACCAAGTTCTTCGATGACCCGTTTGTTTTCATTATGAAATGTGATTTTGAACCGAAAGTAGCAACTATTACTGATGAGGAAACCCTAGTAGAGAATGTTGAAATGGCAATTACGACGAAAAATATGAAGTCGATTCAATATCCATTTATGCCAGAGGAAGGGATGATGGACGCGGCAGAGATTAAGGTTCATCAAGCATCTCATGCGCGTTATTTTGAGGACTTTCTCCCATTTGTGTCTTATGAAAAATCCATGCCAGAAATCATGAAGACACAAGTAATAGGAATGGTTCAGGAACATATTAAGGAGACATTCCCTGAAGAAAGTGAAGAAAAAGAACAATTTGAAGAAGCTATTGAAGAATGGGCTGTTACTCCAGAACGGGAGATACAGGAACGATTAACAACAGAGCAGGTGGTGGAGGCGTCTGCGCAAATAGTAGAGCAAACACCTGATGCTGAACTGAAGATGAAGCTTGACCATGTTGCAATTAAAGCACACCTTTCTGATTTTGGAGAAACATTGCACTTGGCTAAAGTGAACGGAAAATATATGTTAATGATTGAAGCAGATCAAATTAGTTTTGATAAAGGCTTTTCACCAATTGAATTTCATAAACCAGATGAATTTGAAGTAGTGGTAAATCGAGTCTTAGCTCGAAAGTAGTAAAAAGGGTCCTACATAGGTAAGTATGTTGGGACCCTTTAGGTTAGTCTGGTGAATAATATAAAAGGCTTAGGCATAGCTTCTTTTCTGAGATTTCGTCATTGAGACTAGAATCGTACCAAGTGATAGGATGACGAAGATGCCACCTATTGCTGCATTTTGCTGTACAGATGCTTGTTCGATAACTATTCCGCCAACTAAGGAGCCAAATGCAATACCAAAATGCAATGCAGAGTTATTGAGACTTTGCTGAATATCAGAAGTTTCCGGTGCTGATTCAATAAGGTAGCTTTGTAATGCCGGTGTGATTGCCCAACTCATCATGCCCCAGACTATCATGACAACTAAAAATACAGCGAAGATGGAGGTTGTAAAGGGAATAGTTAACAGGGATAAAGCAAATATAACAAGTGTTGATATAATGGTTTTTTTCGAACCAAATTGATCTGAGAATGCACCACCAATACCTCCACCGCTTACAGCGGCGATTCCAAAAATAAGATAAATGATGCTTAGCCAGTTGCCACCCAAATGCATGGTGTCTTTTACAAATGGTGTTAGGTAAGCGTATAAGATCGTATGCCCTGCCATATATAAAAAGGTAGTGGCGTGACCAAGTAAGATTTTACTCTCTTTGAGCGAATGAATTTGTTTTTTCAGTGACACTTGTGGTTTGGGCTCCACTTTTTCCATGAAATAATAAACGCCGATCATAGACAGTAGTGATAGTAAAACAATGAAGACAAAAGGAGCTCTCCAACCGAACATATTTCCAAGGACAAGCCCGATCGGCACACCTAATACTAATGAACCACTAACACCCATAGAGACAATCCCGATGGCTCGACCACGGTACTTATCATCGCCAATGTTTGCAGCAATGGTTAAGCACAATATAATAAGTAGCGACCCACTTGCTGCTGAAATAATCCTACCAATAAAGAGCATACTATAAATAGGGCTAAAAACGGCTATTAAATTTCCTATTAAAAATATAAGTAATGCAATTAATGTTAATTGTTTTCGTTCTATTTTAGCTGTGGCAATAAGCAGTATTGGAGCGGAAATGGCAAAAACTAGAGAAAATATTGTAATTAAAAGTCCAGCCTTTCCTAGACTTACGTTTAAATCGTTAGCTACGAGGTCTAATATACCACCAATAATTAATTCAACCATTCCCACAACGAAAGAAATAATAGTTAATAAATATACGCGTTTGTCCATTCTATGACGCCTTTCTAATTTGAAGATACGAAGTCATGCTTAAACGTTTTCCTATACAATAGTAATCCCAATTTCTTCAATTGACAAGGAATACATGGTTACAAGATTGGGGTGTATTTTGCGAATTTTTGTTACCTAAGTACGACAAAAGAAATAATCCTATTTTTTTGATATACTTTAGTTATCCCAACTATAACTGGCAGTAAGCCCCCACTTTAAGCTAAAGTGAAACTAATATTGGTAAGTGGGAGATCGATTGCCAGTAAATGTCCGATTAATTCAAGGGCCTTTAGGTCATACCCTTGTGGTATTAACCATCAGTGGGATAATTAAAACCCTTACTGATTGAAGTTTCACTTTATTACCTCATAGACTTGAAGGAGGAACCATTGTTGCGTAAAGAAGGAAATTTACAAAAGGATGCCATGCGTGCTCTTAAGGAAACGAGCAGGACCTTTTATATACCAATTACGTTATTAAAACCTGTGTTAAAAAAGACGGTCGGATCTGCATACTTATGCATGAGAGCAGTAGATGAAATAGAAGACCATGAACAATTAGATTCGGAAACAAAACAGTATCTGTTACGAGCTACTGGAAAGTTATTGGCTGCAGATCGATTCGACGAGGAAGCTTATCTTAAGTTACTCGGTCCATATCAATCGGTGCTCCCAGAGGTTACATTACGGCTTGGTGACTGGTTGAAAGTATGCCCAGAAGATATTGTTGCAAAAATAAAAACGTCAACAAGTATTATGTCACTTGGTATGGCAGACTGGACTGAGAAGAATTGGATTATCAAAACAAAAGATGACCTAGATGATTATACGTACTATGTGGCGGGTTTAGTTGGTGTGATGTTATCAGACATATGGTATTGGTACGATCAAACAGAAACGGATCAAGATTTGGCAATTGGCTATGGGAGAGGATTACAGGCGGTAAATATGCTTAGAAATCAAGAGGAAGATGCACAGCGTGGTGTGCAATTTATTCCCGATGGCTGGAGTCGTGCTGATATGTTTACTTATGCAAAGAAAAATCTAGGGCATGCAGAGACGTACATAAAGGATATCAAGACACGTCATATTCTCCTGTTCTGTAAGATTCCTTTAGCATTGGCTAATAAGACATTAAAGGCGCTAGAAAAAGGGCAGGAAAAAATGACTCGCGATGAGGTTGAATCTACGGTTGACGAGATTATGAAGCAATAAACACATTCATATAATTTAATGCATGTACCAAAGAGTCTTGCTATGCAAATTACCTACCAAGTTCATGAATAATTGACAAACTTCATGTGGAAACCTATAATCAACAACTGTGTTTAAAATTGAGCAAGCTGGTGGGTTTTTGTCATGATTATTGCTTCCATATATCGTGCAATAATTATTATCCATCCAACGGTCTTTAATGACAAATGATAAGCAAAATATTACAGGCACTTGCTCCTATAATATTAGGAGGAAAAACGTGGATTCAAAAAAGAACACGAAATTGGATTGGCCGGTATTTATCATTAGTGGAGGATTATTAATTTTATTTATTCTGCTGTCTCTTTGGAATAAAGATGCTGTAGGAAATACAGTAAATACTTTATTTACGTATTCTTCAGATCTATTTGGTGCCTATTGGCAGCTTTTATTATTGGGTAATTTCTTTATTGGTTTAGCACTTGCCTTTTCAAAGTATGGGAAGGTTAAACTAGGTAAACAGGATGAGCCCAAATATAGCTATTTTAAATGGGTAGCTATGATTCTGGTTACATTATTGGCAAGTGGTGGTGTTTTTTGGGCAGCATCAGAACCAATGTATCATTATATGACAACCCCACCTTTATTCGGTGGTGGCGAATTTAATAATATGTATGCGGCCTTTGCACAATCCTTTATGCACTGGGGATTTTTAGCTTGGGCGATTCTAGGTACACTAGCTGTAATCGTTATGATGTATGTACATTACAGCAAAGGTTTTCCGCTAAAGCCACGTGGATTATTATATCCGATTTTTGGAGAACGGATATATCAAAAAAGCCTAATTGGTTCTGCCGCTGATGTTTTTTCTATTTTTGCAACAGTTGCAGGGACATTAGGGCCTTTGGGGTTTTTGGGCTTACAAATTGCCTACGGTCTTAATCACTTATTTGGTATACCGAATACGTTGTCGGTAAGTATCATAGTAATCATTGTTTTAGTGTTTGTTGCAGCTATCTCCGCAGCAACTGGAGTAGATAGAGGAATTCTAACATTAAGCCGCTATAATGTTGGTTTTACCATATTCTTAGCATTAATCGTACTCGTTATTGGACCAACTATGTTTATTATAGATGCTTTTGTTGGAGGAACAGGCTTACATTTACAGAATTTCTTTTCAATGACCATGTTTCGTGGGGATGAGGGCTGGTTGTCCTTTTGGACCATATTCTTCTGGGGCTGGTTTATTGGGTATGCACCAATGCTGATTGTGTTTATTAGTAGAATTTCTCGTGGAAGAACCATTCGTGAATTAATTATCGCTGTTTCTATCGTTGCGCCCATCGTTAATAATTTTTGGTTTTCGATTGTTGGAGGAACAGGTGTTTATTTCGAAAATAAAGTTCCAGGCTCCATTTCAGATGCTTTGAATGAAGGCGGTATGCCTGCAGCGGTTATGGCTATTACAGATCAGTTGCCGTTTGGAATGTATATGGGGGTTGGTTTCCTTATCGTATCCATTATATTTGTAGCAACAACAGCTGATACGATGTCTTATACCGTTGCGGCTACAATAACAGGGAATGATCATCCTAAGCGCTGGCTACGCGTGTTTTGGGCTCTTATATTTGGTGCAACTACAATAGCAATCTTAACGATTGGAGAGGATAGTGTTACTTCTATCCAAAACTCTATTGTTATTACTGCTGTTCCAGTATCACTGCTTTTACTTCCACCTTTATGGAGTGCACCACGAATTGCACGAACGATGGCGCTTGAACAAGGGTTGATTTGGCAGCGGGAGATGCGTAAAAAAGTTGATAAATAATAAAGAAGTCCTTGCTCATCATGGCAAGGGCTTTTTGGTGATGTTTCATCATAATAATGAACGTATATAATATAATGGAGTTTAGATGTAAACCATGCCTAAAAATTATTTCAATGCACAACCATCAAACCTATATATACCTATAATAGGTTAGAAAACGCAAAAACTCTTTTTCTAAAGTATGCTGATATTTTACGATGGCATACGTATTCGCCTTTAGAGATGTGCTTAAATCTGATTGCACTTCAAGTAATCTTCCTTCTAATAATTCTCTTCTTACCGTTGATCTGGGAATAAAAGAGACTCCTAAACCTTCTTCAATAAATCTTTTTGTAATATGAACTTGGGAAACTTTCATCGTTTTTGCTGATGGATGCATATACGTTATTCTTTTTAACAGCTTCTCCCAATACTCTGGGTGATTGTGCGTAAGCAAATGATATTGGTTAAATAGCTCTTCTTCCGTGATTGGAGGAGCAAATTCAGGGTCCATTCCATCATGTGGTGCCACTAAAATAACTTCATCTTCATAGATGATTTCATTTGTTAATTGGGGGTTAAAGCTTTGCATGCATGAAAGCCCAATATCGACCTCCTCGTTTATGACTACTTCCTCAATATCCCTAGACTCTAATATGATAACGGAAATCTCGATATTGCTATGCTTTAATAAATACTGCTTTAGAACATACGGCAAAATCGTATCAGCAATGAGTGGTGAGATCGCCATTCGAAAGGTCGATTTATATCCTTGTGCCATCGAATGTAACTTTTTACCTCCTTCTTGATAAACCTTAAGGAGCTTCCGAGCAGTTTCTAAATAACATCTACCTTCTTCTGTAAGACTTACCCTTTTATTTGTTCGGTTAAATAATAGAATACCAAGCTCTTTTTCCAATTGTTTAATATGAACCGTAACAGACGGCTGCGAAATATACAGGACTTCGGCAGCTTTCCGAAAGTTCTGCTGTTCTGCAACGGTGACAAACGTTTTTATCCAAGAAAATTCCATAATTGCCCCCTTTGATTAATAAAATTAATCATTATATTTAAATATAATTAATTTTCTGGATTGATTTTATTTTATACAATAAAAGTAAGAAAAGAAAGGGAGTTGAGAAAATGATTTATCACGGTTTAAAAGGGATTACTTGTATAGAAACAGCTATTAGTCACATTGATGGGCAAAATGGGAAGCTTATTTATAGAGGATATGATGTTAAAGAACTTGTTCAAAAGCAAACATTTGAAGAAACCGCTTATTTGTTATGGTATGGAAGCTTGCCTAACTCACAACAATTACATCAACTTTCCGAGCAATTTAAGTCCAATAGAAAACTACCAACCTATGTAAAAAAAATGATTCACTCCCTTCCAGTCAATATGGACATGATGAGCGTTATCCGAACAACGATTTCCAGCATGGGTAACAATAACATGACTTGGAAGCCTACCATCGATCAAGCGATTACCTTAACAGCACTGATGCCATCAATCATTGGATACAGAAAGAGTGTACTAGAAAACAAGAGCTTTGATGAGAATGCAGCTAAAGAGCTTAACCATGTTGAATATTACCTCTTTATGTTAACTGGAGCTGTTCCTCCAAAAGTGCATGTCGAGGCACTTGAAACTTACATGTTACTTACACTTGAGCATGGTTTAAATGCCTCTACTTTCTCAGCTAGAGTAACCGCATCGACTGAATCTGATATGGTATCTAGCTTAACATCTGCTATTGGAACAATGAAAGGTCCATTACACGGAGGGGCTCCTATGGGAGTGATTTCTTTATTAGATGAAATCGCAGCTAGCCAGAGCGCAATAAAAGTAATTTCTGAAAAAGTGATGAATGGCGAACGACTAATGGGGTTTGGACATCGTGTATATAAGACGAAGGATCCTAGAGCTATTTCCCTGAAAAAAGTTCTATTACAAATGTTAGGAGAAGATCAATGGTTAGACTTAGCTATTGATATCGAAGAAACAGCGATTAGTGTATTAAATAAGTTAAAGCCTGGTCGATCTTTATATACGAACGTCGAATTTTATGCAGCAGCTATTATGAAAGCTATTGATATGCCACCTGCTTTATTTACTCCAACATTTACCGCAAGTCGAGTCGTTGGTTGGACGGCACATATTCTAGAGCAATCAGAAAATAACGTCTTATTCAGACCTCAATCTCACTATACTGGGGAAACAATCAAACAGTAATACTCTTGGTTACAATAAAAATAATATGAAAGAAGCGGTGGTAGAAGATCATAGGCCTAATTTTTCCCGTTATATGGGAAAGACTAGGCTTTAAAAGTGCAAAATCGTGTTATCGTGACAAAAAAACATTGAATCCCTATCAAATATTAAGTAAACTAGTAATAAGGTCATCAGATGACCTTATTACTAGTTGTGTAATGTAATCGCTTTATTGGGAGAGAGGGGGTTGATGTATTTACTAGTTGCATTAAGTGCAATCATTGCACCGTTTATTTTTCTTGTTATTTTACGATTTCCAGCTACTAAAGGGATGACATGGAGTGCACTCATCGTTATATTGTTTGCGATTTCTGTATGGGGAATGGAAGGGAAGATTATTATTTCTTCTATTCTTCAGGGGACACATAAAACGCTTACGATCTTATGGATCTTATTTGGTGCATTAGTGTTATTAAATACACTACGAAATACTGGGGCAGTTGATCGGATTAATCAAGGTTTTCAAAACATCTCTGGGGATATGCGCGTGCAGGTTATTATCGTGGCTTTTTTGTTTGGATCTCTTATTGAAGGGGCAGCAGGATTTGGGACTCCAGCGATGGTAACAGGGCCATTGATGATAGCATTAGGATTTCAGCCGTTGGCAGCAGCAACCTTAGCTTTAATTGCAGATAGTTCTGCCGTAGCATTTGGTGCTGTGGGAACTCCTGTAGCTGTGGGGTTAAGTAATATCCCGAACGCGAATTCTACCTTCTTTCAAGAGATAGGAATAAAGATAACAACACTTGATATATTTGCGGGAACCTTTATCCCGTTTATGTTAATCGTGATTATGACTGTATTTTTTGGAAAAGGTAAAGGTTTCAAGGATGCATTTCCTATGTTGCCATGGACATTGCTCATAGGTATAACCTATACAGGATCTGCCTTATTATATGCTGTAACATTTGGGCAGGAATTTGTAGCAATTTTAGCGTCATTGACCGCATTAATAGTAGCTACTTTAACAGCTAAAAAAGGGTGGTTATTGCCGAAAAATAAATGGCAGGATGCGTTACAAGAAGGATTTGAACCTTCTACTAAGAAGTCAGAAATGGGTATAGTTGCTGCATGGTTTCCGTACATCATCGTTGTAGCTTTATTATTACTAACTCGTATCGTACCTTGGCTAACAGAATTTACACAAACGGCGATTGATCTCTCGTGGACGACTATTTTTGGAATAGCGGGAATTGAGTCAAGTTGGGAGTTCTTGTATTCGCCAGGGACAATCCTAGCTATTGCGGCAATGCTATCTGTTATTATTCATCGTAATAAACTTCGAACCTTTATGGATGCTTCCAAGCAATCCTTATCAACGATGAAAACGACAGCAATATCATTAATAACGACGCTTGCGATGGTTCATGTGTTTACAAACTCTGGCTTAAATGTAAATGATTTAGTGAGCATGCCACAATATATAGCAGAATCATTTGCGAGTTCACTTGGGTCTATTTGGTTTTTAGTAGCACCATTTTTAGGTGAACTCGGAGCGTTTATTACTGGTAGTGCAACTGTTTCAACGCTTACATTTTCTCCGATCCAATTCAATGTAGCAAATCAGGTTGGATTAGATGTAAACGCTGTCCTTGCAGCGCAAGTAATTGGAGCTGGAGCTGGTAATATGATCTGTGTTCATAATGTCGTTGCAGCCAGTGCTGTTGTTGGATTATCAGGGAAAGAAGGAGAAATAATACGAAAAACATTGGCACCAGCAATCATCTATGGGTTACTAGTGGGTGCCGCTAGTTTTATCATGCTTCAATTGTTCTAACATTACCTTATATCTAGCTTGGTCAGCTTTTCAAAAGCATAGCTATCCAGTAAAATGGGTTCAAATGATGAGGAGCTGAAAGCATGGAATATAAACGTATAAAAACTAAGAAAATCTACGAGCAAGTAGCTGATTCTTTAATAGATATGATTAAAAGTGGTCAATTAAAGCCAGGTGATAAGCTAGACTCGGTTGAACAACTAGCGAAAAATTTTGATGTGGGGCGGTCAGCGATACGTGAAGCACTAAGCGGTTTGCGGTCAATGGGTCTAGTTGAGATGCATCAAGGTGAGGGGACATATGTAAAAACGTTTGATCCTAAGCGATTTACCTTACCAGTAAGTACTGCATTTTTAATGAAACAAAACGATGTAAAAGAATTGTACCAGGTCCGAAAGATTCTTGAAGTAGGTACAGCAGGTTTTGCTGCTAGCAGTTATCAGGAAGCTGATCTAATCCAAATGCAAAAAGTATTAGATGTGATGAGAAATGCAAAGGGAAATGATGTCTTAGCAGAAAGTGCTGATACTGATTTTCATATAGCTATTGCACAAGCTACACACATGGATCTGTTAATAAACTTAATGGGAAGTGTTTCTGAATTGATGTCCGAGACAATTCGTGAGGCACGTCGTCTTCTGCTTTATTCGGAAGATCGAGCAGATGCATTATTAGCAGAGCATGAACGAATTTATCAAGCAATAAAGAACAGACAGCCTGATAGAGCCAGAGATTATATGTATGATCATTTAGAGAAGGTCGAAAAACTGTTATTTAAAAATCTTGATTTGGATTAAGAATAGCCTCGGTCATAGAGAAAATAGTTAGAGGTGAAAGATAATGAGAGTATCATTATTCATTACTTGTGTAAGTGATATTATCTTTGCTGATGTTGGTAAAAACACGGTAGAAATTCTAGAAAGAGTGGGATGTGAAGTAGATTTCCCTGCCGCCCAGACATGCTGTGGTCAGCCTGCTTATAATAGCGGCTATTTGCAAGAAGCAAAAAAATCAATGAAACAAATGATGCGAGCATTCAAAGATTCGCAGTATGTTGTAGGCCCGTCAGGTTCTTGTGTCGGTATGCTTAAAGAATATCCTGCTATTTTTAAGGGAGATCCAGAATGGGAACAAACAGCCATTGAACTAGCTCACAAGAGCTATGAAATCACTCAATTTTTGGTAGAAGTTTTAGGTGTAACAGACTTGGGTTCAACATTTAAAGGAAAAGTTACCTACCATCCATCTTGCCACATGACGAGGTTATTAGGAGTGAAGGACGCCCCGCAAACACTCTTAAAAAACGTTAAGGGTGTGGAGTTTATTGAACTACCGGTTAAAGAGGACTGTTGTGGCTTTGGTGGGACATTCGCAGTTAAAAACCCTGAAATCTCTGGAGAAATGGTAAAAGAGAAATCGCAGCATGTTTCAGAAACAAAAGCTGAATATCTAGTCGGCGGAGATATGGGTTGTCTAATGAATATTGGTGGAAGAATGCGGCGAGAGGGGAAGGACGTGAAAGTAGTTCATATTACAGAAATTTTAAATACGCATGAGCAAGGGGGAGGAATAGCATGAGTATAAAAATTGGAGATGCTTCGTATAAAGATCGTATTAATAAGGGAATCGAAAATGATTTTATGCGTCAAGCTGTTTCTTCTGCCCAAGGACGTTTTCGATCAGGCCGGTTGTCACAAGCAGAAGAGCTTGGTAATTGGGAAGAATGGAGGCAGCTTGGTTCGGAAATTCGTACACATACGTTAGAAAACATTGATTATTATTTGCAGCAGTTAAGTGACCAAGTGGCTAAACGCGGTGGAAATGTATTTTTTGCAGAAACAGCAGATGAAGCAAATGACTACATTGAAAATGTGGTGAAAAAGAAGAAAGCAAAAAAAGTTGTCAAGTCGAAATCAATGGTTACTGAGGAGATTGGTCTGAATCATAGCCTAGAAAAGATAGGGGCAGAGGTAGTTGAGTCAGATTTAGGAGAGTGGATCCTGCAATTAGACGAAGATCCACCATCACATATAGTTACACCTGCATTGCATAAAAATAAAGAACAAATTCGCGAAACCTTTATAAAGAAACGTGGTTATGATAAATCAGATTCACCTGAAGAATTAGCAGCCTTCGCACGTGAACAGCTGCGAAGGGATTTTCTTTCCGCAGATGTAGGAATTACAGGCTGTAATTTTGCGATCGCAGAATCAGGTGCTATCACACTAGTAACTAATGAAGGTAATGCTCGAATGGTAACGGCCCTTCCCGATACACAAATTACGGTAATGGGAATGGAACGAATCGTCCCAACATGGGAAGATATGGAGGTACTAGTTAGTTTACTTACAAGGGCTGCTGTCGGTCAGAAGTTAACTAGTTATGTCACTTCATATACCGGCGCTAGGCTTGAGGGTGAAATTGATGGACCAGATGACTATCATTTGGTTATTGTTGATAATGGACGATCGAAAATATTAGGAACCGAGTTTCAATCGGCGTTACACTGTATTCGTTGTGCTGCATGTATTAACGTTTGTCCGGTTTATCGTCATGTTGGTGGACACGCATACAATTCGATTTATCCTGGTCCAATTGGTGCTGTACTAACACCATTACTGGATGGTTATGAAAATCACAAGGAATTGCCATACGCGTCGTCGCTTTGCGCAGCTTGTACAGAGGCCTGTCCAGTCAAGATACCGCTACATGAGCAGTTAATTCGTCATCGTCAAATTATAGTGGAAAAGGAAAAGAAATCCCCATTAGCGGAAAAAGTCATGATGAAGGGATTTGCCCAATGGGCATCTAATCCAGCGGCATATAAATTAAGTACGAAAATGGCTCGAACAGCATTGCGGCCTTGGACTAAAGATGAAAATATCGAAAATGGCCCTGGACCATTAAAAGGATGGACAAATGTTAGAGATTTTCCAGCGCCCCCCAAACAATCGTTTCGCGCTTGGTGGAGTAATCGTCAGAAAGAAGGTGAGGCATAATGGCAATCCATAATCGAGATAAGTTTTTAAATAATCTAGCTAATAACCTTGGACGTCCTCGCCGAACAGATGAAGTGATAAGACCAACCTATAGCGTTCAACCACAATATGAGGTGTTAAACGGATATTCGACGGAAGACCTTATTCTTGTTTTACAGGAACAATGTAACGTCATTCATACGGATTTTATTCAAACAGAGCGGAATAAATTAGCTAATGTGTTAAAGGAGACAATTAATCGTTATGAAGGGAAATCGATTATAGCTTCAAATGATAAGCGCAACAAAATTTACGGTTTGGACGAGATATATGAACAGTTTAATCAAGAACTAGATGTTCATATATGGGATCATACGATAGGTGAAGAAAATCAAAGAATTGCGGAGCGGGCGGATGTAGGTATCTCTTTTAGTGATATAACATTGGCAGAGTCTGCAACTATAACCTTATTAAATAATAAGAATAATGGGAGATCTATTAGTCTGCTGCCGAAAACATATATTGCTATAATACCGAAAAATACAATTGTGCCAAGGATGACTCAGGCTGCTAAACGGCTTCACGAAGCTACTATACAAGGAGAAGACGTGCCTTCTTGTGTAAGTTTTGTTTCTGGACCTAGTAATAGTGCTGATATTGAGATGAACTTAATTGTGGGTGTTCATGGTCCAATTAAGGCAACCTATATCGTTGTTGATTGATAGTATCCAAATAAACTTCTCTTTAGATGGTCAACTAGATGACTTGCTATTGGGAAGTTTTTTATTTTTAAATTATACACAGGCTAAATAAAGAAGAGCTAATTTATCCACATATAACTGTAGTAAGACCCAATTCCAGTAATAAATAAAAAGTGATATTTGGTAAATGAGGGATCGAATTCCAGTAAATGTCTAGTTTGTTCAAAGGCCTTTAAGTCAGAACCTTGTGTTACTAATAATCAGTGGGGGATAAACTAACCCCCCACACAATTTAAAGTGTCAATTTAGTTATACTGTGTTAAAAGCACTGGAATGATTCAATTCGGTCTAGATCAATACCAAAGTATACCCATCCAAACCCAGTCCATCGGAAGCCAGCTATAGAGTTTCTACCTACAAAAGTTGGATAAAACCAAAAGGAATCTCGTCTTAACCAGATATACGTGTACCGGTATAAGCAGAAGCGAATTCCGCCTGGATCAATTGCAAAGGTCTTTGCCTGTGTTTTTTGTGGCACAAATGATGGGGGCGGTGATGTTGGTGCTTGACCAGGCCCTCCAGGGAACCCGGGCGGTCCAGGAGGTCCTCCGCCAGGCCCCCCAGGGAATCCAGGCAGTCCAGGAGGTCCTCCGCCAGGCCCCCCAGGGAATCCAGGCAGTCCAGGAGGTCCTCCGCCAGGCCCCCCAGGAAATCCGGGTGGTCCAGGAGGTCCGCCACCAGGAAAAACAGGACCGATTATTTCACTTATATTAGGTAGGTTAAATACTCTTTGGTCATCGTTATATGCGTGTTCATCGTTATAAGGATACATAAAAAATCTCCTCCTCTAAAAAATCTTTCCCTTCACTATATGGGGCAATCGTCTAATTTGCTATTCGTATTTCCCATAATGGGCGGATAGCGATGTAGGTTTATTACACAAATATAAATAAAAATTAATTATTGAATCCTTGCTTATGTCAAAGCTGCATGTTAGTATTATTTTACTTATAGTGAATGTTCTTTGAACACTCATCTAATGAACGGGGGTTTTACTGAAATGATGAATGATCAATTCCGAATTACTTGTTTAACTAAATAACATGCTATTTGTGTGGCATCTATCGGGATTGGTCTACCTGTTTCAATAAAACTATAAAGAAAATGGGGAGGGAATTCTTCTCTCTCTTTTTTGTTGGTAATTTTTGTAATTTTCAGGTTGGCCAAGCCTCTCCTGCTATAGTTGCTAGATAAAGTGCGAGATATTTATTAGAAAGGAGCTTCAAATTGAATAAAAATAACGGTACAAATTATGAATATTTAGCTGATGATCCTAATTTTAAGGTTATGCCGATCATGTTATCGTTAATTATTGGTGCTTTTTTTGCCATCCTAAACGAAACGTTATTAAATATCGCTTTAACCACATTAATGGGGGAATTTCATGTATCTTTACCAACCGTTCAGTGGATGGCTACAGGATTTATGCTTGTTATGGGAATCGTTATTCCTGCCTCAGCTATATTATTACAATGGTTTTCAACACGGCAATTATTTCTAGGAACAATGCTTGTGTTTACGTTGGGAACAACAATATGTGCATTAGCACCAACCTTTCCGATCTTATTAACGGGAAGGCTTATTCAAGCAGCTGGTACAGGTTTATTAATGCCAGTCATTTTCAACGTATTTTTACTTGTGTTTCCTCCACATAGACGTGGAAAGGTGATGGGGCTTGTCGGTCTGGTTATTATGTTTGCGCCAGCAATAGGGCCAACATTGTCAGGGATCATCGTAGAATATCTCGGATGGCGTTTCTTATTTATTTGTGTCATTCCATTTGCTTTATTTTCTGTTGCATTTGCTTATAGATATTTAGTAAATGTATCAGAAGTTACTAAACCAAAAGTTGACGTACGATCACTTGTGTATTCAACAATTGGTTTTGGTTCACTAGTTTATGGATTTAGCTCAGCAGGAAAAGGAGAGGCTGGCTTTTTAAGTCCTAATGTCTACACATTTATTATCCTTGGTGTAATAGGAATCACGTTCTTCTCATTAAGACAATTTAAATTAAAAGATCCAGTCATGGATTTACGTGTTTTTAAATATCCGATGTTTACACATGGAATATTGATGTTTCTAATCATTATGATGACTATGTTTTCGTCAGAAATCATATTACCTGTGTTCATGCAAGGCCCGTTAGCATTATCAGCGGCTACAGCTGGCTTATTACTTTTACCTGGAAGCATTCTGAATGGACTTATGTCACCTGTTATGGGGCATCTATTTGATAAATTCGGTCCAAGATTATTAATGATACCTGCTTCGATTGTATTAAGTGGAACAATGTTTATGATGAGTAGACTTCATGCTGATACAGAACCATGGATGATTATTATTGGGTATATTCTATTGATGCTTACGGTATCAGCTATTATGATGCCTGCTGAAACAAACGGTTTAAATCAACTTCCAAAACGATTATATCCGCATGGTACCTCAGTAATGACGACCTTACAGCCAGTAGCAGGTGCCATCGGTGTTTCTGTCTTCATTAGCATTTTAAATGCAAGACAAAATCATTTTTTAGGTCAATCTAAAAACCCAGATGACCCAGGTACAATTAGTGATGCAATGGTAGCTGGAGTAGAGCTAGTCTATTTCATTGCTTTTGCTATTTCAATTATTGCCGTTATCTTGGCTTTTCTAGTATACCGTGCCGTTCCAAGAGATCAGGATAAACAAGAATTAGAACAGCCTGAAGAGAATTAAATCATTAGCGAGGCTGGGACAAAACACAACTTCTTTACTCAAAATACGAATAATCTGGTTATCAATAGGAGTATCATCGCCGCACCGTGAAAACATACGCGCTTTCCGCAGGCATGGCCTCAGTTAACTTGGTAAAGAAAAACACATTACCACGTGGATCTTCAGACTCGTGCTGTTCCCGCCGGACTCTCGCTTATTTTAGGTACTAAATGAATGATCCTAATCAAAAAAACGAACAATAATTAATTTCAACTAATTATTGTTCGTTTTTTATTGTTTCTTTATTTTTTTATCAGTCTTTTTTTAATGTAGGAGGTTGAAAAATTACTTTGACAGATAGAGTAATTTATCGTATGATTACTCTATCAGATAGAATAGTTGTAAAATAAGGAAGTGTGATAATGATAAGAAGTGATATTATTCGTGGTCACTTGGAATCGATAATTTTACGTTTAGTCTGTGAAGAGGATCGCTATGGCTATGAAATATCGAAAGAGATCAGTTCCAGAACAGATAACAGATTTCAAATAAAGGAAGCTACTTTATATGCAGTTTTTCAGCGACTGGAAAAAAAGGATCTAATTGAGTCCTATTTTGGGAGTGTTTCCCGAGGTGGAAAACGAAAGTATTACCGCATAACGACTCTTGGAAAAGCTTATTTAAAAGAAACTGTTCAAGAATGGAAGGAAACAAAGGAAATTATTGATTTATTTATGGAGGGATTAAATTGAAAGAAATTATTGGATATGTTGAGGAATTATTTAAAAACATTCCTGAAAGTGAACAAAAAAACGCAGTTATGCAAGAAGTAACCCAAAACCTTGAAGAAAAGGTCTGGGATTTGATGGAACAAGGAAAGGCAGAGGAGGATGCGATAAATAAAGCTATTGTTGATTTTGGGGATATTGAAGATTTAAAGCAAGAATTAGGCGCAAAACAACCTGTGAAGAGGAATTTGCCTAAGCTTAATTTATGGTATTCCATATGGAGTAGTCTTCTGATTATTTCCTTGTTCGTATTTATTAACTTTTACTACACACCAGATATCATTTGGTTTGTATATCCAACATTTGCAGTACTTTGGTGGCCGCTAACAATGTACTTTTCTTGGAAGCGTAAAAAGTGAGGAGGAACACAATGTGAAAAAAATTGATTTGGCTTTTTTAGTTACAGGCTCAGTAATGACAATTATTTTTCTATTTATTGTAAATATGTTAACAAGTGTAGAACATATTTGGTTTATGTACCCAGCCGTTGTAATGTTAGTTTTCCCGTTAGGGTTGTATTGCTATAAGCAGAAGAAACAGACGTTATTTGCTATTATTACTAGTACATTACTATTAATTCTTCTCATCATTGAGAACAGAAGTACTCCTACGTATCCATGGGTTTCGTATACAGTTATTCCGTTGGTTTACTGGCCGATTCTTGTGTTCTTAGGGGCTAAAGCCAAGACATTACGAGTTGCAGTTGTTGGTAGTGGCGTTGCTATTCTTTATTATTTTTTACTAAACGTAATAGTCTCTCCGCATACTCCTTGGGTTATATTTCCCGCCTTTGCTGTATTATGGTGGCCGCTATCTGTGTATCATGTGAGAAGAAGTACGTATTTTACTTTTTCACTCCATGCGTCATTACTTCTTTGTTTATTTTTTATAATGGTAAATATTATTTACTCACCAGGTACCATTTGGGCCATTTATCCGATTTTCGCCATTCTTTGGTGGCCATTAAGCCTGTATTTTTTTGTATATAAACGGAATACGGAATCATGAATCAAGCGTGTAAACAGCCGCTGAATGGTGCTTCAATACAGCAACAAATAGTTTAGAACTAGAAAAGCAGGATGGATTCGAATGTTACCAAAACATTTCGAATGATAGTTCTGCTTTTTTTTACTGAAATTCTTTGTTCCAGTTCTTTTTGTTTGGATATAGCGATTGGTAACCTGTATTTAGAATTTAAATATGCTGTTAATTATTTTTTCTATTGACTCTAACGTTACGTTATACTTTATAGTAAGTTTACAGGGAGGTTAACAGCTATGAAAGTAAAGGAAGTAGCTGATTTGGTTGGGATTAGTGTGCGCACACTACATCATTATGATGAAATTGGGCTATTGACTCCCGAACAAACAACCGAATCAGGATATCGCATTTATTCAGAGAATGATCTAGAACGTTTGCAGCAGATTTTATTTTTTAAGGAACTTGATTTTTCTTTGAAGAAAATTAAAGAAATTATTGACAGCCCTTCTTTTAATCAAGCTGAGGCCTTAGAGATGCATCGCAAAATGCTGCTTGATAAAAGGAGGCGAATCAATACAATGATTGGAACGATTGATAAAACATTAAAGTATAAAAAAGGAGAGATTGTAATGAGTAATCAAGAAAAATTTGCCGGATTTGACTTTAGTCATAATCCTTATGAACAGGAAGCGCGAGAGCGTTGGGGGGATAAAGCAGTTAATAAATCGAATGCAAAACTTAATAGCTTCACAAAAGCTGAAAAAAAAGAGTTTGAGGAAACGTTCCATGCGATTTATCGTAAATTAGCCGAAGTTCGTCATGAAGATCCTGCCTCTGAAATTGCTCAAGAACGAATTGCTGAATGGTATCAATTCTTAAATCGTATAGGAACGTATTCACTAGAAGCTTTTAAAGGACTAGGCCAACTATATGTAGATGATGAACGTTTCACAAAAAATATCGATCAATATGGTAATGGTTTAGCTGTATTCATGCGAGATGCGATGACTGCCTATGCTGATAATCTTCAATAAATAGAAGGAGGCAGGAATGCTTCAGTCTCTTTTCGGTTAATCATGCTGAAGTTTTTACGAACAGTTTATTATCTATAGAGCTATGTGCTTATTCCCTTCAGTCGTTATGGTAGTTCTAAAGGCTACTTTATGTAATAGGATTGCTACTATATTACCAAAATTCTGATTTTTATATACAATTAGAGAGTGACAGTGTATAGTAAAATGTAGATAGATTATTATAAAAGGAGTAGTGATAAAACAATGAAAAAGTTATTGCTGGGTAGTTCCATTCTTACCATGCTTCTTTTCTCGTCTATTTCAGCATCGGCAGCAGTGTCACCAGATTCCGGTGTGAATGGGTGTAAAGCGGGGAGTAAACACCATTGTAAGCGTTATGAACTATAGATTTATGTTGATGAGCCTGTAGCTTGGAGCTACGGGTTCTTTTTATTCAAGTGGATAAATATGGGCGTGTTGAGCCGCGGCCAGCTTCAGCGACCAGAAACGATGCGACTTCACGAATCGCTCTAATCTAAGTCATTATTGGCTCGGAAGCTCACCATGATTCTTTCTCTCGCTCCAGTCGCTACGTTTCTAATCGGGCGCTTTGCTTTTATTCGTATAAAGAGTCGCAGGATTGACGAAAAAGCAAGCGTAAAAAAAGCTGTGCCAATTGTTTTTTATTGGGCACAGCTTTAATTGTTTTGTGTGCTATTTCTGCACTCTTTGAATATAGATTGTTACTACTATAATTGTAGAACAGCTTTATTAATATCTTCTGCAAGGGTTATAGCGGATATGATCGCAACCCCATCCGCTCCCGCTTGGATAACAGAAGCTGCATTGTCTGTAGTGATACCACCTATACCCACAATTGGCAGGGAGGGATAAGCTTGTTTGATATCTTTTATCCAATTCGGTCCAATCGCTGATTTAGCATCCTCTTTTGTTGTAGTAGAAAATATTGGCCCCACTCCTAAATAGTCAACAGAGGAAATGGGACTATTTACTAATTCTGTTTTATTTGATACAGAAAGGCCGACCCATTTATTTGGAAAACGCCTACGTAATTCCAGAGCAGATACATCATCCTGACCAACATGGATACCATCTGCATCTAATATTTCAGCAAGTTCTATGTCATCGTTAACGAAGAAAGGTATACGATAGTTTTGACAGATATTCCGAAGTTGTTTTCCTAAAATAAATTTTTTATAACCAGTTAATGACCCGTTTCCTTTTTCTCTAAATTGAAATGCTGTTATACCAGCTTTTACTGCTTGTTCCAAAATATGCTTTGGATCGTTATGGCAGTTCTGACTACCCATAATAAAGTATTTTCTTAGAGCATCCTTTAGCTGCAAAGATTAATTAACTCCTTTCAATTGATCTAAGTCTTTGGAAAGGGCGTCTATAAATGCTGGTAAGAAGCTTCCAGGACCAAGCACATATTCTTGAGAAGCCGCGTGTTCAGCAGCAAGTCCATAAAACTGTACTGCTGCCAATGCCTTAGCTTCTAGAGCATGATTAGTTGTTAAGCATGCAGTTAGAATAGCTCCTAATAAGCAGCCTGCACCAGTAATTTTTTCTAGCCATACATGACCAGTCGTGTTGTAAATTATTTTCCCTTCACTGTAAATTACATCCGTCTCACCAGTAACTACAGCAGTTGTATGATAGGCTTTGGCAACTTTAACGGCAATTTCTTCTAGATTACCGTCCCCAATTGACTCAACACCTTTTGTTTTCCAAGGGATCTCCACAAGCTGTGCCATTTCGCCAGCATTACCTTTGATTGCGGTAAACTGTACTTCGTGTAGCAAATGCTTTACAGCTTCTTGGCGAAAGGTTGTAGCCGCTACGCCAACTGGGTCAAGTACGACAGGGATACCTTTTTTATTTGCGGCTATTCCTGCTAGTTTCATAGCTGATAGCTCGTTTAAAGTTGTTGTACCAATATTAATAAGTACACCATTCGCAGCGGTAGCCATTTCTTTAGCCTCTTGTTCTGCTTTTGCCATTATCGGTGCTCCACCAAAGGCTAACAGACCATTAGCTGTAAAATTCATGACTACTTCATTGGTTAAGTTATGGATCAATGGTTTTTGTTCTCTAACTGCTTGAATAATGGATTGTGTCATTGTTCCACCCTTTCTTTGCGTACCGCCCAATGATTTGTAGGTCCGTTACCGGCACCAAGTGAAAAGGAGTATTGAATAGCAGCTGTTACATACTGTTTCGCCTGCTTTACAGCTTCGTAAAGTGGTAGACCTTTACTTAGATGAGCAGTAATTGCCGCTGAATACGTACAACCTGTACCATGTGTATTCTTTGTTTGAAACCGCTCTGCTTCGAACGTGTAAAGCTTATTCCCATCATATAAATAGTCGACGGCTTTACCTTGCAGGTGGCCACCTTTAACAAGTGCTGCGCGTGCTCCAAAGCTTTTGACGATCTCGAAAGCCGCTTCTTGCAAATCACTTGTATTATCAATAGATTGTCCTGTAATATACTGTACTTCAGGAATATTAGGAGTAACTACAGTCGCTAATGGTAATAGCTGCTGTTTGAGAAACGATCGAGCATCTTCCGATATTAATGGATCGCCACTAGTTGCAACCATGACAGGGTCCATGACATAGTTCACAACTGATTTGGACAAGTGCTCTGCAATAACCTGCATCATATCTTTGTTCGCAATCATACCTGTTTTTATGCTATGCACAGGCATATCTGATATAACTGAGTTTAGTTGCTCATTTATCATCGTAACAGGTAGATGGTGTACGTTTTGCACACCGGTTGTATTTTGTGCCACAACAGAGGTGATTACAGACATTCCATATACGGTTAGTTCTTGAAATGTTTTTAGGTCTGCCTGTATGCCAGCACCGCCACTCGGATCTGTTCCAGCAATAGTCAGCGCGCAAGGTATGCTAGCCATTAGCTGTTCACCTTTTCTGCGTTTGGCCATGATTCACATGTGTAGGCCATTTCCCAGAATTTAAGCTCCAGCTGGCAGCTTTTTCGAAAAGCTTCTCTAATGAGATCTTTTTCATCCTTGGCAGCATTTTCTGCAAGTATATCCAACCGTTTTCTCAATTCAAAGGTGGTATTATCTACATCACCACTTGCATAGAAACTAATCCAATCGTAAAAAGGGTGATCTTTATTAGGATTATACTGCTCCATTAATTCCCTACCAATTTCTAAGTATGTCCAAGGGCATGGAAGTAGAGCTCCTAGTATCTCACTAGACGTTCCCATTTGTGCATGATACATCATATGTTTAATGTAATGATCTGCAGTAGGTGGCAAAGGGTGTCCTTGTAAAGACGCATAGTCCACACCGATATGATTGCAGAAGTTATGATGTGGGTGGATTTCATCGTTTAATATAAAATTTATTTGATCAAAGAAATAAGCAATATCATCACGTTTCTTTGATTTGGATAGCGCTATTCCATAAATTTGCATAAAGGCATTTAAGTATTCAAAGTCCGCTTTAATATAATGTGCGAGCGCATCTTTAGAAATCTCGCCAGTCCCTATCCCCTGAACAAAGGGATGATTAAAAATAAGCTGGAAAATATCATTGTTTTCTTCTCTTAATTGATCAGTGAAATTCATATTTAGCCTCCTTCTATTATGGGAAGCCACTAGAGGTGTAAAAGTAGATAAATAGAGGATAATAATATGTTCCCCACTACTTTCCTGCGCTGGTATTATCCAGATCAGGTTCAAAGGGACAAAGGAAAAGTCCTTATCTCAGCAACAAAGCGCCCCTAGTAGTTTCCTTGTACGCGTATCGTATCTTCTTGCTTTACTCGTAATAAAATGAACCAGCCAATAAATGCGCCAGTTATACTACTTACCAAAAACGATGGCATGAAAATGAAAGCGCCAGCAGCACTGTCCATAAACAATTTAGCAAATGGAACCGCTATGAATGATCCGATAATACCAGTACCAATGCTTTCTCCGATCACAGCCCACAGCTTTCTACCAAACCACTGATAAAAAAGCCCAGCAAGGAAAGCACCAACCATTGCTCCCGGAAAAGCAAGTAATGTACCAATCCCCAGCATATTTCGTAAAATTCCAATCATAAAAGCTATGACTACGGCTGGACCAGGTCCCAGTATTACTGCCGCCATTACATTTACTGCGTGCTGCACTGGATACGCTTTAGCAATTCCAGCAGGAAACCATAAGAATTGTGCTCCTAATGTTCCAATTGCTACGAAAATTGCCATCAATGTTAATACGTGCGTTCTTCTCACTTATTCCCTCCTTTCTATAAAAAGTGAGCATAGGACAACAATAGGAATTACCGACAATATGCGGTATAGCTTACGTCCTACACGCCTCTCCCCAGTAGCTATGGATGCTAAAGGTAGACAGCAAAGCATAATATACATCCACTCTGTTCTTATGAAAAAAACCAGATCCTCCATGGACCTGGCTTTGTGTAAGAAAATAGAAAGACGTTGCGTCTACTACTTCCCTCCGCTGGTATTAACCAGATCAGGTCCATAAGAGTTAGAAACGTCACGTGTTTCCTCTCAGCCCACATATTGGGCACCCCTAGTAGTTAAGTAACTTGTGAATTTAATTATGCTTTCAGCAACTAACTGAATCAAGCATAACAAATATATTGTTATTTGTCATGGGAAAAAGAATATAGCGTCTACCACTTAAAGCTCCTTTTTCAATAGGCTTATTTGATAGGTTATAGTCAATTATTTTTATTTATGTTTATATGATAATGGTGGAATTAGTGATCCATAGAAATAAATGCCCTTACGGCTTAATAAATGTAGCATATGGTAAATAGAAATATATTATAGAAAGGATGATTATAATTGGCACTTACTCCTTCTACAATTAAAGAAGTACTTCTAGATTTAATAAATGAACAAGTTCAAATTACTACTGCTTTTGGAATGGTAACAGGAACAGTTAATCAGGTTAAAGATGATTATACTGTCATTATCGAGGGATCTGGAGACCAAGTTTTGGTGAGACTTTATAAAATTGAGTTTATTAGTGAGCTATAAGGAGGAATATAGATGTTTCAAATAAATCTTTTTGCCGAACTTTTAACGCGTATAGGCTCTGATGCTGAAATAGCTACTGATAATAATTTAATAGAAGGTACGCTTCTAAAGGTAACTTCACAATTGATAATCGTTAACGATAATAGTGGTTATGGGCCTCAAGAAATATATATAGCATTTAATGCTATTAATTTTGTACGATTTTCTTAAGAATAATAAAGTTAGGGTTTGTTGGTTTACAGTATTACTTGTAATAAAAGTATAACTTCTCGATCTGGAGGAGTTATA
>NZ_JAJERH010000046.1 GCF_016919725.2 Virgibacillus sp. AGTR
AATATAACGATAAGACTTAAACTAGCATATATTTGTTTTTGCTACACTTTTCCTAATCTTCTATTTCCATTTTGCCAACGCCAATCTGTCAAGCTCCAGAAAGGTACCATCTTATTTAAGAATGAAGCATTTCTGTAAAATAACTCATTTAACTGCATCGTTCATATATGTGGGAATACTGCTAATAACAATTAATTCAAATTTTTGTTATTCTCACAAGTAGTTATTCTCTAAAAGCTGATCTTTGTAAGGCTTTTATTTTTCATAAAAACATTACATACGTTCATCTTATCGATCGTTACGATTAAAACAGTGTATATTTAATGATAAGATTAATGTAGTTATAGCATTGTAATACTTCATTAATGTAAGAATCGGCATTTCCCAATGGGTAGGTCTAAAAGGAGGAGAAAAAGATGAAAACATATCTATACGTTTTTATGCTTGCATTTTCACTAATTTTAGTTGGGTGTTCTAGTGATGATGATAAAAATATCAATAGTAATAGAGCTAACGATACTTCCACTATTTCTTTAGAGGATCAGATTTTAAGAGAACTAAACGATAATAGCGAGAATGATGAACATGTTATTGATTACGATATAAAAGGTGATTATATCTTTGTTATATCTACACATAAACTTCATGGATTAAAAATATCGATTCTAAAAAAAGAGGGAAATGAAGTAAACTGGGTAATTGGCGAGAGAGATGTAACATCTCTTACTGCCGAAGGAGCACCAGTCGCAACTGTACTTACAGAAGTTCAATTGGGTCTGGAAAATGCAAAAGATATCAGGGTCCTTGGAGAACCAGTTAAGTCCATTGAATATCAACTAAAAATAACGGATGACTATAGTAAAAATATTAAATATTGGGTAGTTTATACTGATAAACTATTAGATTTTAGTAAAGATGTAGAGTACATCACTGATTAACCATTGTATTATTAATTCTCTTTTCAATTTAAACTATACAACTTCGGAATAATTAATGAGATAATCCTATTGAGTTTTGGGAAACTTTCTCTTGATTTTTCACTACCCATTACTGTGCTACGCTAAGCCCTCTTCTTGAGCTGATAGCAAGACCGATTCGGTGTCTGATCTGTCAATTAAATGAATGAATAAAGTACAAAAAACCTATTTATTCATCCATTTCCCTTTCATTCCTCGGTTTATAAAAAGTCATAGAAAATAGTATGATAATAATCATAAGTCCTGGAAGACCAGTAAACCAAGATTTCATAGCATCGTAATAAAACCAATGCAAAACACCTGTAACACTAACTAATACTACTCCAATTATATTAATTATTTTACTAGTTTTCACATCCATGTATCCCCCATGTAAATTTTTATTTTTATGACTGAATCTACCAAAACGCAGTTGGCATGACTGATAACATTTCCTAGTAGCGAATGTTGTAACATAGATATTAGATTACTTAAAAGTCTCCTCCCAGTCCTCTTTACTTTCTAAACATATTGTAGCGTGTCTATAACCTCATCTTTATAAAAGGATTAGTTCTTGTTTCACCACAAGATCCATAAGCTGTAAATTCCTTTGTACTTACCTTTTGTATGTTTTTGTAATTCCTAATAGAATACTACTATTCTTAGGCTAACAATTTCCTATAATGGTTTCGTTAATATATTTTATTTCATTAGTGTGTCCTGCAGAGAAAAATCATATTTTTCAAATAAGAAGAAGCTTAAACTTTATTTAAAGAAGGATGTAAATAGATAAAAGATGCTAATGTAGCAATTGTTCCCCCTATTAAGAATGTTTGAGTGGTACCGAGGTGCTCGCCTAAGATACCAGCAACTAAAGCAGAAAAAGGCATTAAAATCCATGTCATAAAGCGACTAGTTGCTTGTATTCGCCCTAATAAATGATCTGGACTAAGCTTTTGTCTAATAGTCACAATACAAGGACTCATAATGGCAGCACTTATTGTTCCTAATGCATTCATTATGACTAACCAACTGAAGGAATCGTATAAACCAAAAGCTATAATCGATCCACCACCTACAAAACCAGCAATAAATAATATGCTCTTGTATGAATAATATCTCTTGAGTACATTTGTAATTAGTGCGCCAATAATTGCAGCAACACCACCAATAGAAAGTAAGTACCCTATCCGAATAGCATCTAAACCTATTGTAGATTTTAAATGAATAACTAACATTGTTAAAAAAAGCGTCGTTCCAAATATTGAAATAAGCATAGCTAGATTTGTATATAATATCGGCTTGTGGTGAATGACAAAATGAAATCCTTCTTTAATATCAGCAAATACCTTTAAGCCGCTAAGTTTTTCGTTTTGTAAATTAGATTCTATGTTAATACTCAATATAACGAAATACCCCACAAGGAAAGAAAGACTGTTAATAATTAAACCTATTCCAGGATTAAAAATACTAATCAGAAGTCCACCTAATCCTGGTGCAATAAATACAGCCGTTTGAAATATCCCTGTATTAATCGAATTCACTAATTGTAAATCCTTTTTCTGTACTAATCTAGGTACAGAAGCAAATTGTGACGTATTATATACTTGGGTTAAAACCCCAACAATGAATGCAGCTACATAGACTTCCCAGATAAGTAAGTTATCCATTATATATAATAATCCTAAAATACCTATCATTAAAAATCTACCTAAGTCACACACTAACAAAATTTTCTTCCGGTTAAAATTATCAGCCAATACACCAGTAAACGGCTGAATTAAAATTGGGAGTCTCTCTAATGCTGCTACTATCCCCATACTTAATGGCGAACCAGTTAGGGCTAACACAATTAGAGGTAGAGCAATTAAGTAAATTTGGTCTCCAAAAAAAGAAATTAAGTTTCCACCTATAAATCTAAATACAGGATAATTCTTTCTAAATTCAGGCACTGTATTCTTGGATTCAGCCTGTTCAATCGAAACTCCCATGTAGCTTCCCCCTCTATTATTCACTCTCTAAGTAAAATTTGAGTTCCATTGGTAAATTCTCTATAGCTTTATCAACTAAGACATATTCATTTAAGCTCTGAGAAACTAACCTTGCAGACTTTAGGATTTTCAAATGATGATGAACAGTCGTTTTTCCCAATTGCAACTTAGTTGTTAGCTCTTGAAGAGTTACATTATTTTCTTTGATCATTTTTAAGATTTTCAAACGATTCTCATCTCCTAACGCTTTAAACCTTTGTACTAAGAGTTTATTGGGTACAAATTTGCTTTTATCTGAAATACTTTCGTTTGCTACGGCATAATAAAAAACTTTTACACCTTCCAAGTCAGCTTCGACATTCCAGGGACGATAGATATAATGAGGAATAAGTAAAACCTTATGTACACTTGGCTCTGGAGGGTACTGCACACCATCTGTTGCCCATTCTACAAACTGGTCTGGTTCAAAATTTTTAAGCATTTTTTCTTTTAAAGCTTTATCCCTTAAAAGAATAGATTCCAATTTTACTTTATGAGGCTCTATAATTGCTTTAAACCAACCAGACATAACTTCAATCAAGTGAGCCTTCAATTTCTCAATAGATACTTTATGAATAAATTCAAGGTATGTTGGAAGGAAAGTGTGGTCTTTTGTTATGTACTTTAATTCTCTAAGTGCATCTTTGGATCCTTTTAAAAGCTCCTTTTTTAATATTTCTCCTTCTTTTCCTAGATAGGGAATGGCGATCCACTTTAATTCTATGGAAGACAAGCTTTTTACATAGTTATTAAAAGAAGCTAAGTCCTTGAAATCCTCTTGATGCAAAATTTGTAGAAGTGTTTTCCATGTATTGTTTGCTTGGACATAGTCAAGTTGCTCTTTCATGTTTTTAGATAATGATTGGCTAATCAGCTCGTAATCTTTTTCAGAAAGGTCTAGAGTACTGATTAGGGATGTGTTCGTAATAGCCGCTATTCCTAATGCCGATTCCCACAAAAGAGAGCTTTTTATCTCAACGGTATATTTTTCTCTCTCACGTTTTACCCCTGTCGTTAATAAATCCATATTATCGCCTCCTGGATTAATTCTATATTAATAGAATTACATATTCAATATTTTTTGAATTAATTAGAATTAAAAAAGACATTTCTTTTATAGAGAATGTCCATTTCAATTTAATAACTATCCATTTATTTAGGAATCTTTTGACCCAACCTATATTGTTAATCTAAAGACAATCTAAGCGTTATTACCGAGTGAAAATCTAGTAATAATGAAATACGGTTTACATAACTAGGAGAAATACAAATCTGTTAGTCTTTCATTATCCACTCCGTTTGATACATCAATAAAATAATTTATTTGCCATTTTTGCGTTTTTGTCGCAGAACGGTTTAGTTCATTCTCCCAAGCTGGATAAACTCTTATCGCCATCTTCCCTTTAGAAGCTTCACTACTTAATATTCCGTGCTTGAGTAGTACTGATTTTGGAAAAATAAACTGTCCCTTTAATTCGTTATCTATAACGGTAACAATAATTTTATTAGGACTTTCATAATAAGAATACGCTTGATTTTGATTATTCGTATTTTTCTCCCAAAACACTACAAAATATCCCTTTTTCTTTGGAGTTAGTTTAGCTAAACGACTTCGATAATTATAATCTAATACACTAAAACTAACCCCTTCATATTCATAGTTTTGCTTTTCCTCAGATACATTTGTTATTTCATAATTTCCTATACACGACAATAAGCTATCTATTAATTCTATTGACTTCATCATCTAGTTCCTCCATAACTTTACATCATAATCATTATAGCAGAATTTCAGGGAATCGTTTTTCTGCTTTTTGCTTATATTCAAATTATTTCTCGATAGAAATCAATTCTGTAATATTAGTATTTATTAAAGGAATAAGTAAGATACTCGCTCTTCGCTATTGTCAGCACCTCCTCTGTACTTATTTTTAGTCAAAGAATTATAATAAATAATTTTTCTAAATCGATAGCATGAATATTGTATAATACATGCTTTTTGGGGTTTCTTTACCTATGTATTTTTGTACCGTACGTCTGCTTGGTCTCTTCCTAATTCGTATTTATTGAGCTTGTATGGCCCTTATCACTACTTATAATCTCTACCCACGCGTATATTCCCCCTTAGAATAAATTTACGTAAATTTTATGGTAGAAAAGGAGTCAAAAACGAATTCAATCTTCCACGCTTCTGTTATATTCCATCAAATTTTCACATTAATTAACACAAATGCATTGTACCTAATAATCCTTTAAATTAATATATAGTTATACATTCTATATATTGATTTTTATAAATAACATTATAATATGTTATAAAATCACAAATTAATCCAACCATAAATGGGGGGGTATTATTGAAGAAAGGAAATTACAATCGTTTTTGGAGATGGCATTTTTATGCTGCTCTGTTTATCACACCACTACTTATAACTTTAACACTAACTGGAATTGGCTATTTATTTTACACGAATGTAGAGAATGTAGTATACAAAGACTTTTTCTTTGGAGAAGGATCTAGTAATGAGCAATTATCTATTGATCAAGGTATAGAAAAAGCAAAAGAGCAATACAAAGGTTATGATGTGACAAAAATAATTGTTCTAGATGATCCATATAATACTCGTTTAACAATGACTAATGACGCTGGAGAAGAAAGATACGTTTTTTTAGATAATCATAATCAAATAGTTGGTAGTCAAAATTCAAAATACACATTTTCAAATGTAATGAGAAATACTCATAGTTCATTATTTGTCGGAGGAACAATAGTTAATTACCTTGTTGAACTAGCAGCTTGCTGGGCAGTATTTTTATTACTCTCAGGTATATATATGACAGTAAAAAGTAGAGTTTTAAAGAGAAGACAGAAATCAACAACTCGTCAAAGAAATAAGAAATGGCATGCATTAATTGGCACGATTATTACAATACCTATGGTAATTATTATTTTCACAGGGTTGCCTTGGTCTGCTTTTATGGGAAATATTATAAATACAGTGGCTCACGACAACCCATCTATTGGTGTTCCAATTTTAACACAAGAACCTCCAACTTCTGATATAAACGAAATTCCTTGGGCAACAAGAGAAAATGAGACTCCTACATCGAACAAACCTGACTCCCATGGACATCATGGTGTTAGTAAAACGAATACATATGACAACAGTAATATGATACAGGTTCAAACTTTAATGAAGGAAATTAAAAAATCAAACATCTCTAAACCGTATTCTATTGTTTACCCCTCTGATGAAGAGGGTGTTTATACAGTATCAAAAGCTAGCAATAGTGGCGTAACAGGATTAGATGTTAGCCCATACGATGAAATAACTAGTTATTTTGATCAATATAGTGGTAATTTAATATCACATGTGAGTTATGAAGATTATGGAATACTAAAAAAATGGTTTACTTGGGGAATTCCATTACATGAAGGACATCTATTCGGTTGGCCAAATAAACTGATAAATTTGACAGTTTGTCTTGCTTTCCTTTTTGTTATATTGTGGGGAATCAAAACTTGGTTGTCACGTAAAAAAAGAGGAGAACTTTCAGCTCCACCAAAAGTGCCCACTCAACTATCGGCAGGATTTATCATTTTCATGATTACTCTAGGTATCATTATGCCTCTTTTTGGTATCTCTCTAATTTTAGTTATCATAACTGAATTACTTATTTTAATTATCAATAAATATAAAGCCAAAGCATAATGGGGAGTTCATAAATTAGATAAACAGAATTAACGATAAACTTATTTCAGATCTAGAGCCTATTTGCTGGAAGGCATACTTATCGTAACTAGTAATTAGGCTCTCATTCTGAGTTTTTCTATTCATACCACTTTTGTAATAAAAGTAAAAAGAGGCTGAGACAAAACACAACTTCTTTATTTAAAATCCGAATAATCAGGTTATCAATAGGAGTATCATCGCTGCACCGTGAAAATATACGCGCTTTCCGCGGGCACGGTCTCAGCTAACTTGGTAAAGAAAAATACGTTACCAAGTGGATCTTCGGACTCGTGCTGTTCCCGCTGGAGTCTCACTTATTTCAGGTGCTAATTTAATTTTTCTAATCAAAAAATGAGCGATAATTAATTTCAACTAATTATCGCTCGTTTTTAATTGTTTCTTCATTCTTTTGTCTCAGCCTCTTTTAGAATCAATGCAATTAATGATTAGTCCTCGTACTCAACATCATTATGGTATCATTATCTGTAAAACATAGCCACCTATAACACCTATTATAACAATCAACCAAGCCGGCACCTTCCATATATTTAACAGACTAAATAATATAATACCTAAGGCAAAGTCAGCCGGATTAAAAATAGAGCTTTTTATTACTGGGTCATAAAATGCAGCTAACAAAATACCTACAACACTAGCATTAACACCCATCAGTACACCTTGAAAAGTTGCTCGTTGACGTAATTCATTTAGGAACGGTAAAGCTGCTACAATAAGTAAAAATGATGGTAGAAATATTCCAATTGTTGCTATAATAGCTCCAGTTATACCTTCCATCATCGTTCCAAGGTAACTGGAAAAAGTAAATAATGGTCCTGGTACAGCTTGTGCCATACCATATCCAGCTAAAAATTCATTGGCTGTTAATAAGCCTGTTGGCACTACCTCACGCTCAATCATTGGTAATACGACATGTCCGCCACCAAAAACTAACGATCCGACTCTAAAAAAGATATCAAAAATATTAAGTAAGGGATTGTCTGATACTCTATTTAACAAAGGCAGTATTATAAGTAAGCTTATTAAAATACCTAAAGAAGTCAAACCGAGCTTTTTTGAAATACTTACAGAAAAAGGCTGAACTTTTGACTCAGCTTTATCAGTAAATAATTTTAACCCTACCATACCAGCACCTAAAATGATTACGATCTGCATCCACGCAGATGGAAATATCAGCATAATACTAGCAGCTGCTATAGCTATGGCTAAACGAGATTTGTCAGGTGTTAACTTTTTTCTTAATCCTATTAATGCGTGAAGGACAACTGCCGCAGCAACGATTTTCAAGCTGTGTATGAAACCAGCATCATCTAAAGAAAATGTCTGATACATTAACGCAAAAATAATTAATACAATAATTGATGGTACGGTGAATCCAAACCAAGAGATAAACCCTCCAAGCAACCCTCCTCTCATCATTCCTATAGATATACCTACCTGACTGCTAGCAGGACCAGGTAAGAATTGGCAAATAGAAATAATATCCGCATAGGTTCGATCATCTAACCATTTACGACGGTCAATATATTCATCTTTAAAATAAGCTAGATGAGCAACTGGTCCACCAAATGAAGTTAAACCTAATTTTGTAGAAGTTAATACTATTTCAATAAGTGTTTGAATTTTATTTTTATTATTTTCAGACATAGATTCAGCCTCCTTTTATTTGATTTCCTTAAATAACTCATAAGCTTTTGCTCTTGCTTCTACAAGAACCTCTACGCCCTTATCTGTAGCTCGATAATATTTTCTTATCTTCCCCTCAACATTCACTTCACTTTTATTAAGAAGCCCATCTTTTTCCATTCGATGAAGTATTGGATAAAGCGTACCAGCACTCATTTCATATCCATGCTCATGTAATTCTTCAAGCATCCAAGATCCATATATAGGTTCTTCTTTCGCATGGTGTAAGATGTGAATGTGAATGAAACCTAAAAAAAGCTTGCGTAATACCTTATTGTCCAATTAACTACCCCTTTCGCAAACAACCATAATATCGAAAACCGATATCGATTTACGCTTTAATTTTATATTGTATTTATTTTCAATGCAACATGATATAAATTTCTTTACATGAAGTTTACATTCGTTATTTATTTGCCGCTTTTACATTAATTAAACCAATTCAATAAAAATACTCAGATAATAACCATACCTGAGAATCTCCTCATACATTCATCCATTATATTAGTTTCAACTTCAAATAAATGACACAATACAGTGTAATAGTTGTTCATATATATAAACAAGTGAATATACTATTAAGAGCAAATTATTTCGAGGTGTATATTATGTTCATAGAAATCAATCTTAGAAAAAAGTTATTATTAAGTTCCACATTAATATACTTGATTTTTCTTACATCTATTCATATTATAGTATCCGTTAATCACCCTAAAAGGATATTCTGAAGGCTCAGCTAATTTGATTCCATTTTCCACAATCGCAAATTATATAAGTAGCTTCAGTAGTTATAATCTAAGCATATGGTTTTATAATTTGTTTGGCATAATAGTGGCGTTTCTTCCATTTGGTGTTTTAGTAGCATTAATTATAAAAAATAGTTACGCATTTGTTTTTAATTTTACACTTATATTCAGTACACTTTTAGAATTATTACAATACTTGTTAATGTTAGGTGTATTTGATATCGATGATATTATTCTTAGTCTATTAGGCAGTACAATTGGATTTTTCATTTTTAATATATTCACAAAACTAAGTTTCTGAACTGGCCGCTCCCCTATCAAATAGACAGTGAAAAACAAAAAATCTACTCAACAGCCTTGTATCGATATTCTAACAGGCTGTTGAGTTTCTCCTGGTAACGTTCTTCATTATAGAATTGGATATATCGATCTATACCCTGTAATAATTCCTCATAACTTTTATATTGTTTCAAGTCATAACACCTAGCTTTAAAATGCCCAAAAAAGTTTTCTATAGGTGTATTATCAATGCATTTTCCAACACGGGACATACTGTTTGTGATGTCAGCTACTGTTGTCACGCAGCAATATTCTTTCGATGTATATTAAGAGTAGCGTGAAGTAAAGGAGTTTCGTCTGGATTAATTTCTAACGCTATATTAAAAAGAATCCTCATCCCAATGCTGACAAGAAATAAGGATTCAAAACACCAAGTGAAGTAAGGACGTTCCCTAACTTATTTTTAACTAACTAAATACCCACATATTTTAATCTTTTATTTTATTCTTCTAATAACTCGAAGTACCTTTTTAAAAATTTTAATGATCAACAAGGTAATAAAATAGAAAAATACACTATTAAATAAAATACCTAATAGTTTAAAACTTCTGAGATCCCCTTCAAAAAGAACTAACCAATCAGCAGGGAATCCATAATAATGATACTCACCTTCAGTACGATGACCAATATCAAAATAAAAAGAAAAGAATAAAACTAATAAAAAACTAGTGATCAAAATACCATTATTATTATTCTTCAAATGTATCACTCATTTACAAAAATATGTATGTTAAATTTTTTCTTTTATATTATACTCTATTTAAATACATAAACTATGAAAATGAAAATATTTTTATCTTTACTTGTATCTATGTTTATAATTGGAACCTTTAGCACTAATGTTTTTGCTTCAAGTACAGTATATGATGATTTGAAAGGGATTTCAGACGAAAGTGAAATTTTTGAAATAGTAAGTAATGATCAATTGCCAGAAGGAACACCAATAGTTGAGTTTGATAGTGTAGAAGATTTTGAAAAAGCATTACAGGAGTTGGAACAAGAATAGAAATTAGAACAAGCTATAGAAGTGTTGGAGGAACAATCTAGCATTTCAGATAGCTTAAACTCTAGTGGGTTTTAAACTCTAGCAACAACCGAAAATGGTTCTAAACGGCTTACTGTTGCACTTAAAGTCGGTAATCCGTTAAAACCCGGTACAATTACTGCTGATATAACATATACTTACACAGGAAGTGGAAAGAAGAAAAAGTTTTCTAGAATTAAAAATGTAAAGTCTCATTCACTTTTATCATTTCCAGTAGATTGGAAACAACAAACTAAAACCACTAATATTTCTAGCGATAAAAAAGGGTTCGTGTAAAACTTCAAGGATACCATTTAGTAGGAGTTTCTATTGGGGGACAAGGAGTAGGTGCGAGAATCAATGATACAATTAGTTTCAATTATTATATAAATAGTTCTAAAAAAGGCGTGGTAGAATTATAAAAAAGTACTAAAAAACATACTAAGATTAGTGGGTAAGGTCATCGACGGATGATCTTACCCACTATTTCTTTTTTAAGTTATAGTGAGGAGTGAAAGAAAGCTCCCGATCAAAGCCTCAGGGATTACGAATCCAAATAAAAAACAGGGCTTCTTCACTTTCATTTTTGATCCTTTTTACTTTTACCAGCAGCCCGAAGTTTAGGTGAATTATTATCAGCTTTTTCTAATTCATCATATGTGAAATGACTCGGTACTCTCTGTCAAAAAAGAGTGGTTTAAGGGAATCCGTATTTTCAAATTTGGTTCAAAAAATTCGTCGATTCAAAACATGAGGTTGGACACACTTTTAAAAATATCTATTGCACTGGATATTCCAATAGGCGTATTAATTGAAAAGCTTTTACAATATGAAAAAACTGCCCCCTCGGCTTATTTTTTACATTGCTTTCTTCCGTACTGGTCCAGCTGAAAGGATATTTTCTAACTTAAATGTATCTTACTCTTTTACGATAGTAACAATAAGCCAAAATACGCTTTTCATTTACTTCAAGCACACGGATATAACGCTCCGTAACTATGTTATTGCTGTCTATATAAAAGATAATGTAGTTTTTTTCTAATATTTTATATAACGATTTGTGATACCTTTTGATTTGAAATTAGTATTTTTAATTATTTCTATATATAGTATACTAACGATGATAGAGTCTTTAGAAAATTCCATCAGAAAGTAGGTACAATTTATATTGGAAATTCAAACATTAACTCTTCAAACAAATAATATCAAAAAAATGAGGGAATTCTATGTGGATACTTTCGGGTTTCCTCTACTTACGGAGACTGAAAATAGTTTTCGAATTGCAATTGGATCAAGTGAATTGGAATTTACCTCAGAAAACGTAAAAGGGTATCCCTATTACCATTTTGCTTTTAATATACTTGCTAATAAATTTGATGAAGCTAAAGCATGGGTAAAAGAAAAAGTACAATTAAATGATAGGGATGGAGAGGATGAAGCAGATTTCTCTCACCTCCCAGCTCATGCGCTATACTTCTACGATCCAGCCGGTAATGTAGTGGAATTTATTTCAAGACACTCTATTGCTGAAAAAGGAGAAGGCCCTTTTTCTATAGAAGGTGTTTTAAACATTAGTGAAATAGGACTTACAGTAGATGATGCTATAAGTGCTGGGGAAAAATTAATGGCAATTGGAATTAATGAACGAGATAATTACCCATTAAGTACAACCTCGCTTAATTTTATGGGAGAAAAATCAAAGGGAGTTTTTATAATACTTAATCAGCCAGGGAGAGAATGGATATTTTCTGATAAAATATCTGCCATATTCCCTATGGAAATTACTACATCTAATAATAGTAAAATTATTGTAAACTACAATCACATTTTAGAAACCTATGCAGGATAAAAATATGAACTATAATCTGTTATTAAGCTAGGGACATAATGAAAATGAAACAGCTATAACGAACTGTTCCAACCTTACATTAAGCCCCTCTACTTCCCCAATAAGTAAAAGAGGGGCGCCCGAACATTCTTTAAGCGTAATTCATATCTATTCCATTCTGGGAAATCTTCCAAAAGCTTATTATACTTTTAGAGCTTGTTCGTAATTTTTTTCGTAAAAGCACAAATATACTTCCGATTTTTTAGAACCAAAATAAATTGTTGTACCGCCTGTTGAACCATCTTCAATTGAATAGGAACCGTTATAATCTGACTTCCTAAACTTTGATATGGCTTCGCCATTTTTAACTTAAAACACGTTTTATAATCATCTATTGCTAAGTCAAATCTAGTAAATGTTCCTTTATACTCTAAACAATCATTAAAAAAATCAAACCATGTCTTTTTTCGCCAATTTAAAAAGCTTTCAAACTGCCGACAGCCTTTCCCAGACATTTCAATTAATATGCCTCTATTATCTCCCTCAACAGAATAAAAGACTTTTATGTTATCTAGTTGGTATGTACCAACGTAGCCATAAAAGCCTGTTTGTAATTCCTGCATGTATTCCTTTTTCAAATGCAATACATTTTCAAGAACATAATCAATATCGTTTTAATTATGTTCCCTTCATTCTTAATGGACGCTATTTTTGATGTTCATTTAATTTATTTACTATATTTTCGGGAACATCCTCCTTCTTAACGACTGTCACATCATGCATTCGAGTATCACTACCTTTTTTTATAGCTTTGATATATGTTCCAATTGGGTGCTTATTCTTAGAATTAAAACTTAAATCAATTTCATTTAAACCTTTATCATATCCAATTAAATCATATGAATTAACATCATCACCGTGTTCTTTTGCTATGGGATCTTTTGTAGGTTCTACTGTTACCACTCCATACACATCTGTTTTACTTGCAAATGGATTATAGCGACTCAAGTTACTACTTAATTCTTCTGATTTCTCACACCCAGCTAATCCTATACTAAATACAATTGCTAATATCAATATGCAAAATCTTTTCCTCATACTTTATTTACTCCTTCACTGTATGTTCTTTTGATGCTATATAGATATATTAACACTTCTAAAAATAATATACTCTTTCAATTATGTAAGGTGTATAATACATATGAAATATATACTGCACATATAAAGATTCCCTATATAGATGTCACCACTGGATTATTATTAAGTATATAGAGAGTTTAAAAAACTAATTAAATACGAAGAGTTAAGAGGTTAGATAAGCCCCCACAAAAGTGAGGGCCGTTTTATTCTTTGCTTATTAGTATCCAGTTGCAAAAAGCCTATCTACCATCTAAAATTATAACAACGTTGATTACAGTAACTCAAGAGGGGGATTATATAATGGATGAAAGCTATTTTGTAGGCTGGGGTACTCTAGCTTTGATTAATGCAGGTATTGCACAAGGCAAAAGCAGAACTGGCTTAAATTGGTTCTTGCTCTCCTTATTATTAGGGCCTTTAGCAACACTTATTTTATTGTTTGTTGAAAAGGAAAATTCTTACTAAGCTTATTATTGCGCACTAATACTATTATGTATATAATGTAAACACTTACCCACAATGTCACACCGACACAACTTAAAAAGCTCCTCTTATGAGGGGCTTTTTAATCAATCCACACATAAATAATACTTTCTAATGAAAATTATTTACCCTTTTAAATGATGTTTATTCAAGAAAAATGTCAAATAATTGAAGATTGTTCCTAAGATAAAAACGTTTGAGAAGGAATTTTTATGGACTTCCATGAAATATTTTAATGGATATGAAAAAGGAGAGATGAGATGTTGCAGGAACATATCCAATGTTAACGAACATATCTTTAAGAGGAATAATATTTTGGAAAATGTCACTTGAATCAACTGTAATTGTCAATTTAGTAGTTAATGTTCCTTCAGGACCGATCTCAATAGGGATAGGTAATAAGGCAAGGGGGGATATCCAAATCTGCTACTTTTTTCACTTCTTTTGAGCATATTACATTATCAACTACAGCGGGATCGTTATGACATTGATCTTGATTTGGAGCATGGCCATAAGCACTTTTAGGTTTTTTCATTAAAAAAGCTCCCTTCTCACATACTAGCTTTCTTTAAGGAAAAAAACACTTTCGTATATATTATTAATTTGAATCCGGAAAATATCGTTGATCTGGCGCAGCAAGTAATGATCGCATTACATCCGTATTTATAACTTCTATATCTGTAACATCTTCTTTTAAATTTTTAACGCCTTTCATCGGATTACCTAAAATGTAATCTTCGTCTTGAATCGTAGAAAAGAATACACGCAAAGTTTTAAGTCGCGTATTAATAATAGAGGTCGCTAACCCTACAGTTTTATACTCATGTCCGTCGAATTTAACAATCTTACCAATAGATTTCGGAATTTCTCTCGATTCTAAATACGACATAAAAAACCGAAAATTTTCGTCATACTGTTTCAACGTTCTAGCCGAACGTCCTTCCGATACTTTAATTTCGTAGAATATCCGGAACAAGTAGTCGAGGTCATCTTTCGAAGATTTACGTACCGATCGACCACTCTTTCTCTGCTTTCCTTTCGTTCTGAATCCGCCTGGTTCACTCACAATCATCGCTTCTTATCCGTATAAATTATACGAATAATCACCGCCACCTTGTCGGAAAACAGCACAGCCACCCTACGTCTAAGTCAGCGTAATAGTCACCGTTAAGTCACCGCATTAAAAAACGCTAAACAACGCATGATTATACGGATATTTAGCGAGGTATGATTCCGATTGGGCTCGAACCAACGACCTCCACCCTGTCAAGGTGGCGCTCTCCCAGCTGAGCTACGGAATCGCATTAATAAATACTGGTTACTCTATTAATATACTGTCTCTTCCTCTATTCTGTCAATCACTTCTTTTTAGGTTATAAACTTTTTATAACGTTGCCAAGTAAAGTAAGTGATATTTCTTCCAATCCAAACATTAATATATTAAGAAAATGTGAAAATCTTAATTCTGAACTCTACTTTTAAAATTTAGCTACAACATAAATTAATACAGCCTCTTTCTTGTTTTAATAGACAATACTAATCGTATTAAAAATGAATTGAGAGTGTAGTTCAATTGCTATCAAATTTTATCATTTATATCTCTACATTTATCTTGGTATACGCTCCCTAAAAAAGATGAATATAGTTACTCAAATTTTTCTATATAAACATGTAAATAAACTTCACGCATTCTGAGAATTAACCATTATAATAATTAAACTAATTGTATTATTCTTTATTACTTTCGTTTATTCGCAAACACCTGCCACTAGCTTATAATTTTTTCAAATTACTTCTTTTCTGAAATACTCCATCCCCCCGTAAAAGATGATCAAACCTCCAAATTCCTTCGTCACTCGAAATAGGATGTTGGATAAAAAAATTTTTTCCATTTATAATAGTAGAAAACTACTTTGGGGAGGGTCATCGTGAGAACAGTCTTATCTTTTTTAAAACCATATAAGCTCCCTGCTATTCTCGCCTATATGCTGATGCTAATTGAATTAGCGGTTGAGCTCTTACTTCCTTTCTTCCTGGGGAAAATGATTAACAATGGTGTGGTAAATCAAGATATTGGAAATATTGTGATGTGGGGCGGTATTATGATTGGTCTCGCATTCACTGCATTTATCGCTGGAATTATTAATTCATTTTATGCGTCCCATGTTAGCTGGGGATTTGCCCATGATATCCGAGAGAGATTATTTGCAAAGATTCAGGAATTTTCCTTTGCAAATTTGCATAAATACCCTACATCTGGTTTAATGACACGCTTTACCAATGATGTTAGGCAAATTCAGAATACTATATTTATGATATTGCGAATTATGTCCAAAGCACCTCTAATTGTTATTGGTGGTGTCACGATGGCATTTATTGTCAACGCAAAGCTTGCACTGATCTTTCTAGTGACTGTTCCAATATTAATTGGTTTTATTTTATGGGTATTAAAAATAGCCAGTCGCCTGTTTAATAATGTACAGAAAAGTATAGATAACGTCAATCGAGTCATGCAAGAAAATCTAGCAGGTATGCGATTAATTAAGGCTTTCTTCCGAAGAAACCATGAAAAAACTCGCTTTACAGAAGCAAATAAAGAGCTCGCGAGCCGCACTCGTTTCACTTTTCGTTTTGTGGAATCATCTATGCCAGTGCTACTATTCGTTATGAACTTAAGCCTTATTTTTATTATTTGGTTTGGAAACACTCAAGCCATAGCTGGGGAAACCAATGTAGGTGACGTAGTAGCAATCGTAAACTACGCCATGCGAGTAGCGATGTCTATCTCGATGTTCACCTTTATCATTATGGGTTTATCTAGGATGAAGGCCTCCGCAGACCGCATCAGTGAAGTTCTTCACCTAAAGGAAGACCTAAAAGATACCAATGAATCGGATACCACCTTAAAGGTGAATCATGGTTCTATCACGTTTCGGGACGTTTCCTTTTCTTACCCAGACAGTGACAAACAGGTGATTGATCACGTTAGCTTTACTGTGGAAGCCGGAGAGCGCCTTGCAGTGATTGGTTCAACAGGTGCAGGAAAAACATCATTATTCCAATTGATTCCTAGGTTATATGACGCCAAAACGGGACAGATAAAAATTGATCATAAAGAAATACAAGCTTATTCATTAGATCATTTACGTGGTAGCATTGGATATGTTCCACAAAGTCCACTGCTATTTACTGGTTCAATTACGGACAATATTGCTTGGGGAAAAAACGACGCAACAACTGAAGAGATTACGCAAGCCGCCAAGGATGCGCAAATACACGATACCATTATGGAATTAGATCAGCAATATGCTACTCGAGTTGGACAAAAAGGAGTAAATCTATCTGGAGGGCAAAAACAGCGCATATCTATTGCTCGTGCACTCATTCGTAAGCCAAAGATCTTGATGTTAGATGATAGTACAAGTGCCCTTGATTTAACAACAGAATCACATTTACTTACTGCAATCGATAGTTATGACTGTACGACATTAATTATAACGCAAAAAATCTCTACAGCGATGCGTGCAGATCGTATTTTATTACTGGATGAAGGCAAAATGCTAGCCATTGGTTCCCATGAGAAATTACTGGAAACGTCTGAACTGTATCAACGCCTAGTAGAGTCGCAATTTGGAAAGGAGTACGCAAATGCGAAATAATCAATTAAAGCAGCCTTTTCAATATGAAAAAATCCCAATAGATACAATTCAAGTAACGAGTAATAAAAAAGCAAAAGACACGGCTGGTACAATAAAACGAATCTGGGCTTATCTTGCAAGAGAAAAAGTGAAGCTTACGTTAATTATTCTGATGGTTATTGCAAGTTCTAGCCTCAGTCTACTCGGTCCTTATATGATTGGTATGGCGGTCGATGATTTTATTGTTACGAAGGAAAGTGCTGGATTAGCCGCTTTGTTAATTTGGCTTGTTTTTATCTACTTATTTCATTCGCTAGCCATCTTCTTACAAAATTTTTGGATGATTGGCGTAGCCCAAAACACTGTTTACGCATTACGATCCGATTTGTTTCATCAATTCCATCATCTACCAATCGCCTATTTTGATAAAAGGCAGCATGGTGAATTAATGAGTAGAATTACCAATGATATTGACAATGTAAATAATACGTTAAATCAATCAGTTATCCAAATATTTTCCAGTGTCCTTACGCTAATTGGAACAATTGGCGTCATGCTATATCTCAGTCCGATATTGACAGTTGTTACAATGACAATCGTACCGGTAATGTTTATTGGCATGCGCTGGATCACAAAGCGAACTGGCCCATTATATAAACTGCAACAAAAAAACCTTGGTGAAGTAAATGGCTATGTCGAAGAGATTGTTTCTGGACAGCATATTGTCAAAACCTTTTCTCAGGAGAAACGAGTTATGCAAGAGTTTGAGACACGTAATAAGGATTTAAATAAAGCAGGATTTTGGGCACTAACGTTTTCTGGATTCATTCCGAAGGTCATGAACATGCTTAACTTCCTTAGCTTTGGGCTAATTGCTTTAATAGGTGGTATTTTAGCGATACAAGGACAAATCACTGTTGGTATCATTGTCATTTTCACAGAATATGCTCGGCAGTTCACTCGCCCGTTAAATGAATTATCTAATCAATTTAATATTCTTTTATCTGCTGTAGCTGGTGCTGAGCGAGTATTTGGAGTATTGGATGAGAAGCAGGAAGAAGCAGATGAAATTACTGCCAGAAGCATTGATCGTACGAATGGTAATATTGTCTTTGATCACGTTTCATTTGGATACGAAGAAAGCATCATTTTAAATAACATCAATTTGGAAGCAGCGTCTGGTGAGACAGTTGCGCTTGTCGGGCATACAGGTGCTGGAAAAACAACCATCATTAACCTTATATCACGCTTTTATAACTATGACAAAGGAGAAATTCGTCTAGACGGTATCCCGCTTAAGAACATAAAACGATCCAGTCTAAGAAAACATATGGCTTTTGTATTGCAAGATTCCTTTCTATTTCATACAACGATACGAGAAAACATCCGCTATGGTCGACTAGAAGCAACGGATGCAGAAGTGACTCAAGCTGCTAAGGATGCAAACGCACATGATTTTATCAAAAAATTACCTAATGGCTATGATACTGTGCTTGATCAAGAAGGTAGCGGCATTAGCCAAGGACAAAAGCAGCTACTCACTATTGCTCGTGCACTACTAGCTGAGCCTTCGATTTTAATTCTTGATGAGGCAACTAGTAATATTGATACAATTACCGAACTGAAAATTCAAGATGCACTAAAACGCCTGATGAATGGTCGAACAAGCTTCGTTATAGCACATCGTTTGAACACAATACAAGAAGCGGATAAAATCATTATGTTAGAGCATGGGCAGATCATTGAACAAGGAAGTCATGAAGAACTTCTTGCCCAAAAAGGGAAATATCATCAACTATTTACTGGCCAACTATTGGAGAATGCCAACTAACTTTGTTTTACTAATTAAGACAACGGGAATATTGATACAATATAAGGGGTGGAATCATGGGAAGAAAAGGAACAATGATGGAGAAACAAATAAATAGTAAGTACTTAAACGAAATAATGACATTAAAGATATATCAGCCAGAATCATTTTCTCCACTTTACAAATACCATATTTGCATCATGCAAGATGGAAATGACTATTACCAAATGGGTAGAATAGCGACGTTAAGCGATAGACTACATGATAGTGAGGATATGACGAACACCATTTTTGTGGGAATCCATTATCAAAATAAATATGATCGTCGGGAGAAATACCATCCAAGCGGTGAACAAAATGAATCTTACACAAAATTTTTAGTAAATGAAATTGTCCCATTCTTGGATGACCTCCTCCCTACTTATCATATGGGTCAGTCTAGGACCTTGATGGGAGACTCTTTGGCTGGGACACTGGCATTTATGACCGCACTTCGTTATCCGCATACGTTTGGAAATGTCATTATGCAATCCCCCTACGTGGATGAAACTGTATTACAGGCTGCGGCACAAGCTAAGCAACTTGATGCTATTGATATTTATCATACGATTGGTACCGAAGAAACAGCTGTTGATACGACAGATGGGCAACGAATGGATTTTGTCACACCGAACCGCGAACTACACAAAACCCTTCACAATATGGGAACAAGCTATACGTATCATGAGTTGGAAGCTGGTGAACATACATGGAAATACTGGCAAAAGGATATGAAACGTGCACTAGTTACTATGTTCGACTAGGAAAATTGGAAGCAATTTTTCAGATAGTGCAAAAAAATCTCTTATTTTGCCAAATTTTTTGTTATAATAAAGGGTAACTAAAAAATCCAGTATATCTAACAAACGAGTATTTACTAGTAGATAAGACGTTTGATTAAAATAGGAGGTTTTATAATGAAATATGGTATCGCTATTTTCCCAACGAAGGCCGTACAGGATGAAGCAAATTCTTATAGAAAGCGTTATGACCCGCACTATGCGTTAATTCCTCCACATATTACATTAAAAGAAGCATTTCAAGTAGATGATGATGATCAATTAGAGGAATTGGTTACTGAATTAAAACGTATCGCAAATGAAACAAAACCATTCAAGATAAACATTAATAAAGTGAGCACCTTTGCTCCTGTAACAAACACGATATACCTAAAAGTTGAACCGATTAAAGAGCTTATTGAATTATACGAGAAGATGCAGTCAGGGAAATTCCCAAAAAATCAAGAATATGCATTCGTACCACATATTACGATTGCGCAAAAACTTTCGCATGACGAATATTCTGATGTGTTTGGTAGTCTACAAATGAAAAATATCCAAATTGAAGATGAGGTTGATCGCTTCCAGCTTATGTATCAATTAGATAACGGTTCATGGACGGTTCATGACTCCTTTGTTTTCGGAAAGGAACCAGTTTGAACATAAAAGTAGTTACCTCACAAGAGGAAATAGAACAAGCCTTTTATGTGCGGACAGTTGTTTTTGTTGATGAGCAAAACGTACCTCCAGAAGAAGAATTAGATGCACATGATGAATCATCCACTCATTTCGTCGTATACGATGATGATAAGCCAATTGCGGCTAGCCGCCTTCGCTTCGTAGACAGTTATGGAAAACTAGAACGCATCTGCGTACTAAAAACGTATCGTGGAAAAGCGATTGGAAAACAACTTATTCAAGCAATGGAAGCTGTCATTCTAGAAAAAGGCTATCATAAAGCAAAGCTTAATGGTCAAACACATGCAGAAAAATTCTATCAACGATTAGGCTATAAAACCATATCTGGTGAGTTTATGGATGCTGGCATCCCTCATGTAACGATGGTGAAAGAGCTCTAACAAAAATCAAGGACAAGACAAAAAAATGAAGAAAACGAATTTCCGAACTATTATCGATTATCATATCACGATAGTAGTTCGGTTTTTTATCGTCCAGGTTGAAATAATCAATATTATGGATACACTTGCCCTTTCATCCTAGCTAGTGACTCTTTTGAAAAAAGGCATGCTTCTGAGAATCCACTCTGCCAAGTTAACTAAAGGCGTGTCCGCGGAAAGTGTCTATATTTTAGGTTGTGGTGAAAGTTAAACATTATTATTTGCATTAATACACCCAGCTAAATTCCCCAATCCAAAAGTACTTTATAATAAATTATTTCTCTTTTTTGTATGGTTTCTTTACAATTCAGTAACGTCCCATTTTATCATGAATGATTTTCCCATTACAGGTTATGCTAATGGATGATATTGTTTGAAGGGGGCAGGATGAATGGATTCTTATCTGCAGATGTTAGGTGATACAATATTTGGGTTTTTATCCTTATTTGTGTTAACGAAAATTCTTGGCAAGACTCAAATTACACAGTTAACTCCCTTTGATTTTATTTCTGCCCTAATTCTTGGTGAATTAGTAGGAAATGCGTTATTTGATAAAGAAGCAGGCATTCCTGAAATTGCCTTTGTTATTACACTTTGGGGCTCGTTAATCTATGTAACAGAAGTGATCACACAGAAATTCAAACGTACGCGTCAGTTATTAGAAGGTGGACCAGATTTTGTTATTTACAGAGGAAAATTAATTCGAGATGTGATGAAAAAAAACAGCTTGGACGTAAATCAACTACAAAGTCTACTTCGTACAAAAGATGTTTTTTCCTTACGAGAGGTGGAATTCGCATTTTTGGAAACTAACGGCACCATATCGGTTATCCGTAAGCCTCCGTATCAAATGCCGAATAAGCAAGACCTGCATGTTTCCCCTCAAGAAATAAACTTGGCAACTACGTTAATTAATGACGGAGAAATTATTTATGACAACCTAAAAGAAAAAAATTTAACAGAAGATTGGCTGTATGAACAACTAAAAGAACAGGACTATGAAAAAGTCAGTGATGTATTTTATGCAGAATATATGAAGGGGCAAGAATTATTTATCCTTCCTTTCGTCAATAGAGAACACCATAAATTCGATGCTTAGCAGATAGTGAAAATGCTGAGCATCTATTTATGTTAAATAACCTTATCAACAGACTTTCCCTTTGCTGTGAGCTTAATAAAGGGTTCTGGATATACAATCTGCTTTATGCTATATCGGTCATAGCCTTGTCGATAAAACCGTTCATACTTTTTGGTTAATGCTTGATGTTTGTTATCAAGTAGTGCTTTAAATGGCTCTTCTATATAAAATATTCGTTGCTGCTTTGTCTCGACTCTCTGGTGATAATGTTGATATTGATAATGCTGAACTGGCAAAATATATCCCATTACCATCTCTCCCTTTTACTTAGTATATCATTTACCCACCCAACCGCACAAAACATTCAGATAATTAAAGAATTAATTTCTATGTTAACATTGATCTTAACCTATCCTTTAACGATACCCGTTTGGCGATAACAATATTCCTGTTTATCAATTATTCTTCCATTTTTTTCTCTAATTCTTTTATTATATCTTCTACATTGGAAATCATCTTCAAAAATTCATTGTTCCATTTTTCCATATCCTGTTCTATATTCTTAGCCTTTTTCTCTGGGAACTGTAACCACTTCTCGTTTTTTCCTAGATGCTTTTCTATATCATGAAAATGCTTCATCCATTTAGGCTCTGGTATCCTCATTATTATCCTCCACTAAGCATGATCTGACTTTAGAATAAAAAAAGCAGCTATTTATTCAGCTGCTTTATCTGAAATTAAAACCAAGAGAAATTTCTTCTATTTCCCCGATCATCATCTTTACGCTCTCTTCTATCATCTTCATCACGATCATCATGTCGCTCTTCTCTTCTGTCATGTTCATATTCCTCAGAGCTTTCACTTTCTGCTGATTCCTCTATCTCACGATGTCCACGACCGAAGAATGGATCCCTTCGATGGCGAGATGGACGTGATGGTCTTTGTGGTCGTGATGGTTCTATATGGACATTATCTGCCTTGATCACAAGATCTTTCACATGAATGACTTGTTTTCTTTCAGACATTTGCTTTCCTCCCTCTATACGTATGGTCGTTATTAGTCTATGTTAACAACACTGTCAGGTATAGTCATTCGCCCGGAATTTACCCAGAAAATATATAAATGTCCTCATTACGATGAAATGGCAAATAACCCTAAATCGAAATCAATAATTAGTGTGAGTGCCCACACAATCCTAATGATCAGACATATTCTATTAAAGACAAATGAGTCAATTATAATCGAAAGGAGAAATAATTCATGGGTTGTGGAAAAGATTTTGATACAGGCAACTGTGTATGTGATATTTTAAAGGAAATCGTAGAGGCACAAAATGATGTCATTGAGAATTGCTGTGACACAAGCTGCGAACAGTCCATTAACGATCTCTTGGGAGATACAGATAACGGCAATGGTCTAGATACAGTACCTGTCATTTTATATTGTAAAGGTACTTGTAAACCATTTAAAGGATTCGGAGCTCATCCAAGCGATATTGGTGATATAGTTGGAAGTTTCTTCTTCCGTGTTAAGAAGGTAACCGATGATTGCTGTGCAGTAATAGAACTACTAAGAGACCCACGTGATGATGATCGTGATCCAAAAGATCCAGTAGATCAAGATACAAAGCCATTATGTACAACAGGCATCTGTATGACGGTTGACTTAAGCTGCTTCTGTCATGTAACTTGCCTACCAGCAATTAATGCAATACACTAAAGAATGAATCAAAAAACTGGGGAGTTTCCCCAGTTTTTTGATGTTTTGTTAAAATCCTAATAGCTTTATGTGCTTAATATCATCTAAAGAGATTTTTGTACTTGATGACCGATTACCTACACGAACATATACATCATTTCCTTCTGAACCTGTTATTACACCTCGATAATTTCTACCTTCCGTCCTAATTTCACACTTTAGTTTCGGTGCATAGCTAGGAGAATTCACAAAATAATTAACCTTCTCTTCGATAGACATATCCTTAAACCTTTGTTTATCACCATTATTATTCAAGGATTGTTCTGTCATGTCCTCCTCCGTCATTTCCATTTTGTCTTCAACTTCGGAATCTGTGTCATTCATGTATAAGTCGCTCTCATTTTGAGATTCATTATCTTGTTCGGCAAATGCTCGGTGTCTTATCGACTTCTTTACAGTTTCCTGATGATCTGGTTTACTTTCTTTTTTCTCTTTTGGAGTAACATACATATGCTGCATGGGTACTTTTTTATCTACTTCCTTAGGCTGATGAATAAAGAGCAAAGGGTTTTTTGCATACTTCTTTCCCATTCCTCACCTCTCCTTTTATATCATTCCTCAACCCATTATATGAACCCATATCTAGAAATGTGTTGTTTAAATTTTCGTATAAGCTAATCTTAGCTTCAGGATTGTGTACCAAATGTAACCACATACTTATAGCTAAACACTGCTGTTGTCCAACTTAAAAAACACTTTTTTCACCTAGATACCTAACCACAGATGAAAAAAGTGTTTTCTATTCTGGAAAGCAATCTCTTTCTGCTTTTTCCATATGGCAGGAAAGCTGAAATCGATGTGCAAGCCAGCTCATGCAAGTATAACTGTTATAAATTCGTTCTTAACTACCTATTACATTTTTAACTGAAAGTGATGTCATGTTAAGAACCCCATAAATACAGTTGCCATTCCAAAATAAATGAGGATTGATATAATGTCATTGATAGTTGTAATAAATGGTCCTGAGGCTACTGCTGGATCAATATGCATACGTTCCATTAAGATTGGTACGAGTGCACCTGCAAGTGTAGCTACTAATAAAGTTGCTGCAATAGATATACCTACAAGTAATCCGAGATAAATACTGTCCTTCCATAAATAGATAACCAGCGTTATAACGAGACCACATACAATACCATTTATTAATCCTGTACAAGCCTCTCGCATAACGAGCTTCGCTTTTCCTTGCTTGCCATAATCACCATTTGCCAAGCCTCGGACAGCAACAGCCAGTGCCTGTGTCCCAGTATTTCCAGCCATACCTGCAATTAATGGAATAAATATCGCAAGCACTGCAACTTGATTTAATGTTTCTTCAAAACGACCAATTAAGCTAGCTGTAAACATACCTAAAAATAACAAGATAATAAGCCATGGTAATCGCTTCCGTGCTGAAACAAATGCATTATCATGGGGTTTATCCATGTCAGATACCCCTGCAAGCTTAGAATAATCCTCACTTGCTTCTTCTTCCATTACATCTAAAATATCATCGACGGTTATTATACCGAGTAAATGATCTTGAAAATCAACGACTGGTAATGCAAGAAAGTCATAATCTCGCATCATCTGTGCCACTTCTTCCTGATCTTTCCCTACAGATACTGCTACGATTTTTTCACTCATAATATCTTCTATCAATGTATTTTCATTCGCTACGATTAAGTCACGTAAAGACAGAACACCTACAAGGCGCTTATCCTTATCCAATACATATAAATAGTAGATCGTTTCCGCTTCAGGAGCATCCTCCTTTAACTGCTGCATTGTTTGCTGAGCAGTATACGTTTTGTACGTTGCTACAAACTCTGTAGTCATGATACTACCAGCAGTTTTTTCTTCATAATGTAGCAATTGTTTTATTTCTTCAGCGGCTTCTTTATCCATAATAGTTAAAAAGCTAGCAACCTGATCTTTTTCTAACTCATTCAGAATATCCACTGCATTATCAGCAGACATTTCTGCTAGCACCATGGATGCAAAGCGGGGATCCATTTCGGCCATTAAAACCTGTGTATCCTCTTCGTCCATACTCTCCATAATGTCACCAATTTCCTCTGGAGATAAATACGTATATATTTGCAGACGAATCGCCTTTTCCTGTTCCATAAAAAACATAGCCTGATCATAGGGATGCATGTCTAAAAACTCGCTACGAAATCCTTCTAAATTATCATCATCCAGTGCCTGTTGTAGTTTCTCCCAATGCTGTTCATACTGTACTTCGTATTCTTTATCAAATCGATTATTGGATTCCATACGATCACATCCTTTTTATTTCCTACACTTCATTTTACCCTGTCTGTTTACAATCAAACAAAAATCACATGAAGTCATGGTCCCTTATCATCATTTCTAACAATATTGAAGCAAGCTTCTGTTTGTAAATGAAATTCCGTATATATAATATGATACAATTCAAACTAAGGTAATGCGATTATTCCCGCAACATATCATATCCAAAATAACCGAACAAATCAAGGAGATTTTACAATGAAAATAGATGTAATTGGTGATGTGCATGGCTGCCTACATGAACTGGAGCATCTTTTTATCGAGCTAGGCTATTTCAAAACAAATGAAATTTATCTTCATCCACATCAACGAACTCCCATTTTTGTTGGAGATATTACCGATCGCGGTCCTAGGTCAATCGCTGTCATTCAACTCGTCTATAAGATGGCTATCGTTCATAAGAAAGCCTTATATGTACCTGGTAATCATTGTAATAAACTATACCGTTACTTTCTAGGTAATCAAGTTCAGCAACGACATGGCTTAGAAACAACTGTTGCTGAATATAAATCACTTACCAAGAAGCAACAAGAGGTTGTTCGTAAGCAATTTATGACGTTATACGAACAGGCTCCTCTCTACTTACAGCTACCAGAAGCAAACGCAATTATTGCTCATGCAGGAATTAAGGAATCCCTCATCGGAAGAACAGATAAAAAGGTAAAAACATTTGTATTATATGGTGATATCACGGGTGAAGTGCACGAAGATGGACGACCGATTCGAAAAGATTGGGCACAGTACTACGATGGTGATGAATGGATTGTATATGGACATACACCTGTTATAGAACCCAGATTAATGAAGAAAACGATTAATATCGATACTGGATGCGTATTTGGAAATAAGCTAACAGCCTTTCGACTTCCTGAGGAAAAAACGATAGCCGTTCCATCGGAACAGCCATTTGTAAAGGAAAAGTTCAGCTATTTTTCATAACAGCAGCCATGTCCACGGGAAGTTCAGAATAAAATTCCAACCATTCTTTTGTTACTGGATGCTTAAAAGAAAGCTCATTACAATGTAATGCTTGCCGGGAAATGGTGGTTGTAGCGCCTCCGTATAACGTATCTCCGAGAAGTGGATGACCATTTCCAGAGAAGTGTACACGAATTTGATGGGTACGTCCTGTTTCTAATTGAACAGAGACTAATGAATAGTGCGAAAACTCTTTCTCTACTATATAATGTGTTATTGCCGACTTTCCTTTCGTATTAATTTCTCGTTCAATAATTGATCCATCTTTTCTAGCGATCGGAGCACGAAAGGTACCATGCTTATTCTTTAGCTTCCCCTCCACCATTGCTCGATATTTCCGCGTTACTTCACCATGTTGTTGTGAATCAGCTAAAATCGAATGACTATATCGGTGCTTTGCTACGAGCATCAAACCAGATGTATCTCGGTCTAAACGTGTTACGATATGAACGGTAAAAGGTACATTCTGCTTCGCATAATGAGCTAATAAGCCATTTGCTACTGTCCCATTTGGATGATGAATGGAAGGGATAACTGCCATACCTGGTGTCTTGTTAATAACTACAATATCTTCATCCTCGTATACAATCGAGAGTTCAATCGCTTCTGGCTGCATAAGGCTACCTTTTTTTTCTTGGGGAAAGTGGACTGTCAGCCTGTCCCCCTCTTGTAATCGATAACGGACCGTTTGAGTAGTACCATTAACAAGTATACTTCCACCATCAAATTTAATGGATTTTACAATTCGTCTTGAAAATCCTTGTATGTCACGTAAGTAATCTCGAATGAGCATATCCTGATGTACGTTCTTTATTTTCCATTCCATGACTTCGCTTCTCTTTCTAATTAATGATTATCATCAGCTACGAAGGAATCCCTGACTCTATTCCAAAATGGAAATTGGCGGAACCTCGCAAATCTAATTCGTTCTTCTGCCACTCGGCACTGGATCGATTTTACATTCGTATAATTCGTTGTAAAATGATCGATAGCAATTAAAAAACTTCGATCTACTATCGGCTTTAGTAAACATGTGTGGTGTTTGGGTAGAATAAGTGGTGATCCAATAGTTCGGAATACACGATTATTGATGGATGCCATCTCCGTTAACTGGATTGCATCAAGCGAAGGATGAATTATCCCCCCCCCCAGTGCTTTATTATATGCCGTACTGCCTGACGGAGTAGAGACACATAAGCCATCACCACGGAAGGTTTCAAAATGCTCCCCTTTAATTTCTACATCAAATACAACAGAGCCATCGGCAGTTTTTATCGTTGCTTCGTTTAATGCTAAAAACCGATCTTCACTCCCACCGGACTTAGCACGAATGATCACTTCAAGGAGAGGATATTCAACAACCTGAAAAGGCGTTTTAGCTATTTCAATAATTAATTTTTCCACTTCATCAGGTACCCAGTCTGCATAGAAGCCTAAATGTCCGGTATGAACACCGATAAAAGCAGTTGAACCTAAACGATGAACGTACGTATGGAAAGCTTCTAAAAAGGTCCCATCTCCACCTACTGAAATAACAAGGTCTGGCTCATTTGCATTATATTCTAATTCGAAATCTGTTAAATACTGTGTCATTGTACCTTTAATTTGTTCGGAGCGCGCATCTCCTTTTGACACAATTGCGAATTTCATTTCAACATCCCTCTTCCTTGATGTATGTAGTTTAAATTCATATGTAAATTTTACTATTCTAGTTTGACTTGAACAAGGAGTGTGTTTACTTACTTTCGATGAAACATTCGCTGTGCTTCTTGAACTTCATGCTTGATCATAGACATTTCCTCATCCAGTTTAAAAGCTGCCTCTGCCGCCTTTTGTAATCTCTCCTTAATTTCTGAAGGTATACTTCCCTTATATTTATAATTCAAAGAATGTTCATTTGTAGCCCAAAAGTTCATGGCCAATGTTCGAATTTGGATTTCTGCGAGTAACTTTTTCATTCCATCAATTGTTTCCACAGGGTATTCAATAATTAGATGATACGATCGATAACCACTCTCTTTTTTTGCAGATATGTAGTCCTTCTCTTCAATAATCGTTAAGTCTTTTCTTGCTCGAATCATTTCTACAACGGTATAGATATCATCTACAAATTGACAAACCACTCGTACACCAGCGATATCTTGAATTTCTCTTTCTATATGCTCTAATGGGATTTTTCTATTTTCCGCTTTTTCTAGGATGCTAGGGATTGGTTTTACCCTGCCAGTTATAAATTCAATTGGTGAATGTCTGGAATCATATTCAAATTGTTTACGAATCCCTTTTAATTTAACCTTTAATTCTTCAACAACCTGCGTATATGGAGCAAGTATTGTTTTCCAATTCACATGCAACACCACCTAATTGTTTATCACAAATATTAAGCCTCTATTATTGTATCACAGAATTGATCAATGACTAATCTTTGCAAAATTGTAGCAAATTGGCGATAATCAATAATAGCTTATTTTTTCACGTGGAGGGTAACTATGGCACAAGAAATAGAGATTGAATTTAAAAATTTATTAACCCAACAAGAGTACCACCGCTTATTAAGTCAAATACCATTTCCTGCTTATAGTGACACACAGACCAACTACTATTTTGAAACAAAGGATCTTGCATTGCAACAGTTAGGATGTGCTCTACGCATTCGAGAAAAAAATGGTTTCTATCGTTTAACGCTTAAAGAACCACACGCGCAAGGGTTACTAGAAACACATGACTTTATAACAAAAGAAGAGGCAGAAGCATGTTTTAGAGGAAAGATGGTAGAAAAACCTGAAACATCTGCACAATTACATGAATTAGGAATTTCACTATCATCTCTTAGTTATTTTGGCAGTTTGATAACAGAACGAAGAGAAGTACAGAAAGAGGACATTTTGCTAGTACTTGATTATAGCACGTATAATGGAACATCGGATTATGAGCTAGAACTAGAGGCAACATCTACTAAAAATGGACTAGCGAAATTTAATGAACTGCTGACTTCCTATCGAATTCCCAAAAGAGATACACCAAATAAAATCAAGCGTTTTTTCTCAACATTAAATACTATGTAGAATAGTGATTCATTCTAGACTAAAAAGAGTTATTTGCCATGTCCTTGAATAGAATAGAATAGAATAGAATACAAACAAAAAGCTCGTTTTTAGTTTTCTGCTATTATTAACCAATTATGGGTCCATTCACCTAGCCATTCTAATCAGATTATTTGCCCACTTCCCATTCCGTTGCTACAATAAATAGAAACAAATAAGGGGAAAATGAGAATGAAACAACCTGGAACCATTTTTGAAGCAATAGGTGGCTTTGCTTCTGTTGATCGGCTTGTGCAAGCTTTTTATGCACGTGTTGGAAAGCATCCAGATTTAATTCCAATCTTTCCAGAAGATTTAACAGAAACAATCCATAAACAAAAACTTTTCCTTACCCAATTTTTGGGTGGACCATCATTGTATGCTGAAGAGCGTGGTCACCCAATGTTACGTAGAAGACATCTACCTTTTGAGATTACGCCTACCCGCAGAGATGCTTGGCTTGATTGTATGGCACATGCACTAGAAGAAGCAGAAATAGCTGAACCCTATCGCACAGCTATATTTGAAAAATTAACCTTAACTGCAAACCACATGATGAACACGCCAGAATAGGAGAAAGGAGAATCGATGTGAGTTGGGATCATTCTGGAGTTACATCCTCCTATCAATCAAACACATCGGAGCAATATAGCTTTTTTGATTTTGTTCAGAAGCCAATTGAAATCTATGTTTTTGTTGATCCACTTTGTCCTGAGTGCTGGGCTTTAGAGCCATTTTTAAAAAAGCTGTCTATGGAATACGGCCGTTTTTTCACTATACGTCCAATTATTAGTGGACACCTAAATACATTGAATAAAGACCAATTTGACCGTCCTAGAAAAATAAAAGATATATGGGAAAAAACAGCGAAACGGACTGGTATGTGTTGTGATGGGGACCTATGGACTGAAAATCCGATCCCTTATCCGTGGATTGCATCCTTAGCCATCAAAGCTGCTGAATTACAAGGGAAAAAAGCAGGTCGTATTTTTCTTCGTAAAATTCAAGAGAGTGCATTTTTATATAAACAAGATATATCAGACGAAGAAGTGCTTTATGCATGTGCAAAAGCAGCAAATTTGGATACAGATGAATTCAGAAACGATTTGTACTCATCATCAGCTAAGAAGGCTTTTCAATGTGATTTAAAGTTAACGCAAGAAATGGAAGTTGATTTTATTCCAACGATTGTTTTCTTTAATCAAGTTACAGAGGAACAAGGGATTAAAATATCAGGTCTCTACCCTTATGAAATTTATGTTCGAATTCTTAGAGAGATTTTGCAGAAAGAGCCAATCCCTTCGGAAAAGCCGCCATTGGAAAGTTTTCTTTCCTTCTATAAAACAGTTGGAACAAAAGAGATTGCCGTGGTCTATGATTGGTCCATGGCCAAAGCGGAAAGAGAAATGAAGAAGTTACAGCTTAAGCAGAGAGTAGTTCGAGTCCCTGTGAAATATGGTGATTTTTGGAAATATGATGATTAATCAACAATCTTTTATAAGACTTTTTTAACCTAATGTCATTATTCATTATTATTTATATATAAAAAAAGGCTATACGGGGCAGCGTATAGCCTTTTTTCTCTTTGTAATAACAAAGGGGGATGGGAGAAAGTTTCATGATCAAACAAAGGGGTTTTGTTTGTATTTAACTTACAATATAAATATACCAAGTAACTTTACACCTTTCAAGTAGTATGTTCATGATTTCACAAAAATGTCACTTCTAAATGATCTCCTCACTACATACGATTTACAAGCGTAAAAAAATTACATAGAGGTGATAGGATGAAACAATTTATTCAGCCACTTCTCTTTTTATTATTAACAGCTGTCGCTTTCTTTTTAAATATTCTCGGTCTAATGCAAGTTATCCCGCTATATATTACTTTACCAATCTTATTCCTAGCAATTTATTTAACCATATATTCCTTCGCAAATAGACGCGTATATAGGGGAATGCGATAACCTTTATCTAACACACTTGTTAGTGAATCCGTACATTCAAGAAAAAATCCGTTATCTGACATTAGAAAAAATGCTTATGTTCGACTATGAGCAAAGTCCCCCTCCTTTCATCAACGTCTCCATAGGAAAGCAAAAGCATGAGCCTAGAACCCTAGCAACAGCTAAAGCTCCTACGTGAACGTTTTTACTTTACAAGAAGAAGGTGCCTGCAATTTTCATTATTTAAGAAAAACTGA